>NZ_JBEOXV010000005.1:265-397285 GCF_040296785.1 Kitasatospora sp. NPDC002040 | reverse complement strand
GGCGCAGCCGCCTGAGCCGCGATGATCTCCACCGCCAGCACCACCAACTGCGCGATCACCGCGATCTTGCACGCGATCACAATCATCGCCGCCGCGTCGAACGCAGCCGCGATCAACCGCGAAGCCGTCGCCGCATCCGCCAGATACCCACCACTGCCACCCGACGAGAACTTCTCCCACGCCTTGCCGAACGCCTCGATCGAATCACCCGAGTTCGCCGACCGCACATTGTTCGCCGCACCCGCCGCCCGGTAGTGCAACTCATCGACCTGGTCCGCGAAGTCCCGCCACACCTGCGCGGACTCCATGAGCTTGTCCTCGTCCGCCTTCGGCCAATCGAAGCCGAGCATCTCCAGAACCCACTCAACACTGTCCGGCAACATCAGCGACACTTCGCCAAACCCCCCGTACCCAAACAGACTTCACGACATGACAGACAACACACCAACAGGCCGGCACAACAACCGGCTACAACACCAGGACTCAGACCACCTGCGGCCGGTGCAACGCCCCGATCCGCCCCCCGACCATCCCCTGCGAACCCTCCAACGTCCGGAACGAACCATCCGTCGCCGACTCGTTCGCCTCATGGCTCGCCGCCATCGCCCCCAACTTCCCCCCGATCTCCCCGATCCGCTCCCCCAAGGACTGCATCGACTCCTTCATGCCGTCCCGCAGACCCTCGTACACCACCCCGAACTTCTCACCCAGATCGTCATCACCCCACGGCGGAGTGTCACCCTTCTCCAGGGCCTCCAACCTCGACGACAAACCCTTCACCGCAGCCAGGAAATCCTCACCGACCGCACCCAAATTCTTACCCTCAGCCCGAAGACTGACCGGGTCCACCACGATCTGCTGCGACATCAACGCCCCCGGTCCGCAACCTGAACTTCCCCTGTTCGGCAGTGCCCGCGCCGGCTGAAACAGCAGCGCATGGCATTGCTCATGACATCATATGACCAACGGTTTGACCGCTCCCGGACCGTATCGACCTTGCAACAAGTCGCCCCGCAACCCCACCCCGGGACAGGTCAGTTCAGCGCCCCGGCCGCCGTTCGACCCGGAAGTCGAAGGCGACCGTCCCGGGGTCGAGTGCGGTCACACCGCCGTCCACCGCCAGAACAGCGCCGTTGACCAGGCTCGATGCCGGGGAGAGCAGCCAGGCGATGGCTTCGGCGACCTCGTGGGGCTCGCCCGCCCGGCGGGCCGGGGAGAGCCGGGTGGCCTCCTGGTAGGCCGCCTCGACGCCGTCCAGTCCGGCGAGTTCGGCCAGGCGGGTCATCGGGCGGTCGGCCATCTCGGTGCGGACCCAGCTGGGGCAGACGACATTGGAACGCAGCCCCTGGTGGCCGTAGTCGACGGCCAGGGAGCGGCAGAGCTGGAGCAGCGCGGCCTTGGACGTCGCGTACGCGGCGTTGGCGAGGCCGTTGCGCAGCGCGGAGACGGAGGCGACCCCGACGACCGCGCCGCGCGTCTCCAACAGGTGTGGCAGTGCGGCCCGCAGGAGCAGGAACGGGCCGGTCAGATTGGTCCGCACGACGGCGTCCCAGTCCTCGACCGACAGGTCGCCGACGGCACCGGGGCGACCGAGGCCGGCGTTGACGACCAGGCCGTCCAGTCGTCCGAACCTGGACACGGCCGCGTCCACCAGCCCGGCGACGTCAGCGGGGTCGGTGGTGTCCGACACGTGCGCGACGGCGCCGGTCTCCGTCGCGACCCGGAGCAGCGGTTCGGGTCGGCGTCCGGAGATGACCACCTGGTGCCCGGAGGCGCGCAGCAGCGCGGCGGTGGCCGCGCCGATGCCGCTGCCGCCGCCGGTGACAAGGACAACGTGCTGGTCGGCCATGGGATTTCCGCCTCCGGTGCAGGGGCAGCGCTGCGGCAGAGCAGCACAGCGGCGTGAACCGGATGATCATACGTCGCCCGTGTCCAACGATCCCGGTCGTCCCGGTGGTCCCGGTGACCGTCCGTCAGGACGGCGGGTCCAGGAACCAGGCCCGTGCGGCGCCCGCCACCACCTCCAGCGCACCCGGCTCCTCGAACAGGTGGGTGGCGCCGGGGACCACCTGCACCCGGTGCGGCACCGTCAGCAGTGCGGCCGCCGCCAGGTTGAGCTTCAGTACGTCTCGGTCCCGGCTGCCGACCAGCAGCAGCACCGGCGCCCGGACCGCCCCCAGGTCGGCGGCACCGGCGAGGTCCGGCCGGCCGCCGCGCGAGACCACCGCCAGGACCGGGTCCGGCCGGTCGGCGGCCGCTCGCAGCGCCGCCGCGGCGCCGGTGCTGGCGCCGAAGAGTCCGATCGGGAGTCCGGCGGTGCCGGGCCGGTCGGTGAGCCAGTCGACGGCGGCGACCAGACGGGAGGTCAGCAGGTCGATGTCGAAGCGGTGTTCGCCGGTCAGGGCGTCGACCCGCTCCTCCTGTTCGGTGAGCAGGTCCAGGAGCAGGGTGCCGAGGCCCGCCTCCCGGAGGGCGGCCGCGACCGCCCGGTTGCGCGGGCTGTACCGCGAACTCCCGCTGCCGTGCGCGAACAGCACCACCGGCCGGTCCGGGTCGGGCAGTGCCAGATCGCCGGACAGGGCCGAGCCGCCCGCCGGGACGCTGACCTGCTGGGACCGCACCATGCGCCGGAACCGCCGCTCAGGTGACGGGATCGGGGGTCGGCACCGGCCCCGGCCGGGGACCCGGGTAGGGGTGCGGGTCCGGCCGCGGCCACGGGGGGCGGGGCGGCCGGGGCCCGGGGCTCGGCGGGTCCGGCGGGAGCGGGCCCGGACCCGGGGCGGGAGCCGGGCCGGGCAGCGGCCCAGGAGCCGGGCCCGGGCCGGGGGTGGGCGTGGGGCTGGGCGGTACGGGGTCGTTCGCAACGATCGCCATGGTGACTCCCGATCGTGGATCTCGTTCCGCACCTACCCGCTCGGGCCCGGGTCACTCGGGTCCGGTCGGTCGGATCCAAGCCACCCGGATTCAGGCCGCTCGGATCCGGGTCACTCGGATTCGGCGGCCAGTTCCAGGGCCAGCACCTGGAGGAGCTGCTCCGTGGGGATCTCCGGCGCACTCGCGTCGTAACGGTCGGCTACCGCCTCGAAGGCCAGCACGAATCCGGTGATCAGGGCGCTCAACGGCTTGGACAGCTGGCTCAGCACGGCGAGACCGACCCCGTTGGCGTCCGCGTCGGCGGGTACCACGAAGTAGTCCGGGACCACCTCCCCGAGCAGTTCCGAGGCGTAGTCCGTCCCGACTCCCCCGCGCAGGGCGGTGAGTGCGGCGATGGCCTTGAGTTCGATCTCGTTCTCGGTCATGCAGCGAGCGTAGGAGACCCCCCGGCCCGGGCCCGTGCGCCACGGCGGAACTCCCCGCCGGTCGGCCCACCGGAACGCCGCACCGCCCGGCGGACCGTCAGCCCCCTTGCACCGCAAGGAACTTCACCTCCGGACCGAAAGCCATAGCACGTCCGGGGTCTTCCACTGTTGACCAAGACCTGTCACTCTGGGCGGGTTTTGCAGAGACCGAGGAGGCACCTTTGCTACACCTTCGCACCCGCATATCGACCCTTGCCGTAGCAGCCGTGAGCACGTTCGCCCTCGTCACCGGTACGGCCGTCACGGCGTCCGCCGCGCCGGCGGAGGGCTCGGCCGGCCAGGTCGCGCCGGTCAGCTGGACCCCGTGCAACCCGGATCCCTCGAAGCCCGACCCGGGGATCTTCGACTGCGCCGTCTACCCGGTCCCGCTGGACTACGCGCACCCCTCCGGCGAGAAGATCGGCATCGCGATGATGCGGCGCCGGGCGGGCAACCCGGCCAAGCGGATCGGTTCGCTCTTCCTCAACCCCGGCGGCCCCGGCGGCAGCGGCTACCTCTGGGCGACCACCACCCGGTTCGAGGCGCGGGTGACCGAGAGCTTCGACCTGGTCGGCTTCGACCCGCGCGGCGTGGCCAGGAGCAACCCGCTCCGGTGCTTCACCACCAACGAGGACGCCGACGCGGTCTTCGACCGGATGACCGGCGTACCGGTCACCCGGACCGAGATCAGCGACACGCTCGCCGCCACCAAGGACTACACCGACGCCTGCGGGCGCAACGCGGGCCCGCTGATCAGGCACATGTCCACCATGAACGTGGTGCGCGACCTCGACCGGATGCGCCAGGCCGTCGGTGACGCCCAGCTCACCTTCGCCGGGTTCTCCTACGGCACCCTGATCGGCGCCACCTACGCCAACATGTACCCGAGCAAGGTGCGCGCGGTCATCGTCGACGGCAACGTGGACCCGCAGCTGCGGCTGTCCAACGGCCTGGAGTACGACCGGCAGCGGGCCACCGGCGGCTTCGAGCTCGCGCTGGACGAGTACCTGAAGCGCTGCCACGCGGCGGGCGCCCTCCGCTGCGCCTTCGCCGAGGGCGACACCAGGGCCCGGTTCGACGCGATCCGGGACCACCTGCGGACCAGTCCGGTCACCCTCCCGGACGGCTCCACGGTCACCCTGAGCACCTTCACCGGCCAGGTCGCCAACGCGCTCTACTCGCAGAGCCGCCTCGCCCCGCTGGCCAGGTCGCTGCAGGCGCTGGACCGGGCGATCAACCCGCAGCAGAGCCTCGGCGCCACGGCCGCGCAGCCGTCCGTGAGCGAGGCGAGCGCCCTCGCCGTGCCCGCACCGGCCGCGCTCCGCGAGGCTCCCGCGGACACCCCGTACACCGTCGACGACTCCTACTACGGCGTCAACTGCCAGGACAAGCCGTACCCGTCGAACCCGAAGGTCTTCCCGCTGATCGCCCGCGCCTGGGAGATCGGTGCGCCGACCTTCGGCCGCTACCAGGCCTTCGACGGCCCCGCCTGCTCGACCTGGCCGGCCCCGGCCCAGGAGGTGGAGCGCTACACCGGACCGTGGAACAAGCGGACCGCGAACACCGTCATGGTGATCGGCAACACCTTCGACCCGGCCACCCAGTACCGGTTCGCCCAGAGCATGCAGCGTGAGCTCAACAACGCCGTCCTGGTCACCGTCGACATGGTGCAGCACTGCGCCGTCGGCAGCAGCAAGGCGCTCAACGCCATGGTGACCTCGTACCTGGTGGACAAGATCGCCCCCAAGCCGGGCCAGACCCTCAAGCCCGACGCCGACCCGTTCCCGGCTCCGGTCCCGGCCTGACGCATCACCACCCCCCGGGCCGCTGAACTGCGGCTCGGGGGGGCTTGGCGGGCTGTCGGTGCGCCCGGCTACGGTTCGTTCATCCGATCATCAGGTGAACGAGGAGACGACCGTGCGGCGCTGGGAGTACGTCGGGGAGGGTTCGGCCAAGTTCTGGGAGGCGGCCGCCGAGGGCTGCACCGTGACCGTCCGGTTCGGGCGGAACGGTACCGCCGGGCGGGAGCAGGCCAAGGACTTCGCCTCGGCGGAGGCTGCGCTCGCCCACCTCACCAAGGTGATCGGGGAGAAGGAGCGCAAGGGGTACCAGGAGACCGGCACCGCCGCCGTCCGCCCCGAAACCCCGCAGCCGCCCCGGGCCACCGAACAGCCGGCCGCTGAGCAGCCGGTCGCCGAGCTGCCGACTACCGAGCAGCCTGCCGCCGAGCCCGCGGCCACCGAGCCGCCGGACGAGCACACCTTCGTGATGCCCGCGAACTGGCTCCGCGCCCTGCACCCCCGCCGCGGCGGCACTCCCCGGACGGTCACCCCGCCCGCCAAGGACGCCGTGCAGAAGCTGCAGCAGCGCCTGGCGGACGGCGCCGACTGGATCGAGAAGGCGCTGGAGAACCGCCAGAGCCAGCAGGCCCTGGTCGCCGCCGCCCGCCGCCACCAGGCCGGGGAGGCCGACCCGCTCGGCGCCGCCGTCCTGGCCGCGCTCACCGACAACGACGGCGCCAACCACCGGGTGACGGTCGACGCCTGGGTGCTCGCGCACGGGCTGCCCTTCGCGGCCCGGGCCACCGTCGACTTCCTCGGGGTGGACGGCCACGGTGCGCACCTGCGGTACCGGAGCACCAAGCCGCTGGTGCGGATGGCAGCACCGGACAGCGTGCCGCTGGGCCTGGAGGAGCGCCGGTCGGCCGCCGACCGGGTCCGGGCGCTGCTCACGGTCGCCGACGAGGCCGAGTACCTGGCCGCCGTGGCCGGCCTGGCCGAGGTCCGGGACGGCGCCCGGAACCGGATCGTGGTCTCCTACCTGGTGCCGAGCGAGGACGCCTGGGTGACGGAGTGCTGCGAGCAGCCCAGCGCGGCCCGCAGGCAGAGCTACCCGCTCCGCTCGATGCTGCTCTGCTCGGTCTCCTCGGCCGAGCAGATCGCCCTGCTCGGCGGCCGGGCCGACCTGGGCTGGCACGGCTGGTCGGTGGCCGCCGTCGCCACCCTCGCCGACGCCGTCGGAGCGGCCGCGACCGCTCTGGTGGTCGCCGAGTTCGAGCAGGCCAACTTCTACGCCGACACCCTCAAGTCACTGGCGGCCGCGCTGGCGGAGTTCCCCACCGACGAGGCGTTCGCCGCCCTGCTGGGACGCCTGGAGGACCGGAACGTCCGCACCGCCGCCCTGGCCGCCGCCCGCCGTTTCCCGGTCCGGGCGCTGCGGATGCTGGCCGAGGCGTCCACCGGCAGCACGCCCGCCGCTGCGGCCGCGCGGCAGCTGCTGCCCGGGCACGTCACCGCGCATCACGGGCTGACCCTGCTGGCGCTGCCCGAACTCGACCCGACGGTGGCCGAGTTGGTGGCACCGCTGGCCCAGCGGGTGGAGCGGATGCCGGATGCGCCGGCCGACGCCCTGCCCGCGCTGCTCACCAGCCCGCCGTGGACCCGGAAGCGCAGCGGCGGCAAGCCGCCGGTCGTGGCCGGGCTGACCCCCGACAGCACGGTCGAGCTCCGCTGGCGCGCCGGGGAGCAGGACGCGTGGGCCGGCACCACGTCCTGGTACTCGGACTGGCGGCCGGACGGGCGGACCGGCTGGCGCGACCTGGCCAACCAGTATCGCCGGGGCCACCTCACCAGCTACGAGGAGATCGGCCTGCTGGTCCAGGGGCCGGTGGAGATCGTGGTGCCCCTGCTCGACCAGCCCGCGGGCCTGGAGTACCTCTGGGAGGGCGTGAACGCCCTCAAGCCGGTGGTCGCCCGGCACGGCCTGGCCGCGCTGCCCCTGGTGCAGCGGATGGCCGCGGCCCAGCCCGGCACCATGGCTCCGCTGCTGCTCCCGTTCCTGAGCGCGGAGGTCGCCCGCCTGATGGCGGACTGGCTGCTCCGGCTCAAGTCGGCCGCCGTACCGGCCCGTTCGTGGTTCACCCGGCACGGGGCGGCGGCCGCAGCCCTGCTGGTCCCGGACGCGGTGGGCGCACCGGGGGCCGCCCGCCGCAGTGCGGAGGGCGCGCTGCGGCTGGTCGTCGCGCTGCACGGCCCGGACGTGGTCCGGGCGGCGGCGAGCGGCTACGGCGCCGAGGCGGAGTCGGCGGTCGCGGCGCTGCTCGCGGCCGATCCGCTGCAGGCCGCGCTGCCCGCCCGGATGCCGGTGGTCGGCGACTGGGCGGACGTGCAGCTGCTGCCGCAGATCGCCGTGCGCTCCGGCGGTGCGCTGCCGGCGGAGTCGGTCCGGCACCTGGTCACCATGCTGGCGGTCTCCAAGCCGGGCGCCGTCTACCCGGGGGTGGCCGAGGTCCGTGCGCTCTGCTCCGCCGACTCGCTGGCCGGGTTCGTCTGGGCGTTGTTCGAGCACTGGCAGCTGGCCGGGGCGCCCGCCAAGGACTCCTGGGCGGTGCGCGCCCTCGGCTGGCTCGGCGACGACGGGACGGTGCGCCGGCTGACGCCGGTGCTGCGCAACTGGCCGGGCGAGGGCGCCCACCACCGCGCGGCGGAGGGCCTGGAGGTGCTGGCGGACATCGGCACCGACGTCGCCCTGATGCACCTGCACGGGATCGCCCAGCGGGTGAAGTTCAAGGCGCTCAAGGCTCGCGCCCAGGAGAAGATCGCCGAGGTGGCGGCCGGACTCGGCCTGTCCGCCGAGCAGTTGGCCGACCGGCTGGTGCCGGATCTCGGCCTGGACGCACAGGGCAGCACGGTGATCGACTACGGCCCGCGCCGGTTCACGGTCGGCTTCGACGAGCAGCTGAAGCCGTACGTACTCGACCAGGACGGCAAGCGCCGCAAGGACCTGCCCGCCCCCGGTGCCCGGGACGACGCGGAGCTGGCGCCCGCCGAGCGCAAGCGGTTCGCCGGGCTGAAGAAGGACGTCCGCACGGTGGCGTCCGACCAGGTCCGCCGGCTGGAGGCGGCGATGGTGGAACAGCGCTCCTGGACCGCGTCCGAGTTCCTCCAACTCTTCGTCGGGCACCCGCTGCTGTGGCACCTGGTGCGCCGCCTGGTCTGGCTCGCGGACAGCGACGGACGCACCGTCGCGTTCCGGGTGGCCGAGGACCGCACCCTGGCCGGGGTCGAGGACGAGGCCCTGACCCTGCCCGAGGACGCGCTGGTCCGACTGGCCCACCCGCTGCACCTGGACGGGCAGCTGGCGGCCTGGTCGGAGCTGTTCGCCGACTACGAGATCCTCCAGCCGTTCCCGCAGCTCGGGCGCGCGGTGCACAGCCTGACCGGGCCGGAGGCCGACGGCGCCCGGCTGGAGCGGTTCGAGGGCATCAAGGTGCCGACGGTGAAACTGCTCGGCCTGCAGCGGCGCGGCTGGGAACGCGGCGAACCGCAGGACGCCGGGGTGGAGCGGTGGATCTCCCGCCGGCTCGGCTCCGGCCGGTACCTGGTGCTCGCGCCGGAGCACGGCATCGCGGTCGGTGCCATCGACGTGTTCCCGGAGCAGCGGATCGAGACGGTCTGGCTGGACACCCACCCGGGCGACCACTGGCCGAGCCGCACCTACCCGCTGCGCTTCGGCGACCTCGACCCGGTGCTCGCCTCCGAGCTGCTCGCCGACCTGACCGAGCTGACCCAACCCAGCTGACCCAGCCAAGCTGACCCAGAGTTGACCCGGCCGAGCCCATGAAGAACGAGGACCACCCCGCCATGACCACGCACCAGCCCGACCGGGACCAGGGCCGGATCCAGCGCCCGCCCGCCGAGGTCCGGTACGCCGAGGAGCTCGCCGCGCTCCGGGCGGACGACCGCGACCCCCGCCCGCCGGGCTGGCAGCTCAGCCTGCGGGCCGCCCGCCGGTTCGTCATCGGTGACGAACCGGCCGGGATCGGCCGCAAGTTCGTCGGTGACACCGCACTGGTCGAACGGGCCCTGGTCACCCTGGCCACCAACCGCGGCCTGATGCTGGTCGGTGAGCCCGGCACCGCCAAGTCCCTGCTCTCCGAGCTGATCGCGGCGGCGGTCAGCGGCTCGTCCACCCTCACCGTGCAGGGCGGGGCGGCGACCACCGAGGACCAGATCAAGTACTCCTGGAACTACGCGCTGCTGGTCTCCGAGGGGCCGTCCACCCGCTCGCTGGTGCCCGCGCCGATGCTGACCGGCATGGCGGAGGGGCGGCTGGTCCGGTTCGAGGAGATCACCCGCTGCCCGCTGGAGGTGCAGGACTCGCTGCTCTCGCTGCTCTCCGAACGGGCCCTGGCAGTACCGGAGTTGACCGGTGCCGACGGCATGGTCTTCGCCCGCCAGGGCTTCAACGTGATCGCCACCGCGAACACCCGGGACCGGGGGGTGAACGAGATGAGTGCGGCGCTCAAGCGCCGGTTCAACTTCGAGACCGTCTTCCCGATCGCCGACCTGGACACCGAACTCGCCCTGGTGGAAGCCGAGTCGGCGGCCCTGCTGCACCGTTCGGGGGTCGGGGCGCCGCCGGACCGGGACGTCCTGGAGGTGCTGGTCACCACCTTCCGCGAGCTGCGCTCCGGCACCACCGGGGCGGGCGCCTCGACCGACCGGCTGTCCGCCGTGATGAGCACCGCGGAGGCCGTCTCGGTCGCGCACGCGATGGGCGTACGCGCCTGGTTCCTGCGCGGCGAGGCGGGCGACGCCTCCGACCTGGTCTCCTGCCTGGCGGGCACCGCCGCCAAGGACAGCCCCGAGGACCTGGCCCGGCTCCGCCGCTACCTGGAGCAGCGGGTGGCCAAGCGCCGCGGCCCGCACTGGCAGGCCCTGCACGCCGCCCGCCACCTGCTGGCCGGCTGACCATGGCGGCGGTGTTCCTGGGGGTGCGTCACCACTCGCCCGCCTGCGCGCGGTTGGTCGCGCACACGATCGAGGCGCTGCGCCCGGCGTACGTCCTGGTGGAGGGCCCGGCGGACCTGAACGACCGGCTGGACGAGCTGCTGCTCGGCCACCGGCTGCCGATCGCCGTGTTCAGCCACCACCGGGACCAGCAGCGGGCCGCCACCTCCTGGACGCCGCTGTGCGAGTACTCCCCCGAGTGGGTCGCCCTGACGGCGGGTCGGGAGGCCGGCGCCGGGCTGCGCTTCATCGACCTGCCCGCCTGGCACCCGGCCTTCGAGGAGTGCACCAACCGGTACGCCGACGCCGAGGCGCGGTACGCCGAGGCGACCGCACGGCTCACCGAGCGGTTCGCCGTGGACTCGGTGGACGCGCTCTGGGACGAGCTGTTCGAGTCGGACCCGGTCGCGCCGGAGGCGCTGGCCGAACGGCTGGACACCTACTTCGACCTGGTCCGGGGCGACAGCGAGGCCACCCCGGGCGACCGGGCCAGGGAGGAGTACATGGCCGGCTGGGTCCGGGCCGCGCTGGCCGCGGCGGACGGGCGGCCCGTCCTGGTGGTGACCGGCGGCTTCCACCGGCCCGCGCTCCGCGCCCTCACCGCAACGGCACCCGAGACGGCGCCCGCGACCGATGACGGCTGGCCCGCCGTCCCCGCGCCGCCCGAGGGCTCGGTCGGCGGCAGCTTCCTGGTGCCGTACTCCTTCCGGCAGTTGGACGCGTTCGCGGGCTACCAGTCCGGGATGCCCTCCCCCGGGTACTACCAGCAGGTCTGGGAGCACGGCCGCCGGGCCGCCGCCGACGGGCTGTTCCGCTCGGTGGCCGAGCGCCTGCGGGCCCGTCGGCACCCGGTCTCCACCGCCGACCTGATCGCGGCCCGCGGGCTGACCGACGGGCTGGCCGCCCTGCGCGGGCACGCCGCACCGTCCCGGCTCGACGTCCTGGACGGCCTGGCCGGCACCCTGGTGAACGAGGACCTCGACCAGCCGCTGCCGTGGGCCCGCCGGGGCCCGCTCACCCCGGGCACCCACCCGGTGGTGGTGGAGCTGGTCCGGGCCTCCAGCGGCGACCGGGTCGGCGCGCTGCACCCCGACACCCCGCTGCCGCCGCTGGTGCACGACGTGACCGCCCGGCTGTCCGCTCTGGGCCTGGACGGCGGCCGGGCGGTGACGCTGCACCTCACCGCGCCCGCCGACCTGGAGCGCTCCCAGGTCCTGCACCGGCTCCGGGTCCTGGGCATCCCCGGCCTGACCCGGACCGAGGGCCCCGCGCACGGCGCCGACCCGGTGCTGACCGAGCGGTGGGAGCCCGGACCGGCTCCGGGCCGGGAGGCGGCGCTGATCGAGGCGGGCGGATACGGCGCGGGCCTGGCCGAGGCCGCGAACGCCGCGCTCGGGCTGCGGCTCCAGGACGACGGGGACGGGGCCGCCGGCCTGCTCTTCGACGCCGTCCTGTGCGGCGCCACCCGGCTCACCGGGCAGGTGGTCGCGGTGCTCGCCGCCGGAATCCGCTCGGAACGCGAACTCGGGCCGCTCGGCGAGGCGTTGGGTTCCGCGCTGGGCCTGTGGCGGCACGACCGGGTGTACGGCGTCGCCCGCAGCCCGCTGCTCGCCGAGGTGATCGACGGCGCGGTGGGCCGGGTGCTCTGGCTGCTGGAGGGGCTGCACGGCCCCGCCGGGCCGCAGCCCGACCGCCTGCACGCCCTGGCCGGGGTCCGCGACGCGCTGCTGCACGCCGAGGAGTTGCTCACCGTCACCCGCCGGACGGCGGCCCGGATCTGCCGCCGGATCAGCGCGGACGAGCAGGCGCCGGACGATCTGCGCGGTGCCGCGTTCGGCCTGTGCTGCGCGCTCGGCGAGGCCGCCGACCGGGGCGCCGCGGTGCGCGCGGCGGGTGCTCCCGAACGCCTGGGCGACTGGCTGTCCGGCCTGTTCGTGCTGGCCCGTGGGGAGTTGACCGCTCCGGGCACCGACGCCCTGCTGCCCGTCCTGGACGAGCTGGTCGGTGCCATGACCGACCGCGACTTCCTCACCGCGCTCCCGTCGCTGCGCCAGGCCTTCGCCTGGTTCCCGCCACGCGAGCGCGAACGGATCGCCCGCGGCCTGATCGAGCAGCGCGGCCTGCGCGGCTCCGCCCGCTCCCTGCTCCGCACCACCGCCGACCCGCTGCTGATCGCACGGGCCCAGATCCTGGAGGACACCGTGCGGCAACGGCTCGACCGGCACGGCCTGGAGGTCGCCCCGTGACCGCCCCCGGCACTGACCCCGGCCTGGAGCGCTGGCGGCTGATCCTCGGCGCACCGGCCGAGCGCCACACCGGCCCGCTGGACGCCGAGGCCGGTGCCCGCGACGCCGCGCTGGAGTGGCTGTACGGACGGGACGAGGAGCAGCTGCGGCGCGGCGTGCGCCGGGGCCCCCGCGAAGGCGGTGACGGACCGTCGGCGGTCACCGCCGTGGACTGGCTGGACGACGTCCACCGCCTCTTCCCCAAGGAGACCGTCGAGCGGCTGGAGCGGGACGCGGTCGAGCGCTACGGCATCCACGAGATCGTCACCGATCCGACCGTACTGGAGCGGATCGAGCCCAGCCCGACCCTGCTGCGCGCCGTGCTGCGCACCCGGCACCTGATGAACCCGGAGGTGCTCGGACTGGCCCGGCGGATCGTCGAGGCCGTGGTGCGGCAGCTGATGGAGCGGCTCGCGCCCGAGGTCCGCAGGTCCTTCACCGGCAGCAGGTCCGCCCGCCCGAGCCGGGTGCCGCTGGCCCGCGACTTCGACTTCCGGGCCACCGTCCGGGCGAACCTGAAGCACTACCAGCCCGCCGAGCGCCGCCTGCTGATCGAGCAGCCGCGGTTCCACTCCCGGACCAGCCGGTACCTGGAGCAGTGGGAACTGGTGCTGCTGGTCGACCAGTCGGGCTCGATGGTCGACTCGGTCATCCACTCGGCGGTCACCGCCGCCTGCCTGTGGGGCCTGCCCGGCCTGCGGACCCACCTGGTCGCCTTCGACACCGCCGTGGTGGACCTGACCTCCGACGTCACCGACCCGGTCGAGCTGCTGATGCGGGTCCAGCTCGGCGGCGGCACCGACATCGCCCGGGCGGTCGACTACGGCGCGGGCCTGATCACCCGGCCGCGCCGCGCGATCGTCGCGCTGATCAGCGACTTCTACGAGGGCGGCGACCCGCACCGGCTGGTGCGGAGCGTGCGCGCGCTGGTCGAGCAGGGCACCACCGTGCTCGGCCTGGCCGCCCTGGACGAGCAGGCGGACCCGGTCTACGACCGGGAGCTGGCGCAGCGGTTGGCGGACGTCGGGGCCCAGGTGGGTGCCATGACGCCGGGTCGGCTGGCCGCCTTCGTGGCCGAGCGGATCGGCCGATGAGCACCGACCCGACGGTCCGCGCCGACCTGCTCGCGCTCGACCCCGACACCCTCGCCGCCCTCACCAACCGGGGCCTGGTCAAACGCGCCGCCCGGGAGCTCGACGCGGGCACCGGACCGACCGTCGCGGTCGAGGCCGACGGGACCCTGCGCGGCCGCTTCCCCGACGGCACCGCGACGGTGCTGCCGCCCGGCAGCGGCCTGGCCGGCGGCAGTTGCGACTGCGGGGCGTCCGGTGCCTGCCGCCACCTGCTCGGCCTGGTGCTGGCCCACCAACGCGAAGCCCACCAACGCGGCGCCGACCAACGCGGAGCCCACCAGCCCGAAGCCGACCAACGCGGAGCCGACCTGCCCGGCGCAGACCTGCTGGACCCGGCGGTCGGGTGGTCCCCCGGCAGCTGCGACGACGCGGCGCTGACCCTCGCCGTCGGGCCGCGCGCGGTGGCCACCGCCCGCCGCACCTACGACCGCGGCTACTCCGCCCGGCTGTACCGGGCCACCCCCGCCGATCCGGTCCCCCGGGCCGAACTCCCCACCTGCACCGTCCGGTTCCCCGTCCCGGGCGAGCTCGGCTACGCCCTCACCGAGGCCGCGCCGGACCGCCGGGGCGAGGCGGTGGCGCTGGCCGTCTGGGCGTTCCGCGCGGCGGACGGACGCGAACCGGACGCCCCGTACGTCGAGTTGGACGTCGGCGGCACCCGGCCGGCCGCTACGGCGGCGCTCGGCCCGGCCCTCGAACTCGCGGACGAGCTGCTGCGGGAGGGGGTGGCCCACGCCGGCCCGGTGTTCGTCGGTGCGCTGCGGCGCTGCGCGGAGGAGCTGGCGGCGGACGGCCTGCACTGGCCGGCCGGCGCGGTCGCCGAGCTGGCCGGGCAGGTGGACGAGCACGCCGGGCGGGGTGCCCGCTACCGGCCCGAACGTCCCGCCCTGCTCCTGGCCGAGCTGCACGCCAGGCACCGCGCCGCCCGCAGCGACGCCACCGCCGCCGCCCGGGTGCTCGGCACCCGCGAGGCGGGCGAGACGCCGCTGCGCCGGGTCCGGCTGATCGCGCTCGGCTGCCGGGTCGGCGGGACGGAGCGGGAGCGGGTGGCCGAGGTGTTCCTCGCGCCCGCCGACAGCGGCGCGGTGCTGGTCCTGCGGCGGCACTGGGAGCTGACCGGGGATCAGCAGCCCGGCGGGACCGGGCCGGCCGGCCGCCGCCTGCTCGGCAGCACCCTCGGCGCACTGGCGCGCGCCAACCTGGTCAGCGAGAACGCCACCCGCACGGCGAGCCGGACGGTCACCATGGCCCGGGGCCGGGTCGGCGCCACCGGCGTGACCCCGGTCGGCGACTCCTGGACGGAGCTCGCCGAGCCGCTGCTGGTCCGGGACTTCGCGGCCCACGCGGCCCGGCTGGACCGGCTGCCGCCCCGGCTGATCAGGCCCCGGGTGGAGGCCGAGGACGTGCACCTGGTCGAGGTCGCGGAGGTCGAGGAGATCGGCTACGACCCGGCGGAACAGGTGCTCCGGGCCACCGTCCTGGACATCCACGGCGTCCGGGCCGCCGTCGTGGCGGCCCACAACCCGTACGCCCCCGGCTCGCTGGACGCGCTGGCGCAGGCGCTGCACGGCGAGGTCCGCCGGATCAGTGCGACGGTGCGGCGCTCCGGCGGCGGGCTGCTGCTCGATCCGATCGCGGTGCTCACCACCGACGGTGTCACCGTGCCCGACCTGGCGCCCGGCGCGGGCGGCACCGTGCTCGGGACGGCGCCCGACCGGCCGGCCGACTCGATCACCACCGCGCTGGAGGAGGGCCTGGCCGCCCTGGCCGAGCTGGCCCACCACGGGCTCCGGCACCTGGACCGGCACCTGCTCGACCGCACGGCCGAGGCCGCCACCCGGCTGGACCGGGTCGGGCTGCGGGACGGTGCCGCCCGGCTGCGGGCCTTCCTGACCGCCCCTCAGGAGCGCGGCCCGGCCGCCTGGACGGATGCCCAGCTCTTCCTCGCCGTCGCCGCCGAGCTGCACGCCGAGGCAAGCGCCCGCTGACCGCCGTCCGCCGGTGTGCCCCCGCTCACCGGGGGTTCACCGGCCCGGGTAGGGATCTGCCCGACAGGTCCGGCTCCACGGAGGGACGACAGATGGACGGCATCGGACGGCGGGACGTGCTGCGGGCGGGCGCGGTGGCGGGGGCAACCCTCGGCGCAGCGGCGGCGACGGCAGGGGCGGCCCGGGCGGAGCCGGCCCCCGAGCGGACGGTGGTGCTGACCGGCCGGCTGGAGACCGGGGCGGCGGACTTCGTCCTGCTGCCGCTCGACGTGCCGCCCGGCGTCCGCGAACTGGCGGTCCGTTACACCTACGACCGCCCGCCGGTGCCGGCCGGGACGCCGGGCAACTCCTGCGACATCGGCATCTTCGACGAGCGCGGCACCGAGCTCGGCGGGCCCGGCTTCCGCGGCTGGTCGGGCGGCTTCCGGACCGAGTTCGCGATCAGCCGGGAGCAGGCCACGCCCGGCTACCTGCCGGGGCCGGTCCGGCCGGGGCGCTGGCACCTGGTGCTCGGTCCGTACCAGGTGGCGCCGCAGGGGCTGGCGTACCGGGTCGAGGTGACGCTGCGGTTCGGCGACCCGGGCCCGGCGTTCGTACCGGCCTACCCGGCGGAGCGGGCGCGCGGGCGCGGCCGGGCCTGGTACCGGGGCGACTGCCACCTGCACACCGTTCACTCGGACGGCCGCCGGACGCCCGAGGAGGTGGCGGTGGGCGCCCGGGCGGCGGGCCTGGACTTCATCGTCTCGACCGAGCACAACACCCCCTCCGCGCACGCCGTCTGGGGCCCGCTGGCCGGCCCCGACCTGCTGGTGATCCCGGGCGAGGAGGTGACCACCCGCAACGGCCACTGGCTGGCGCTCGGCGTGCAGCCGGGGCAGTGGGTGGACTGGCGCTACCGGGCCAGGGACGACGGGGCGCACCAGCGGTTCACCCGTCAGGTCCGGTCCCGGGGCGGGCTGGTGGTGCCCGCGCACCCGTACTGCCCGTACGTCGGCTGCCAGTGGAAGTTCGGCTACCAGGACGCCGACGCGGTGGAGGTCTGGAACGGGCCCTGGACGTACGACGACGAGTCCGCCCTGGACACCTGGGACGCCGGGCTGGCCGAGGCGGTCCGGTACGGCCGGCGCTGGCTGCCCGCGATCGGCAACAGCGACGCCCACAGCAGCCCGCAGCCGATCGGGGCCCCGCACACCGTGGTGCTGGCCGAGGACCTGACCCGGGATCACGTCCTGGCGGGCCTGCGGGCGGGCCGCAGCTGGATCGCCGGCTCCCCGCAGGTCCAACTCGACCTCACCGCCACCGGCCACGGCCGCCGGGCCGGCATCGGCGAGCGGCTCGCCGTCCCCGCCGACGCCCCGGTCGACATCCGGCTCACCGTCTCCGGCGTCCCGGACGGTACCCTCCGCCTGATCACCGACGAGGGCCAGCTCCGCCAGGAGCCCCTCCCCGCCGACGGCGCGGGCACCCTGGTCTGGCGCACCACCGCCTCCCTCGCCGCCTACGTCCGCGCCGAGGTCCGCCACCCGAGGGCCGACCGCGCCCCGGGCCGGGGCAACTCGATGGGCCCCGACCTCCCCTGGGGCCCGATGGCCGCCCTCACCAACCCGGTCTTCCTGGGCTGAGGCCCGGGCCCACGGAACGGGCCCGCCGAACCGGCTTACGGAATGCCCAGCTCGAACAGGACGTAGCCCGCGTACCAGCCGCTGGCCACCGCCGCGACGCCGAAGACGGTGGCCAGGGCCGGGACGGAGAGGCGCTTGAACGCGACCGCGATCGGGAGGAAGAGCGGGAAGCAGGGCAGCAGGTAGCGGGAGGTGTTGCCGAAGATCTGGGCGCTGCCGAGCACCAGGACGACCGTGATCAGGGTGAAGACCAGCAGGAAGACCGGGACCCGGAGCCGGACCAGCAGGAAGACCAGGATCGGCAGCAGGACCACCAGCACCAGCGCGATCATGTCCTCGGTCGGGTAGGTGAAGGGGTAGCTCCCCTTCCCGAGCAGGATCGCGGTGAGCACGTTCGAGGTGTGCTCGCCGTAGTCGAAGAAGTGCAGCCAGCCGCCCTTCTGGAGCTTGAAGTAGGCGCCCCAGTCGCCCATCCGCCAGTTCGCCCAGACCAGGTAGCCGAGGATGCCGAGCGGGGCGATCACCACGGCGGAGACCGGGCCGAGCCAGCCGTCCCGGCGGCGGACCAGGGCGATCAGCGCGGCCACGCCGAGGGCGGCGACCAGGGCGGCGGCGGTGGGGCGGTTGAGCCCGGCCATGAAGACGGTGACGCCGGCCGCCAGCCAGCGGTGCTCCAGCACGAAGTAGCAGGCCCAGACGGCCAGCGCGACGAAGAGCGAGTCGGAGTAGACCGCCCACTCGACGCCGGAGCCGGGGAAGACGGCCCAGACCGCGGCGGCGATCACGCCGGCCCGGCGGCCGAACAGCTTGGTGGTCAGGGCGTAGATCCCGGCGGCGGCGACGAACGAGGCGACCACCGAGACGAGCATCCCGGCGCCGTACGAACCGAGGCCGGTCACGCTGGAGACCAGCTTCATCATCCCGGGGTAGAGCGGGAAGAAGGCGACCGAGTTCTGCGCGTACTCGAACGGGGGCGGGCCGATCACCACCAGCTGGGGGTCGTAGCCGTTCTCGGCCACCTGCCGGTACCACCAGCCGTCCCAGCCGGCCAGCACGTCCCACGGGCGCGCGCCGCCGCCGAACCGGGGCGTCTTGGTCAGGTACTCTCCGGACCAGGTGAGCAGCCACATGAAGACGGTGAACCCGGTGAGCTTCAGCAGGCCGAACACGGCCAGGGCCGGCCCGTACTCCTGGGCGGTCCGGCGGTACCACTCGCGGAACGGCTCCCCGGGGCGCTCCCGCGCCTCCTCCGGTGCCTCGGGCCCGTCCGTCACGGGATCGGGGCGCTCGTCCAGCTCGGCCGGCTCGGTGCCGGGGATCGCGGTCACGGGTCCTGTCTCCTGACTGGCTGTGAGGCCGGGCTCATCGCGGCGATGGCGTCCTTGTCAAACTTTCGCAGAGCGTACGCCATCGACCAGAGGTCCAGACCAGCCCAGCGCGACGTGTGTAAAATCCGACCACCTTACGACCAACCCCAGGGGGTACCCGATGAGTCCAGCGGTCGGCTCGGCCGTCACCCTCTCGGTGGTGGTGCCGATGTACAACGAGGAGGACGCCCTCCCCGCGCTGGCCGCCCGGCTCCGGCCCGCCCTGGACGCGATCGGCGTGCCGTACGAGGTGGTCGCGGTCGACGACGGCAGCGCGGACAAGACCGCCGCGCTGCTGACCGACCTGCGGGCGGACTGGCCGCAGCTGCGCACGGTCGGGCTGCGCCGCAACTACGGCCACCAGGCCGCCCTCACCGCCGGGCTGCACCGCGCGACCGGGGCGTACGTGGCGAGCATCGACGCGGACCTGCAGGACCCGCCCGAGAAGATCGCCGAGATGCTGGAGCTGGCCCGCCGGGAGCGGCTGGACGTGGTCTACGGCATCCGCGAGGACCGCAGCACCGACACCGGCTTCAAGCGCCGCACGGCCGGCGCCTACTACTGGCTGATGCGCAAGCTGACCGGCCCTCAGCTGCCCGCCCAGGCCGGGGACTTCCGACTGCTCAGCCGGGTCGCGGTGGAGGCCGTGAAGGCGCTGCCGGACCAGCAGCAGGTGTACCGGCTGCTGGTGCCCTGGCTCGGCTTCCCGAGCGGGCAGGTGCGCTACGCCCGGGAGGAGCGGGTGGCCGGGCGGACCAAGTACCCGGTGACCAAGATGGTCCGGCTGGCGCTGGACAGCATCACCGGCTTCTCGGCCGCGCCGCTGCGGATCGCCACCTGGCTCGGACTGATCAGCTTCGTGGTCTGCCTGGGCCTGCTGGCGTTCTCGGTCACCGCCTACCTGTTCGGCCGCACCGTACCGGGCTGGACCTCGCTCTTCGTCGGGATGCTGTTCATCGGCGCCGTCCAGCTGATCTGCGCCGGGCTGCTCGGCGAGTACATCGGCCGGATCTACACCGCCGTGCAGCACCGGCCGACCTACTACATCGGCACCGACTCGGCCCAGCCCACCGACTCGGCCCAGCCCACCGAGTCCGCGCAGGCCAGGGTGACCGAGCAGCGGATCGCCCGGGGCTGAGCTACAGCGCCGTCCGCCGCTCGAACACCTCCACCCGGGCGGTGTCCAGCGCGGTCGCCACCGCGCCGAGCAGCACCGCCTCGTGGCCGAGCCGGCTCGGCACCAGCTGCGGCCGCAGCGGGGTCAGGCCGTGCAGCGCCCGCTCCACCGGGCCGAGCAGCAGGTCGGCGCTGCACCCGATGCCGCCACCGAGCACCACCAGGTCGGGGTCCTGCACCGCCGCGACCAGGGCGACGGCGTACGCGAGCCGTTCGGCCTCGCCCTGCACCGCCTCGACGGCGGCGGGGTCGCCCTCCCGGGCGGCCTGGAAGACCTGTTCCGCCGTCAGCTCCCCGGCCAGGCCGAGCTCCCGGGCCGAGCGCACCACGGCCTCGGCGCAGACCGTCTCCTCCAGCGTGGCCCGCTGCCCCGGCATCGGCAGCGAGCCGATCTCGCCCGCCGCGCCGTGCGCCCCGGCCACCAGTTCGCCGTCCTTGACCACGCCGACCCCGAGGCCGGTGCCGACCAGCAGGTAGACGAAGACCCGGCCGCCCGCCCCGGCGCCGAAGGCGTACTCGCCGAGGGCGGCCAGGTTGGCGTCGTTGCCGACCGTCACGGCGGTGCCCAGCCCTGCGGCGATCCGGTCGAACAGCCCGGGCCGCCCCCAGCCCGGCAGGTTCCCGGCGTACCGGACGCTGCGCCGCTCCTCGTCCCAGACCCCGGGGGTGCCGACGACCGCGTGCACGATCCGCTCCGCCGTCAGCCCGGCCTCGGCGGTGGCCTCCTGGGCCGCCGTCACCACCGCGTCGGCCACCTCGTCGGCCGAGCGGCCCAGGTTGGGCACGTCCCGGCGGGCGACCAGGGCACCCGCCAGGTCGGCGACCGCGACCCGGAGCCGGCCCCGGCCGATGTCCACGCCGAGCACGTGCCCGGCCGTCGGGTCCGGTTCGTACAGCAGGGCGGTCCGGCCGCGCTCCGGGGCGAACACCCCGGCCTCCCGCACCAGTCCGCCCTGTTCCAGGGTGGCCAGGGCGGCCGAGACGGTGGGCTTGGACAGGCCGGTGTCCCGGGCCAGTTGGGCCCGGGAGGACGGTCCGTCGGTGCGCAGGCGCTCCAGCAGCAGCCACTCGTTGTTGCTGCGCAGCCGCTGCCGGTTCCACGGCTGGGCGGCGCTCGGCCCACCCGGCCCACCCGGTCCGGCGGGCAACTGGCGGCTCATGGCTTCCTCCGGTCCTGATCATCCGATGCAGGACCAGAAGCTACCTCACCTCCGCCGAGGCCTCCGACGCGTCAGAGCGTGGTGAACCACCCGCCGAGCAGTCGGGCGTCGGCGCTGTCGGGGTCGAGCGGCGGGAACCGGTCGGCGTAGACCTCGGCATCGTCCTGCGGTTCGTAGCCGAGCTTCCGCGCGGCGGAGAGGTCCCACCAGGCCCGGGTGTTGGCGCTGATGCCGTTGACGACCGTGTGCCCGACGTCGGGCGCGGTGAGCGCGGCGTGCACCAGCCGGGCGCAGTCGCCGGGGCTGAGCCAGGTCGCCAGGGCGCGGGCCGAGCGGGGCTCGGGGAAGCAGGAGCCGATCCGGATCGAGACCGTCTGCACGCCGTGCTTGTCGGCGTAGAGCGAGGCCAGGCCCTCGCCGAAGACCTTGGAGAGGCCGTAGTAGGTGTCGGGGCGGGCGGGGATGTCGGTGCCGATCAGCCCGGGCGCGTCGAGCGGGGTGTAGCCGACCGCGTGGTTGCTGCTCGCGTAGACCACCCGTCCGACCCCCTCCGCCCGGACGGCTTCGTAGAGTGCGTGGCTGCCCCGGATGTTGGCGTCGAGGATGTTGGCGAAGGTGTCCTCCACCGAGATCCCGCCCAGGTGCAGCACCGCGTCCACCCCGCGGACGGCCGCCTGGACGGCCCCGGTGTCCTGGAGGTCGAACACCAGTGAGTCGGCGTCAGGGATCGGCCGCAGATCGGCCAGGCGCAGGGTGTGGCCGTACGCGGGCAGCAGCTCGCGCAGCATGGTGCCGACACCGCCGGCCGCTCCGGTCATCAGGATGTGCACGGTCGTCAACTCCTCTGGGGTTCGGGCCGGTCGCGGAACTCCCGGGCCAGCGCGGCGAGCAGCGGCTGCTGCCGGGCCGGCACCAGGCCGAGGTGGTACAGGCTCAGCCGTTCGGCGCCCGCCGCCCGCAGCCGCCGGACGTGGCCGGGCAGGGCGGCCGGGTCGGCCGGGGGCAGCGCGGTCACGTAGGCGTCCACCGGCAGGCCGAACCGGGCCGCGCGGCGGACCAGTTCGGCGCTGTCGGGGGTGGTCGGCCAGCAGGGCACCAGCAGCGCGTCCACCTCGGCGGGCGCGGCGGGGGTCAGGCCGGGCGAGGGGCCGGTGGCCCAGGGGTCGGGGTGGGCATGCAGGGTGACCGGCACACCGGGCAGCAACTCCCGTACCGCTGCCACCACTTCGCGGCGCAGCCGGTCGGTGGCGGCCTGCCGGGCCGCGAGCAGGACGGCGCCGAGCGGCTCGGGCAGCGGCTCCTCCCGCTCCACCGCCGCCCGCAGCCGCGCCGTCACCTCGGCCGCGGCCAGGCCCGGCCAACCCTCCCGGCAGCCGGTGCAGCAGCACACCGACAGCGCCCGCAGGGCGGCGGCCGAGTACGCGCCGTCGGTCTTCTCGTGGCAGCCCAGGTGGCTCGCGCCCAGCTGCCCGGCCGACTCCAGCGAGACTCCCCGCAGCGCCCCGGCGGGCAGCCCGCGCAGCGCCTCGACGGCGAGGGTGCCGCAGTGCTCCCGCACCTCGGGGCGGCTGGGGCAGAGGGCGTACGGGTAGCGCTCGCCGTAGCAGTTGACCACGGTCGACTCCGGCGCCAGCAGGCCGAGCCGGCTGTTGTGCGCGAGCACCACCCAGGCGTTGACGGGGACGCCGGCGGCCGTCAGCGCCTCGATCGCGGCGCCCGCCGGGTCGTCCTCGGCCATCCAGTCCGGCCCGAGCGGTGCCAGCCTGCGCCCGGCCCAGGCCGTCGGCCGGACCGGGCGGTAGAGCGCGGCGTACCGGGCGTCGACCAGCCGCCGGGACGGGTGCTGGGGGGTGGCGGCGCGGGTCGAGTGGTAGCTGACCGCGAGCGTCACGGCGTCCAGCCCGGTGCTGTGCACCCGGTCGGCGAAGGCCGGGTCGCCGAGCACGTCCCACGGGTACGCGTGCGCGGAGACGGTCACCAACGGGGCCTCCGCTTCTCGAAGGCGGGGTCGATGCTGCGCAGGTACGCGGTGTCGTCGCGCTCCCGGATGCCGCAGTTCAGGTAGTTCTCGTGCAGCCGGGCCAGTGCGTCGCGGTCCAGCTCGATGCCCAGGCCGGGGGCGTCCGGCACCCGGACGGCGCCGTCGACGATCCGCAGCGGCTCGGTCAGCACGTCCTCACCGTACTGCCAGGGGGTGTGGGTGTCGGCGGCGTAGGTGAGTTCGGGCAGCGCGGCGCCCAGGTGGGTCATCGCGGCCAGGCTGATGCCGAGGTGGCTGTTGGAGTGCATCGAGACCCCGACGCCCCAACTGCGGCAGGTGGCGGCGAGTTCGGCCGAGCGGCGCAGCCCGCCCCAGTAGTGGTGGTCGGCCAGCACCACGCCCACCGCGCGCTGCCCGAAGCCCTCGGGCAGGTCGTCCGGGCTGACCACGCACATGTTGGTGGCCAGCGGCATGGAGGCGCCGCGGGCCACCTCGGCCATGCCGGGGATGCCGGGGGTGGGGTCCTCCAGGTACTCCAGCAGGCCGTCGGTCCCGGCCGCCACCCGGAGCGAGGTCTCCACCGTCCAGGCCGCGTTGGGGTCGATCCGGAGCGGGTGGCCGGGGAAGGCGGCGCGCAGGGCGTGGATCGCCTCGATCTCCTGGTCGGGCGGGAACACCCCGCCCTTGAGCTTGATCGAGCCGAAGCCGTACTGCTCGACCATCAGCTTCGCCTGGGCGACGATGCCCGCCGGGTCCAGGGCCGCGCCGTAGGCGTCCTCGGCCGCACCGGGGTGGCCCGCCCACTTGTAGAACAGGTAGGCGGAGAACGGGACTTCGTCCCGGACCCGGCCACCGAGCAGGTCCACCACCGGGCGGCCGACCAGCTGCCCCTGCAGGTCGAGGCAGGCCACCTCGAACGGGCTGAGCACCCGCAGCGCGGTCTTCTGCGGGGTGGAGCCGCCGGTCAGGCCGTGCCGGTCGGGGGTGTCCGCGTCGCCGAGCACCGCCCTGATCCGGCGCAGCAGTCCGTTGGTGTCGAACGGGTCGAGCCCGGTCAGGGTTGGGGCGACCGCCCGCAGCAGCTCCAGGTGCGGGGCGTCGCCGTAGGTCTCCCCCAGGCCCACCAGGCCGTCGCCGCAGTGCAGTTCGACGATCGCCCGGAGCGCCCAGGGCTGGTGCACCCCGGCCGAGTTGAGCAGCGGCGGGTCGGCGAAGGCGATCGGGGTGACCACCACCTGCTGGATCCGCATCACTCCACCACCGTGGCGAGCGCGGCCCGGCCCCGGGCCAGGATCGCGGCCAGCTCCCGGACGTGCTCGGGCGAGGCGTCCACCAGCGGCGGCCGGACCCGGCCCAGGTCGAGGCCGGCCAGCCGGGCGCCGGCCTTGACCAGGGCGACGGCGTACCCGGGCACGCGGTCGCGCAGGGCGACCAGCGGGAGGTAGAACTCGGCCAGCAGCAGCTGGATCGCCTCCCGGTCGTCGCGCTCGACCGCCCGGTGGAACGCGGTGGCCAGGTCGGGGGCGAAGCAGAGCACGGCCGAGGAGTAGCACTCCACGCCGATCGCCCGGTAGGCCTGGACCGAGAGTTCGGCGGTCGGCAGGCCGTTCAGGAAGCCGAACTCGGCGGCGCGCGGGTGGCCGCTGGTGCGGACGGCGGTGACCAGCCGGAGCATCGCGTCCACGTCGCCCCGGCCGTCCTTGATGCCGGTGACGGTGGGCAGGTCGAGCAGGGCCAGCGCGGCGGCCTCGTCGAGCACGGCGTTGGCGCGCTGGTAGACCACCAGCGGGAGTTCGGTAGCGGCAGCCACGTAGCGGACGTGCTCGACCAGCCCGCCCGGGGTGGAGGTGACCAGGTACGGCGGGAGCAGCAGCAGCCCGTCGGCGCCGCACTCGGCGGCGGCCAGGGCGAACTCGCGGGCCATCCGGGGGCCGCCGCCGCAGCCGGACACCACCGGCAGCCGGCCGTCGGCGACCCGGACGGCGGTGGCCACCAGGTCGCGGTACTCGTCCAGGGCCAGGGCGGTGAACTCCCCGGTGCCGCAGGCGACGAAGAGGGCGGCGGGAGCGGCGGCGATCTGCTGCTCCAGATGGTCGGCGAAGACCGCCAGATCCACCTTGTCGTCCGCGGTGAACGGGGTGAGCGGAAAGGAAAGAAGCCCGTGCAGGCGCATGAAATCCCCTAGGAGAGAAGATGGGTGAGGGTTGGTCAGCCCTTGACCGCGCCGGAGGTGAGCCCGCGCATGAACTGCCGCTGCATGGCCAGGAAGGCCAGCACGCTCGGCAGCAGGGCGAGCAGGGCGGAGGCCAGCAGCACGCCGACGCCGACCTGTTCGTCGGCGCGCAGGGTGCGCAGCGCCAGCGGGAGGGTGAACTGTTTGGCGTCGGTGGCGACCAGCAGCGGGAGCATGTACTGGTCCCAGATCATGGTGAAGCCGAAGATCCCGATCACGCCGAGCGCGGGCCGGCACAGCGGGAGCACCACCGACCAGAAGATCCGCAGGTCCCCGGCGCCGTCCAGCCGGGCGGCCTCCTCCAGTTCGAGCGGGATCTCCTTCATGAACTCGGCGGTGACCAGGATCGAGAAGGCCCAGGCCCCGACCGGCACGATCATGCCCCAGAGGCTGCCGGTCAGCGACAGGTCGGAGAGCACCAGCGAGAGCGGGATCGCCAGCACCTCCTCCGGCAGCATCATGGTGGAGAGGATGAGCAGGAAGACCAGCCGCAGCCCGGGGAAGCGCTTGCGGGCCAGCGCGTACGCGGCCGAGATGCTCACCCCGATCTGGAGCAGCAGCCCGCCGCCCACCACCAGGAAGGAGTTGAGCAGGTAGCGCAGCACGTCCCGGTCGAAGGCCGCCTCGAAGTTGGCCAGGGTGAAGTGGGTCGGCAGCAGGGTGAGCCTGGTCGGGTCGCTGACCGGGCTGAACGCGCTGACCAGCAGGGCCAGCAGCGGGCCGGCGAAGACCAGCACCAGCAGGCCGTACAGGACCAGCCGGCCGATCAGGGCGATCGGGCCGCTGCGGGCGTCCAGGCCGAGGGCGGTGTCGAGTTGGCGGTGCTTCACGCCGCCGGACTGACGGTTCTTCATGGCGCGGCCTTTCCGGACGTGGCGGCCTTTCCGGCCCGGGCCCGGCCGAGCCGGACCAGCAGGGTGAGCAGCACCGAGACCCCGAGCAGCACCATCGATCCGGCCGCCGCGATGCCCAACTCGCCGCGTTCCAGGCCGAGTCGGTAGATCAGGGTCATCAGCACCTCGGTGGAGCCGTTCGGCCCGCCGTTGGTGAGCAGGAAGATCTCGGTGAAGACCCGCAGGCTGCGGATCGCGGCCAGCGTGAACAGGATCACGAAGGCCGGCCGGAGCGAGGGCAGCGTGACGTGCCAGACCCGCCGCCACACCCCCGCCCCGTCGGCCGCGGCCGCCTCGTAGAGGGTGCGGTCGACCCCGGCCAGGGCGGCCAGGAAGATCATCATGTCGTACGGCGCACCCCGCCAGACGCCCACCGACATCACCGACCAGAGCGCGCTGTCGGGGCTGTTGAGGAACTGGGAGGGCCCGACCCCGACCCAGCCCAGCAGCCCGTTCACGATGCCGTCGGGGGCGGGGTAGTAGAGGATCCGCCAGACCTCGGCGACCACCGCCATCGCGGTCACCGTGGGCAGGAAGACGGCCGTCCGGACGAACCAGAGCCGGCGCGAACTGCCCTCCAGCACCAGGGCCAGGGCCAGACCGAGCAGGACCGACCCGCCGGTCTGGCCGACCGCCAGCAGCAGGGTGTGCCAGATCGCGTTCAGGAACGCCTCGTCGGTGACCACCTGCCGGTAGTTGTCCGCGCCGACCCACCGGTCGCCCAGGTAGGGCCTGACCTCGTGGAAGCTCATCCCGATCGCCCGCCACATCGGCAGGAACTTGAAGAGCGCGAACAGCACCAGCGCCGGGGCCAGGAACAGCCAGGGGGTGAGCCGGCCCCGGCGGTCGATCCGCATCAGGATCCGGCTCCCTGCTTCTTCAACTCGGCGGCGAAGGTGGTGGCCAGCTTGCCCAGCACCGCCTTGGGGTCGGAGCCGCAGTCGGCCACCATCGCGTTCAGCGCCTCGGCCGAGGCCTGCCGGAACGGCGTCCACTCCTTGACCACCGGCACGTACCGGCCGCCCTCCCGGTACGCCCGGTCGAAGACCAGCCAGCGCTCGTCCTTGCGCACCGACGCCAGGTCGACGCCCTTGTTGACGGGCAGTCGGACCACGTTGCCGTCGGTGTCGCCCGCCATGCCCAGGGTCTGGCCCTCGATGCCGATCAGGAACTCGGCGTACCTCTTCTGCCCGCCGGGGTTCTTCGAACCGGCCATCAGGTAGGCGTTCTCGCCCTCGGCCAGCGAGACGCTCTTCCCGCCGGGGCCGGCCGGCAGCGCGATCACCTCGTACTTGTCCTTGCCGAGGCTCTTGTCGAACCGGGCCATGTTGTACGGGCCGGTGAAGTAGATGCCGCCCTTGCCGGTCTCGAACAGCGGGTGGGCCTGGGTGGTCTCGGCGGTGGCCGCGCCGGGCACCACGCTCTTCGCGGTGCAGAACTGGTCCTTCAGCCGCTGGGCCGCCGCCACCGAGGCGGCGTCGGCGATCGCGGGCGCCTTCCCGTCCTGGGCGAAGTAGTCGCCGCCCGCCGACCACAGGAAGCTGGAGAAGTACCAGTCCAGGTAGCCGCGCTTGGTGGAGCCGGGGACGACGTAGCCGTAGCTGTCTGCCTTGCCGTTGCCGTCCGGGTCGCGGGTGGTGAACGCCGTTGCCAGCGCGTCGAGTTCGTCCCAGTTGGTGGGCTGGGCCAGGCCGAGCTTCTCCCGCCAGTCCTTGCGGACGAAGAGCGCGAAGCTCTGGGCCGAGAACGGGACGCCGTAGTACTTGCCGTCGGCGCCCTTGGCCGCGTCCCAGGACGCGGGTATCAGCTGGTCGCCGCCCTTGGTGCCGGCTCGGTCGACCTGGGTCACCAGGCCCTGCTTGACCAGGGTGCCGAGCTGGGCGGTGTCGTTGACGATCAGGTCCGGCAGCTTCTTCTGCGCCGCGGCCTGCTGCAGCTTGGTCTCGAAGTCGTCGAACAGCGCGGTGACATGGGCCGGGATGCCGGTCTGCTCGGTGAACTTCGCGGCCAGCGCCTGGTGGGTCTTCTCGGTGTTGGAGCCGGGGGGCTTGCGCACCCAGATCTCCAGCGGTGACTTGTCGTCGGTGGCGCTCTGCTTGCCGCCGCCCGAACCGCAGGCGGTCAGGGTGGTGAGGGCGAGAGCGGCGGTCAACGCGACCGCAAGGGTGGATGCGGATCTGCGGGGCATCGAAGTCCTGTCTACGTATCTGGACAGAATCTGAGAGTGTGGCAGCACTGCAAGGGAAAGTTAGCGTCCGTTACTATGACGGTCAACACTCCCGCAGCACTTATCTGGATGGTGGACATGCCCTCTGCCCAGCCGGACGCCTCGACGGTCAAGTCGGCCGAGCGCACCGTGCGCATCCTGGAGGCGCTCGCCTCCTCGCCCGACCGACTGACCGTCAGCGAGTTGCAGGAACGCCTCGGTTACCCCCGGAGCAGCCTGCACGCCCTGGTCCGCACGCTGCGCGAGCTCAAGTGGGTGGAGGCCGACGACAGCGGCTCCGCCTTCGGCGTCGGGCCGCACGCGCTGCTCTCCGGCACCGCCTACCTCGACCGCGACCCGGCGCTGCCGTACGCCAACGAGGCCCTGGAGGACCTCAGGGCCGAGACCGGCTACACCGTGCACTTCGCCCGCCGGGACGACGCGTACGTGCTCTACCTGGCCAGCCGGGAGGCCCGCGACACCGTCCGGGTGGTCTCCCGGGTCGGCCGCCGACTGCCGGCCCATCTCACCGCCCTGGGGCAGGCGTTGCTCGCCGAGCTGACCACCGCCGAGGTGGACGCGATACTGCCGGCCGAGCTCCCCGCGCTCACCCCGCACACCGTCACCGACCGCGCCGAACTGCACGCCGAACTGGCCCGCACCCGGGACCGGGGCTGGGCGCTGGAACGCGAACAGGGCACGGCGGGCGTCTGCTGCGTCTCCGCCCCCGTGCACTACCGCATCCCGGCCACCGACGCGATCAGCTGCTCCATGCCGGCCGCCGCGGCCACCGACGCGGAGGTGGAACGGGTCGCGAGGGCGGTGGTGTCCCACACCACCGCCCTCGCCGCCACGCTGCGCCGGCACGGCATCAGATAGCCGCGCCACCGGGGGAGCCGGCCCGGAGCCGGCTCCCCCGGTCCGCTACGGCGTGACCGGCACGTTGGTCAGTCCGCTCACCGCCCCGGTCACCTTGTTCGAGGCGTACACCACGTTCGGCCTGGCCGTGCAGCTCGACGGCGAGGTGATCCTGATCGCGTACGCGCCCACCCCGCCCAGGTCCGAGGTGTTGTTGCGCCAGACGTTGCCGCAGCCGTTCGGGAACGACGGCGTGGTGCCCGGGTTGTGCGTCTCGTACCCGTTGGCGAAGGTGCCCGGCGCCGCGAAGGTGCCGGTGTTGCCCTCGATCAGGTAGTCGATGCCCTTGACGTCGATCCAGGAGTCGGCGGAGTTCTGGCCGCTGATGCCGCGTCCGTCGAAGGTGTTGCCCCGGATGATCCCGGCGAACGTGCCCTCCTTGACGTCGATCGGCTCGGCCGCGATGTACGGGCCGATCCGGTTGTTCTCCACCAGCACCCGGTCGGAGCGGTCCACCCCGCCGCTGTTGCCGTGGCAGCCCCAGTTCGAGTTCGCCGAACCGAGGTACACGCCCTCGCCGTAGCCGGGCTGGACCAGGCCGGTGTACTCGATCACCGAGTTGCGGATCACCCCGTCGGCGGAGGAGCGGCGGAAGTGCACCCCCTCCTCCTCGACGTGGTGCACGTAGATCCCGTCCACCGTGACGTGGTGCGAACCGTCCAGCACCACGCCCTTCTTGGAGTCCTTCACGGTGAAGCCGGTCAGGTTCCAGTACGGCGCGCCGGAGAGCCACAGGCCGTAGCCCGGGTCCCAGCCGGGGGTCGGCGTCGGGCAGTCCGGCGCGTCACCGGAGGGGCCGTCGTTGACCAGCACGGCGGTGCGCGGGCCGGTCAGGGTGATCCGCTGCGCCTCCGTGCCCGGACGGGTGGTGCCGAAGACACCGTGGTACTCGCCCGGGGCCAGCCGGATGGTCTGGCCCGGTGCGGCCGCCGCCAGGGCGGCGGTGAGCTGGGCGGCGGTGGAGACGTCCACCACCGGGCCGGGCGGGGTGGTCACGGTGGGGGTGGGCGTGGGGGTCGGGCTGGGGCTGGAACTCGGGCTCGGGCTCGGGCTGGGGCTCGGGCTGGAGCTCACGGTCGGGCTGGGGCTCGGCGTGCTCGAACCCCCGCCGCAGGGTGCGCCGTTGAGGGTGCAGTTCAGCGGCAGCCCGAGGCCGGCCGCGTTGAACCCGAAGCTCGTGCTCGCTCCGGGCGCGACGGCCCCGTTGTAGGAGACGTTGACGAACTTGTAGTGCTGACCACTCTGCGTCCTGGTGGACGACCAGCTGCTGGACACCGTCGTCCCGGCCGGCAGGTCGAACTCCACCGTCCAACCCGCCGACGCCGCATCGCCGTTGTTGGCGACCACGACATCCGCGCCGTAGCCGGAGCTCCACACCGACCCCTGCACCACCTTGGCGGTCAGCTTCGGCGCCGCCGCATGGGCGGGCAGCGCCAGCAGGCTCGCTGCTGCCAGCGCGGCGGCCGTGAAGCCGCCCAGTACCGTTCTGCGCATCGTTGCGGCTCCCATCAGCGGGCGGTGAGGTCGGACGGCAGGCCGAGGCCGGCCGCGTTGAAGCCGAAGCCCGTCTCCTGGCCGGGCGCGATGGCCCCGTTGTAGGAGACGTTGACGAACTTGTAGTGCTGACCGCTCTGCGTCCTGGTGGACGACCAGCTGCTGGACACCGTGGTCCCGGCCGGCAGGTCGAACTCGACGGTCCAACTCGTGCTCTTGGTGGCGCAGTTGTTCTTGACGAACACGTCCATGCCGTAACCGCTGCTCCAGCCGGAGCCCTTGACGGTCCGTGCGGTCAGGCACCCGGTGCCGGTCGGCGACGGGCTCGGGCTGCTGCTGGGGCTGCTGCTCGGCGAGGGCGAAGAGGTGCCCCCGCCCACCGACTTGAGGAACAGCGACGCCCCCGGGTCGGTCCGGGTGGCGTCCACCCCGTGCCCGCCGGTGTAGTCCAGCTGCTCCCGGCCCGCCCAGTCCGGGATCGGCGTCCCGGCCGCGTCCAGGTGCTGCCAGGCCGCGCCGCTCCAGCCGAACCGGTAGATCCGCTGGTGGTCCGCGTAGTACGGGGTGTACGCCGCCCCGGCGGTCGCCTGCTTGGTCATGGTGTTGTTGAAGAAGACGTTGTTCGGCCCGCTGGAGCCGGACCACTTCACCGCCTTCTTGCCCGCTCCCCACCAGATCGGGAACCAGGTGGAGGCATCGGGTCCGCCCCCGCCCTCCTCGCCGCAGTTGGAGCGGCAGTTGGCCGAGCGGTGCTCGTACGGCACGGTCACCGTGTTGAGCTCGATCAGGTTGTTGCGCTCCCACCCCCCGTGCAGGTTGATGTCGGAGTCGAAGTCGTTGCCGATCACCACGTTGCCGGAGGCGGACCACTGGAAGGTGAAGTGCCGCAGGTTGCGCGAGGTGTTGCCCGCGTAGAGCGAGTCCCAGACCCGCGATCCCCTGAAGTACCCGTTGCCGCCCTTGCCCTTGTTCCAGGAGCCGTCCAGCTGGTTGTCGACGATCTGGAGGTGGTACGCCTCCTCGGTGACGATCGGGTGCGACCCGGTCATCTCGGTCCGGATGCCCCGGACCCAGGAGTTGGCGGCCCACTTGAAGACGATGCCGTGCATCTCGTCGGCGGGCGACATGTTGCCGTAGTTGTGCACGGCGTCGGCCTGGTTGAGCCCGGGCATGTCCTGGGTGAGGGCGAAGTTCTCGAAGCCGACCCCGAGTACCGGGTCCACGATCGGGGCGGCCTTGGAGTCGTAGACGGCACCGTCGATCGGCGCCGAGCCGTCCGAGGTCGAGGTGACCGGGACGTCGTACTCCAGCGGCTTGTCCAGCGTGATGGTGCGGTTGGCGGTGTCGACGGCGGTGACGGTGAAGATCTGCTGCCGCATGTGGATGTTCTGCAGCGTGCCGTCGGCCGGCTGGATGTCCTGCTGGGCGTAGAACTTCAGCGAGTTGGCGGCCCGGATGTTCACCAGCCCGCCGACCTGGAGCGCGGTCAGCGCGCCGCTGCTCGCCAGTGGCACCACGGTGTCCCCGGCCTTCGCCGCGAAGCCCGCGCCGCCGGTCTTCTCGCGCAGCTTGAGCCCGGCCTTCCAGTGCACGTTGACCGTGCCCTCGAACAGGTCCTTGCGGTTGGCCGGAGCCGCCGCGTACTCACTGGCGTAGGCGCTGTTCACGCCGCGCGACTGGACCCGGAACAGCCCGCGCCCGGGCCAGATCCAGCCGCCCTTGGCCGAGCCCGAGGTCATCCCGTCCTCGTCCCAGTCCGAGCCGTCCTCGGTCAGCGCGTCGTAGCGGGTGTTGGCGTCGGGCCGGAACACGATCCGGCTGCCGCCGGCGCCGCTGCCCGCGCCACGGATGGTCAGGTAGTCGGCATCGACCCCGAGTTGACGGGAGACCTGGAGCACACCGGCCGGCAGCGTGATCAGCGACAGCTTGTTGTAGTTCGCGCCGGGCGAGCAGGAGGTCCGGATCTGGTCGATCGCGGACTGCAGCCCGGCCGAGTCGTCGGCCCCGTCGTCCGGGCGGACCCCGAACTGTGCGGCCAGTTCGGCGGGGGTGATCTGACAGGCGGCGTCCGGGTTGGTGTCACCGGCCCCGGGCAGGTCCGCACCGCCCCGGTAGCCGGCCTTGGACCAGTCGTACAACCCGGCCACCGGCGTCCTGCGGTTGGCCTTGGAGAGATCGAGACCGCCGCTCGCCTGGGCCTGAACTCCCTTGGGTGCCACGCCGTTCGCTTCGACGGCGAGTCCGCCGGCAGCCAGCAGCACCGTCGTCGCGCAGGCGAGCGCGACGAGACTTCGTGTGGACAACGTACCTCCAGAGCAGTGGGGGGAAGAGGCAGCCGCCCATCATGGTGCTGACCGTTGTCCAGCAGGTCAATAGTTATCCTAAATTACGTATCCCTTCCACATATGTGGACACGATGATCTCGGTCATCGATCCCCGCTCCCCGTAGGGCAGGTGAAAACCCGTCAGCACTCCCCCGACCGGGACTACGATCGGAGCATGCTGTGGAAGCCTGCTGACTCGCCGCTGTCACTCTGGTCCAAGGACTCCGTGCTGTCGATCGGCTCGGTGGGTTCGGTGCTCTCCATCGGATCGGTCGGCTCCGTGCTGTCCGTCGGGTCGGTCGGCAGCGTGCTGTCCCTGGGGTCGATCGGCTCCGCGCTCTCGCTGGTCTCGACCGCCTCGTGGCTGAGCACCGGCTCGCTGCTCTCCGCCCAGTCCCGCTGGTCCGTCCTGTCCTGGCGGTCCAACGGCGGCTTCCTCGCCGCCGGCGTGGTGGCGGCGGCCGCCGGAGCCGCCCTGGTGAGCACCCGTCAGCGCCCGTGCCGGCCCGGGGCGTCCGCCCGCTGAACCGCCCGTAGCCGGTTTCCGATCTTTTTACGTCCCCGTGTCATCCCTTTCGGCCGCCTGACGCGTCCAAGTAGGTATGACAGTGAACGGCGACCCGTTCGACGAGTTCGTCGGGGCGCGCTACCAGGCCCTGCTGCGCGGCGCGTACCTGATCACCGGGGACCTGCACGACGCGTGCGACCTGCTGCACGACGCGCTGGCCCGGGTGTACGTCCGGCGCCGGTCGATCCGGGACGTGACGGCCACCGAGGAGTACGTCCGCCGGACCATGGTGCGCACGCACATCTCGCGCTGGCGCCGGACCAGGCGCGAGGTCCCGATGCCGGAGCTCCCGGACGCGGCCGTGCTGGAGTTCGCGCCGGAGGACGACCGGCTGCGCCTGGTGCTGCGCCGGCTGCCGCCGAAACAGCGGGCGGTGGTGGCACTGAAGTACTACATCGACCTGCCGATGGCCCAGGTGGCCGAGGAGCTGGGCTGCTCGCTCGCGACCGCGAAGACGCACCTGGCCCGGGCCATGAAGTCGCTCCGGCGCGAGCTGGCGCAGGAGAACGTGGAGGTGGGCCGTGGATGCTGACGCCCTCGAACTGAGACTGGCGGCACGGCTGAACGCCGAGGCGAACACCCGGGTGGGCGCCGTCCGGGCACCCGTGGCGGAGCTCCGGCAGGCCGGCCGGCGCCGGCTCCGGGCCGGGCGGATCCGGCTGGCACTGGCGGCCGCGGCGGTCCTGGCCGCCTGCGCCGGGGTGACGGTCCAGGTCACCGAGCCGCCGGCCCGGCCCGCGGCGCCGCTGGCGGTGCTGACCGCGCACCCGGGCCCGCCCTCCCCGACGCCCGTCGCGGACGACCGGTCGACCGGGTTCTGCCCGGCTAGCCCCGCCCCCGGCAGCGCCGCCCCGACGGCCGAGGTCCCGAACCCGGGAGCAGCCCTGCGCAAGGCCATGGCCCAGGTGGGCGAGCTGGGGCGGACCTACTTCCCGGACCGCTACGCGGGCGTGTGCGCGGACTCCCGCACGCTGTACGTCTACCGTGTCCCGGGCGGCGACCTCGACTCGGCGTCCCGATTGTCGGTGACCGACCCGACGGTCCTGCTCCGCTTCGTCGACGCCCCGTACAGCCGGGCCGAACTGACCGAGCTGATCGACCGGATCGCCAAGGACCGCCCCTACTGGGAGGGCAGGGGCGTACTGCTCTCCGGCATGGCCTTCGCCCCGGACTGCGCGGGCCTGGTGGTGACGACGGCTCAGGCCGCGACGGTCCGGGAGGAGGTCCGGGCCCGTTACGGCCCCCGCATCCTGCGGGTCGACCCCCAGTAGCCCGAGCAGACCCGTCCCGGCCCCCGACCCTCACGAGGCACCATGACCAACACCCAGCAGCAGATACCCGGCGGCCGCGCCGCCGCCCGGCAAGCCGCGAAGCGGTCCGGCCGCCGGAAGGCCCGGGCGCAGCGGACCGGGCTCCGGCGCTGGGCCCGCCCGGTCGCCCTGACCACCGGCCTGCTGGTGCTTGCGGGCTGCTCGGGCGCCTACCTCTACCTCAGGCACCTGGACTCGAACATCCAGTCCGCCCCGCTCGGCGCGGGGAACCCGCCGCCGCCGGCCGGCGAGGCCGACGCCTCGGGCCGGGTCGCGATGAACATCCTGATCATCGGCACCGACAGCCGGAAGGGCCTGAACGGCGGGTACGGCGACCGGGAGAACGTCGGCGAGGGCAACAACGACGTCAACATCGTGCTCCACGTCTACCCGGACCGCCGCGCCGCCGTGGCCCTGGACCTGCCCCGGGACACCCTGGTCGACCTGCCGCAGTGCCAGGACCCGAAGACGGGCCAGGTGTACCGGGCCAGGAGCCACCGCCCGCTCAACGAGGCGATGGGACGCGGCGGCCCCGGATGCGTCCAGGACACCGTGCAGGCCGTCACCAAGCTGCGGATCGACCACTTCGCGGTGGTCAACTTCCAAGGCGTGAAGGAACTGACGGACGCGGTCGAGGGCGTGCCGGTCAACCTCTGCACGGCCGTCAAGGACGAGGACTCCCACCTCGACCTGCCGGCCGGCCCGCAACTCCTGCACGGCGAACAGGGCCTGCAGTTCGTCCGCACCCGGCACGCCGTCCAGGACGGCAGCGCGGTGGGCCGGTTCTCGATGCAGCGGGCCTTCCTCGCCTCGCTGGTGCGCAAGGTGACCGACCAGGGGACGCTGCTCGACCCCGTCAAGGCGGTCCACGTGATCGAGGCCGCCACCAAGTCGATCACGGTCGACGCCCCGATCGCCGGGACCACCCGCCTGGTGGGCCTGGCGAGCGAGTTGAAGAACCTCAAGCCCGCCGAGATCGCGTTCGTCCAGCCGCCGACCGAGTACAGCCTGAACGAACCGGTCAAGGAGCTCCAGTCCAAGAACCGCCTGGTGCAGCCCGGCGCCGACAACCTGTTCGCGCTGATCCGGGCGGACAAGTCGCTCACCGGCGGCCCGGACCAGGGCACCCCGCCGCCGGCCGAGCCCACCGCCCCTGCCGCCACCGCACCGGCCGTACCCGCCGTGGACCCGGCCTCGGTCACCGTGACCGTGCTGAACGGCACCAGGCAGCCGAAGCTCGCGACCACCGTCGCCGAGACCCTGCGCGGCCTCGGGTACGTGGCCGCGCCGGGCAGCGGCGCACCGGCCAATGTCACGGCCGGCACGGTGAAGTACGCGCAGCAGGACCGGAAGGCCGCCGCCGAGGCGGTCGCCGCCGCCCTCGGCCTGCCGCCCTCGGCCGTGGTCGCGGGCGGCTCCGGCCGGGCGGTGGTGGTCACCCTGGGCAGCGACTACCGCCCTGGCAGCCCCGACTCCCCCGCCGCCCCGGCACCCACCGCCGTCCCGAGCGACGTGGCCGTGCACAAGGGCGACGAGAGCGCCTGCACTGTGACCAACACCGGCCACGTCCTCAAGCCGTGACCCGGTCCTGCTCCAGCGCGGCCTCCGGCCCGGCCTCGGCCGGAGGCCGGAGCACCGGGGCCGCGCAGGCGGCGGCCAGGCAGAAGGCCACCGGCAGCAGGAAGGCCAGGTTCAGCGGGACCAGGTGGGTGAGCGGGCCGATCACGGCGGGTCCGGCCAGCATGCCGAGGTAGCCGAGGCCGGCCACCCGGGAGACGTTGACCCCGGCGGCGTCCCGGTCGGCCCGGCCCGCCGCACTGAACAGCTGCGGGACGCAGCCGGAGAGCCCCAGCCCGAACAGCGTCCAGCCCGCCAGCGCCACCGGTACCGAGGGGGCGCACACCACCGCACCGAGCCCGACCGCACCCAGACCGGCGCCGTACCGCACCACCGCGACCGGCCCGAACCTCCCCGCCACCCGGTCGGCGAGCAGCCGGCCGGCCGTCATCGCCGTCGCGAACGCCCCGTACGCGAAGGCGGCGGTGGCGGCAGGGGCGCCGAGCACGTCCCGCGTCGCGAGCACGCTCCAGTCGTTGGCAACGCCCTCGCACAGCATCAGCATCAGGGCGAGCCCGGCCAGCGCCCAGACCCGCGCGGGCGTCCGGCGCCGGGCGGCGGGACCGCCCCCGGCGGCCGGGGCCCGCTCCGGCCGCCGGAGCAGTGCGGGTGCGGCCAGTACGGCGACCACCAGCCCCAGCACCGCCGCTCCGGCGAGCGTGCCGGCCGCGCTCCGGCCGAGGCCGAGGGTCCGGGCGCCGACCAGGGCCGCCAGCACGCCGCCGACCGAGAAGACCGCGTGGAAGGCCGACATGACGGGTCGTCCGTAGCCGCGTTCGACCTGCACGGCGTGGGTGTTCATGCTGACGTCCAGACAGCCGTTGCCGAACCCGAACGCGAGCAGGGCGAGCCCCAGTGTCCAGGGGCCGACGGCCAGCCCGGGCAGGACCACCGCCGCGCTGCACAGGGCCGCTCCCGCGGGCACCACCGCCCGGGCGCCGAACCGGTCGGTGAGCGGTCCGGCCAGCTGCATACCCGCGAAGGCGCCGCCGCCGAGCAGGAGCAGCAGCCAGCCGAGCACCGCGTGGTCCACCCCGGCCCGCTGCTCCACCGCCGGGATGTGGACGATCCAGATGCCCATCAGGAACCCGTTCAGGGCGAAGTAGGTGAAGGTGGCCAGCCGGGCCCACCGAAGCGCTCTCGTCATGCTTTCGAACATATCAAACACGATTCATGTTCGTAAGCTTGCCAACTGAACACCAATCCGGTTGACTGGCCACTATGGCGACCCTGGCGAGCAGCGAACGACTGAGGCAGATCACCGACGCGGTCCGCGCGGCCGGGCAGCTGAGCGTGGCCGAGCTGGCGGAGTCCACCGGCGCCTCCGAGATGACCGTCCGGCGCGACCTCGAACTGCTCGCCGAGCAGGGCGTGCTGGAGCGCTACCGGGGCGGGGCCCGGAGCCTGCTGCTGCGCGGCGAGGAGCCGCCGTTCGCGCTCCGGGCGCAGGACGGGCTGGACGCCAAGCGCCGGATCGCCGTCGCGGTGGCCGGGCTGATCGCGGACGGCGAGTCGGTGGTGCTGGACAGCGGCACCACCTGCCTGGAGGTGGCCCGGGTGCTCGGCGGCCGCCGACTGACCGTCATGCCGCTCTCCCTGCACGCCGCGAACGCCCTGACGGGCGGCGCCCCGCAGCTCCGCCTGCTGCTGCCGGGCGGCGAACCGCGCCCCGGCGAGCTGGCCCTGACCGGCCCGCTGACCGAGGCCTCGCTCGCCGCACTGCGCTTCGACACGGCCGTGATCGGTTGCTGCGGCCTCACCGCCGCCGACGGCCTGACCGCGTACGACCTGGCGGACGCGGCGGTCAAGCGGGCCGCGATCCGGTCCGCCCGCCGGGTGGTCGCGGTGGCCGAGGCCGCCAAACTGTCCCGGACGGCGCTCGCCTTCGTCGCCCCCGCCGGGGCCGTGCACGCGGTGGTGACCGAGCTCGGCGCGCCCGAGCCGGAGACCGCCGCCCTGACCGCCGCCGGGGTGGCCGTCCACCTGGTCTGACCAGGTCCCGGCCCCACCCGGTCAGGTCCGCCCCCGGTGAACGCGGTGTCCGATTTCCGCCGGTCGGTGCCCCGGGCAGCGGGCAGACTGGTCGGGTACCGACACCCCGATCCCTGGGAGCGCACCGTGACCACCGTCTGGACCACCCTCGACAGCCCGCTGGGCGAGCTGCTGCTGGTCGGCGAGGAGTCCACCACCGCCAAGGGCGGCACCTCCCTCACCTCGCTGTCGCTGACGACGGGTCAGCCGAACGCGGCCGTGGTGCAGCCCGGCTGGGCGGCCGACCCCGAGGCCTTCGCCGAGGTGGCCGGGCAGCTGCGGGCGTACTTCGCGGGTGAGTCGACCTCGTTCGAGCTGGAGTTCACCGCGCACGGCACCCCGTTCCAGCGCCGGGTCTGGGCCGCCCTGGAGCAGGTCCCGCACGGCCACACCCTGACCTACGGCGAGCTGGCCGAGCGGGCCGGCATCCCGCGCAAGTCGGCCCGCGCGGTGGGGGCGGCGAACGGGGCCAACCCGCTGCTGGTGGTGCGGCCCTGCCACCGGGTGATCGGCGCGAACGGTTCGCTGACCGGGTACGCGGCCGGTCTGGAGCGCAAGCAGCTGCTGCTGGAGCTGGAGGGACGGGCCTGAGCACCGCCTCCCGTTCGGGCCAGTCCGGCGGGCGGGCGGGGGCGGCGGCTGCGATCTTCAGAGCAGGGGACTGCTGACGAAGCCTCAGGGAGACACCATGTGGGACGCATCCGCCACGCTGCCGGCGCCCGGCCGTGAATGGCTCCCGGCGCTGGACGTGCCGGAGCCCAAGCAGCAGAGCCGGCTCACCGTGTTCCTCCGGATCCTGCTGCTGATCCCGCAGTTCATCGTCATGTGGCTGCTCTCGATCGTGGCCTTCTTCGTCGTGGTGATCGGCTGGTTCGGGGCGCTGATCACCGCCCGGCTGCCGGAGTTCGCGGCGCGCTACCTGACCGGGTACGTCGGGTACGGCACCCGGGTCGAGGCGTACCTGATGCTGCTGGTCGACACCTACCCGCCGTTCCGGTTCGAGGCGCCCGAGCACCCGGTCCGGATCGAGGTCCGCCCCGGCGAGCTGAACCGGCTGGCGGTCCTGTTCCGGATCGTCCTGGCCATCCCGGCGGGGATCATCCAGGGGGTGCTGGAGGTCGGCTGGTGGGCGGTCTCCTTCATCAGCTGGCTGGTGGTGCTGTTCCTGGGACGGATGCCGCGCCCGCTGTTCGAGGCGACCGCGGCCATCGTCCGCTACCGGTACCGCTACCAGGCGTACTTCCTGATGCTCTCCTCCGCCTACCCCAAGGGCCTGTTCGGCGAGAGCGCCGTCGACACCCCCGTCGGCGGCGCCCCCGCCTCGGCCACCCGGCCGCTGGTGCTCAGCGGCGCGGGGCGCAACCTGCTGGTGGTGTTCATCGTGCTCGGCGTCCTGTCGTACGTCGCCAGTTCGGTCACCACCTCGATCACCACGGACGACGACGACACGGCCCAGGTCACCCGGTCGGTCACCTCGACCTACTGACCCCCGAGCCAGGCCAGCGCCACCATCACCAGCGCGGTCACCCCGGTGCCCAGGGTCGGCTCGATCACCGGCGCGAAGTGCGGCGAGTGGTTGGACGGGATGTCCTGGGCCACCCGGCCGGCCGCCTCGGCCCGGGCGTACTCGGCCGGGTCGGTGCCGCCGAACAGCCAGTAGCAGGTCGGCACCCCGGCCGCGGCACCGAAGGCCCCGACGTCCTCGCTGCCCGTCACCGGGCCGGGGTCCACCACCGCCCGCTCCCCCAGGACGGCCACCAGCGCGGCCCGCGCCCGGTCCACCGCCGCCGGGTCGTTGACCAGGGCCGGGAACCGGTCCAGCGGGGTGATCTCGGGCTCGCGGGTCGCACCCGAGGCGGCCGCCTCCGCCCTGACGATCCGTTCGACCCCGGCCAGCACCGCCGCCCGGACCTCCGGGGTGTAGCTGCGGATGTTGACCTTGAGCTCCGCCTCGGCCGGGATGATGTTGTCCTTGGTCCCGGCCTGCAGCGAACCGACCGTCACCACCGCCGTCTCGGTCGCCGCGATCTCCCGGGACACCACGGTCTGCAGCCGCAGCACGGTGGCGGCGGCCATCACCACCGGATCGATCGCCGCCTCCGGCCGGGAGCCGTGCGCACCCCGGCCGAACATGGTGATCCGGAGCGAGTCGGTGGCCGCGAACGCCGGGCCCGCGTGCACCCCGACCATCCCGGCGGGGTACGGCGCCACGTGCTGCCCGAGCACCACCTCCGGGCGGCCGAACCGTTCGAACAGCCCGTCGTCCACCATCGCCTGCGCTCCGGTGGCGGTCTCCTCGGCGGGCTGGAACACCGCCAGCACCGTGCCCGACCAGCCCTCCCGTGCCCCGGCCAGCACCGTGAGCGCCCCGACCAGGCAGGTCACGTGCATGTCGTGGCCGCAGGCGTGCATCACCGACACCTCCTTGCCGTCCGGGTCCACCCCGGTCGCGGTGGAGGCGTAGGGCAGCCCGGTCTGCTCCCGGACCGGCAGGCCGTCGAAGTCGGCCCGCAGCATCACCGTCGGTCCGTCCCCGTTCCGCAGCAGGCCGACCACGCCGGTGCCGCCCACCCCCGTGGTCACCTCGCAGTCGATCCTCCGCAGCCGGGCCGCGATCTCGGCGGCGGTCCCGTGCTCGGCCCCGGAGAGTTCCGGTGCGGCGTGCAACTCGCGGTAGAGCGCCGCCAGTTCGGCCCGCAATGTGTCGTCGAGTCCGTCCAGCACCCGGTCGCCCATGGTCACCGCTCCTCAAGGCCCGCGCGGGGTGCGTTCCCCGCCCTGCTGCCACCGTGCCCGACCGGGTGACGGATCATTCGAACCCGGCCGGGCGTGTCGGCCGGCTCCGCGCTTGACCTAGAGTGCGCTCGAACGGCCAGACTCCCGGTCACGGCCCGCGGACGGCGGGCCGGACGAGGGGAGCATCGCCATGAAGTACCGCACCATCGGCACCGATCCGGCCACCCGCCGCACCGTCAGCGTGCTGGCCCTGGGCGCCATGCGGTTCGGCACCGACACCGACGAGGCCACCTCGTTCGCGGTCCTGGACCGCTACGTCGAGGCCGGCGGCAGCTTCGTCGACACCTCCAACAACTACTCGTTCTGGGTCCACGGCACCCAGGGCGGCGAGAGCGAGGCCCTGCTCGGCCGCTGGCGCCGCAGCCGGGGCATCGGCCGTGAGGTCACCATCGCCACCAAGCTCGGCGCCCGCCCGCTGGCACCGACCAGCACCTTCAGCCGCGCCGTCGAGGGCCTCTCGGCGCAGGTGGTCCGCGAGCAGAGCGAGCGCAGCCGGGAACGGCTCGGCGTCGAGCAGCTGGACCTGCTGTACGCGCACATCGAGGACACCCGGGTGCCGCTGGAGGAGACCGTCGAGGCCTTCGCCGAGCAGGTCGCCGGGGGCGGCGTCGGCCTGCTCGGGGTCAGCAACCACTGGTCCTGGAAGGTGGACCGGGCCCGAAGCCTGACCGCCCGGGCCGGGCTGCCGGGGTACGAGGTGCTCCAGTACCACCACAGCTACCTGCGCCACCGCACCGACCGGCCGACCCTGCGCTCGGACGACGGCAACCCCGGCGTGGCCAACGGCGACCTGCTCAACTACCTGCGCAGCGAACCGCAGTTGGCCCTGGTCGCGTACTCGCCGCTGCTGGCCGGGGCGTACACCCGCACCGACCGGCCGCTCGACTCCGGCTTCGACCACGCGGGTACCCCGCTGCGGCTGGCCGCCCTGCGCGAGGTGGCGGCGGAGACCGGGGCGACGCCGAACCAGGTGGTGCTGTCCTGGCTGATCGGCGGCGAGGTGCCGGTCCTCCCGCTGGTCGGCGCGAGCTCGGTGGCGCAGCTGGAGGAGAGCCTGGCGGCGGTCGACCTCGACCTGACGGCCGATCAGCGCGCCCGGCTGGACGCGGCGGGCTGAGCCGCCGAAAACGGCGGGCGGACCCGGGCCGCCCCTCGATAGGGTCTGGTCCAGACCAATCTGCCGCACCGATTGCGAGGCCCGATGTCCGGACAGCTGCCCGCCGACCTCCCCCGCCCGCCGTACTGGGTCGCCGTGCTCAGCTCGCTGCGCAACGGGGCCGACCCCGAGCAGTACGCGGCGGCCGCCCGCCGGATGCGCGAACTGGCCGGGCAGCAGCCCGGGTTCATCGCGGCGGAGTCGGCCCGCACCGCCGAGGGCTTCGGCATCTCGCTCTCGTACTGGCACGACCCGGAGTCGATCGCCGCCTGGCGCGACCAGGTCGAGCACACCCTGGTCCGCGAGTTCGGCCGGGAGCACTGGTACGAGGCGCTGCACGTGCACATCGCCCGGGTCGAGCGGTCCTACCGGGTCGAGCCGGCCACCCAGGCGTCCAGCTCGGCCAGGTAGCGGGCCCGGGTCGGCCCGTCCAGGAAGCTCGCCTCGAAGGAGTTCCGGGCCAGCGTGTACTGCTGCTGCTCGGTCAGGCCGAGCACGGCGGCCGTCTCGGTCAGGTTCTGGTCGACGTAGCCGCCGAAGTAGGCCGGGTCGTCCGAGTTCACGGTGGCGACCAGCCCGGCCTCCAGCATCCGGCGCAGCGGGTGGTCGGCCAGCGTGTCGACGGCCCGCAGCCGGACGTTGGAGAACGGGCAGACCGTCAGCGGGATCCGCTCCCGGACCAGCCTGGCCACCAGCTCCTCGTCCTCCAGGCAGCGCAGCCCGTGGTCGATCCGCTCCACCTTCAGCAGGTCGAGCGCCTCCCGGACGTACGAGGGCGGGCCCTCCTCGCCCGCGTGCGCGACGGCCCGCAGGCCCAGCTCGCGGGCCCGCTCGTACACGGCGGTGAACTTCGACGGCGGGTTCCCCACCTCGGCCGAGTCCAGGCCGACGGCGGTGATCCGGTCCAGGTACGGCTTCGCGGACTCCAGGGTGGCGAGCGCCGACTCGGCGCTAAGGTCGCGCAGGAAGCAGAGGATCAGCCGGGTGGAGACGCCGTGCTCCGCCTCGCTCCGGTCCAGCGCGGCACCCAGGCCGTTGACCACCGTCTCGATCGGGACGCCCCGGGCGGTGTGCGCCTGCGGGTCGAAGAAGATCTCCGCGTGCCGGACGCCCTGCCCGGCGGCCCGGGCCAGGTACTCCTCCGCCAGGTCGGTGAAGTCCTGCTCGGTGCGGAGCACGTCCATCAGCCGGTAGTAGAGGTCGAGGAAGGACTGCAGGTCGTCGAAGCGGTACGCCGCCCGCAGTTCGGCCACGTCCGCGAACGGCAGCACGATCCCGTTCCGCTCGGCCAGCCGGAAGGCCAGCTCGGGTTCGAGGGTGCCCTCGATGTGCAGGTGCAGTTCGGCTTTGGGGATCGGCATCGCGCCATCCTACGTGGACGCACGAGGCCCCCGTCCCGGGCGGTGGGCCCCCGGTGAGCCCTCTCACACCCTCACCTGTCCCATATACCGGCTGTGGCAGACTCGGTGGACATGAAGAGCGGTCAGGCAGGCAGAGCGGTGCGCGCGGCGGTGTTCGCCGCGCTCGTCGTGCCGCTCGCCGCCCTCGGCCAGGTCGTGCTGACCGGCCGGCCGCTGCCCGTCCCGGTGGTGGCGCTCGCGGGCGCGGCCGCCTTCCTGGTGGCGTTCGCCTGCCTCGGCTCCGGGCGGGGCTTCGGCCGCATCCTCGCGGTGCTGCTCCCCACCCAGCTGGCCGTCGGCGTCCTGTTCGACCTGGGCCAGCTCACCTGTTCCACGCCCGGCGGGCACGCCCCGCTCGGCGGCCTCGAACCACTGGTCTGCTCCGGCGGCTCGATCGGCGAGTTCCTGCTCAGCCCGGGCTCCACGCCCGCGCCGGTGGCGGGGCTGCCGGTGCTGCTCGGGCACGTGCTGGTCGCGGTGCTCTCCGCCTGGGCGCTGCGCCTCGGCGAGTCCGCGCTGCACGGCCAGGCGGCGACCGCCCGGCTGCTCGGCGAGCTGCTGGCCGGCGCCTGGCGCTTCCTGCGGCTGCTCGCCCCCCGCCCGGCCCGTCCGGTGCTGCGGCTGCCCATCCCCCGGTCGAGTCGGCTGCTCGTCCCCGCCGACGACATCCTGCTCCGGCCCGCCCTGCGGCGCGGCCCGCCGGTGTTCGCACCGGCCTGCTGAGTACCCCTCTCCCAGGCCCTGCCCCACGCCCGGCCCCTGCGCCGAGGCGTCCGGCGGCACACCCGCCTCCCCCGGTACCCACGCGCTTCCCGCGTACAGCGACAGGATTCGACGCACCGTCATGAGCAGCAACCAGCAGAAGAAGCAGAACCAGTCCGCCACCGCCCGCCTGAAGGACCAGCGCGCCCGCGAGGCGCAGGCCGCGAAGACCCGGCGCCGGGTGGTGATCGGCGTCTCCTCGGTCGCCGTCCTCGCCCTGGTCGGCGGCGTGGCCTTCGCCGTGAGCGGCAGCAGCAGCTCCGACAGCAGCCCGGCGGCCACCGGCCCGCTGGTGGTCCCGGCGAACGCCTCCGGCCCCGACGGCACCCTGATCACCTACGGCAAGGCCGACGCCCCGCACACCCTCAAGGTCTACGAGGACTTCCGCTGCCCGATCTGCGAGAAGCTCGAGACCAGCGCCGGCACCACCATGCAACAGCTCGCCGACGACGGCACCTACAAGATCGAGTACCAGCTCGCCACCTTCCTCGACAAGAACCTCGGCGGCAAGGGCTCCCGCACCGCACTCAACGCCGCCGGCGCCGCCCTCAACGAAGGCGTCGACAAGTTCAAGGCCTTCCACGACGTGCTCTACGCCAACCAGCCCGACGAGCGCAAGGACGGCTTCGGCGACACCAACACCATCCTCGACCTCGCCGACAAGGTCCCCGGCCTCAAGACCGACGCCTTCGTCAAGGCCGTCAAGGAGGGCACCTACCTCCCCTGGGCCGCCAAGGTCTCCACCGCCTTCGACAACAGCGGCGTGAGCGGCACCCCCACCGTCCAGCTCGACGGCACCCAGCTCAACGTCTTCCCCGGCAACCAGCCGATCACCGGCGACGCCTTCAAGGCCCTGGTCCAGCAGACCACGGGGGCCAAGTGACCACGCCCGTCCCCGCGGGCCGCCGGCTCGGGTGGCTCTTCGTCGTCACGGGCCTGCTCGGCCTGTTCGCCTCGGCGGTCCTGACCCTCGACAAGATCAAGCTGCTGGAGGACCCGTCCTACGTCCCCAGCTGCAGCATCAACCCGATCATCAGCTGCGGTTCGGTGATGCTCAGCGACCAGGCCTCGGTCTTCGGCTTCCCCAACTCGCTGATCGGCCTGGCCGCCTTCGCCGTGGTGGTCGCGGTCGGGGCGGGCATCCTGGCCGGGGCGGTGTACGGGCGCTGGTTCTGGCTCGGGCTCCAGTTCGGGGTGCTGTTCGGGATCGGCTTCGTCACCTGGCTGATGACCCAGACGCTGTACTCGATCGGCGCGCTCTGCCCCTACTGCATGCTGGTCTGGGCGGCGATGATCCCGCTGTTCTGGTACACCACCCTGCACAACCTGAAGTCCGGTGTGCTCCCCGTACCGCGCGTCCTGCGCCCGGCCGTCCGCGAGGCGGCCCGCTACCACTGGGCGGTCCCGGCCCTCTGGTACGCGGTGATCGTGATCATGATCCTGGAGCGGTTCTGGTACTACTGGCGCACCCTGATCTGAGGCCCGGAAAAACTCGGTCCGGGGTCGTGTCGATCCGCGCCTGCGCGGTTCGACCCAGGAGTGAGAGGGTCGAGGGACGACCCCGTACCGAGGAGGCCGACGATGGCTAAGTACATGCTGATCATGCGTGGCACCGACGAGTCCATGGCGAAGATGATGGAGACGCCCTTCGAGGAGATGCTCGAGACCGTGGGCCGCTTCAACGAGGAGCTGATCAAGGCCGGCGTGCTGGTCGCGGCCGAGGGGCTGGACGACCCGGGGCAGGGCGTGGTGGTCGACTTCAGCGGTGAGACGCCGGTGGTCACCGACGGCCCGTACGGCGAGACGAAGGAGCTGTTCGGCGGCTTCTACCTGATCGACGTGGCCTCGAAGGAGGAGGCGGTCGAGTGGGCCAAGCGGCTCCCCGCGATCGCCGGTTCGAAGTGCGAGGTCCGCCGGGTGCCCGGGATCGACGAGTTCCCGCAGGACAACGAGTGGATCGCCAAGGAGCGGGTCTGGCGTGAGCGGACCGGCCAGATCTGATGCCGGACCCCTCGAACCCGCCGGGCCCGCAGGCGGCCCGGCGGGCCGTGGAGGCGGTGTGGCGGATCGAGTCCGCCCGCATCGTCGCCGCGCTGGCCCGGTACACCGGGGACTTCGCGCTGGCCGAGGACGTCGCCCAGGAGGCGCTGGCCGAGGCGCTGGTCAGCTGGTCGCGCGAGGGCACGCCGGCCAATCCGGTCGGCTGGCTGCTCGCCACCGGGCGCCGGCGGGCGATCGACAGCTACCGCCGGCGCTCCGCCCTGGCGGAGCGCTACGCCGCGCTCGGCGGCCAGCTCGCCGAGGGACAGGCGAGTGCGGGCATCCAGGCCCCGCCCGAGCCGGTCGACGACCTGCTCTGGGACCCGGACCGGGTGGACGACGACATCCTGGCCCTGATGTTCATCGCCTGCCACCCGGTGCTCTCGCCCGAGGCCCGGGTGGCCCTGACCCTGCGCGCCGTCGCCGGGCTGGGCAGCGAGGAGATCGCCCGCGCGTTCCTGGTCCCGGTGCCGACCGTCCAGGCCCGGATCACCCGGGCGAAGAAGACGATCGCGGCGGCGGGAGTGCCGTTCGGACTGCCGCCCGCCGACGAGCGCCGCAAGCGCCTCGGCGGGGTGCTGAGCGTGCTGTACGTGATCTTCACCGAGGGCTCGACCGCGACTGCGGGCGACGACCTGCTCCGCCCCGACCTGGCGTACGAGGCGATCCGGCTGGCCCGGATGCTCACCGCCCTGCTGCCCGAGGAGCCGGAGGTGTCCGGGCTGCTCGCCCTGTGCGAGCTGACGGCCGCCCGCTTCCCCGCCCGCACCGGCCCCGACGGCGAACCGGTGCTGCTGGAGGACCAGGACCGGCGCCGCTGGGACCGCGCCGCGATCCGCCGCGGCCTGGCCGCGCTGACCCGGGCCGCCGGCGCCGGACGCGGCCTGGGGCCCTACGGGCTGCAGGCCGCGATCGCCGCCTGCCACGCGACCGCGCCCTCGGTGGCGGAGACCGACTGGGAGCGCATCGTGCTGCTGTACGAGGCGCTGGGCCGGGTCGCCCCGTCCGCCGTGGTCGAGTTGAACCGGGCGGTCGCCGTCGCGATGGCGACCGGGCCGGAGCAGGCCCTCGCCCTGGTCGACGAACTGGTCGCCACCGACCGCCTGTCCGGCTCCCACCTGCTCCCGGGCGTGCGCGGCGAACTGCTGCGCCGGCTCGGCCGGACCGCCGAGGCCCGGGCCGAGCTGGAGCTCGCCGCCCGGCTGTGCCGCAACACCGCCGAACGGTCGGTGCTGCTGCGCAAGGCGGCCGCCCTCGGCTGACCCGGCGTCAGTCCGGCAGGCGGCCCCGGTGGCGCGGGGCCGCCAGGTCCGCCATCGGGTCCCGGCGGAGCGCCAGCACCTGTTCGGGGGTGAACTCCAGCTCCTCGGGGCGGCGGCAGTCCCGGACGGCCGTCCAGCTCACCGGGGTCGAGACCAGCGGCCGGTCGCCGGCCCGGATCGAGTACGGGGCGACGGTGGTCTTGGCGCTGGTGTTCTGCGACCAGTCGACGAAGACCCTGTTCCGGCGCAGCGACTTGTCCATCCGGTCCACCACCAGCGCCGGGGCGGCCACCCGCAGCCGCATCGCCAGCTGCCGGGCGTAGCCGGTGGCGGCCCGCTCGGGGGTGGGCTGCAGCGGGACCAGCAGGTGCAGGCCCTTCGACCCCGAGGTCTTCGGCCACGCCTTGAGCCCGTCGGCGGCCAGCACCTTGCGGGCCGCCAGCGCGACCGTGCAGCAGTCGACGATCGAGGCGCCCGGACCCGGGTCGAGGTCGATGATCAGGCGGTCGTGCTCGGCCGGGTCCAGCTGCCACTGCGGGACGTGCAGTTCGAGCGCACCGAGGTTGGCCGCCCAGACCAGCGTGGGCAGGTCGGCCACCACCACGTGCCGGAGCGTCTCCTCCCGGTGCTCGACGTCCAGCGTGCTGAGCCAGTCCGGCGACCCGGCCGGCACCCGCTTGGCCCAGAACCGCTGGCCCCCGACCCCCTCGGGAAAGCGCAGGAACGAGGCGGGCCGCCCGGCCAGATGCGGCAGCATCCGAGGCGCCACACTCGCGTAGTAGTGCACGGCGGCGGCCTTGGTCCACCCGGTATCGGGGTAGAGCACCTTCTCCAGATGGGTCAGCCGCAGCCGGCGTCCCTCCACCTCGGTGAGCGTGACCTCAGGCATCTAGCGCTTCCTCGGGGTGCGCCGGGTGTCGGCCCAGGTGAGGAGCTGCTTCTCGGTCCAGGTGGTGACGACCCGTTCGGGGCCGATGCCCGCCGCTGCGGCGCGGGCGCAGCCGTACGGCTGCCAGGCCAGTTGGCCGGGGGCGTGCGCGTCGGTGTCGATCGAGAACAGGCAGCCGGCCCCGACCGCGAGCGCGATCAGCCGGGACGGCGGGTCGCGGCGCTCGGGGCGGCAGTTGATCTCGACCGCGGCGCCCGCCTCGGCGCAGGCGGCGAAGACCCGCTCGGCGTCGAACCGGGACTCGGGCCGGGGCTTGTCGCCGAGCAGCCGTCCGGTGCAGTGGCCGAGGATGTCCAGCCGGGGGTTGCGCACGGCGTTCAGCAGCCGACGGGTCATCAGCAGCGGGTCCATCCGCAGTTTGGAGTGCACCGAGCCGACCACCACGTCCACCCGGTCCAGCAGTTCGTCCTCCTGGTCCAGCGAGCCGTCGTCGAGGATGTCGCACTCGATCCCGGTGAGCAGCCGGAACGGGGCCAGCCGGGTGTTCAGTTCGGCCACCACGTCCAGCTGCCGCCGCAGCCGTTCCGGGCTCAGGCCGTGCGCGACGGTGAGCCGGGGCGAGTGGTCGGTGAGCACCGCCCAGCTGTGGCCGAGTTCGATCGCGGTACGGGCCATGGTCTCGATCGGGACCTGGCCGTCGGACCAGTCGGAGTGCAGGTGGCAGTCGCCCCGGATCGCGGCCAGCAGCTCCTCGCCGCCGGTGGCCAGCGGCTCCTCCGCCCGCGTCTCCAGCTCGGCCAGGTAGGCGGGGGTACGGCCGGCCACCGCCTCGGCGATCACCTTGGCGGTGGTCGGGCCGATCCCGGGCAGGCGGGCCGCCCCGGCGGCCAGCGCGGCCGGGTCGGGGTGCTCGGCCAGGTGTGCGGCGGCGGCCGCGGCGGCCTGCCGGAAGGCGCGCACCCGGTACTCGGTGGCGTGCTCGCGCTCCAGCAGGTAGGCGATCCGCTCCAGTGCACGGACGGGGTCCATACGGCTGCTGGTCCCCCGTCCGCCCCGACCGGAAACCGGTTCGTCGGTCTCTGGACCGGTTTGCCCGTTTTCCACCGCCCGTGCGGGGGCACTCGGTAGGACGGGGGCGACATGCGAGGAGGACGGGCCATGCTGCACTCCGACACCCGCACCGGCGGGGTCCCGGCGACCGACCTGGAGACCGACGTCCTGCTCCACGAGCTGGAACAGCTGCACCGCACCCGGCACGAGACCTTCCTCTACGGCTCCGAGGAGGCCCTGTACCGCCACACCCTGCGCTCCGGACAGCTGGAGGCCGAGTACCTGCGCCGCTTCCCGTACCGCCACGTGGCGCCGGGCCGCACCCGCACCGGCGCCCGGGCCCGTGAGGCCGCCACCCGGATCGCCGAGCACCCGGCGTAGCCGACAGTCCCTAGGACACCGCCTTCAGCCGGCGCTTGCCCTTCGCCGGCGCGGTGGCCTGCCCGACCGCTTGCTGGAGCTCGTCCCGGGTCATGGTGGAGCGGTGCGGGATCTTCAACTCGCTCGCCTTCTCGTACAGTTGCGCCTTGGTCAGCCCGTCCAGGCCCGGGTCGGCCGGCTTGGCGCCGACCCCCGCCGCCGCCATGCTCCGGTTCAGCGCGTCCATCAGGTCGACCACGTTGGTGGCGGCCACCGTGCTCTCGGGCCGGACGATCTCCTTGCCCTCCACCTTGGCCTCGACCAGCTCCCGCACCCGGTCCTCGTACTCGTCCCGGTACGCCTTCGGGTCCCAGTCCATCGCGAGCATCTCGACCAGCTGCTCGGCCGCCTTCAACTCCCGCTCCTGGACCGTGACATCGGCCTCGGGGAGGTTGTCCACCTCCTGGTGCGGGTCCCGCACCTCGTCGGCGAAGTGCATGGTGTGCAGGGTCAGCGTGTCGCCCTCGGCGTGCACGGCGGTGAGGTACTCCCGGCCGCGCATCGAGAACTTGGCGATGCCCGCCTTGCCGGTCCGGGCCAGCGCCTCCCGCAGCAGGGCGTAGACCTTGGTGTACTCCTTGCCCTTGGGGCCCAGGTAGTAGGTCTTGTCGAACAGGATCGGCTCCACCTGGCCCAGCTCGACGAAGCCGATGATCTCGATCGTCCGGGAGCGCCCGGGCGCCAGGTCGTCCAGCTCGTGCGGCTCGATCACCACGTACTCGCCCTCGGAGAGCTCGTAGCCCTTCACCACGTCGGCGTACGGGACCTCCTCGCCGGTGCGCTCGTTCACCCGCTGGTTGCGCACCCGGTCGGAGGTGCCGCGCTGGAGCTGGCGGAACCGTACCGCGTGGTCCTCGGTGGCCGAGTACAGCGCCACCGGCACGGTGACCAGTCCGAAGCTCAACGTCCCTGACCACATCGCCCTGGCCATCCGGGGCCTCCTCAGCCGGTACCGGCCCCCCTGCCTCCAGCTTCGCCGCCCGGGCGCCGGATTCCCACCCGGGTGTGCCGTCCGAGGACGGCCAGGAAGGCGGCGGTCAGCGGATCGGGCTCCGGGCGGCAGTACGCGGCCAGCACCCGGCGCACCGGCGGCTCGGGGCGCACCACCCGGCCGTCGAAGCCGGCCGGCAGCAGGTCGGCCGGGACCAGCGCGGGGCCGAGCCCGGCGGCGGCGAGCAGCGGGGCGGCCGCGGTCTGCTCGGTCCGGACCGCCGCCCGGGGGCGGAATCCTGCCTCCCCGCAGACCCGGTCCAGCAGCTCGGCCAGGCCGTTGCCCGGGGCGTAGTGCACCCAGTCCCGGTCGGCCAGGTAGGCGAGCGGGACCGGGCCGGGGCCCGCCGGGTCGTCCGCGGGCAGCACCAGCAGGAACTCCTCCACCCCCAACTCCCGTACCGGGCCGTCCCACTGCTCCGGTACGGGGCCGATCGCGAGGTCGGCCCGGCCGGCCGCCATCGCGGCCGTCAGCGCCTCGGTGTGGGCGAACTCCAGCAGCCGCACCCTGACCCCGGGGTGCTGCTCGCGCCAGGCCCGCAGCACCGGCGGCAGCACGCCGAGGGTGACCGAGTAGACCACCGCGAGCTGGAGCTCCCCGCCGTCCAGGCCGGCCGCCCGGCGGGCCGCCGACCTGGCCCGCTCGGCCTCGGCGAGCGCGGCCCGGGCGTGCGGCAGCATGGCCCGGCCCATCGGGGTGAGCCGGACGGCGCGCGGCAGCCGCTCCAGCAGCCGCCCGCCGGCGTCCCGCTCCAGTGCCTGCACCTGGTGCGAGAGGGCGGGCTGCGAGACGTGCAGCAGCTCGGCGGCCCGGGTGAAGGAGCCGGTCTCTATGACGGTGACCAGGTACTCGAGCTGCCGCAGGGTTGCCATGCAGACAGTTTATGGGTGCCACAGAAAGCATGTCTTGGACGTATGGGAGCCGGGTGGCGCAGGCTCGACCCATCACCCGGAACGGACAAGGACAGCACTCATGCACAAGGACACTCTCGACGGACGCCGCCTGGTCGTGGTCGGCGCGGGCTCCCGGATCGGCCGCGCGCTCGCCCGGACGGCCTCGGCCGCCGGCGCCGAGCTGGTGCTGGCCGGGCCGGACGCCGCCCGGCTGCACGCGACCGCCGCCGAGCTGGCCGGGCCCGCCCTGGTCCAGCCGGTCGACCTGGCCGACGAGGCCTCGATCGCCGCCCTGGCGGAGCGGGTCGGCCCGTTCGACCACCTGGTGTCCACCGCCGCGATGCCCGCCAACGGCCCGGTCGCCACGCTCGAACTGGCCGCCGTGCAGCGGGCGTTCGCGGCCAAGGTGATCGGCCCGCTGCTGCTCGCCAAGCACCTGGCGGGCCAGGTGAACGAGGGCGGCTCGTTCACCTTCTTCTCCGGCGTGGCCGCCTGGCGCCCGGCCCCCGAGCGGGTGGTGATGGCCACCACCAACGGCGCGCTGGCCTTCCTGGTCGAGGCGCTCGCGGTCGAGCTGGCCCCCGTCCGGGTCAACGCGGTCTCCCCCGGGATCGTCGACTCCGGCGCCTGGGACGGCCTGGCCGGGCGCAAGGACGCCTTCCTGGACGGCGTCGCCGCCCGCAACCCGGCCCGCCGGGTGGGCACGCCGGACGACCTGGTCGACGCGGTGCTGTACGCGCTCGGCAACCCCTTCGTCACCGGCACCGTGCTGCACGTGGACGGCGGCCACCGTCTGGTCTGACCCGCCCGGACGGCCCTACCGCCGGCCGCCCTCCCGGCGCACTCTGGAGGGGTGACTCTGCAACAGTTCAGTCCGATGCTGGCCACCCCGAGCGAGCGCCGGGAGTTCGGCCCCGGGTGGCTGCTGGAACGCAAGCTCGACGGCATCCGCGCGCTCGCCTACCGCGACGGTGACGAGGTCCGGCTGGTCTCCCGGACCGGGAAGTCACTGGAGGCGGGCTACCCGGAGCTGGTCGAGGCACTGGCCGCCCAGCCGGTCCGCCGGTTCGTGCTGGACGGCGAGATCGTCGCGCTCGACCACGGCCGGACCAGCTTCGAGCTGCTCCAGCGCCGGATGCAGCTGCGCGACCCGCTCCGGGCCCGGGCCAGCGGGGTGGCCGTCACCTACTACCTGTTCGACCTGCTCCAGCTGGAGAACTACGACACCACCGGCCTGCCGCTGCGCGAGCGCAAGGAGGTGCTCCGCCGGGCGGTGCACTACGGCGGGCCGCTGCGGTTCACCCTGCACCGGGAGGTCACCGGCCCGGTGCCGCTCGCGGACGCCTGCGCCCGGGGCTGGGAGGGGCTGGTCGCCAAGCGCGCGGACGGCACCTACCAGCAGCGCCGCTCCTCCGACTGGCTCAAGCTCAAGTGCTCGGCTGCGCAGGAGCTGGTGGTCGGCGGCTTCACCGACCCGGCCGGCGCCAAGACCGGCTTCGGCGCCCTGCTGCTGGGCCACTACGAGGGCCCGCTGCTGCGCTACGCGGGCAAGGTCGGCACCGGCTTCGACCACGCCACCCTGCTCCGGCTGCGCACCCGGATGGACCAGCTGGCCCGCCCGGAGTCCCCGTTCGCCGACCCGGTGCCCGAGCGGCACCCGCACTGGGTGGCGCCCGAGCTGGTCGCCCAGCTCGCCTTCACCGGCTGGACCAGGGACGGCCGGCTGCGCCACCCGCGCTTCCTCGGGCTGCGCGAGGACAAGCCGGCCCGTGAGGTGGTCCGGGAGCACAGCAGCGGCTGACGGCCGCCCCGCCCGATCCGGGACCGGCCGCGCGACACTTGAGGCATGAACGACATCTTCCACCCGCCGGTCGTGGTGCGGGCCCCCACCAGGGGCGCCCACCCGTACCGGCGGGTGGAGATCTACGGCCGCCCGGTCGGCCGGGCCACCGGCGAGGCGGACGTGGCGGAGTTCGTCCGCCGGGCCGGGGTGGCCGAGCCCGACCTCGACGACCCCGACCTGGTGGCCTGGATCGGCGGCGACCGGACGGTGTGGCAGGGCGGGTAGCGCTGCGGTTGTGGGAGGGCGCAGTCGGTGCTCCAGTAGGAAACGGCCGCTGCGGGGCCGACCGCCGGCCGACTGGTACGCGAGTACCGCAAGGAGGCCCTTCCCCATGTCCGAAGCAAGCGTCCCGTACACCACCAACAACGCCGGCGTGCCGGTCGAGAGCGACTCGGATTCGCTGACCGCGGGACCGGTCGGCCCGATCCTGCTGCAGGACCACTACCTGATCGAGAAGATGGCCCAGTTCAACCGCGAACGGGTGCCCGAGCGGGTGGTGCACGCCAAGGGCGGCGGTGCCTACGGGTCCTTCCAGGTCACCCAGGACGTCAGCCGGTTCACCAAGGCGGACCTGTTCCAGCCCGGCAAGAAGACCGAGATGCTGGCCCGGTTCTCCACCGTGGCGGGCGAGCTGGGCACCCCCGACACCTGGCGCGACCCGCGCGGCTTCGCGCTGAAGTTCTACACCGAGCAGGGCAACTACGACCTGGTCGGCAACAACACCCCGGTCTTCTTCGTCCGGGACCCGATCAAGTTCCAGGACTTCATCCGCTCGCAGAAGCGCCGCCCGGACACCCACCTGCGCGACAACGACATGCAGTGGGACTTCTGGACCCTCTCCCCGGAGACCGCGCACCAGGTGACCTGGCTGATGGGCGACCGCGGCATCCCGAAGACCTGGCGGCACATGGACGGCTTCGGCTCGCACACCTACCAGTGGGTGAACGCGTCCGGCGAGCGGTTCTGGGTGAAGTACCACTTCAAGACCGACCAGGGCATCGAGTTCCTCACCCAGGCCGACGCGGACCGGCTGGCGGGCGAGGACCCGGACGCCCACCTGCGCGACCTGTACGACTCGATCAAGGCCGGCCAGTACCCGTCCTGGACGCTGCACGTGCAGGTGATGCCCTTCGACGAGGCGTGGAGCTACCGCTTCAACCCCTTCGACCTCACCAAGGTCTGGCCGCAGGGCGACTACCCGCTGCACGAGGTCGGCCGGATGACGCTCGACCGGAACCCCGACAACTACCACGTGCACATCGAGCAGGCGTCGTTCGAGCCCTCCAACCTGGTGCCCGGGATCGGCGTCTCGCCGGACAAGATGCTGATCGGCCGGATCTTCTCCTACCCGGACGCGCACCGGTACCGGATCGGCCCCAACTACGCGCAGCTGCCGCCCAACCGGGCGCACGTGCCGGTGCACTCGTACGCCAAGGACGGGCCGATGCGGTTCGAAGCCTCCCGGGCCGAGACGCCGTACGCGCCCAACTCGTACGGCGGCCCGGCCGCGCAGCCCGAGCTCTGGGGCTCGCCGCTCGGCTGGGACGTGGCCGGGCGGATGGTGCGCGAGGCGTACCCGCTGCACGCGGAGGACGACGACTGGGGGCAGGCCGGGACGATGGTCCGCGACGTGCTGGACGACGCGGCGCGCGAGCGGCTGGCCGGCAACATCAGCGGGCACCTGCGGAACGGCGTCTCGGCGCCGGTGCTGGCCCGGGCGCTGGAGTACTGGCGCAAGGTGGACAAGGACCTCGGCGACCGGGTCGCCGCCCTGGTCAACGGGCAGTAGCAGCACGGCCGACGGCCGCCCCGGACACTCCGGGGCGGCCGTCGGGCTGCGCGGGGAGCGTTGACAGCGGCAGGGCGGCGGGCAATGCTAAGCAAGCGCTTAGTCAGCCATCCGGACTTCCCGTGAGGACCTTCCATGAGCGATGACCACCCCGGCCCGCCCGGTCTCGACCCGGCCCGGCTCCGGGTGCACCTGGACGCCGCGCTGCCGGGCCTGGTCGGCGGACCGCTGCGGGCCGAGCTGATCGAGGGCGGGCGGTCCAACCTCACCTACCGGGTCACCGACGGCGCCCGCACCTGGGTGCTCCGCCGGCCCCCGCTCGGGCACGTGCTCGCCACCGCGCACGACATGGCCCGCGAGTACCGGGTGCTGGCCGCGCTGCGGCCGACCGCCGTGCCGGTGCCCGAGGTGCTGCTGCTGGTCGAGGACGACACCGTGCTCGGCGCGCCCTGGTACCTGATGGAGCACGTCGCAGGGACCCCGCACCGGGACCCGGCGGTGCTGGCGGCGTTCGGCCCGGAGCGGGTGCACGGCCTCGGGCTGCACCTGGTGGACACCCTGGTGGCGCTGCACGCGGTCGATCCGGCGGCCGTCGGACTGGCCGACTTCGGTCGGCCCGCAGGCTTCCTGGAGCGTCAGCTCAGGCGCTGGGAGCGGCAGTTGGAGTCGTCCCGGAGCCGGGAGGTGCCCGGCATCGCCGAGCTGCGGCAGGCGCTGGCCGACCGCCTGCCCGACTCCCCCGCCCCGACCGTGGTGCACGGCGACTACCGCCTCGACAACGTGCTGGTCGGCCCGGGCGACCGGATCACCGCCGTGCTGGACTGGGAGATGTCCACCCTCGGCGACCCGCTCACCGACCTCGGGCTGCTGGTGATGTACACCGAACTGGCCCGCCGGTACGACGGCGTGCTCCCCGGCGCCGCCCTCGCCCCCGGCTTCCCCGGCACCGCCGAGCTGGTCGGCCGGTACGCCGACGGCTCCGGGCGGGACGTGGCGCGGCTCGGCTGGTACGTCGGCTTCGCCTCGTTCAAGCTCGCCGTGGTGCTGGAGGGCATCCACTACCGGTTCGGCCAGGGCCGCACGGTCGGCCCGGGGTTCGACCGGGTCGGCGAACTCGTGCCGCTCTTCGTGCAGTTCGGCCTCACCTCGCTGAAGGAGCACTGACCGTGGACTTCTCCTACGACGCCCGGACCGAGGAGCTGCGCGGGCAGCTGCTGGCCTTCCTCGAAGAGGCGGTGTACCCGGCCGAGGCGGTGCTCGCGGCCCAACTCGCCGACCCGGACCGGCCGCAGTGGTCGATCCCGCCGGTGGTGCGCGAGCTCCAGCGCGAAGCCCGCTCGCGCGGACTGTGGAACCTCTTCCTCCCCGGGGAGGCGGGCGCGGGCCTGACCAACCTCCAGTACGCGCCGCTGGCCGAGCTGACCGGGCGTTCGGTACTGCTGGCCCCCGCCGCGCTGAACTGCGCCGCGCCGGACACTGGGAACATGGAGCTGCTGGCCCAGTTCGGCGACGAGGCCCAGCGCAAGCAGTGGCTGGAGCCGCTGCTGAACGCCGAGATCCGGTCCGCCTTCGCGATGACCGAGCCGGAGGTGGCCTCCTCGGACGCCACCAACATCACCACCCGGATCGAGCGCGACGGCGACCAGTACGTGGTCAACGGCCGCAAGTGGTACATCACCGGGGCGATGAACCCGGACTGCCGGATCTTCATCGTGATGGGCAAGACCGACCCCGCCGCCGAGGCCCGCCGCCAGCAGAGCATGATCCTGGTGCCGCGCGACACCCCCGGGGTGACCGTCCGGCGCGGGATGACCGTCTTCGGGTACGGCGACGCCGACCACGGCGGGCACGCCGAGATCCTGTTCGAGGACGTCCGGGTGCCGGCCGCCAACCTGATCGGCCCGGAGGGCTCCGGCTTCGCCATCGCCCAGGCCCGGCTCGGCCCCGGCCGGATCCACCACTGCATGCGGGCGATCGGGGTGGCCGAGCGGGCGCTGGAGCTGATGTGCCGCCGGGTCACCGAACGGGTGGCGTTCGGACGGCCGTTGGCCGACCAGGGGGTGGTCCAGGAGTGGATCGCCGAGTCCCGGGTACGGATCGAGCAGGCCCGGCTGCTGGTGCTGAAGACGGCCTGGCTGATGGACACGGCCGGCAACCGGGGGGCCCACACCGAGATCCAGGCGATCAAGATCGCGGTGCCCGCGATGGCCGAGTGGGTGCTCGACAAGGCCGTCCAGGCGCACGGCGCCGCCGGGGTCAGCCAGGACACCCCGCTGGCCCAGCTCTGGGCCGGCAACCGGACCCTGCGGCTGGCCGACGGGCCGGACGAGGTGCACCGGCGGTCGCTGGCCCGCCGCGAACTCAAGCGCTACCGGGAGGCATGAGATGGACGTCCGGGACCGGACCCGCGCCCTGCTCGACGCGCACGACCCCGCCGGCGACCGGCTCACCTTCCTCCGGGCCCGGTTCGACGCCGGGCTGGCCTGGGTGCACTTCCCGCCCGGCCTCGGCGGGCTCGGCGCGCCGCGCTCCGAACAGGCCGTGGTGGACGCCGAGTTGGCAGCCGCCGCCGCACCTGGCAACGACCCGCGCCGGATCGGCATCGGCCTCGGCATGGCGGCCCCGACCATCCTGCGCTACGGCACCGAGGAGCAGCAGCAGCGCTTCCTGCGCCCGCTGTGGACCGGCGAGGAGGTCTGGTGCCAGCTGTTCAGCGAGCCCGGCGCCGGCTCCGACCTGGCCGCGCTCGGCACCCGGGCGGTCCGGGACGGCGACGACTGGGTGGTGGACGGCCAGAAGGTGTGGACCTCGATCGCGCACACCGCCCGCTGGGCCATCCTGCTCGCCCGGACCGATCCGGACGTGCCCAAGCACCGGGGCATCAGCTACTTCGTCTGCGACATGACCGACCCCGGCGTCGAGGTCAGGCCGCTGCGCCAGCTCACCGGCGAGGCCGAGTTCAACGAGGTGTTCCTCACCGGCGTCCGGATCCCCGACCGCCACCGGCTCGGCGCCGTCGGCGAGGGCTGGCAGGTGGCCCAGACCACGCTCAACAACGAGCGGATGGCGATCGGCGGCCAGGCCGCCCCGCGCGAGGGCGGAATGATCGGCGTGGTGGCCGAGACCTGGCGCAGCCGGCCGGAGCTGCGCACCCACGAGCTGCACCAGCGGCTGCTCCGGGGCTGGCTGGACGCCGAGGTGGTCCGGCTGACCGGCGAGCGGCTGCGCCAGCAGCTGGCCTCGGGCCAGCCCGGCCCCGAGGGGGCGGCGATGAAGCTCGCCTTCGCCCGGCTGGCCCAGGAACTCAGCGGCCTGGACGTCGAGTTGCACGCCGAGGAGGGCCTCGGCTACGACGACTGGACCATGACCCGCCCCGAGGTGGTCGACTTCACCGGCCGCGAGGCCGGGTACCGCTACCTGCGCGCCAAGGGCAACTCGATCGAGGGCGGCAGCTCCGAGATCCTCCGCAACGTGATCGCCGAACGGGTCCTCGGCCTGCCCGCCGAACCCCGCACCGACAAGGACCTGCCGTGGAAGGAGCTGCCCCGATGAGCGATCTGCTCTACTCGGAGATCGAGGAGGAACTCCGCTCCAGCGTCCGGGCCCTGCTCACCGACCACTGCCCGCCGTCGGCGGTGCTGGCCCGCTGCGAGGGCCCGGAGCCGTACGACGGCCCGCTCTGGCACAGCCTGGCGGTCGGGCTGGGCACAGCCGGGCTCCAGATCCCGGAGCGGGACGGCGGTGCCGGCGCCTCGATCCGCGAAGTCGCCGTGGTGCTGGAGGAGTTGGGGCGCGCGGTCGCGCCGGTCCCGTACTTCGGCCACGCGGTGCTCGCCGTGACCGCGCTGCTGGCCGCCGGCGACCGGGAGCTGCTGCCCGCGCTGGCCGACGGGAGCCGGACCGCCGCCCTCGCGGTGCCGTTCTCCACCGCCCCCGGCGCACCCCTGCCCGCCGTGGCGGTCGGCCCCGGCGGCCGGCTGACCGGCCGGATCACCTCGGTGGCGGACGCCCTGCCCGCCGACGTCCTGCTGGTCCCGGCCGGGGGCCGCCTGTACGCGGTGGAGGCGGCCGCCGTCACGGTGACCCGGCGGACCTCGCTCGACCTGACCCGGCAGCTCGCGGACCTCACCCTCGCGGACGCCCCCGGACGGCTGCTGGCGGACGGTCAGGAGCCGGTCCGGCAGGCCCTGCTGACCGGCGCCGGGCTGGTGGCCTCCGAACAGCTGGGCATCGCGGAGTGGTGCCTGGGCACCACGGTGGCGTACCTGAAGGAGCGTCGGCAGTTCGGCCGGGCGCTCGGCTCCTTCCAGGCGCTCAAGCACCGCCTGGCCGACCTCTGGCTGGAGACCGTCGGCGGCCGGGCCGCAGCTCGCTACGCCGCCGACGCCCTGGCCACCGACAGTCCGGACACGGCCGTCGCGGTCGCGGTCGCCCAGGCCCACTGCGGCGCCCTGGCCGTCCGCGCGGCCGAGGAGTGCGTCCAGCTCCACGGCGGCATCGGCATGACCTGGGAGCACCCGGCCCACCTCTACCTCAAGCGCGCCAAGGCCGACCAACTCGCCCTCGGCACCCCGGGCCACCACCGCAACACCCTGGCGGCACTGGTCGACCTGCCGATCTGACAGCCGTTCCCCGAGTCCCGTCCGGGGCTCGGGGAACGGCGACGCCAACCACCGGAAAGGCCACACCCCCAGGTGCGGCCAACCCCGGGCCCGGCTAGGGGAGCACGACCACCCGTCCCGTCGTCAGCCCGTCCGCGACCCGCTGCACGGCGTCGGCGGCGCCGGCCAGCGGCACCCGTTCGCTCACCAGCGGCCGCACCACGCCCTTGCCCGCCAGTGCGCCGAGCTCCGCGTGCGCCGCCAGCACCGCCGCCGGCTCCCGCGCGCCGTACAGCCCCCAGTGCAGCCCCAGCACCGAGTAGTTCTTCACCAGCGCGTGGTTGAGCCCCGGCGCCGGAATGCTGCCGCTCGCGAAGCCGACCACCACGATCCGTCCCTCGAACGCGATGCACCGCACCGAGCCGGCGTAGGCGTCCCCGCCGACCGGGTCGAACACCACGTCCGCGCCCCGTCCGCCGGTGGCCTCCTTGACCACCGCCACGAAGTCCTCGGCCCGCCGGTCGATCACCAGGTCGGCACCCAACTCCCTTGCGGCCACGGCCTTCTCGGGCCCGCCCACGACGCCGATGACCGTCGCCCCGGCCGCCTTGCCGAGCTGGACCGCCGCGCTGCCGACCCCGCCGGCCGCCGCGTGCACCAGCAGGGTCTCCCCGGCCCGCAGGGCCGCCCGCCGGTGCAGCGCGAACCAGGCGGTCTGGTAGGCGATGTGCATCGCCGCCGCCTCGGCGTCGTCCAGTGCGACCGGTGCCGGGAACGCCGCCCGGCCGTCCATCAGCGCGTACTCGGCGAAGGCCCCGGCCGGGAGCAGCGGCGTCCCGATCACCCGCTCCCCGGCCCGCTCGCCGCCGACCACCTCGCCGCACAGCTCCACCCCGGGGGTGAACGGCAGCGGCGGCCGCACCTGGTAGTGCCCCCGGCACATCAGTGCGTCCGGGAAGTTCACCGCGGCCGCCAGCACCCGTACCAGCAACTGCCCGTCACCGGGCGAGGGTTGCTCCACCTCGGCCAGCCGCATCACCGCTCCGGGCTCGCCCGTCTCGCCGACCTGCCATGCCCGCATCGCGCTCACTCCTTCGTCTCAAGTGCCCGCTGCAGCCGGTTCATCCCGTCCAGCCAGCGGTCGGGCTCGGTCGCCCTGGTCGCGTAGAAGCCGGCCACCTCGGGGTGCGGCAGGATCAGGAACCGCTCGTCCGCGATCCCCCGCAGCACCTCGGCCGCCACCGCCTCGGGCTCCAACGCCCGCTCCGCCAGCAGCAGTTGTCCGGCCTCGCCGGACTCCTCCAGCATCCTGGTCCTGACCCCCTGCGGGCAGACCGCGTGCACCCGTATGCCCCGGTGGCGGTAGGTCGCGGCCAGCCACTCCGCGAAGGCCAGCGCCCCGTGCTTGCTGACCGCGTACGGCGCGGAGCCGAGCATGGTGAGCACCCCGGCCGCCGAGACGGTCGCGACGAACCGGCCCTGCCCCCGCTCCAACCAGTCCGGCAGCAGCAGTTCGGCCGCCCGGACGTGGGCCATCACGTTGACCTCCCAGGCCGAGGCCCAGGCCGCCGGGTCCGCGTCCGCGCCGCCGACCGGGGCTATCCCGGCGTTGGCGCAGTAGACGTCGATCGCGCCGAGCTCCTTACGGGCGGCGCCGATCAGCGCGGCGGGGCGGGCCGCGTCACCGGGGATCGCGACCGCACCGATGCGGGCGGCCACCGCCTGCGCGGCTTCGGCGTCGAGGTCGTTGACCACCACCCGGGCCCCGGCGGCGGCGTACGCCCCGGCCAGCGCGGCGCCGATGCCGTGGCCGGCTCCGGTGACCACCACGCCGAGCGGGCTCACAGCCCGCCGCCGAGGGTGACGCCGCCGTCCACCACCAGGGTCTGGCCGGTGATCCAGGCCGCGTCGTCGGAGAGCAGGAAGGCGACGGCGCCGCCGATGTCCTCCGGCAGGCCGAGCCGCTTCAGCGGGTAGGCGGCGGCGACCTGCTCCTCCCGGCCCTCGTACAGCGCCTCGGCGAACCGGGTCTTGACCACGGCCGGGGCGACCGCGTTCACCCGGACGGCGGGGCCGAGTTCGGCGGCCAGCTCGGTGGTGAGCCGGATCAGGGCGGCCTTGGAGACGCCGTACATGCCGATGCCGAGCGAGGACCTGATGCCCGCGACCGAGGCGACGTTGACCACCGCGCCGCCGTGCTCGCCCATCCAGGCGGCGTGGGCGAGCCGGGTCCAGGCCAGCGGGGCGAGGACGTTCACCGCGAGGATCTTCGCGGCGACGCCCTGGTCGATGTCCAGGACCGGGCCCAGCGCGGGGTTGATGCCGGTGTTGTTGACCAGCAGGTCGAGCCGGCCGAAGGCCTCCATCGTGCGGGCCACCGCCTCGGCCTGGTGCGCGGGGTCGTCGGCCTTGCCCGCGACCGCGATCGCGTGGTCGGGGCCGCCCAGCTCGCGGACCGCCTCGGCGAGCGGTTCGGGGTTGCGGGCGGTGACGCAGACCCGGGCGCCGCGCTCGACCAGTTCGCGTGCGATGCCGAGACCGATGCCGCGGCTGGCGCCGGTCACCAGGGCCACCCGGTCCTTGAACGAGGGTGCCATCGTCCGTCCTCTCCACAGGGGTTCACCAGGGCCGCCCGCCACGGGCCCGGCCCGGGCGGGTGACTAAGCGCTTGCTTAGCATGTTGGCGCCGGGTCACACTGTCAACCGTCACGCGGCCCCGCCGAGCAGGTCGAGCGCGTCTGGGAGGATGACGATATGAACGACCGAGCCACCGCCGACCTCTGGCCCGCAGGCGCTCCGGGCGAGCGGACCGAGGCCGCCCGGCGGCTGCTGCTCGCGGCGGTGGAGTCCTTCGCCCGGCGCGGCTACCACGCCACCACCACCCGCGACATCGCGACCGCCGCCGGGATGAGCCCGGCCGCGCTCTACATCCACTACTCCTCGAAGTCCGCCCTGCTCTCCGAGATCAGCCGCACCGGCCACCAGGCCACCCTCGACCTGGTCGAGCAGGCGGCCGCCGCCGACCTCCCGCCGGTCAAGCAGATGCGCCGCCTGGTGGAGGAGTTCACCCGCTGGCACGCCCACGGCCACACGGTCGGACGGATCGTCAACCACGAGCTGCACGCGCTGCCCGAGCAGGACTTCGCGGTGGTGGCCGAGCTGCGGCGCCGGATCGAGGAGACCGTCCGCCGGATCATCGAGGCCGGGGTCGCGGCCGGGTCGTTCGAGGTGCAGGACGTCCGCACCGCCGCCCGCGCGGTCACCTCGCTCGGCATCGACGTCTCCCGCTGGTACACCGACCGCAGCAGCGAGACCCCGGAGGAGCTGGGGCGCCGGTACGGCGTGCTGGTCCTGCGGATGCTGGGCGCCGACGGCTGACAGGCCTTCCCCCTCCCCGCCACTTAGGTTAGGCTCCCCTTACCTAACGAGGAGGACGGATGCCCGACAGCCCTGCCCTGCCCATCCCGGCCGGACCTGTGCCCACCCCGGCCGAGCGGGCCCGCACGCTGCTGGAGTTCGGCTCCTCGGTGATCCTCGACGTCCCCGGCATCGACCTGGCCCACCGGCCCGGCATCCCGCCCCTGGTGGCCTGCGCCGTGCTCCCCGACGGGGCGCTGGCCGTCCTGGTCGAGCAGGACTCCCCGCTCTGCCGGATCGCCTCGGTCTCCCGCGCGGACGAGATCGCCGGCCTGCTGGAGGCGGTCGACGTCGCCCCGGTCGCAATGCCGCACCGGATCCGCGGCCGGGCCACCGTGCACGGCCGCCTGACCGCACTGCCGCCCGCCGCCACCGAGGTGCTCGACGGACTGTTCCCGCGCCGCGCCGCCGGCCGGTACGCGCTGCTGCGCTTCGACGCCGACCACCTCTCAATCGAGGACCTCTGGGGCGCCGAGTGCTGCGTCGACCTGGCCGCCTTCGGCCGGGCCGCCACCGACCCGCTGGCCGGCGAGGAGCCGGTCATCCTCCAGCACCTCGCCGCGGCCCACGCCGACCAGCTCGCCCTGCTCGGCGCCCAGGCCCTCGACCACCCGGCCGGCCCCCGGTCCTGGCCCGGCCACGAGGGCCCCGAGGTGCGGCCGGTCGCGCTCGACCGGTTCGGCCTTCGGGTCCGGCTGCTGGCCGGCGACCGGGTGCTGGACGCCCGGTTCGAGTTCCACCGCCCGGTCACCGGGCCGGAGGAGCTCCCCGAGGCCATGCACCGCCTGTTCGCCCAGGTCCGCACGCCCTGATTCGGCTCGGAGTCGTTCAGCTCGGAGTGATCACCGAGAACAGCCCGCCCTCGGTGTCCCGCAGCCGGGCCACCCGCCCGTACGGGGTGTCGGTGGCCGGCCCCTCGGTCGCGCCGCCGAGCTCCACCGCCCGGCGGACGGCCGCGTCGGTGTCGGTCACCGAGAAGAAGACCTCCCAGTGCGCCCCGACGTCCTCGGCCCGGCGCAGCGCGGCCACGCTGCGGCCGTCCGCCCGCAGCACCACCCGCTCGTGCTCGTACCTGACCTCGAACCGGGCCGGGTCGCGCTTGTCCCAGTCGAAGACCTCGCCGTAGAACAGTGCGGCCTGGAACGGGTCGGCGGTGCGCAGCTCGATCCAGACCGGCGCGCCGGGCGAGCCGACCCAGGTCCTGGACCCGAGGTCGCCCTCCCAGATGCCGAAGGCGGCGCCGGACAGGTCCGAGGCGAGCGCCATCCTCCCGGCGTCGAAGGCGAGCGGGCCGATCGCCACCGTGCCGCCCCGCTCGCGGACCCGGGAGGTGGTGTCGTCCGCGCTCTCGGACCCGAAGAAGGTGGTCCAGGCGACCGGCGGCTGCCACTCGCCCTCGCTGACCGCGATCCCGGCCACCTCGACGCCGTCGACCACGGCCCGCCGGTACGGGCCCCAGCCGTGCATCCCGTCCTCGAACGTCCAGCCCAGCAGCGGCCCGTAGAAGTCCTGGGCCGCCACCGGGTCGTGGGCCAGCAGGCTGACCCAGCACGGGGCGGCCGGCACACAGCGCACGGTCGCGGTCTGCTCGCTCATCGGAGCCCTTCCTTCCGGTCGTGGCACAGCTCAGCCTAGGGCCTCTCTTTCGGATCACGTCGGATGAGCGGGCGTCGTTGGGGTGCGTGCCTCGGCGGCGCCGAGAAGGGGGCACCTCCCGGCCGGAGGCTGGGGGAGAGTCCATGCGGAGCATCGGCGACCGACGAGAAGCCGGCGAAGGGCCCCTCCTGCCCGTTGCCGGGCGAGGAGGGCGCGTGCCCCGGCGGCGGCCGCCCGACGTGATCCGAAAAAGAGGCCCTGGACATGGGAGCGGCGACAGGGGTGTTTCGCCTCGCGGTGGGCAGACCCTCGGGGTGTGATGGGGCCGACGAGAGGAGCCGCGATGGAGAACGGATACGTCGTCGTGGGAGCGGGCCTGGCGGGGGCCAAGGCGGTGGAGACGCTGCGCGAGGAGGGCTACGAGGGGCCGATCGCGCTGATCGGCGCGGAGGAGGAGCGGCCGTACGAGCGGCCGCCGCTCTCCAAGGGCTACCTGATGGGCAAGGCCGCCCGGGAGAAGATCTACGTCCATCCGGCCGACTGGTACGCCGAGCACCGGGTCGACCTGCGGCTCGGCCTCCGGGCGACCGCGATCGACCCGGCCGGACACACCGTCACCCTGTCGGACGGGCACCGGCTCGGGTACGCCAAGCTGCTGCTCGCCACCGGCTCCTCGCCCCGCCGCCTGACCGTGCCGGGCGCGGACGGCGAGCAGGTGCACTACCTGCGCACCGTGCAGGACAGCGAGCGGATCAAGGCCGCGATCCGGCCGGGCGCGCGGCTGGTGGTGATCGGCGCGGGCTGGATCGGCCTGGAGGTGGCGGCCGCGGCCCGGGAGGCCGGGGCCGCGGTGACCGTGCTGGAGTCGGCCGAGCTGCCGCTGCTGCGGGTGCTCGGGCGGGAGGCGGCCGAGGTGTTCGCCGCGCTGCACCGGGCGCACGGGGTGGAGCTGCGGTTCGGCGTCCAGGTGACCGAGGTGACCGGGGACGGCGTCCGGCTGGGCGACGGCGAGCTGGTGGCCGCGGACGCGGTGGTGGTCGGCATCGGGATCACCCCGAACACCGAGCTGGCCGAGGCGGCCGGCCTGGAGGTCGGCAACGGCATCCGCACCGACCGGCACCTGGCCACCTCGGCGCCGGACATCTGGGCGGCGGGCGACGTGGCGAACGCCTTCCACCCGCTGTTCGGCCGACCGGTCCGGGTCGAGCACTGGGCCAACGCCCTGCACCAGCCGAGGATCGCCGCCCGGTCGATGCTCGGGCAGGACGCGGTGCACGACCGGGTGCCGTACTTCTTCACCGACCAGTACGACCTGGGCATGGAGTACACCGGCTACGTCGAGCCGGGCGGATTCGACCGGGTGGTCTTCCGGGGCGACCGGGCGGCCCGCGAGTTCATCGCCTTCTGGCTCGACGGCGGCCGGGTGCTGGCCGGGATGAACGTCAACATCTGGGACGTCACCGACCCGATCCGGGAGCTGGTCCGCTCCGGACGCCCGGTGGACCCGGACCGGCTGGCCGACCCGGCCGTACCGCTGGACCGGGTCGGACTCGGCTGAACAGGTAGCCGGGGTCAGTCCTCGCCCGGCCCGGTCGGCTCGCACGCCTCCCGGCCGGTGTCGGCGTGCACCACCTTGGCGGGGTGGCCGGGGCCGCCGGGGACGACGCGCTGGGGGCGTCCGCAGCGGGGGCAGATGAGCGGGATCTTCGACATCGCGTCCTCCTGCCCCCAGTGTGCGCCCCCCTGGTATTGAACGCGTTCAGGAGTGCCGTAGAGTCACTCCCGAAGCAGTTTGAACGCGTTCAACGTGGGGGGTCCCGCCGTGACGGCACTGGTCGATCTGATCGTGATGCTCGGCATGCTGGCCGTGGTGCCGATGGGTCTGGGCCTGCTGGGCGGCCCGGGCAGCCGGGCCCTGGCCCGGCTCTGGCCGCTGGCCGCCCTGCCCGGAGCGCTCGCGCTCTGGCTCCCCCGCGGCACCACCGCCACCGCGCTCGCCTCGGTCTACGCGGCGGCCACCGTCGCGCTCGCTGCGCTCGCCCCGCTCCGGCTGGCCCGGCGGCGCTCGCTCGCCCCGGCCGAGCTGGCGGCGCTGACCGCGCTGCTGGCCCCCTCGGTGGCCGGGCTGGCGCTGGTCGCCGAGCGCTCGGGCACCGAGCTGTTCGGCTTCGACCTCGACATCCTGGCGCTGACCGTGCCGCACTTCCACTTCGCCGGCTTCACTGCCGCCCTGGTGGCCGGGCTGGTCTGCCGCACCGTCGGCACCGGACCCGCCCGGCCCGCCGCGCTCAGCGTCCCGGTCGGCACCCTGCTGGTACTGGCCGGCTACTTCGTCGACGACTGGGCCGAGCTGGTCGGCGCGGTGGTGCTGACCGCCGGGATGTGGCTGGTCGGCCTGCTCACCTGGCGGGACGTCAGCCGCCGGGCCCCGGACCGGCTGACCGCCCGGCTGCTGCTCTGCTCGGCCGCCGTCCTGGTCGTCACCATGCTGCTCGCCCTCTGGTGGGCGCTGGGCGAGGCCACCGGCCTGACCCACCCCACCCTGACCTGGATGGCCGCCACCCACGGCCTCGGCAACGCGCTCGGCTTCGCACTCTGTGCCCTGCTCGCCTGGCGCCGGCTCAAGGAGTCCACCGCATGAGCACCCTCAACTACCCCGAGGTCGGTGCCACCGCCGACCCGGCCCACCTCCCCCGGGGCTACAACCACCTGCACCACCGGGTGCTGCTCGGCCACGGCCGGGACGTGCTGGAGGCGGCGGGCCGGGCGGTGACCGGCTGGCAGATGCACCGGGGCACCGGCATCCGGGTCGCCGTGGACGCCGAGCGGGCCGAGCCGGGCGTGCGGCTGGTCTGCGCCATCGGCCTCGGTCCGGTCCGGATCGGGGCGCCCGCCGAGGTGGTCTGGTCGGTCTACCAGCCGGACCGGATCGGCTTCGCGTACGGCACCGGAGCGGGCCACCCGGCCCGCGGCGAGGAGTCGTTCGTGGTCGAGATGGGCCCCGACAAGGCGGTCTGGTTCACCGTCACCGCCTTCAGCCGGCCCGACCGGTGGTACACCCGGCTGGGCGGGCCGCTGCTGCCCGCCCTCCAGGCGCAGTACGTCCGCTACTGCGGCCGGGTGGTCCGCCGGCTGGCCTCAGCCCCCGACCGCGCCACGTAGCGCCAGCCCCAGCCCCACCGCCAGCACCACCAGGGCGGTCAGCAGGCTCCCGTACGGCACCAGGCGGCGCAGCGCCGGGATCCGACGGGTGGTCAGCCCGGCCAGCCGGGTGCCGCCGCCGGAGAGCAGCAGTCCGGCGGCGGTCAGCGCGAGCGCCATGCCGAGGCCGTACCCGAGCACCAGCAGCACACCGAAGGACGTCCGGCCCAGCGCGACCGCGCCGAGCAGGATCACCAGGGCGGACGGGCTCGGCACCAGGCCGCCGGCCAGCCCGACACCGAGGAGCGAGGGCAGATGGGGACCACCGTGCCGATGGCCGTGCCCGTGGTCGTGGTGGCCGCCGTGGTCGTGTCCGTGGTGTTCGTGGTGACCGTGGTCGTGGTCGGGCGCACCGCCACCGTGGTCGGCCCGGCCCCGCAGCGTCCGCACCGCCGTGCGGACCAGCAGGGCGCCGATCACCGCGACCAGCGCACCGCCGAGCAGTCCGAGCCGGCTCAGCAGCCGGTCCCCGACCAGGGCGGTCGAGGCCGTCAGGGCCAGGCCCACCACGAGCACGCCCGCCGTGTGCGTCACCGTCACGGTGGCACCGACCGCCAGCGCCGCCCGGACTCCACCGCCCCGCCGGGGGCCGGTGGTCCCGGTCAGGCAGGCCGCGACCGCGAGTTTGGCGTGGCCGGGCAGCGCGGCGTGGCCCGCGCCGAGCAGGAGCGCCAACGCGATCGCCGCCAGCCCGACCGGGACGGTCAGGTCGCGGGCGGTGGTGAGTGAGGCGAGCCGCTGCTCGATCCCGCCGAGGGCCGGCAGGCCGACCGCCAGCGGCGGCACGCCGCGGCGCTCGCCCGAGCGGGAGGCGGCCGCCGGACCGTCGGCGGAGATCTCGGCGGTGACCACGCCGAGCGGCTGCTCCGCCGATCCGGCCGGGTAGCTGTCCAGGGCGTCGCTGCTGCTCTCCCGGGGTACCGAGGCGGCGCGCAGCGCGACGCCCTCGCCGACCGCCGTGATCTCCTTCCAGCCCAGCCGCTCCCGGTCGGCGCCGGAGTGGAACGAGATCCGGACCGGCCGGGTCAGGTCGACCGCCGCGACCAGCTCGCAGCCGAGCCTGGCCGTGGCGAGTCCGGCCGCCCCCGGCCGGTGGCTCAGACCGCTGGACACCGGCTGCCAGGCCAGCTCCCGGCCGTCGGCCACCGCCCGTACCGCGCCCGCCAGTTCGGCGCAGCGCTGCCCGGCCCGGAGGGCGGCCTCCTCGGCGTCCACCGTGCCGTCCCGGTTGCGGTCGGCGGCCGTCCGGTCCTGGGCGGTGGGGATCTCGGCCGTGTCCACCACCACGGTGTCCACGATCCGGTCGGGCAGCAGGCGCAGCCCGTCGTACCGGTTGACGCTGAAGTTGCCGAGCGGGTGCGCGGCGGCGCTCACCGGGGCGAGCGCCAGCAGCGCGACGGCCGGGACGGCGAGCCAGCGGGCGGTCGGGTTCATCGTTCTCCCTCTCCGGGCGCTCCGAGCAACTGCCGTGCCTTCCCTGCGTGGTAGGCCGAGAAGTGCGGGTGGCTCCGCAGCACCGCCCGCAGCAGGTCGTCCGCGCCGGGCAGCCCCAGGGCGTGCTCGACCGCGCCCAGCCGGTACCGGCTCAGGGCGCTGCCGCTGCCGGACTCGACCGCGAACCGGGCGTGCGGCAGTGCTTCGCCGTCCCGGCCGGCCCGGTGCAGTGCCCAGCCCAGCTCCTCGGCCACCAGCACGCTGCGCCGCCGCCCCCACTCCTCGGTGAGCAGCCGCACGGCCTGCGCGGCGTCGCCGTGGTCGGCCAGGTAGCGGGCCAGGGCCAGGTCCACCGGGCCGGTGGCCAGCCGGACCTCGGCGTCCAGGGCGGCCAGTTGGGCCGCGGCCGGGTGTCCGGCGGCCAGCTGCAACTCGGCCAGCTCCAGCAGGAACTGCGGCTGCGGGGCCCGTTCCACCAGCTCGCCGTACCGCTGCAGCGCCTCCTCCGTCCGGCCGAGCGCGGCGGCGGTCCTGGCCGCCCCGAAGGCGGCGAAGCGGTCGTCGGAGCGGAGCGCCAGCGCGTGCCGGTAGTGCTGCTCCGCCGTGGCCAACTCGCCCTGCTCCCAGGCCAGGTCGCCCAGCCGGTGGGCGCAGAACGCCTGCTCCTCCGGGGTCCCGGCCAGCTCCAGCGCCCGTTCCTGGGCGAACACCGCCTCCCCGGTCCTGCCGTGCGTCTCCAGGTCGTACGAGGCGCGGGTGAACGCCGCCGAGCCGGGTGCCAGGTCGAGCAGGCGCTGGGTGGCTGCGGTGGCGGCCGGGTAGTCGCCGAGCTGGATCTCGGCGTCCGCCAGGACCGCGTACCCCGCGGCCCGGTCCGGTGCCATCGTGGTGGCGCTGCGGCCGAACTCCCGTGCTGCCGCGAACTCGTGGCGCGCGTTGGCGAGCATGCCGGAGCCGACCTGGGCCTCGTAGTTGTGCTCCGGTCGGAGCGCGAGCGAGTCGGCCAGCGCCCGGGCGGCCTCCGTCAGCTGTCCGCCCTCCGGCGTGGTCCGGGCCCGGTCGACCGCGGCCAGGCCCAACTCGGCCCAGGCGGTGGCGTCCTGGGGCCGGGCCTCGGTGGCCTGGCGGGCCGCCGCCAGGCGGTCGGCCGGCGGTGGCGGCGCTGCCACCCGGCCGGGCGGCGGCGCGGGCGTACCGGGGCCGAGCGCCAGCAGCCCGGCGGCGCAGGCCAGCACCAGCAGCCCGCCGCCGACCGTCGCGGCGATCCCGTGCCAGCGGATCACGGGCCCGCGTGCGGGAGGTTGACGTACGGGAAGACGTCCGAGGCGGGCGCGGGCTGCCAGTCGAAGCTGGGTGGCGGCAGCAGGTGCGCGGCCGACCGGTCGGAGGGCTCGCCCTCCAGCATCCGCAGCAGCGGGACGTCGATCACGTCGTTCAGGCGGCGGCCGTTGGGGTAGCCCTGACGGTCGCCGTCGAGTACGCCGTACGGGTGCGGGTCGGTGCTGACCGGGGTGGTGAGGTTGAGCCGCAGCTGGTCGGACCAGCGGACGGCGGCCGGGTCGGCGTCGGCGTTCATCGTCTGGGTGTTGAGGTCGAAGCCGAACCGCGAGCCGTTGGCGGCGCCGATACCGCCGAGGAAGAGCGCCCGGATGTCGGTGCGCGGGCCGGGCGGGGCGGCGAAGCCCTGGGCCGCCTCGATCCGGTGCGGCGGGGCCGGGTCCAGCGCGGCGGCCAGGAACTCCTGGTCCTGCTGGTCGAGATGGGCCGCCCGGGCGTTGAACCGGTCCTCGGGGCCGCCGGGCCGGGAGAGCCCGGCGAAGGTGCCCCAGAGTGCGAAGGCGATGTGCGGGTTGCCGAGCCGGCCGATCTGACGGTACGTCGCCTCCTGGGCGCGCAGGTCGCGGGAGAGGTCGGCACCCTCGCGCGAGACGGTGGCCCAGACGCCGACCACCGGGTTGCGCCCGGGGTCGCCGTTCAGGGCGAGTTCGCGCTTGGGGAGTTGGAGCACCAGGGCGCCGACGTTCAGCGCGGAGAGCGGTCCGGCGGCGGGCAGCGCGCCCGGCACCGGGCCGACGGTGCCGACGGTGAAGAGGCCGAAGACCCGGCTGTCGGCGATGAACGGCTCGGCGATCTGGCCGGCCAGGGTGCGGCCGCCGCCGGGCAGGTCGCGGGTGGCCTCGCTGCGCAGCGCGCGGTAGTCGGGCATCAGGGCCAGGCCGGTGTGGGTGGGGGCGGCGGTGCCGTCCGCGATCAGCGTCTCGGTCCGGCCGCCCCGGATCCGCTCCAAGGTGTAGCGCTGCTTGAACAGCAGCGCGCCGTCCTTGAGCGAGCGGACCGGGGAGAGGGCGATCGGGCCGGCCCCGAACAGGCGTCGGTCCTCGGTGCGGAAGGTCCAGCGGTAGGTGGTGTCCGGCTGCCCGTCGCCGGTGCCGTCGAGGTGGACCTCGTACCGGGCCCGGGTCGCGAAGGGGTAGTTCAGCGGTCCCGCGCCGGGGAGTTGGCCCGGCTGGGCGTCGACCACGATGGTCACCTGGTCGTGGTCGTCCGGGCTGGTGAAGGCGAACACGTCGGTGATGTTGGCCTGGCCGTCCGCGAACACGGCGGGCGAGTCGAAGTGCCCGCCGGCCTCGCTGCGGCCGGTCAGCGGGCCGCCCAGCGAGGCGGCGGCCAGGGTGGAGACGGCGGCGCCGAGGAAGAGGCGGCGGCTCGGGCGGCGGGGACCGGCGGATGCGGACATTGCGGCTCCAGGGATCACGACGGCGTTCCCAAATACGCGACAGGGAACGTGACTTGGGCGGCACAGGGCAGCCCGTCGCCGGGCGGCCAGGGCAAACCTAGGGCCGAGTGGATCTTCGTGCACCCCGCGCCCGCCGACTGCCACGGACGTGTCACGCAATTCGCCCGGGTGGCCCAACTTCCGCCACAGGCCGTACCTCTCAAGTGCCATGCGTACACGGATCGCCCTCGCCGACCGCTAGCCTTCGAGCGCATCCCCCGACCAGGGCCCCGGGCCCCGGGGTCGGCGCGCCCGCATGCCCACTCACCTGCTGCGGTCGGCGAGTTGCCCCTCCAGCCAAGGAGTCATATGAAACTACGTCAACTCTTCTCGGTGCTCTTCGCGGCACTGCTGATGACGGTGGCCACCCCCGGCCCCGCGCAGGCGGCCGGCCTCCCGTCCGGCCCGTACGTCTCCCCCTGGGGCACGGCACAGGTCGAGTGGGCCCCGAGCTTCAAGGCCCGGCTGGCCGAGCAGGCGGTGACCATCACCCCGATCGCGCCGGTCACCGCGCTGCCGGACGACCGCGGCATCATCAGCGACATCGGCTGGACCTCCGGCGACTACATCGACCTGGAGCAGTTCGGCCGGGTGTACTACCCGGGCGGAGTGAGCCTCGCCAACCCGCAGACCGGCGGCAGTTGGACCATGGACGAGTTCTGGCTGCGGTTCGCGCCGGTCCGCGGGCTCTCCTCCTACCTGGAGGTCAACGGCGTCAAGTCCCCGACCGAGCAGCTGTTCTGCTCGTACACGCTGCAGGGCGCCTTCGGCCCCGGCTGGGGCCTGACCTTCGGCGGCGTGAAGACCGCCAAGGTCCCGCTCACCCTCACCGAGGTCGGCGCCCGCACGCTCAACGAGGCGCTCGGCACCTCGTTCCGGGCCGGGGAGCCGTTCGGCGTCCTCTCCGGCGAGTTCCGCTACATCCCCTGACCCGACTCCCTGCAGGAGCAAGAACATGCGCATCCTCCGCAAGCTCGCCATCGCCGCCACCGCCCTCGCCCTGGCCGCTCCGATCGCCCTGGCGCCGACCGCACAGGCCTCCGCACCGACCGTCCAGGACTCCGCCCAGCGGGCCTCCCGGGTCTACATCTCCCCCTGGGGCAGCGCCCAGGTCCGGGTCAGTGACACCACCAAGAAGTGGCTGGAGGACAACGGCATCAAGCTGGGCGCGATCGAGCCGTTCACGCTGGACGCCGACGGCTACGGCTTCAACATGCCGATCGGCTCCACCGCGGGTGACCATCTGGACGAGAAGGGCCGGATCTTCTACCCCGGCGGCATCACCCTCGCCCAGGAGAGCAGCCAGACCTCCGTCGAGCTGGTGCCGACCTGGATCCGGGTCATGCCCCAGCCCGGCTACTCGGCCGGCGTGAAGGTGAACGGCACGTCGGTCAGCGAGGAGACGCTGATCGCCTACACCACCCCGGCCGAGGTGATCGCCAACGGCCAGCTCACGCCGACCGGGTTCAAGCTGGACCAGGTGCCGTTCCACGTCACCAAGGAGGCCGCCGCGCTGACCAAGGCGTACTTCGGCGACGGTCTCGCGGTCGACTCGATGTTCGGCACCCTGACCCCGAACTTCGACTACGTGCCCACCAACTAGCCCGGAATAGCCCGGCGCACCGCACCGTTGACGCGGACGCAGACCGCAGTCGGACGAGAAGGGCAGGCAGGCCGATATGAGCACCGTCGAACTGACCACCGAGAACTTCGACGAAGTGATCGGGGGCGCCGACGACAAGAACTTCGTCTTCATCGACTTCTGGGCCGGCTGGTGCGGCCCCTGCGTGCGCTTCGCGCCCGTCTACGAGAAGGCGGCCGAGCGGCACTCCGACATCGTCTTCGCCAAGGTGGACACCGAGGCGCAGCGGGAGCTGGCGGCGGCCTTCGACATCCAGTCGATCCCGACCCTGGCGATCATCCGCGACGGCACGCTGGTCTTCTCCCAGGCGGGCGCCCTGCCCGCGCCGGTGCTGGAGGACCTGATCGGCAAGGCCCGTGAGCTGGACATGGACGAGGTCCGGGCCAAGGTCGCGGCGGAGAAGGCCGGCACCGAGGCGTAGCCTCGATGGCAGCACAGGAGCGTGGGCGGGCCCGGGGACGAGACCGGGCCCGCCCTCCTGCGTTCCCGGGGCCGGGCTCAGCTCCGCGCGGCGGCCAGGCCGTCCAGCAGCAGCCGCAGTGCCAGTTCGAAGCCGCGCTCGTCCAGCCCGCTCCCCCGCGCGGCCGAGGCGGTCAGCGCCCCGGCCAGGGCCGGGTAGCCGGGCAGGTAGTCGTCGGCGGGGCGGGCGAAGCCGGCCGTGAAGGTCTCCAGCGCGGAGCCGAGCACCAGGTAGTCGAGCGCGGCGGCCGCCTCCGCCGCGTCGGCCGGTGCCAGCCCGGCCCGGCCGAGGGCGGCCAGCAGGGCTTCGTAGCCGAGGAGCTGGCGGTCGGCCTCGACCCGGCGCCGGGCCAGCAGGGCGATGGTGTTGGGGTGCCGGAGGAAGACCGCCCGGTAGCCCCGGGCGTACGCGGCCACGCCCTCGCGCCAGTGCGGACCGGCCAGCGGGGCCAGGTCGATCTCGGCGTTGACCAGCTCGGCGAGCGAGTCGAGCAGCTCGTCCTTGCCGGCCACGTGGTTGTAGAGCGAGGCGGCCTTGACCCCGAGCCGGTCGGCCAGCGCCCGCATGGTGAGGCCGTCCGGGCCGGTCTCGTCCACCACGGCCAGTGCCGCCCTGGCGATGATCTCCCTGCTCAGCAGCGCCCTGCTGGGTCGCCCCATGGCCCCGCCCCCTTCGCCCGATCGCCGACCCGGTCACGTTACAGCCTGGCGTCGTGCGACTCCCAGCGGTGGATGTCACCAGGGCTGCTCGCCGACCCGGGCCGGTGCCGGTTCTGATACTTCCTCGGTGCCCAGGTACCGGGGCCGGGCGGGGAAATGCCGCGTCGGTCTCAGCGCCGGCAGCAGGGTAGCGGAGCCGGCGAGGGCGAGAGCGGCTAGCAGGCGCTGTGCCACCAGGCGGAAGGACCGTCGGCCTGGTCGGGCGTGGTGAAGTCTCATGTCCTGCTGCTCCCTGGTCAGTTGATCGAGGCCGGGGCGGTCGGCAGGTGCCAGGGGTTGCGGCGGTGCAGGGTCTCCAGCTCCTGCTGGAGGACGGGCTTGGGCACCACCAGCGTCGGGCAGGCGGCGCGTTTGACGCAGTACGCCGTCACCGAGGGCTGGAGCCCGCGCCGGAGCCAGCTGCCGCTGCCGGCCCCGATCACCAGCAGGTCGTCGGGGCGGTCGGCGGTGCCCACCAGGACCGGGCCGGTGTCGCCGCGTACGACGTACGCGGTCAGCCGCGCGTCGGCGTGCGCCCCGCCGAAGGCGGCGTCGAGGGCCTCGGTCAGCCGGGCTTCGGCGCAGTCGCGCCAGGCCGCCAGCAGCGGCGGGCAGGGGGCGAGACGGTAGCCGTGCTCGCCGCCCTGCGGGAGCCAGGCGAGCACGGCCAGCACCTCGCGGTCGGTCCGGCGGGCCTCGGCCACCGCCCGGTGCAGGGCAGCCAGGCTGCCGAGCGTCCCGCTGACGCCGACCACGATCCGGCCTGCCCGTTGCTGGTCGATGCCCTGTCCGTCCGTCATGTCCGTCCCTGTTCGCTCGGTTGGTCGCTCCAGCCAAGCCCACGTACGGCCGCGGCGGCCGGCCGCTGACGCTTCCCTGACGGCGGGGTACGGATTCCCAACGCTTCCCTGACAGGTCACGGGCCCGGGACGAACTGCACGACGAGGTCGACGATTCTGATGCCGAGGAACGGCAGCACCAGTCCGCCGAGCGGCTTGCCGCTGAGGCCGGCCCGGCGGCATCAAGAACCCGTGAAAATGACTGCCCCCGGCGTCATCCGTGCATCAACGCATACGGCTGCGACCAGCCCCGGAGGTGCAATGGAGGTGTTCCAACCTGCCGGAAGAAGAGGAAACGCCATGGACCGGGGCACTCGAGTCATCGTCGGGGTCAGCGGGACGCTCAGCGGACTCGCCGCCCTGTACCGCGCGGTCGACGAGGCGCGCGAGCGCAACGCGCTGCTCGTCCCGCTCGTTGCCTGGGAGCCGTCGCAGAGCGACGGGCTCCGCCCGCTCTCCGAGTTGGAGCACGCCGCCTCCCGGCGCATGGACACCGCCTTCGAGCAGACCTTCGCCGGCTACCCGGAAGGCATCCGCATCCACCCCGTGGTCGTACGCGGTGACGCCGGGCCCGCCCTGGTGGCCGCCGCCGACCGGCCCGACGACCTGCTGGTCGTCGGCGCGGGCGGGCACCGGCGGTTGCAGCACGTACTGCACGGGTCGGTCACCCGCCACTGCAAGGCCCACGCCCGGTGCCGCGTGGTCGTCGCCTCGCCGTCGCGGCTGCTGGAGCACCTGGCACTGCCGAACCGGAACGGCGGTCCGCTGCCCTTCCTGGCCGGAGACCGCAACACCGCCGTCCCCCGCGGCATGGCGGACGCCGGAAACACGAACTGACGGACCCTCACCCCGCACCGTCACACCCCATGCCGGTCTCTCCTGGAGCAGCGGATGGTCTCAGGTGTGGGACGTCGACGATCCGGGCGGTGCCGCCGGCCCTCCTGGGCCGGCTCCGTTCTCGGTGCCGGTCTGACGGCGCCTCATGAAAGCGGTGTCCACGTGACATTTCTCGGAGTCCTGCGCGCCCCGTCGCCGACGTCCTCCTCCCGGAGTCGCGGCTCCGCCCTCGCGCTGCTCGCCGCCGTCGCCCGGCGGCTCGCCGACAGCCCGCTCGACAACACGGTGTGGCGAGCCCTGGGCGGCCCTGCCGCTGCCGGGTCTGCGTCGCGGGCCGCTTCGAAGCCGTCCGACAGAGCCGTCGCCAGCCCGGTGGCCACTGCCGATCAGAGCGCTAGAGCCACTTGTTGCGGCGGAACGCCCTGAAGACGAACGTGCAGACGACGGCGATGCCCAGCAGCACGGCCGGGTAGCCGTAGGTCCAGGTCAGTTCGGGCATGTGGTCGAAGTTCATGCCGTAGATGCCGACCACCATGGTGGGTACGGCGACCAGGGCGGCGCCGGCGCTGATCCTGCGCATGTCGGTGTTCTGCTGGAGCGACATCCGGGCCATGCTCGCCCCGAGCATGCTGGTGACCAGCTCGTCGAAGGCCAGGATCCGCTCGGTGGCCTGGGTGTGGTGGTCGGCGACATCGCGGAGATAGGCCGCGATCTTGGCCGGCACCTCGGGCAGGGCCTTCTCGGACAGGGACTGCAGCGGTAGTCCGAGCGGCACCACAGCACGTTTGAACTCCATCAGCTCGCGCTTGAGCTGGTAGATCCGCCCGGCGTCGTCGGTGCGCTCGGGGGAGAACACCACGGTCTCCAGGTCGTCCACGTCCCGCCCGAAGGCCTCGGCGACCTCCAGGTACCGGTCGACCACATGGTCGGCCACCGCGTGGAGCACCGCGGTCGGGCCCAGCGCCAGCAGGTCGGGCGACTGCTCGAGCGCCTTCCGGACCTCGGCCAGGGGCGGGGCGCTGCCGTGGCGGACCACGATCGCGAAACCGGGCCCGGCGAAGACCATGATCTCGCCGGTGTCGACGATCTCGCTGGTGGCCGTCACCTCGTCGTGCTCGACGTACACGATGGTCTTCAGCACCAGGAACAGCGTGTCGCCGTAGCGCTCCAGCTTCGGGCGCTGATGCGCGCACACCGCGTCCTCCGCCGCCAGCGGGTGCAGCGCGAACGAGGCCGCGATGTCGGCGAACTGATCCACCGTCGGCTCGTGCAGGCCGATCCAGACGAACCGGCCCGGGGCATCGTCGACCTGCCGCAGGACCTTGTCCGGCTCCACCGGGCCGGGCAGACGGTGCCCGTCCTCGTACAGCGCGCAGTCCACCACCGTCTGTGCACCCATCCCGGCACCGCCCTCCGACCCGGTCCACTCGTGCCACGGCCCGTCAACCTACACCGCCGCCCACGGCCCCGGTACGGCCCTTGGCGACGGTCAGGCCCGGACCGACGCCGGCGGGAGACGCCTGCGGCGGTCGTCAGAAGCGATCCGGGTACTTCACGGCCAGCACCAGGTAGCCGACCAGCAGGACGGCCACGATCAGGCCGACGACGTTCTCGACAGTCAACAGGACCTCGCGCTCGGGTGACGCCCGGAAGGCACGTGCACAGGGGTGTCGGTCGGTGCTACAGACCGATGTCGCGGCGAGTCATGTCGTCCAGCGACTCGCGTCGGACCAGCACGCGGGTACTGCCGTCGGCCACCGCCACCACGGGTGGGCGGCCGACCAGGTTGTAGCCGGAGGCCATCGACAGGTGGTAGGCACCCGCCGCCGGCACCGCCAGCAGGTCGCCCGGGTGGACGTCCCCGGGCAGTGGCACGTCGGCAGCCAGCACGTCGCCGGCCTCGCAGTGCCGCCCCACCACCGTGACCTGGCGGGACTCGGCCGTCGAGTGACGGCCGATCAGGCGCGGGGCGTACCGCACCCCGTAGAGGGCGGGCCTGGGGTTGTCGCTCATGCCGCCGTCGATGGCGACGAAGGTGTGCTTCCCGGTGCGCTTGACCGACAGGACCCGGTAGACCACCACGCCGGCGGGCCCGATCACCGCCCGGCCCGGCTCCAGGGTGAGCCGGGGTACGGACAGCCCCGCCCGGGCGCAGCCGTCCGCGAGTTCGGCCCGGATCCGGTGGGCCAGCGTGAGCAGGTCGAGGGCGTGCTCACCGGGCCGGTAGGCGATGGCGTGGCCGCCGCCGAGGTCCAGCTGCGGCAGTTCGATGCCGTACTGGTCCCTGATCCGGGCCATCAGGCCGACCATCCGGCGCAGCGCCGCCTGGTACGGCTTCACCGTGTCGATCTGGGAGCCGATGTGGCAGTGCAGGCCCACGAGTTCGAGGCGGGGCTGGCCGAGGACGCGGGCAACGGCGTGCTGCGCCGACCCGTCGGTGACCGACAGGCCGAACTTCTGGTCGTCGGTGCCGGTGCGGACTGCCGCGTGCCCGCCTGCGGCGACACCCGGGACCACCCGCACCAGGACCTGCTGCCTGGCGCCCGCCGGCACCAACGCGGCCAGCCGGGCGATCTCCGAGCTGCTGTCGATGACGATCCGCCCCACGCCGAGCTCCATCGCGGCCCGAAGATCCTCGGGGCTCTTGGCGTTGCCGTGCAGCACGATCCGCTCCGACGGGAAGCCGGCGGCCGCGGCCAGGCTCAACTCCCCTGCGGAGCAGACGTCCAGGCCCAGGCCCTCGTCCCGGATCCACTGGGCGACCGCCCGGCACAGGAACGCCTTGGCGGCGTAGACCACGTCTGCCTCGGGGAAGGCACGGCGGTAGGTCCGGCAGCGCTCCCGGACCTCGCCCTCGTCCAGGACGTACACCGGTGTGCCGAAGCGCTCGGCCACCGCGGCCAGCGGTACCCCGCCGACGACGATGTCCCCGCCGGGGGCGGTCCGCGCGGACGCGGGCCAGACGGACAGGTCGGCCCCCGGCGGAACGGCGCGGGCGGCAGGGGCGACATGCGCGATGGACATGACGGCCCCTCAGCCGATCAGGAGGTTCAGGCGCGGAGCGACCGCCGCGGCTCCTGCGACCCGCAGGGCACCGATGTGCCGCGGGCCCCGGCCACGCCAGGAGTTCTCCCGCTCGGGGCCCGGCAGGACAGCGGGGGCGGAGAGCTGGGGATCGACGGTGAGGGCGGTGACACCCGTCGGAACGGCGAGAGCGCGAAGGGCGGGCTCTGCGAGCCTGATCCAGGGTTGCTGCGGGCCGAGCGCGGCCACGAGCAGCTGTTCGGTGCTGAACCCGACGGCCGTACGGCTGCCGAGGGGAGTGCGGAAGAACCGGGCGGTACAGCCCATCGGTCCCGGCCGGACAGGCACGAAGAGCGGTCCGGCCGGAAGGCGTTCGGAAGGCTCGGGGTCCTCGGTGTACTCGCACTGCAGCATGGCTCTGCTCCTCGTGGAAGGACGAGCGCCGCCGACCACGACGGTCCGGGCGCTGCCCTGACGCTATGCCTGTGGGACGGGGAGGCGGCCACCTCCCTGATGCGCGCTTGACGCGGACGAGCACGCTCATGACGCGACGTTGACGGGCCGGCCCCTACCGGGTCGGCGGTACTCGGCAGCCTGGCGATCTCGGTGACAGCCATCGCTGTCATGTGTCGACGACCGATAACAGTCGCATGTCGACCCCTTCCGTACGCCCCGGTCAGCGACTACCGTCCCCGACTAACAAAGTTAGTTTTATGACGGCAAGGTGGATCGCAGATGACCGAGTACCCGCCAGGAGCCCAGATCGACGACGCCGACCGGCTGGCCGCCCTCGGCTACCGCCAGGAGCTGCGCCGCAGCCTCGGCGTGCTCGGCAACATCTCGATGGGCTTCGCGGTGGTGTCCCCCGTGGTCGGCCTGTACGCGGTGGCCCAGGTCGGCATGAGCATCCAGGGCGGTGCCTGGATCTGGGCGCTGCCGATCTGCCTGCTCGGCCAGCTGCTGGTGGTCGCCGTCTACTCCGAGCTCGCCTCGCAGTGGCCGCTGGCCGGTGGCGCCTACCAGTGGGCCCGGCGCCTGGTCGGCCCCGGCTTCGCCTGGATGAGCGGCTGGCTCTGGCAGTTCGCCGTGATGTTCGCCAACACCACCGTCGCCTACCTGGCCGCGCCCTGGTTCTTCGCCCTGTTCGGGGTCACCCCCGCACCGGTCCAACTGGTCCTGGTGGCGTTCGGGTTCATGCTGTTCTGCGCCCTGGTGAACGCGTACGGGATCAACCTGCTGCGCTGGTTCGTCTCGGCCGGGATCGTCGCCGAGACGATCGCCTCGGTGCTGGTCGGCCTGGCGCTGCTGCTGTTCTTCCGTCAGCACGGCTTCGCGCTGCTCACCGACAGCCTGGACGCCTCCGCCGTCACCGGCACCGGCGGGCTCGGCTCGCTGCTGGCCGTGGTCGCGGTCGGCGGCTGGGCCTTCATCGGCTTCGACGCCTGCGTCTCCACCGCCGAGGAGACCAAGGACGCCGCCCGGCAGGTGCCGCGCGCGATGCGCTGGGCGCTGCTGAGCGTGGGCGTGGTGGTGATCCTGAACGCCGTCTCGGTGGTCCTCGCGCACCCCGACCCGGCCACCGTGATCAGCGGCGAGGACCTCGACCCGGTCACCACCGCCGTGGTGGCGGGCTTCGGCGACTGGTCGGCCAAGCCCTTCGTACTGGTGGTCCTGGTCAGCTTCACCGCCTGTCTGATGGCCTCCCAGGGCGGCGCCGCGCGCGGGCTCTACTCGCTCGCCCGCGACGGCGTCTTCCCGTTCTCCCGCCAGGTCCGCAAGGTCAACCGGCACCAGGCCCCGATCGGCGGGCTGGTCGCGGCCACCCTGGTCAGCGCACTGGCGCTGCCGCTCGGCCTGGAGAGCACCGCGATCGGCAGCCTGATCACCTTCGGCAGCGCCGCCACCTTCCTGCCGTTCTTCCTGCTCAGCGTCGCCGCCCTGACCGCCAGGCTGCGCGGCAGCTGGCGGCCCGCCGGGGCGGTCTCGCTCGGCCGCTGGGGCACCCCGGTCAACCTGCTCGCGGTGCTCTGGACCGGCTTCGAGGTGGTCAACATCTGCTGGCCGCGCGCCATCCTGGTGCCGCCCGGCGCCCCTTGGTACCAGGTCTGGGCCGCCCTGCTCGGTGTCGGCCTGGTCACCCTGGCCGGCCTCGGCTACCTGCTGGTCCGCCGCCCGCAGCGGCTGATGGTCAGCCAGGACCGGGCCGCCGCGGAGGCGGAGCCGGTCACCGTCTGACCCCGGTCACCGTCTGGGTCACTGCTGCCAGGAGCGCCACAGCGCCGCGTACGGACCGTCGTTGGCCACCAGCTCGTCGTGGCTGCCCACCTCGGTCAGCCGCCCGTCCTCCATCACGGCGACCCGGTCGGCGTCGTGGGCGGTGTGCAGGCGGTGGGCCACCGCGATCACCGTCCGGCCTGCCAGTACGGCGGCCAGCGCCCGCTCGGTGGCCCGGGCGGCGGTCGGGTCGAGCAGGGCGGTGGCCTCGTCCAGGATCAGCGTGTGCGGGTCGGCCAGCACCACCCGGGCCAGCGCGAGCTGCTGCGCCTGGGCCCCGCCGAGGCGGTGGCCGGCCGGGCCGAGTTCGGTGTCCAGGCCGTCCGGCAGCCGGTGCGACCAGCCGACGGCGTCCAGCGCGGCCTGCAGTTCGCCGTCCCCGGCCCCGGGGGCGGCGATCCGCAGGTTGTCGCGCAGGGTGCCGAGGAACACGTGGTGCTCCTGGGTGACCAGCACCACCTGGCGGCGCAGCTGCTCCGGGTCCAGCCCGGCCACCGGCACCCCGCCGACGGTCACCGTCCCGGTGTGCGGGCGGTCCATGCCGGCCAGCAGGCGGCTGAGGGTGGTCTTGCCCGAACCGGACGGGCCCACCACCGCGAGCCGCTCGCCCGGACGGACCGTCAGGTCCACGCCGTGCAGCACGTCCCCGCCGCCCTCGTAGGCGTACCGGACGCCGGTCAGCTCGATCAGGTCGCCGGCCGGCCGGACCGACCCCGTCGCCGGGGCCGCCGGGGCGGCGGCGATCCCCTCCACCCGGGCGAACGAGGCGCCGCTGCTCTGCAACTGCTCGATCTGCATCATCACCACGTCCAGCGGGTCGACCAGCCGGCGCAGGTACATCACGGTGGCGACCACCGCGCCCAGGCCGACCGCGCCGTGGGCGTTCAGCGGTGCGGCGACCAGCAGCACCACGACCATCGGGATGATGTAGGAGGAGTCCACCACCGGGAAGAACACGCTGCGCAGGAACAGCGTCCGCATCCGGGCCCGGCGGGAGACCTCGATCGCGGCGTCGGCGACCTCCCGGCGGCGGTCCTGCAGCCCGAGCGCCTCGACCGTCCGGGCGCCCGCCGCCGTGGCGGCCAGCACCTCGGCCACGGTGGAGTTGGCCTCCCCCTCGACCAGGTAGGCGGCGCGGGCCCGGCGCAGGTACCAGCGGGTGCCGAACCAGAGTCCGGACAGCCCGAGCACGGAGACGGCGCCGAGCAGCGGGTTGATCACGAAGATCGCGCCGAGGATGAAGACGATCTGCAGGCCGGCGGTGAAGATCTGCGGCGCGGAGTCCCGCAGCATGGTGCCGACCGCCGCGACGTCGGTGGTGCCACGGGCCGTCAGATCGCCCGCCCCGGCCCGCTCGACCACGGTCGTCGGCAGGTCCAGCGCCCGGTCGACGAACCGCTCCCGGACCCGGGCGGAGGTCCGCTCGCCGATCCGGTGGCCCAGGTAGCGGGCCTGCCGGGTGAGCAGCAGCTGGAGCACCGCGCAGACCGCCACCACCAGGGCCAGCCGGTCCACCGCGGCCACGCCCCCGCCCGCGACCACCTCGTCGACGATCCGGCCGAGCAGCCAGGGGCCGACCAGTCCGGCGGCCGCCGCCAGCACGTTCAGCCCGAGCACCAGCACCAGGCCACGGACGTCCTGGCGGATCAGGCCGCGCGCGGCCTTCCGCACCTCGCCCGGGCCGGCCACCGGGAGCTGCCGACTGCTTGCGGTGGTCATCGGACGGACTCCTCGGTCGGGCGCTGGGCGGGCAGCGTGGCGGGCGGCCGGGTGACAGACGGTTGGACGGCCTCGGCTTCGGCCTCGGCTTGGGCTTCGTCGCGGCTGACCATCGCCCGGTAGGCGGGGTGGTCCCGGAGCAGCTCGCGGTGCGGTCCGGCGGCGACCACCCGGCCGTCCTCCAGGTGCAGCACGGTGTCGGCCCGGGCCAGCAGCAGCGGGGAGGTGCTGGCCACCAGGGTGGTGCGGCCCGCGCGGAACGCCTTCAGCCCGGCGGCCATCACCGCCTCGGTGTGCGAGTCGACGGCCGAGGTCGGCTCGACCGCGAGCAGGATCTCCGGGTCGGCCACCAGAGCGCGGGCCAGCCGCAGCCGCTGCCGCTGGCCGCCGGAGAGGTTGCGCCCCTCGGCCTCCACCGGCGACTCGAGACCGGCCGGCAGACCGCGCAGCACGTCCAGTGCGGCGGCGGCGTCGAGCGCCTCCAGCAGCAGCTTCTCGTCCCGCTCCCGGCGGCCCGCAAGCAGCTCGCGGAGCGGCCCGGCGAACAGTGCGGCCTCGTTGTCCGCGATCAGCACCCGTTCGCGCAGCACCGGCAGCTCGACCTGGTCCAGCCGGACGGCGCCCCAGGTCGGCGCCGTCCCGGCCCCGCCATCGGGGGCCTCGCCGCCCGGGTCGGCGAAGTGGGCCAGCCGGTCGACCACGGCGGCGGCCGCCTCGGGTCGCGCGCAGGCCAGGACGGTGAGGCGCCCCGGCTCCAGCTCGACCCCGGAGACCGGGTCGCGCAGTGCGGCGGGCCCGGCCGGGGCAAGCGCCCCGGTGCCGTCCGGCCGGGGCTCCAGGGCAAGGAACGCCACCGTGCGGCGGGCCGCCACCAGCCCCCGGCTGATGTCCTGGCCGCCCTCGATCAGGAAGTAGACCGGGGCGCTGAGCGCCGCCGTGTACCCGTACACCGCGATCAGCTCGCCCACGGTGATGGTGCCCTGAGCGGCCATCCGGGCGGCGGCCCAGGTGACGGCGGCCAGGAAGAGCACCAGCGACCCGGCGCCGATCGCCTGGATCCAGCTGGCGACCGCGCCGACCCGGTAACCGTCCGTCAGCAGCTGCTGCGAGTCGTGCCGGTAGCGCGCCGCGTAGACGTCCTTGCCGCCCAGGCCGTTCAGCACCCGCAGTCCGCCGACCATGTCCTCGAACCGTCCCGCCAGCTTCCCCTGCCGCGTCCGGTAGTGGGCCTCGGTCTGCTGGAGCCGTCCGAGCAGCGGGCCGACCAGCAGGGCGAGCAGCGGTACGCCGAGCAGCACCAGCGCGGCCAGCCACGGCGAGATCCGCAGCAGCAGCACCGCCACCACCACGTACGCGACGATCGCGCCGACCCCCGGTCCGGTGAAGGTCAGGGTCTGGCTCATCCGGGTCACGTCGGTGACCCCGATGGTCACCACCTCGCCGGTGGCGGCCTGCCGGTTCAGCGTCGAGCCGAGCCGGACCGACTGCCGGACCACCACCCGGATCGAGCGGAAGGTGGCGTCCATCCGGATCTTCGTCATGGTGCGGTGCCGGGCCGCGCCGATCACCGCGTTCAGCAGGCCCGCCGCGAGCATCGCCAGCGACCAGCCCGCCACGGCGCCCTGGTGCCCGCCCTTCAGGTCGTCGATCGCCCGGGAGAGCAGGTACGGCGGCACGGTGTGCCCTACCATCCAGACCGTGCCCAGCCCCGCGCCGGCCACCACCCGTCTGCGCTGACGGACCACCAGCCACCAGAGGTAGCGGGCAGCGCTGCGGAGGTCCGGTTCGCCCGGACTCGAAATCGGCTCGGTCACGGCCGCACCCTATCCAGCCGCCTCCGCCGTCTGCCTCCGGATTTCCCCTGGTCGGACCGTCGGCCCGCCGGCAGGCCGGTACCGCGGCCACCGGCGGCACCATCGAGGTGACGACCATGATCGGGGTGACCAGGTGCACCGGCCCGGCGAAACCGGCCGCCGGCGGCGCGCCTTGGCGGGCAGGTGCGGATCGGTCCGGCTTGGAGGACCGTGCGGGCACCGTCGAGGTCGGCGACACGCCGGGGAGGCACTGGCGGGCCGCACGGCCGCAGCGCAGGATGGGCCGGGTAGCGGCCGGTCGAGCGAGAGCGGGAACGATGAGCCCCAAGCCCGAGCAGTACGACGTGGTGGTCCTCGGCGGCGGACCGACCGGCGAGAACCTCGCCGACCGCGCCAAGGCCGCCGGGCTGAGCACCGTCCTGGTGGAGAGTCAGCTGATCGGCGGCGAGTGCTCGTACTGGGCCTGCATGCCGAGCAAGGCGCTGCTGCGGCCCGCCCATGCGCTGGCCCACGCCCGGGCGCTGCCCGGGGCCAAGCAGGCCGTCACCGGGCAGCTCGACGCGGCGGCGGTGCTGGCCCGCCGGGACGAGTTCACCTGGCACTGGCACGACGACAGCCAGGTGGAGTGGCTCCGCTCGACCGGCATCGACCTGGTCCGCGGGCACGGGCGGCTGGCGGGCGAGAAGGCCGTGCTGGTGGACGGCGAGCGGCTGCTGACCGCCCGTCACGCGGTCGCCGTCTGCACCGGCACCCGGGCCGCCCTGCCGCAGGTGCCCGGCCTGGCCGAGGCCCGGCCGTGGACCAGCCGGGACGCCACCAGTGCCGCGAAGGTGCCCGGCCGGCTCGCGGTGATCGGCGGCGGCGTGGTCGCGGTCGAGATGGCCACCGCCTGGCAGGCGCTCGGCTCGCAGGTCACCCTGCTGGTCCGGGGCTCCGGGGTGCTGGACCGGATGGAGCCGTTCGCCGGCGAGCTGGTCGCGGCGGGCCTGCGCGCGGCCGGGGTCGACGTCCGGTTCGGCACCGACGTCACCCGGCTCGGCCGCAGCGGCGGCGGCACCGGGGAGGTGACGCTCACCCTGGGCGACGGCTCGACCGTGACCGCCGACGAGGTGCTGTACGCCACCGGGCGGGTGCCGCGCACCGACGACCTCGGTCTGGAGACGGTCGGGCTGGAGCCCGGGTCCTGGATCGAGGTGGACGACTCCTGCCTGGTGCGCGGCGTGGCGGGCGACTGGCTGTACGCCGCCGGGGACGTCAACCACCGCGCCCTGATGACCCATCAGGGCAAGTACCAGGCCCGGATCGCGGGCGCCGCGATCGGCGCCCGGGCCGCCGGCACCCCGCTGGACACCGCCCGCTGGGGCGTCCACTCCGCCTCCGCCGACACGGCCGGGCCGCCGCAAGTGGTCTTCACCGAGCCCGAGGCCGCCGCCGTCGGGCTGAGCCTCGCCGACGCCGAACGGGCCGGTCTGCGGGTGCGCACCGTCGACCAGGACCTCGGCCAGGTGGCCGGCGCCTCCCTCTACGTCGACGACTACCGCGGCCGCGCCCGCCTGGTCGTCGACCTCGACCGGGACATCGTGGTCGGCGCCACCTTCGTCGGCCCCGGCGTCGCCGAACTGCTGCACTCCGCCACCGTCGCCGTGGTCGGCGAGGTCCCGATCCCCCGGCTCTGGCACGCCGTCCCGGCCTACCCGACCGTCAGCGAGGTCTGGCTCCGCCTGCTGGAACAGCTCCGCGGCTGACGGCTGACCAGGCACAGCCCGCGGGGCACCGCACCGTCCATGGTCCTTCGGCTGAGTGATCACGGCGGCCGTTGGCGGCCCTCGCGTTCCTGCTGCTGGGCTGGATCGGCAGCAGGAACACCGGGGCTCCGGTCAGCCGAGGTTGACGGCCGCGTTCATCTCCCAGAGCAGGACCTCCGCGCCCAGCGGGCCCGCCGTGATCCGCTGGCCCTCCGCCGCGCCGATCCGGGCGGCGTCGCCCTCGTGCAGCAGACCCGCGCCCTCCAGGGCGAGTTCGCCGCGGGCGACGTAGAGGTGGGCGAACGGGGCGGTGACGGTGTCGAGCGTCTCGGACGGGCGCAGCCGGGCCACGTGCAGGGCGGCGTGCTGCTGGCGGATGCCGATCGCGCGCTGGTCGGCGTGCTTGCGCATACCCGACGCCAGGGCGGTCCAACCACCGCGGTCCAGTTGGTCGTTGATGTCGAGCTGCTCGTAGCCGGGGGCGATGCCGGCCGCGTCCGGGACCACCCACATCTGGATCAGCCGGACCGGGTCGCGGTGCTCGGGCCCGCCGGTGAGGGTCCAGGAGTCGTTCTTCTCGCTGTGCAGGATGCCCGCGCCGGCGCTCATCCGCTGGGCCAGGCCGGGGTAGATGACGCCGTTGTTGCCCTCGGAGTCCTGGTGCACCAGGCCGCCGTCGAGCACCCAGGTGATGATCTCCATGTCCCGGTGCGGGTGGGTGTCGAAGCCGGTGCCGGGGGCGATCACGTCGTCGTTGGAGACCAGCAGCAGGCCGAAGTGGGTGTTGTCCGGGTCCCAGTGCCGGGAGAAGGAGAAGGAGTGCTGCGACTCCAGCCACCCCGCCCTGGTGTGGAACCGGTCGCCCGCGCGGCGGATGTCGATCGTGGAGGCCATCGTTCGAGCCCTTCTCTCTCGGTCTTCCCGCTCTTGTTGAACCATCAACTACATCGGTCCCGACCTCATTCCCGGCGTGCTGCCGTGCGTGCCCCCAGCCGCCGGAGCAGACTGGCCCGCGGGGGCCGTCCGCCACCTACAGGGGTACGCCATGACCGAGACACTGCTGGCCGTCGGGACGCAGAAGGGCCTGTTCCTGGGCCGCAGCACCGACCGGGCCGACTGGGAGTTCACCGGACCGCACTTCGCGATGAACGCGATCTACTCGGTCGCCGTCGACCGCCGGGGCGGGCGCTCCCGGATCCTGGTCGGCGCGGACAGCAGCCACTGGGGCCCGTCCGTCTGGTGGTCCGACGACCTCGGCGCCTCCTGGCAGGAGCCGGCCCGCCCGGCCGTCCGCTTCCCCGAGCACACCGGCACCTCGCTGGAGCGGGTCTGGCAACTGCATCCGGCGGGCGAGGAGGCCCCCGGCGTGGTGTACGCGGGCACCCAGCCCGCCGCGCTGTTCCGCTCCACCGACGGCGGCGAGAGCTTCGCCCTGGACGAGTCGCTCTGGTCCCACCCCCAACGGGCCGACTGGGCCGAGGGGTTCGGCGGCCAGGGCCTGCACACCATCCTGACCGACCCCCGGGACCCGGCGGCCGTCACCGTCGCGGTCTCCACCGGCGGGGTCTACCGGACCAAGGACGGCGGGCAGCAGTGGCACCCCGCCAACACCGGCATCCGGGCCACCTTCCTGCCGGACGAGTACCCGGAGTTCGGCCAGTGCGTGCACAAGATCGCCGCCGACCCGGCCGACCCCGACCGGCTCTACCTGCAGAACCACGGCGGGGTCTACCGCAGCGACGACGGCGGCGGGCACTGGACCGACATCGGCGCCGACCTCCCGGCCACCTTCGGCTTCGGCCTGGCCACCCACCCCCGGGAGTCCGGCACCGCGTACCTGTTCCCGCTCGACGCCGACTACGCCCGGCTCCCGGTCGACCGCCGCTGCCGGATCTTCCGCACCACCGACGCGGGCGGGAGCTGGCAGCCGCTGAGCGCGGGCCTGCCCGAGACGGACCACTACGGCGTGGTGCTGCGCGACGCGCTCTGCACCGACGACGGCACCCCGGCCGGCGTCTACTTCGGCAACCGCAACGGCGAGGTCTACGGCTCCGCCGACGGCGGGGACAGCTGGCGGCTGCTCACCTCGCACCTGCCGGACGTGCTGTGCATCCGGGCCGGCATCCTGCCCGCCGTCCGGGCGGCCGTCACCCACTGACCGTCACCCGCCGACCGCCACCTCACCGGCCGCCGCTCCGCCGACCGGGCAGGTCACCGCCCCGAGCCAGACCGCGGTGATCCCGCTGATGTACCGCGCGCCGCAGGCGTCGGCGGGCACCACCAGCTGCGGCCCAGGCCCGTCCAGCGGCGTCCCGTCGATGCTGGTGGCGAGCAGGATGGACTGGCCGCCGAAGTCCGGGTCGATCTCGGCCCAGGAGACCACCGCGAGGTGGCCGTCCGCGCCGGTGACCGTGAGCAGGTGGCGCAGCCGCTGCTTTCGGCCGGTCAGGTCCACCTGCGGCCCGGTCGAGCGGAGCACGTCCCAGAGCCGGGGGCCCTCGAAGGAGTGCTCCTGCCGTCCGCTGCCAAGGCAGTCGAAGCCGACCCGGACGGAGTGCGAGGGGAGTTCACGGAGCTGGGCCACCGTCAGTTCGACCGGCGCCTCCAGCTCTCCGTGGAACAGTACGGCGGCGGAGCGTCTCATCGGCGACCTCGTCCCGGGCCGCACCCTGCGACCCGGGAAGGTGGTACCCCGAAGGTTCGCAGATATCACCTCGACTGCCGATATTCACCTGCATCTGCTATGGATTGATGCCTTCACTGGCCGCAGATGCAATGCCCTTCGGCGGGCGATCGCGACCGACCGCCCGGACCGGATCGGGCGGGAGCCGCGGCGGGACGCGCGCTCAGCAGTACGTCTCGATGAAGAGGAGCACGCGGCCGTCGTCCGCAGTGAACTCGTACGCTTCGTGGACCGGCAGTTCGGCGGCGCCGAACCGGGCCCGGGCCTCCAGCCAGGCGGCCGGACGCTCGGCCTCCGGCAGGAAGCGCGGCAGCCACCACTCGGCTTCGTCGTCGTAGTAGCGGCCCATTGACATCACGTCGGCACCGACCGCGAGCCGCTTGGCCCGACGAGGATCCAGCGGCCCGCGGGCGAGTCGCCAGTGGCAGCCGTCGGCGTCGGTGAAGCCGCGGGCCGCCACGGGCGGGGCGGCGTACGGGCCGCCCCGCTCCTCCACTTCCGGCGACGGCAGCGCCGCCACCACTTCGGCGAGGGTCGCGGCGCGCTTCTGCTTCTTCGACACCCGGCACAGGATGCCAGAACCCGCGCCGTCGGCCGTCGACCACTGCGCAACTGGTCGGACCACCCGTGTTCACCACCGCAGCGGGGGCCCCGTCCTGGGTGATCCGACAAGACCGCTCGGACCATTCCGCTCTTGCATTTACGATGCCTCTGCGCACCTTGCCCTCGCTTTCGCCAGGAGCAGGACCGGCGCGGAGCACAAGGAGCGAGACATGATCGTCGGGGATCTGCTGACGCTGGAGGACCTGCACATCGAGCTGGCCTGGGGCACGGCCGAGCTGCTGGACCGTCAGGTCACCGGGGTCACCTCCACCGACCTGCGCGACCCGGCCCGCTATCTGCAGGCCGGTGAGCTGGTGCTCAGCGGACTGGTCTGGTGGCGGCCGGACGACGCCTCGGCGGCGCTGCGGTTCGCCACCGCCCTGCGCAGTGCCGGGGTGGCGGCCCTGCTCGCGGGCGAGGGGACGCACGGCGCGGTGCCCGAGAGCCTGGTGGCCGCCTGCCGCCTGCACGGCATCCCGCTGCTCTCGGTCCCCGCCGCCACCAGCTTCCGCGCCGTCACCGACCGGGTCTACCTGCGGCTGTGGGGCGACCTCCAGGCCGGCAGGCCCGGCGTTGCGGCCATCCCGGAGACCGTCCGGCGCGAACTGCTCGCGCTGCTCGCACCGCTGCCCGCCGGGGCCCCGCTGGACGAGGTGCTGGCGCACGCGGTGACCCGGCTCGGCCTGCCCGACTGCTCGATCCGCACCACCGGCGGCCGGCCGCTGGCCTGCTCCACCGACGCGCCGGGGGCCCCGGTCGGCAGCCCGGTGCCGATCGGCGGCCCGGGTGACTGCCCGTTCGACGGCTGGCTGCTCCAGCCGCACGCCGCCGGGGCCTCGCCCGCCCTGCTGCACGGCCTGGCCGATCTGCTGGCACCGCTCGCGGTGGCGGCGCGGGTGGCGGCGGAGGACCGGCAGTACCGGGCCGCGGAGCTGCTGGCCCGGCTCGGACAGGACGGCGCCGACCTGTCCGACTCCCTCGCCGCCGCGGGTCTGCCGGTCGGGACGCAGCTGGTCCCGGTCCGCGCCTGCTGCGGCGACGGTCCGGCCGTCGGGGCGCTGGCCGATGCGCTGGAGGGCGTCCCGTTCGCGGTGGCCGCCGACGGGGCGGGCGGCGCGGTGGCCCTGGTGGCGGCGGAGCCCGCCGCCGTCGCCGCCCGGCTGCGCGCGGCCGCGCCCCGCCTGCGCGAGGTGCTGACGGACCGTCGGCCGCTGCGGTTCGGGGTCGGCCCGGCCGCCGCCGCGCTGCCGGAGCGGCTGCGCGGCGCACTGGTGCAGGCGGCGTTCGCGCTGGAGGCGGGCGGCGAGGCCGGCGTCGGCAGCAGTGCCGAACTCGGCTCGCTGGCCGCGCTGCTCCGGGGCGTCCCGGCCGAGGTCACCTCGGCCTTCCAGGACCGGCTGCTCGCGCCGCTGGCCGACCACGACCGGGAGCACAGCGTCTCGCTGCTCGACACCCTGCGCTGCTTCCTCGACCACGACGCGTCCTGGTCGCGCACCGCCGAGGCGCTGCACGTCCATGTGAACACGGTCCACTACCGGATCCGCCGGATCGAGGACCTCACCGGCCGCAGCCTCTCCCGGCTGGAGGACCGCCTCGACCTCAGGGCGGCGCTGCTCTGCGGGCCGCTGGCGGCGTGATCAGCGGGCCGCCGCCGGTGTGATTCAGCGGTCGGCGGCGCGCAGCCGGTCGCTGACGGTGCCCAGGCTCTCGGCCAGGACGGCGAGCTGCTCGGGGGTGAGGACGTCGATCAGGACCTCGCGGACGGTGGCGACGTGGCCGGGGGCGGCCTCGCGCAGGACCCGCCAGCCGAGGTCGGTGAGTTCGGCGAAGACGCCGCGGATGTCGCTCGGACAGGAGCGTCTGCCGACCAGCCCGGCCTTCTCCAGCTGGGTGACCTGGTAGGTGAGGCCGCTCTTGGAGGTGACCAGCCGGTCGGCCAGGTCGGTCATCCGGAGCGATCCGTCCGGTGCGGCGGAGAGCTGCACCAGGATCTCGTACTGGGTGTGGGAGAGCCCGGCGCTCTCCTTGAGCTGCTGTTCCAGGCGGCGGGCGATCAGATTGCTGGCGGCCACGAAGCCCCGCCATGCCGCCATCTCGTGCTCGTCCAACCACCTGGGCTCGTCCATGGCACCCATGGTACCCAGTTGTTCAAATTCGAACCAAGGCGTACCATGGCAGACACAGTTCAAATTTGAACCAAGGCACCACAGACGAGGAAGCGCCATGCCCGTTCGCCGTCTCAACCACGCCGTTCTCTACGTCCGCGACGTGGCCAGGTCCGTCGCCTTCTACACCGACACCTTCGGTTTCAAGGTCGACGTGGAGATCCCCGGCCGCGCCGCCTTCCTCAGCGCCCAGGAGACCCTGAACGACCACGACCTCGGCCTGTTCTCGGTCGGCGCCGACGCGCCCGCCCCGCCGCGCGGCAGCGTCGGCCTCTACCACCTGGCCTGGGAGGTGGGCACGCTCGGCGAGCTGGCCGAGATCGGCCGCAAGCTCACGGCCGACAACGCCCTGGTCGGTGCCACCAACCACGGGGTGTCGAAGTCGCTCTACGCCAAGGACCCGGACGGGATCGAGTTCGAGGTGATGTGGCGCGTGCCGCGCGAGCAGTGGCCGACCGGCGAGGAGAAGGCGCAGCTCCGCTCGCTCGACCTGCAGGCCGAGCTGGACCGCTGGGGTGCCGACCTGAAGACCGGCGCCGCCGCCGGGTCGGCCACCTGAGCCACCGTCCGACAGCCCTGACCCACCGCACGACAGCAGGGCCGACCGCACGCTGCGGTCGGCCCTGCTGACGGTGGATCAGTAGCCGATCGCGTCGCCGCCGACCGCGAAGGCGTCGTCACAGAGCGACTCGGCGTCGCCGCCCACCGCCGCCGCCGGGCCGGTCGCCTTGGCGTCCCCGCCGACCGCGCCCGCGTAGTCGCCGCCCCACGCGTCGCCGCCGACGGCACCGGCCGCACCGCCGGCCGCCGCGTCGCCGCCGACCGCCAGGGCGTCGCCCGCCGCGTCCACGTCGCCGCCGACCGCGAACCCGTCGCCGTCCCCGTGCGTCACGGTGTTGCCGCCGATCGACGCCGAGCCGTGCTTGTGGTGGCAGGAGTGCGCCGAGGCGGTACCGGCACCGATCAGGAGCACACAGCCGGAGATGGCGACGGCAGCGGTGATCTTGCCAAGGGTCGTACGCATGAATCCTCCAAGTTGGTACGAGACTTCTGAAGGATCGGCAGCACACGACGGACCCATGAGGCGGGTGGCGGCCCGTCACCCGTCCGGGAGCAGTTCTTCCCCCGGGCGGGCTAGGAGGCGCCCGGTTCAGGCGTCCAGGACCAGGTCGGTGACGGGGACGGACTGGCAGGTCAGAGCGTCCGTGGGGGCCAGGTCGGCCGAGGGCGTGACCAGGTGGGCGACCTCGCCCGACAGGACCGTGCAGACGCAGCTCTCGCACTGGCCGAGCCGGCAGCCGCTGGCCATCCGGACCCCGGCGGCGGTGCCGAGGTCGAGCAGGGAGCCGTCGGTGCCGCGCCAGGTCAGCTCCCGGCCGGTGCGGGCGAAGCGGACGGTGAACTCGGCGTCCGCCGGGATCGCCACCTCGCGCCGGGCGGCCCGGAACTGCTCGCCGAAGATCTCGAACCGGGGTACGCCGAGCGCGAGCAGCCCCTCGGTGAGCGCGTTCAGCATCGGCTCGGGGCCGCAGAGGTAGAACCGGGCCCGCTGGTCGAGGAGTTCGGGGTCGAGGTCGCCGGCGGTGATCCTGCCCCGGCGCACTCCGGCACCGCCGGGCTCGCCCGGGGCCTCCGGCGCCGTGTAGTGGTCGACCACGGTCAGCACCGGGATCCGCGCCGCCAACTCGGCGATCCGGGCCCGGAAGGGGTGGTCCGCGGCGTTGCGGTTGCCGTAGTGCAGCACCACCCGCGGCACCGTCCCGCCGGTGGCGGCCAGGGTCTCCAGATAGCCGAGGAACGGGGTGATCCCGATCCCGCCGGCCAGCAGGACCACCGGCCGGTCGGTGTCGGTGGGGATGGCGAACACGCCGCCGGGCGCCGTCAGTTGGAGCCGGTCCCCGATCCGCAGCCGCTGGTGCACGTAGCTGGAGAACACGCCGGTCGGCACCTGGCGGACCGCCAGCCGGTAGGCCCGGCGGCCGGCCTCGACCGCAGGGCCGGTGAGCGAGTAGCTGCGGCCGGCGCCCGAGGGCGTGCCGTCCGCGTCCTCGCGGTGCACGGTCAGGTGCTGGCCGGGCCGGAAGTCCGGCAGCGGGCCGCCGTCGACCGGCTCCAGGGTCAGGGCGCGGACGCCGGTGCCGCAGTCCTCGGTGCTGCTCCCGGTGACGGTGAAGGCGCGCAGCCCGCTCCATCCGGCGGCGTCGGCGGCGGGCCGGACCTCGCAGACCGAGGAGCGCAGCGGGACGGAGCCGCTGAGCGGGTCGTGGACGCTGCTGTCGACCAGCAGGTTCACGTTGGAGCCGCTGCCGTCCAGCGGGTCGGCGCCGGGCAGGGCCAGGTCCGGGGCCTCCTGCCACCAGCCGTACTCGGCGACCACCACCCCGGGGTGCAGCGAGGTGTCCAGCCGGGCCCGCAGCCGGACGCTGCCCCGGCGGGTGGCGAGCTCGGCCCACTGCCCCTCGGCGATGCCCCGGGCGGCTGCCGTCTGCGGGTGCAGGTCGAGCACGGAGTCGGGCGAGCGGCGGCGGAGCGAGCTGACGGCGCGGTGCTGGCTGTGGACGAAGTGGCCGTGCTTGGCGCCGGTCAGCACCAGCGGGAACTCCGCGTCGGTGGGGGCCGGGTCGCGGTGTTCGGGCACGGGCGGGTAGCCGTGCCCGGCCAGCCGCTCCGAGTAGAACTCGACCCGGCGGGTGGGGGTCCGGAAGCCCGCGACGGTGCCGTCCCCGGCCCGGTCGGCGTACTTGCGGTGGCGCTGCTCGCTCGGGATCCGCACTCCGCCCGGGCACTCCCGGAGTCGGGCCGCCGTCAGTCCGAGCGGCTCCAGCTGCCAGTTCCAGGCCGCCTCGATGTCGCCGTCGAAGAACAGCCCGCCCAGTCCGAGCCGCACGGCGAGGTCGAAGACGATCTCGGTGTCGGAGCGCGACCCGGCCTGCGGCTCGACCACGCGCGGCCTCAACTGGACCTGCTGCTGGGCCCGGTGGTCGGCCTCGAAGCCGAACCGCAGCGCCTCGCGCTCCCAGGGGCTGTTCACCGGCAGCACGATGTCGGCGCTGGCGCTGGTCGGGTTGTGGAACAGGTCCAGGTGGACCTGGAACTCCAGGCCGCGCAGCGCCCGGGCCATCCGGTCCGAACCGGGTTGCGCCACCACGGCGTTGGCGCCGAACCCGATCAGGGCCCGGACCGGGTACGGCTCGTGCTCCTCGATCGCGCGGCACAGGTCGCCCGCGTTCACGTACCCGCTCGCCTGCGGGCCGAGCGGATGCCGGTCGCGGCCCAGCGCCTTGGCCAGCTGCCCGGGCGGGAACTGGTCGGGACCGTTCGCCGCGCGGTAGGGCGGCGGCGGCACCACGACGTTGCCGCCCGGGGCGTCGTAGCAGCCGGTCAGCGCCGACAGGGTGGCGAGCGCGCGCTCGGTCTGCGAGGCGTTCGCGTGCTGGCCCACGCCGGTCCAGCCGTAGTACGCCACCGGACCGGCCGAGGCGATCTCCTCGGCCAGGGCCCGGATCTCGCGCTCCGGGATCCAGGTGGTGGCCGCCACCCGGTCCACCGGCCACTGGGCACACGCCTCGGCGTACCGCTGGAAGGCCGGTACGCACGCGACCGTCCCCGCCCGGGTCGGCACCTGCCGCACCCCGGCCAGGGCGAAGCGCTCGGGCCGGGCAGCCGCGTACCGGGTGTCGTAGCCCTCGGGCCCGCCCGCCTCCTCGTCCCAGACCACGAACCCCTCGCCACCGGCGGGCAGTTCCGCCGCGCGCAGGAACCGCCCGTCGTCGCAGCGCACCAGCAGCGGGCCGTTGCTCCAGGACCGGACGAAGTCCTGGTCGTGGGCGCCGCGTTCGATCAGCAGGTGCGCCAGCCCCAGGGCGAGCGCAGCGTCGGTGCCGGGCCGGACCCGGAGCCAGTGGTCGGCGGACAGGGCACTGGTGGACCGCCGGGGGTCGACCACCGCCAGGCGCGTGCCCCCGGCCCGGGCGGCCGAGAGCGCGGCCGACTGGGCCAGCCAGGTCTTCGCCGGGTTGAAGCCCCAGAGCAGCACCAGGCCGGCGTTCGGGTAGTCGGGCGGCGGCAGCGGGCCGCCGAAGGTGAAGCCGTGGGCGACGTCCTTGTGCCAGTTGCAGATCTCCGCGCTGTAGAGCGTGTTCGGGCTGCCGAAGCTGCGGACGAACCGCTCGATCCACTCGGTGGCGTCCGAGACGGCGGTGCCGCTGGGCGTGGCGACCGCGAAGGCGACCGCCTCGGGGCCGCTCTCGGCCGCGATCCGGCGCAGCACGGCGGCGATCTCGTCCAGCGCCTCGTCCCAGCCGATCGGCTGCCAGCCCGGATCGGGGTCGGACTTGGGGTTGGTGCGCCGCAGCGGCGTGGTCAGGCGGCGGGTGCTGTGCGCGATCTCCGCCGCGGCCCGCCCCTTGGGGCACATCGCGGCCCCCGTGGGGTGGTCGCCGTCCGGCCGGACGGCGGTGATCCGCCCGCGCTCCACGGTGTAGACGGCGCCGCACCGGGACTTGCACAGGGTGCAGAACCCGCGCACCTCTTCCGCTTCCGCCATCACGACCGCCTTCCGGGCCCGAACCGGGCCGACACCCTCCATTGCAGCCCGGGTACCGGCCCCGGAACCATCGGCCCAGGTCCCCCGGTCGAGTGGCGCAGGTCCCGGCCCCGGGGGACCAAGGGCCCCCCGGCACGCCGATCCGTTGCCCACCCGTCCGGGTAACGCACTCTGTTCCCGGCGGCACCGGACGGGCAGAGTGACCGTATGCAGACTCCACTCACCGTGCTGGACTTCCTTCGCCGGGCCGAGACGGTCTACGGCGACCGGATCGGCCTGGTCGACGAACCCGCCCAACCCGCGCTCTCCTGGGGCGATCTGAGCTACCGCCGGATGGCCGCGCTGGCCCGGGCACAGGCGGCCGGGCTGGACCGGCTGGGCGTCGGCCCGGGCGAGCGGGTGGCGATCGTCTCGCACAACTCGGCCCGGCTGATGACCGCGCTGTACGGGGTGAGCGGCTACGGCCGGGTGCTGGTGCCGGTCAACTTCCGGCTGAAGGCCGAGGAGGTCGCGTACATCGTCGAACAGAGCGGCGCCACCGTCCTGTTGGTCGATCCGGAGCTGGACCAGGCGCTGGCCGGGGTGCCGGTGCGGCACCGCTTCGTGCTCGGCGCCGAGAGCGACGCGCTGCTGTACGACTTCGACCACGCCCCGGTCGAGCACCCGGTCGAGGAGTCGGACACCGCGACGATCAACTACACCAGCGGAACCACCGCCCGCCCCAAGGGCGTTCAGCTCACCCACCGCAACCTCTGGCTGAACGCGGTGCTGATGGGCCTGCACTTCGGCGCCAGTGACCGGGACGTCTACCTGCACACACTGCCGATGTTCCACGCCAACGGCTGGGGGCTGCCGTTCGCCCTCACCGGGCTCGGCGCGCAGCACATCGTGCTGCGCAAGGTGGACGGCGCCGAGATCCTCCGCCGGATCGACCGGTACGGCGTCACCTTCCTGTGCGGCGCCCCGGCCGTGGTGACCGCCGTGCTGGAAGCGGCCGCCGACTGGGACGGTCCGGTGCCCGGGCGGGACCGGGTCCGGATGATCGTGGCCGGGGCGCCGCCGCCCACCTCGGTGGTGCAGCGGGTCGAGGCCGAACTCGGCTGGGAGTTCATGCAGTTGTACGGCCTGACCGAGACCTCCCCGATCGCCACGGTGAACCGCACCCGGGCCGAGTGGGACGGGCTGCCGCCCGCCGAGCGGGCCGAGCGGCTGGTGCGGCAGGGCGCACCGGCGATCGGCACCGAGCTGCGGGTCGACCCGGAGGGCGAGGTGCTGATCCGCTCCAACACCGTGCTGACCGGCTACTGGGAGCAGCCCGCCGAGACGGCGGCGGCCCTGCGCGACGGCTGGTTCCACACCGGCGACGGCGGGGAGCTGCACGACGGCTACCTGAGCATCTCCGACCGGAAGAAGGACGTCATCATCAGCGGCGGGGAGAACGTCTCCTCGATCGAGGTGGAGGACTGCCTGTACGCGCACCCGGCGGTGGCCGAGGTCGCGGTGATCGGGGTGCCGGACCAGAAGTGGGGCGAGACGGTCAAGGCGCTGGTGGTGCTGCGGGAGGGAGTCGGCGACGACGCGTCGGAACTGACCGCGCAGCTGATCGCGCACTGCAAGGAGCGGCTGGCGGGCTACAAGGCGCCCACCTCGGTGGAGTTCCGCACCACGCTGCCCCGGACCACCACCGGGAAGCTGCAGAAGTTCCGGCTGCGCGAGCCCTACTGGGCCGGCCGGTCCAAGTCCGTCAACTGACCTTCCGCACCTTCCGCATCTTCCGCACTTTCCGCACCCGAGGAGTGACCCGCATGGTCGACGCCACCGCCCTGTTGGACGACCTCCGCGACGAGAGCGCCGCACTCGACGCGCTGGTCGCGGAACTGGACCCGGCCGGCCTGGCCGCCCCGACCCCGGCCGAGGGCTGGACGGTCGCGCACCAGATCGCCCACCTGGCCTGGACGGACCGGTGGTCGCTGCTCTCCTGCCGGGACGGCGACCGGTTCGCGGCCGAGGTGGCGGAGCTCTACCGGGCCGGCGTCGACCCGGTGGACGCCGGTGCCGCCGAGGGGGTCGGCGAGGCCCCGGCCGCCCTGCTGGCCCGCTGGCGGACCGGCCGGGCTGAGCTGGCGGCCGAGCTGGCCGCGGCCGCCGCCGAGGACCGCCGGCTGCCCTGGTTCGGGCCGCCGATGAAGGCCGTCTCGATGGCCACCGCGCGGTTGATGGAGACCTGGGCACACGGCCAGGACGTCGCGGACGCGCTCGGCGCCACCGTGGCGCCGACGGACCGGCTCCGGCACGTGGCGCATCTCGGCGTCCGGACCCTGGGGTTCGCCTTCGCCCTGCACGGCCTGCCGGTGCCCTCCGACCCGGTTCGGGTCGAACTGACTTCTCCTTCCGGTGAGTTGTGGGAGTGGGGGCCGGTGGACGCGGCCGACTCGGTGCGCGGCACCGCGCTCGACTTCTGCCTGCTGGTCACCCAGCGCCGCCACCGGGACGACCTCGCCCTGACGGTCACCGGCCCGGTCGCCACCGCCTGGGTCCCGATCGCCCAGGCCTTTGCGGGCAGTCCCGGAAAAGGTCGATAAACCATTTCCACAGAGTGAATTGACGCCTATTCATTTCACTCTTGTGAGCGATATACAGATTCGTCGACGAATGATGGAATCTGCGCCATGAACCGACGATTCCGCATTATCGCGCTCACCGCCCTGCTCGCCGTCAGCCTCCCCGTCTCCGCCGCCCCCGCCGCGCAGGCGCCGCCCCGCACGCCCGCCGGCGAGGTCGACGCGTTCTTCGAGGAGTACCGGCTCGCCGCCCTCGGCGAAATCGAGGAATACCCGAGGGAGATCCGCGCCAAGACCCTGCCGCCGCCGCTGAACGCCGAACTCGACCGCTGGTCCGCCACCCACCAGGGCGCCGACCCGGTCTTCCGCGCGAAGAACATCCCCCGCACCTGGTCCGTCCGCACCCTCACCCCCACCACCGTCGCCCTCACCGAGACCTGGTACGACGGCGGCAGCCAGGAGGTCCGCTTCACCCTCCGCCAGCCGACCCTGACCATCACCGCCATCAACGACCCGCCCCCGACCCGGGGCTGAGCGCCCGTCGGCTCCACTCGCCACCAAGGTCGTTGGGCGGATGTCCGGTTACCGCGGCGAAACAGCGCGGGCACGCTGCGCTTCACATCCGCTCCCTAGGGTCACCGCTCACAGACCCCGACCGGCAGGAGCGGTGCATGACCGACACCTCCACCCAGGCCCCCACCGGCGTCGGCGCCCCGCGCCGCTCGTACGCCAAGTCCGCCGCCGACGAGAGCCTGGAGGACTACTCGCTGCGCTATGCGCCGCACTCGTTCCGGCGCTGGTCGCCGCTGTCGGTGGCGTCCACCGCGCTCGGTGGGATCGCCTACCTCGCCGACTACGCGATCGGCGCCGGGATCGTGATGTCGTACGGCTTCACCAACGCGCTCGCGGCGATCCTCACCGCCGCCACCCTGATCTTCCTCACCGGCATCCCGATCTCCCGGGCCTGCGCGGCCAACGGCGTGGACATGGATCTGCTCACCCGGGGCGCCGGATTCGGCTACTTCGGCTCGACCCTGACCTCGCTGGTGTACGCCAGCTTCACCTTCATCTTCTTCGCCCTCGAAGGCTCGATCATGGCGCAGGCGCTGCACGAGGTGCTGCACCTGCCGCTGGCGATCGGGTACCTGGTGACCACGCTGGTGGTCATTCCGATCGTGTTCAAGGGCATGGCCTGGATCTCGAAGCTGCAGGCCTGGACCCAGCCGCTGTGGATCCTCGGCCTGGTCGGCCCGTTCGTCATCCTGGCCGTCCACTCCCCCGGCACCTTCGCCGAGTTCACCCACTTCGGCGGCACCCAGGGGGCCGGCTCCGGCTTCACCCTGCTCGGCTTCGGGCTGGGCACCGGCATCGCCCTCTCGCTGATCGCCCAGATCGGCGAGCAGGCGGACTACCTGCGCTTCATGCCGCAGCGCACTCCGGCCAACGCCCGCCGGTGGGACTTCGCGGTGCTCGCGGCCGGCCCCGGCTGGGTGGTGATCGGCGCGGCCAAGCAACTCGGCGGCGCGCTGCTGGCCTTCGCCGCGCTCGACGTGGTGGGCAACGCCAAGGCGCTGGAGCCGATCGCACCCTACGTCGAGTCGCTGCGCCCCTGGTTCGGGGCGGCGGCGCTGCCCCTGGCCGGACTGTTCGTGGTGGTCTCCCAGGTGAAGATCAACTCGACCAACGCCTACTCCGGCTCGCTCTCCTGGTCCAACTTCTTCTCCCGGCTGACCCACCGTCACCCCGGCCGGGTCTGGTACATCTTCCTCAACTGCGGTGTCGCGCTGCTGCTGATGGAGCTCAACATGTTCAGCGCGCTCGGCTCGCTGCTGGGCTTCTACTCCAACGTGGCGATCGCCTGGATCGGTGCGGTCACCGCCGACCTGGTGATCAACAAGCCGCTCGGCCTCAGCCCGAAGTACATCGAGTTCAAGCGCGCCTACCTGCACCAGGTCAACCCGGCCGGTTTCGGGGCGATGTGCATCGCCGCCGCCGTCTCGATCTGCGCCTTCTTCGGCTGGTTCGGCGCGTACCCGCAGGCCTTCAGCCCGTTCATCGCACTCGCCCTGGCCATGGTCTGCAGCCCGCTGATCGCCTGGGCCACCAAGGGCCGGTACTACCTCGCCCGCCCCAACCCCAACGCCGACTCGAGCGCCACCGAGACCCTGGCGTGCACGGTCTGCGAGGGCTCGTACGAGATTCCCGACACCGCCGACTGCCCGTTCCACCAGGGCACCGTCTGCTCCCTCTGCTGCAGTCTGGACGCGGACTGCCACGACGCCTGCACCAAGGGCGCCGGGGCGGGCCCGGTCCTGCTCGGCCTGCCCACCGTCCGCGGCTGACCCTCCCGGGGGCGCTCCGCGCGGAGCGCCCCCGGGCCACCGGGCACCCGAGCTCCCGGGCCCCGCTTCACCCGATCGGCTCCTTGCTCACCCCTGTGGGGGACGGCGCACTTGGCGCCCCGACCGCCCGCCCCCAAGGCTGATCGGCATGACCACCCGTCAGCTCCACCGCCGTCAGCCGTACCGCCGCCTGCTGCCCGTCGCGCTGGGCCTGGCCGCCGCCTGTGCCGTCGTCCCCGCCCCCGCCTCGGCGCGGGTCTTCCCGTCCACCCAGGCGCAGTCGGCGCTGGTCCTGACGGTCAGCCGGGGCGAGGTGGTCGCGCCCGACGCCGCCCGGACCACCCTCGACTGCACCACCCGTCCGGGCGGTTCGCACCCGGTCCCGGCCAAGGCCTGCGCCGCGCTCGCCGAGGCGGACGGCGACCTCGACCGGCTCACCGGCCTTCCCGGCACCGCCTGTTCGGCACTCTACGACCCGGTCACGGCCACCGCCGAAGGCACCTGGCGCGGGATTCCGGTCAAGTGGGCCAGGACCTTCGGCAACAGCTGCGCACTCCGGGCGGCCACCGCCCCCGTGTTCTGAGACCCTCCCCCGAGCGGCGTCAGAGCGCGTTCCGCCCACCCGTCACCAGCGCCGCCACCAGGCACCCGAACCCCGCCGTGGCGGCGACCGTCCGCACCGTGTTCCAGCGCACCCAGGTGGTCTCGAAGGCCTCCCGCACGGCCGCCGCATCCGGTATCCGGTCGAGCGAACCGGCCGCCGCCAGCTGGTCGTTGAGCGGGACGTTCACCGCACCGGTGACCATCAGCACCACCGTGTACAGCACCGCCGCCGCGATCAGCCAGGGCAGCAACCGCCGGTCGCCGCCCCGGAACTGGAGCACCACCGCCAGCAGCGTGAAGACGATCGCCCCCAGGAAGACCAGCATGAACCAGCCGTTCAGGATCGCCACGTTGATCCGCTGCATGGTCTCCACGAAGGTCCGGTCGTCGGCCTTGGCCAACCCCGGCATGACCGAACAGGAGTAGGCGAAGAACAGCCCCGCACTCAGCCCCATGGTCAGCGTCGCCACCAGCAGCACCGCACTTCTGAACCCGCTCATCGCACACTCCCCGTCCTGAACTCCCGCTGTCTGACGCCAAGTCAACCGCCCGCGCCGGTAACGGCACCATCGTTGATCGACTCGACCGCATACGCGGGCGTCCACAGCAGGCGTTACCGGGCGCGTCTACACTCGGGCGCCATGGATGCACTGGCCGGACTGCTGGCGGGGCCGAGGGCCCGGGGCGCCTTCCTGCTCCGCTCGGTCCTCACCCCGCCGTGGGCGATCCGGGTCGAGGACCGGGCGCCGCTCACCCTGGTCACCCCGGTCCGGGGCACCGCCTGGGTGGTCCCGGACCACGGCGCCCCGGTCCGGCTCGGCACCGGCGACGTGGCGATCGCCCGCGGCCCGGACGCCTACGTGCTCGCCGACTCCCCCGCCACCCCGCCCCGGGTGCTGATCCACCCCGACCAGAGCTCCAGCACCCTGGACGGCGAGGAGCTCTGCGACACGATGGCGCTGGGCACCCGCACCTGGGGCGACGCCGCCGACGGCCCCGACGTGCTGCTCAGCGGGACGTACCAGCTGCGCGGCGAGATCAGCCGGGGCCTGCTGGAGGCGCTGCCCCCGCTGCTCGTGGTGTCCGCCGACTCCTGGCACTCCCCGCTGATCGACCTGCTCGGCGAGGAGATCGGCAAGGACCGGCCGGGCCAGGACGCGGTGCTGGACCGGCTGTTGGACCTGCTGCTGATCGCCACCCTGCGCACCTGGCTGTCCCGGCCCGAGTCCGACGCCCCGGCCTGGTACCGGGCCCACACCGACCCGCTGGTCGGCCACGCGCTGCGCCTGCTGCACGGCGACCTGGCCCGTCCCTGGACGGTGGCGGGCCTGGCCGCCGAGGTCGGCGCCTCCCGGGCCGCGCTGGCCCGCCGGTTCGCCGAACTGGTCGGCGAACCTCCGATGTCCTACCTCACCGGCCGCCGGCTGGCGCTGGCCGCCGACCTGCTGCACGACCCCGCCGCCACCCTCGGCACCGTCGCCCACCAGGTCGGCTACAGCAGCCCGTTCGCCCTCTCCACCGCCTTCAAGCGGGTCCACGGCATCAGCCCGCAGGAGCACCGCACCGCCGCACCTGTCGGTGCCGGCACCTAACGTCGCGCGCATGGGTACCTACCTGGTGAATGCCGATCCGGCCGACTGGGCCGACGACGAGGTCCACCGGCCGCTGGCGGTCGCACTCGACGCCGAGCTGACGCGGCGTGGGCTGGCGCCGTTCGCCTTCGACTCCGACCGCTCCTTCGAGGAGAAGCTCTACCGGCCGATGGCGAGCTTCAACCAGCTCTGCGACGCGGTTCTGCCGCCCCACCTGTCGTTGCTGGACTGGGAGTTGCTGCTCCCGATCGCCCTGCCGGAGCCGCTGCTGCTGCCGGTGGACTCCGCGTACTCCGACACCACCGCCGTCCGCGGCGCCGGGGAGGTGCTGACGGCGGCCCGGATGGTGGCCACCGCCCTCGCCCTGCCGGTCGACCTCCTCCCCGCCCGCTGCCCCAACCTCGACCTGTGCGCCTGGTTCGACCACCCGGCCACCGACGGGCACCCCGGTCCGTGGCAGGACGACCTGGACGCCGCCTTCTACACCGCGCTCTACCTGCGCGCCGCCGAGCACGCGCTCCGCGAGGGCAGCCCGCTGCTCTACTGCTGACCACTGCTCCACGGCCGACCGGCGACCGGCGACCGGCGACCGGCGACCGGACGGGTGAACCCGGGCTGGTGCTGCCAGGACGGCACAGCGGGTGCTGCTTAGCTGGGGCGTCGAATCCGCCCGCCCGTCAGGAGTGCCGTGCCCACCAGTCGGCCGGACCGCCCCCGGCCGGAGCCCCCGTCCTGGCGGGGCCTCCGGCGGTACGCGGACCGGTACCTGCAGCGCGTCGGCACTCCGGCGACGGTCGCCGTCCCGGCCGCCGAGCAACCCGAGCAGGCCTGGACCAGGGAACTGGCCGGCCTGCTCTGCGCGGTGGGGGTGGAGCTGCTCCGCTCGGGCGCCAGGACCGCCGACGTGGAGCTCGAACTGCGCGACCTGGCGGCCAGGTACGGCGTGCGGGCCCGCAGCTTCGTGGTGCCGACCGGGCTGTTCGTCCGGGCCGGCACCGGGCCGGACGGGGTGGGCGGCGAGCTGGACTTCGCCCCGGTCACCGGCCCCGACCTGAGACTCGATCAGGTCCAGGCACTGCACGACCTGCTGGCCCGGATGCGGCGCGAGGCGCTGCCGTTCGCCGAGGTACGGGCCGAGCTGGCCCGGGGCCGGGCGCTGCCGCAGCGCTTCAGCCTCGCCGCCACCGTGCTCGGGTACGCGCTGCTGACGGTCGGTCTGGGCGTGATCCAGCACCCGACCCCGAACGCGGTGGCCGGGTACGCCGTCCTGGGCGCGGCGGTCGGCCTGCTCCGCTCGCTGGCCGGGCGCTACCTGCCCGGGGCCGCCACCGTGCTGCCGGTGGCCGCCGCGATCATGGTGACGGGGCTCTCGCTGCGCTTCGCCGGGCCGGTGCTGCACGAGGCGCCGGAGCTGCTGCTCGTCCCCCCGCTGATCGCCTTCCTGCCCGGGGCCTCGCTGACCATGGGCGCGATCGAACTGTCCGCCGGTGACGTGCTGTCAGGAGTGGCCCGGCTGGCCGGGGCCACCAACGTGCTGATGCTGCTGGCCCTCGGCATCCTGGTCGGCACCGAACTGGTCGACCCGCACCCCGCCGGGCCGCCCGCCCCCGCCTCGCTGGGCGCCTGGGCGCCCTGGTGCGGGGTGCTGCTGCTGGCGGTCGGCTTCACGCTGTACTACTCCGCACCCGCCCGGGCCCTCGGCTGGCTGGCCGGGGCACTGCTGCTGGAGCGCCTGGTGCAGACCGTGGGCACCGGGCTGAGCGGGGCGGTGTTCGGTGCCTTCGCGGCCGGGATGCTGCTGCCGCCGATGGCGGCCTGGGTCCAGCGGCACCACCGGATTCCGGACCAGGTGGTCTTCCTGCCCTGCTTCTGGCTGCTGGTCCCGGGCTCCAGCGGTCTCACCGGCTTCTCCCAGCTGGTGGTCCAGCACAGCGCCGCTAGCGTGCTGACCCTGGTCACCACCGTGGTCACCGTGGTGGCGATCGCCCTGGGCGTCCTGGTCGGCGCGGGCTTCCAGCGCCGCCCGCGCGTCGAGGTCGCCCCCGCCGACGGCGCCTGACGGTCACCGGCTGACCGCGCACCGGTGCACCGGCACCCGCCGAAATCCGGGCGACAGCACGTACCCGTACTCCCTACCATCGGGCTGCCCCTGCCTTCTGCGTGTCCCGACGATTGGCCCTCCCGTGCAACAGCTGCTCCCCGCCGTGCTCCGGGAGGAGCCGCAGTTCGCCCGGCTGTTCGCCGGGCAGTCGTTCTCGGTGCTGGGCGACCGGGTGGCGATGGTGGCCACCCCGTTCGCGGTGCTGTCGGTGGGCGGATCGGTCACCGACATCGGCCTGGTCGGTGCGGCCGGGCTGCTGCCGATGCTGCTGTTCACGCTGGTCGGCGGGGTCTGGGCGGACCGGTTCCCCCGGCACCGGATCATGCTGCTGTCCGACCTGGTGCGGTTCGCCGCCCAGGGCGCGGTCGCACTGCTGCTGATAACAGGCCGGGCCGAGGTGGCGCACCTGGTGGTGCTGACGGCGGTGTTCGGCTCCGCGAGCGCCTTCTTCATGCCCGCCGCGACCGGCCTGCTGCCACTCGTGGTCCCGGTCGAGCGGCTGCGTGAGGCGAACGCGCTGCGCGGGCTGGTGCTCTCCTCCGGCCTGGTGATCGGCCCGGCCGTGGCGGGCGGCCTGGTCGCACTGGCCGGGCCCGGCGGGGCGCTGGCGCTGGACGCGGCCAGCTTCGCGGTGAGCGCCGCCTTCCTGCTCCGGCTGCGCCCGCGCCCGTCCCAGGACCAGCCGGCGGGGCTCAGCTTCCTCGGCGAGCTGCGCGAGGGCTGGGGCCACGTCAGGTCCCGTGCCTGGGTCTGGTCCGGCATGGCCGCGTCCGGCGTCTACCACGTGGTGGTGCTGCCCTCGATCTTCGTGCTCGGCCCGGTCCTGTCCGAGCAGGAGTGGGGCGGGGCGGCCGGCTGGGCGGCGGTGACGACCGCGTTCGGGGTCGGCGCGGTGGTCGGCGACCTCTGTGCCTACCGGCTGCGCCCCGCCCGCCCGCTGGTGCTGGGCGCGGCCGCGCTCGCGGTGTCCTCCTGCCAGGCGCTGATCATCGGCGCGTCCCCTTCGGTCACCGTGGTCGCCGTGCTGGAAGCCGTCACCGGCGTGGCCGTCTCGCTGTTCTTCGTGCTCTGGGAGACCAGCCTGCAGATCCACATCCCCGAGCACGCCCTCTCCCGGGTCAGCTCGTACGACTTCCTGCTCTCCTCCGGTCTGATGCCGCTCGGCCTGATGGTGGCCGGCCCGGTCGCGACCACCTTCGGCCTGCGCCCGACGCTGTACGCGATGACGGCGATCGGGGTGCTGGCCGCGGTGCTGCTGCTCTGCGTCCCGGCCGTCCGGGCCCTGCCCGCCGACCGGGCCGAGCCGGTGCCCGCACCCGTACCGGCCTGAGCACCCCTACCGGGCTGAGGGCCCGTCAGCGCGGGCCGCGCAGCACCGGGACCAGCACCGACGGGTGGAACAGCGCGGTGGGCGGGGCGACCAGCGACATCACCTGCTGGAAGCGGTCGCAGACGTGGGCGTTGGTGGTGGAGCGGGCCAGCACCCGGTCCAGGTAGCGGTGCTGGAACCGGATCAGCGCTCCGGACGGTCCGCCGGCGGTGGTGGCGAAGCGGACGTCCTCGGTCGAGGACATCACCCACGGGTTCTTGGTGACGGCCGCGACCGCCCGCCGGGCCGCACCCGCTGCGCCGCCGACTCCGCCGTGCCGGGCGACGGCCGCGCCCAGTGCCCGGGCGCTCAGGGCCGCGACCGTGATCCCCTGCCCGTAGACCGGGTTGAAGGTGCAGGCGGCGTCCCCGAGCGCGAGGAACCCCTCGGGCGCCCGGCGCTCGTACCGGCGCCGCACGCCCGGGCCGGGACGGAAGCCGCGCACCTCCCCGGCCGGCTCGGCCCCGTCCAGCAGCTCGCGCAGGACCGGGTCCCGGAGCAGGCCGAGCTGCCTGCGGAAACCCGCCTCGCCGGGCTCCGGCTCGGCGCCGCGCATCCCGCCGACGCTGACCAGCCAGCGGTCCCCCTCGACCGGCAGCAGCACGCCGAGGTACGGGTCGGCGGGGGCCTTGGTCTGGATGTAGAGCGCCTGCTGGGCGAAGTCCGCCCCGGCCGGACGGTGGAACAGCCGGCTGGAGTACGCGACCCCGGCGTCGACCCGCTCCTCCGGGACGGGCGGGGCGCCCAGCGCGGCCAGCCACCCGGCCGCGGCCGTGGACCGGCCGGAGGCGTCCACCACCAGCTCGGCCGGCAGCTCGCGCACCCCACCCTCGCCGCCGCGCTCGCTGACCTGAACCCCGGTCACCCGGCCCGCTCCGCCGAGCAGCCCGACCACCTCGGTGCCCTCCAGGAACTCCACCGCGGCGTCCCGGCGGATCCGCTCCAGCACCACGTGGTCCAGGACCGGACGGGTGCAGGAGAGGAAGGCCAACTCACTCCGGTGCGCGGCCATCCACCCGGCCGAGCTGAGCCAGCGCAGCCCGCTCGCCACCGGGACGCTGACCGCACCGGCCGCCAGCAGCTCGGCCCGGATGCCCGGCATCATCTCCTCCAGCACCCGGTGCCCGGCCTCCAGCAGCAGGTGGGCGTGGCGCCCCTGCGGCAGCCCGGCCCGGAAGGCCGGCTCCCCGGGGTAGCGGTCCCGCTCGATCACCACCACCCGCTCCGCCGCGTCCCGCAGCGCCCAGGCCGCCAGCGTCCCGGCCAGCCCGCCCCCGATCACCACTGCCGTGCCCCGCCCCGGGGCTGCTCCGCTGCTCATCCGGCCATCCAACCGCAGTCGGCCGTCCGATCACCAGGGCGCCGGTGGCACCCTGCGATCGAACGGCCGTCAGCTCAGCCTCCCCGCCTCAGGTCTGAAGACCGATCAGCCCGACGAAGATCGGCCCGGTGAGCGGGAGCAGGAAGTTGGAGATGGTGTACGTGATCGTGTAGCCGAGCATCGGCACGCTGCTCTGGGCGACATTGCTCACGGCGGTGATGGCGGGGGTGGAGCACTGCTGTCCGGCGATCGCGCCGATCAGGATCGGCGGCTCGATCTTCAGCAGTTTGCGCCCGATGAACAGCCCCAGGAAGGCCGGGACGAGCACCATCGCGATGCCCGAGAGCGGCAGCAGCAGCGGGTACTGCTTGAGCAGCGGGCCCGCGTCCGGCCCGGCCGCCATGCCGGTGACGGCGATGAAGATGGAGAGGCCGAGGTCCTTCATGGTCTGCGCGGCGACCGGCGGGTAGGCGCCGAAGGTGGGGCGCTGGGCCCGCAGCCAGCCGAGCACCAGGCCGGAGATCAGGCAGCCGCCGCCGGTGCCGAGGGAGAGGTTCACGTCGCCGGCGTGGATGGTGACCTTGCCGAGCAGCACGCCGAGGCAGATGCCCAGGCCGATGTAGATCCAGTCGGCGCTGTCGGTGCGCACCTTGGCGCCGACCGCCTTGGTGAACCGCTCGACCTTGGAGCGGGTGCCGACCACGGTGAGCGTGTCGCCCTGGTGCAGTTCGGTCTCGCCGACCGCCGGGATGTCCTGGTCGACCCGCTGGACGCCGGTGAGGTAGATGCCCTCGGTGGCGGCGGTCTCGCGCTCGCGCAGCTGGGTGACGGTCTGTCCGGCCACCTTCTTGTCGGTGATCACCACCTGCCGGACCGTCAGCGGGCTGTCCAGACCGGGCACGCCCGAGGTCTCCGGGCCGAGCTCGTGGCCGGTGTCCATGACCGCGTCCCGCAGCCCGACCACCAGCACCCGGTCGCCGCGCCGGAGCTTCAGCCCGGGCTCGATCTTGAGCACCTCCTGCCCGCGCTTGACCCCCTCGATCGAGGCGTCCTGCTGGACGGCGCTCTCCAGCTGCTCCAGCGTGGAGCCCTCGCCCTGCGAGACCAGGTAGGTCCGGCCCACCAGGCCGGGCAGCGCGGCCGTCTCGCCCGCCTCCAGGCCGGCCGAGCCGCCGCGCATCTTGTCCCAGAGCTCGCGGGAGGCCTCGGCCAGGTTGATCCGCAGCAGCATCGGGAAGAACTGGCTGGTCAGCAGCACGATGCTGATCAGGCCGAACAGGTAGCAGACCGAGTACGCGGTGGCGACGTGCGCCTGCAGCTCGCTGGACTGGTCCGCGGTGATCCCCGGCAGCTTGGTGATCGCCTCCTGCGCGGTACCGACCACGGCGGACTCGGTGGCCGAGCCGGCCAGGATGCCCGAAGCGGTTCCGACGTCCAGGCCGGCGCCCTTGGCGATGCCGAAGGCCATCAGGATGACGACCAGGGCCTCCATCACCGACAGCACGCCGAACCGCAGCCCCTTGGCGTTCAGGTTGGCGAAGAACTGCGGCCCGGCCAGGTAGCCGAGCGAGAAGATGAACAGCGCGAACGCCACGTCCTTGACGTCGCTGTCCACCGAGACCTTCTGTGCACCGATCAGCATCGAGACGATCAGCGTCCCGCAGATGCCGCCCAGTTGGATCGGTCCGACCTTGAGCTTCCCCACCAGGTAGCCGAGCGCCAAGCAGGCGAACAGCGCAAGTACCGCGTTCTCGCGCAGCAGATTCATGCCATGGACCTCCGAGCCCCGGGGCGATCGCGATCTTCTTCTGCATCAGACCCCACCCCGGCGCCCCCGGCCCGCCCGCAGTGCCGAACGAGTGACGGCGGGTCAGCGGACGGCGCCGGGTGCTCCCTCAGACCGCGACCCGCAGCGGGGTGAGCCTGGTGGCGATCAGGTTGGTGGCGCCGTGGTGGCGTTCGACCGTGCCGTGCACCAGCAGGCCGGCCCGGTCCAGGGCGGTGCGGCGCTGGGGCTCCCAGACGTGGCGGTTGCAGACCACGTTGATCAGGCCGGTCTCGTCCTCCAGGCTGAGGAAGAGGACGCCGCCCGCGGTGGGCGGCCGCTGGCGGTGCGTCACCAGCCCGCCGACCAGGACCTGGGTGCCGTGCGGGACGGCGCCCAGCTCGTTCGCGGGGACGGCCCCGGCATGGTCCAGGTCGCCGCGCAGGTGCTGGACCGGGTGGCTGGTGGCGGAGGTCCCGGTGGCCCAGAGGTCGGCGATGGTCAGCTCGACCGGGGTCATCGCGGGCAGCGGCGGGGCCTGCGCGCCGGGGGCCGTCCCGGGGATGCTGTCCGGGTCGGTCCCCGCGAACACCCCGGCCGACCAGAGCGCCTGCCGCCGGGTCAGCCCGAAGCAGTCGAACGCCCCCGCCGTGGCCAGCGCCTCCAGCACCGGCGCCTTCAGCCCGGTCCTGCGGGCGAAGTCCTCCAGCCCCTGGTACGGCCGGCCGGCCGCCACGGCCGCCGCCTGCGGGGCGCCCAGCCCCCGGACGGTGGTCAGACCGAGCCGGATCGCCGGTCCGTCCTCCTCCTTCTCCCCCGGTTCCAGGGTCGGGCCGGCCGCGCTGGCGTTCACGTCCACGCCCCGGACCTGCACCCCGTGCCGCCGGGCGTCCGAGACCAGGCTCAGCGGCGAGTAGAAGCCCATCGGCTGGTTGGCCAGCAGGGCGCAGGTGAAGGCCGCCGGGTGGTGCTTCTTGAACCAGGCGCTGGCGTACACCAGGTAGGCGAAGCTGATCGCGTGCGACTCCGGGAAGCCGTAGGAGGAGAACGCCTCGATCTTGGTGTAGACGTCCTCCGCCACCTCCGCCGGGATGCCGCGCTCGGCCATCCCGGCGAGCAGCCGCGCCCGCAGCCGCGCCACCCGCTCCAGCGAGCGCTTCGAACCCATCGCCTGGCGCAGCCGGTCCGCCTCCGCCGGGGTGAACCCCGCGCAGTCGATCGCCAGTTGCATCATCTGCTCCTGGAACAGCGGCACCCCGAGGGTCTTCCCGAGCGCGTTCTCCATCGACTCGTGCGGGCACTCCGCCGACTCGGCCCCGGCCCGGCGGCGCAGGTACGGGTGGACCGAGCCGCCCTGGATCGGCCCCGGCCGGATCAGCGCCACCTCGACCACCAGGTCGTAGAACTTCCTCGGCCTGAGCCGGGGCAGGGTGGCCATCTGGGCCCGGGACTCGACCTGGAAGACGCCGATCGTGTCGGCCTCGCAGAGCATGTCGTAGACCGCTGCGTCCTCCTCCGGGAGGTCGTGCAGCTCGTAGCGCTTGCCGTGGTGCTGCTCGACCAGCCGGCAGGTGTCGTGCAGGGCGGAGAGCATGCCGAGCCCGAGCAGGTCGATCTTGACCAGCTTCGCCCCGGCCACCGAGTCCTTGTCCCACTGGAGCACCGACCGGCCCGGCATCCGGGCCCACTCGGTCGGGCAGACCTCGCCGATCGGTGCCTCGGTGAGCACCATGCCGCCGGAGTGGATGCCCAGGTGCCGTGGCAGGCCCAGGAGTTGACCGGCCAGGTCGAGCACGTCCGCCGGCACCACCGCGTCCTGGCCCGGCATCCCCCGGAAGTCGCCCTGCCGGGCGAACGCCTCCACCTGCCCGGCCGGGTAGCCGAGCACCCGGGCCGCGTCCCGCAGCGCCAGCCGGGGCCGGTAGGTGATCACATTGGCCACCTGGGCGGCGTGGTCGCGCCCGTAGCGGCGGTAGACGTACTGGATCACCTCCTCGCGGCGGCGGTGCTCGATGTCCAGGTCGATGTCGGGCGGGCCGTCCCGCTCGGCGCTGAGGAAGCGTTCGAACAGCAGCCGGTACTTGAGCGGGTCGACGGCGGTGATGCCCAGGGCGTAGCAGACCGCCGAGTTGGCGGCGGACCCCCGGCCCTGGCACCAGATGTCCTGCTCCCGGCAGAACTCCACCAGGTCGTGGACGATCAGGAAGTACCCGGCCAGACCACGCCCTTCGATCACCGAGAGCTCCAAATCCAGCTGTCTGCGCGCCTTCTCGTCACCGTCCCGGTAGCGCCCTGCGGCGACCAGCCGGCGCAGCAGGCCCGCCTCGGTCCCGCCCTCGGGCACCGGGAAGCCGGGCAGCGCCTGCTCCAGCCCGGCGAAGTCGAAGGCGCAGTCCCGCCCCAACGCCGCGGTGGCCTCCCGCACTCCGGGGTACCGGGCCAGCCGGGCCGCCATCTCCCGGCCGGAGCGCAGGTGGGCGGCGCCGGAGGCGAGCGTCCGCCCGGCGGCCTGCTGGAGGGTGTCCCGCCCGTGCAGGGCGGCCAGCCCCTGGGCCAGCCGGGCCTGGGCGGGCGAGGCGTGGTGGACGTTGTTGGAGGCGACCGAGGCCAGCCCGGTACGGGCCGCCAGGGCGGCCAGCCGGTCGTTGCGCAGGTCGTCCTCGGGCAGGCGCTGGTGCACCAGCTCGACGAAGACGTTCTCCGGGCCGAACGCCTCGGCCAGGGTGCGGAGTTCGCGCTCGGCGGCCTCCGCTCCGGCCGCCGCCAGCGCGGCCGGCACCCGGCCCTTCCGGCAGCCGGTGAGCACCGCCCACTCGCCCCGGTGCGCGGCGGCCAGCTCCGCGAAGTCGTACGCCGGGCGGCCCTTGACCCCGCCCGCGAGCTGGGCGGCGGCGATCGCGGCGGAGAGCCGCCGGTAACCCGTCGCACTGCGGGCCAGCACCAGCAGGTGCTCGTCCGGGCCGAGGGTCAGTTCGGCCCCGAAGACCGTCCCGATCCCCGCCTCCGCCGCCGCCTCGGCGAACCGGACCACCCCGTACAGGCCGTCGTGGTCGGTCAGCCCGACGGTCTCCACCCCGAGCCTGGCCGCCTCCGCCACCAGCTCCGCCGGGTCGCTGGCGCCGTCCAGGAAGCTGTACGCCGAGTGGGTGTGCAACTCGGCCCAGGGGACGGCCGGTTCGGGTCGGCGCAGCGGTACGACCTCGGCCGGCTCCGCCGCCGGGATGGCAGCGGCCGGGGTTGCTGCGGCCGGTCCCGTCATCCGGCGGCGCAGCTCGTCCCAGGGGACGGTGGAGTGACTGGTGAATCCCATCGGGGGCCTGCTCTCGGGTGGTTCTCTTGCTCGGGTCAGCCCCCCACGGCCGTCATCCGTCCTGCGTCATCCGTACTCCGCCTCCAGTTGCCAGTGGCCGTCCTCGACCGTGAGCAGTAACGCCCTTCCCGCCGCGACCACTTGGAGCCTGGCCCGGCGGCGGGACCGGGCCGGGTCCCACCAGTACTCGACGGCGGGCCACGGCCCGGTCCAGCCCGTCACCTCCAACTCCCTTCCCGCCCAACGGAGTCGGTCCGGCGGCGCGGAGGCCTCGGCCCGGCCGCTGACCGTGACGGGACGGCCCGCCGCGTCCAGTACGGCGACCTGCGGCGGCTCCGCGGGCACCACGAACGGCAGGCAGGCCGCCACCCGGCCCGGCCACGGCTCGGCCACCGGACGCGGCGGCTCCTCGCCCCAGACCGCCCGGGCCACCCACTCGCCCGGGCCCCGGCCGCCGGCCGGGCGCGGACGGCTGATGCCGCCCTGGCCGACCACCGCCTGCACCCGGGCCACCGCCCGCTCCAGCGCGTCCCCGGCCACGTTCTCGCCCCAGAGCGCCAACTGCCGCCCCTGGTCCGGCACCAGGGCCTCGGGGACCAGCCGCAGCGCGGCGAAGCCACCCGCCCCCTCCTCGAACACCGCCATCCCCTGCCAGGCCTGCAACTGCCAGCGGACCCGCTCGGCCAGCGCCGCCGCGCCCAGCCGACGCTCGTGCCGCCAGAGCCGGGAGTACGTCCGGCCGTCGGCGGTGGTCACCTCGACGGCGACCCGGCGGCAGGTCAGGCCGATCGCGCCGAGCCGCTGGTACAGCAGGTCGGCGAGCGTCCTGGCCACGAAGACCAGCGGTTCGGCCAGCTGCTCCGGCGGGTCGAAGAGCTGTTCCACCGTCAGGTCCGGGCCGGCCCGGCGGGGGGCCAACGGGCGGGCGTGCAGCCCTCGGGAGCGCCGGTGCGCGGCCGTCCCGGTCGGGCCGAACCGGTCGGCGACGGAGCGCACCGAGAGCGCGGCGAACGCACCGACGGTCCGCACCCCGAGCCGGGTCAGCAGCTCCGCCAGCACCTCGTCGCCGAGCACGGCCACCGGGTACGGGGCGAGGAACGCGGCCGTCCGGCCCGGCTGCACCACCAGGCCGTACGGGGCCGGGCGGAGCACGTCCGTCCGGTCCGTCGCCGCGGCTTCGCTGCGGGCGGCGAGGGTGGCGGCGAACAGGCCGTCCGCGATCCCGATCCGCACCCCGTACCCGTTGTCGCTTCCGCTCCCGTTCCCGCTTCCGCCGACGGCTCCGAGGGCCGCTGCGTGCACCTGCTCGGCCAGCGCCTGCTCGCCGCCGAAGTACCGGGCCGGGCCCTTCACCGGGAGCACACAGATCCCCGGGCGCAGTACCTCCACCCGAGGGGTGAACGCCTCCGCCGCCGCCACCACCGGTTCGAACAGCTCGGCCTCCCGGGCCGGCTGCCGCTCCCGCAGCCGCAGCTCCGGGCAGAGCCGCTGGGCCAGCCGGAGCTGCTGCCCGCGCCGCACCCCGGCCGCCCGGGCCGCCGCCGAAGCGGCCAGCACCCGGCCGGCCTCCAGCACCGCCACCGGCTGCCCGTCCCCGCTCCCGGGGTCCGCCGCCCGTACGGGCCAGTCCGGGCACCAGAGCACCAGCACCCGGGGGGTCGTCCGTCCTGCCTCCTCCGTCGTCATCTCAGACCACCGCCAGACCGCCCAGGACCCCCGTGTCGTCGCCGTTCCCGGCCTGCTCGCCCGGCTCGACCGCCCGGACCTCGCCGTTCCCGTCCGGCAGCCACAGCCACGCCGTCCGCGCCCGGCCGCCCGCGCCGCGCCCCTCCGCCACCACCAGCGCCTGCCGCCCGGTCAGCTGGCCGTGCCCGTCGCCCACCCCGAACCAGCGGCTCTCCGCCACCCGCAACCGGGCCACCGCCCCGGGCCAGGGGCCCGCGACCAGCAGCACGCAGCCGCTCCGGCGCAGCACGGCCGCCACCCGGGCCGCCAGCTGCGGCTGCACCGGCCCGTCCGTACCGAGCAGGACCAGCCCGACCGCCCCGGCCAGCGCCGAGACCACCTCCGGCCACTGCACCCCGGGCCGGTCCACCAGCAACAGCCGCTCCAGCTCCACCCCGGATCCGGCCGCCGCCGCCAGCCCCAGATCCGGCAGCCCCACCGCCGCCGTCCAGACCCCTGCCCCGCCCGCAGCCCCGGCCGCCAGCGCGACCAGCAGCCCGGCGTCACCCACCACCGAGGCCACCGTCCCGGCCCGCAACCCGCCACCGGGCAGCAGCCCAGCCAGCGCGGGCAGCACCGGCAGGACCTCCCCGCCGGCGGGCACGAGCGCGGCCGGCCGGATCAGCGCGGGATCGAAAGTGGACATACCTCAGCATCGAACATTCGTTCGTAAATATTCAAGTCCAGATCTTCACCCCACCCGCTCACGCACTGTGACGAGGCGCGCTGTCTGCCACCAAGATCTTTGTGCCGAGGGTGCGGGGCCCTTGCGGGCGGCCTGGCAAGCCTGGCCTGGGGTGTCGCTGCTTCTCCGAAGAGGGCACGATCCGGCAACTGCCCGTGGCAGTCGTCGTTTTCATGATCCCGTTCGTGTGAACCGAGGCGGGTCTTCGGCAATCCGGCGACGAGCCGCAGTGATCATGAAGGTCCGGGTGACACTCACAGGACGGACATCCATGACGACGACATTGCAGCGGTGGAGATTCACGGGGGCGGCCGTCACGGCTGCCGTGCTCGCTGGTGGGCTCGGCGGCACGTCGGCGCACGCCGAGCCCACCAGCAGGGTGTTCGACAGGCCGGGCTTCCAGGAGTTCGTACTGCCTGATGGACTGGAGCAGTTCACGATCACGATGGTCGGCGCCGGGGGTGGTGGCGGCGGCGCCGGGAGGAAGAGTCATTTCACCGCAGGCGGGGGTGGTGGGGGCGGCGCTGGTGGCGTCGCCGTGTGCACCGTCTCGGCCTACCCGAAGCTCCCGTACAACACCAGGATCGGGGTACGTGTCGGAGGCGGCGGAGGCGGCGGACAGCGGGGCGGATCGCGGGACGAGTTCGGTGCGGGCCTCGGCGGTGCGGGTGGGGCCGAGGGCGGGGAGGTCGGCGGGCAGGGCAACTCGACGGGCGACGGCGGCGGCGGTGCGGGTGGCGGCGGGGGCGGGGGCAGCTCGGCGGTCTTCCTCGTCAAGAGCAGCACGGACTACTCCAGGCTTGGCTTCGGCGGGGGTGGCGGCGGGGGCGGCGGTTCCGGCTACGTGCAGGGCAACATCGAGCCGGTGCGTGGCGGACGCGGGGGCTCCGGTGGCATCGGGGGTCGCGGTGGCGAGGGGGGCACTGATGTCAGGACGTCCCCGCGCGGCGGGTACGGGGGCTCAGGCGGTGGGGCCGCGTGTGAGGTGGGGTGGTTGCGCGGCTTCACCGTGAAGGGGACCGGAGCGGACGGCGGGAAGGCCGGCAACGCGGACAACGAGAAGGCCGGAACGGCAGGTGAGCGCGGCACCCTCGCCGACCTCCCCGCGGGCATCCCGGCGAGCGCAGGCCAGGGCGCGTCCGGCGGTTCCGCCGGCACGTCGAACACCAACGGCGCGGCGGCGAGCGGCGGGTACGTGATCGTGAGCTGGTGACCGTTCCACGGAGGTAGAGGTGGAGCGTGCCGGGCGACGAGACCCGCCGCCCGGCGCGCTCGGGACCCTCGCGCGGTCACGATCTTCTGACGGCTGGTCAGACCGTGCCGGTTGAGCGGCTCTTCGCGCCCCGGCGAGGGCCCGAAGTCGCACGGGAAGCCGCGTTGCGGCGAGTCCCCGCACCCCACGGACCCGCTGGTTCGACGTCCCCAAAGGCGGCGGGGGTCGGATTCGCCCACCGGAGGAGGATGTCGGCCGCTCTGGATCTGCGGGCGGGGTGAACCGCCGGTGCCCGTGCGGTGCCCCGGCGGGGACGCAGATCAGCGACTGCTCGACCCCGGACAGGTGGTCAGCTCTCCTGGCCGGTCCCGGTCTTGGCGTCGATCTCGGCGATCAGGTTCTCGATCAGGGACTTGATCGCGTCGCGGATCGGGCGGACGGCCTCGACGCCCTGGCCGGCCGGGTCCTCCAGCTGCCAGTCGAGGTACTGCTTGCCGGGGAAGTACGGGCAGGCGTCGCCGCAGCCCATGGTGATCACGTAGTCGGAGGCCCGGACGGCCTCGGTGGTGAGCACCTTCGGCTGCTGGTCCGAGATGTCGATGCCGAGCTCGGCCATCGCCGCGACGGCCGAGGGGTTGATCCGGTCGCCGGGGATCGAGCCGGCCGAGCGGACCTCGACGCGGTCGCCGGCCAGGTGGCGCAGGAACCCGGCGGCCATCTGGGAGCGGCCGGCGTTGTGGATGCAGACGAACAGCACGGAGGCAGCAGGGGCGGCGGTCATGGCGGGTCTTCCTTCGGGTAGGTCAGGGCCGTGGGGCGAGGACGCACGACATCCCCGGTGGCGGCCGGAGGAGAACCGGGGCTCGCCCGGCGGGCCCGGCGCGGGTAACGTATCAGCCCATGGTGATGTCAGTCGACAGTGATGCAATCGAGGCTCCGGCCACCGGTACGGTCCCCGACCCGGCAGTGGTCCTCAAAGCCCTGGCCGACCCGCTGCGGATGCGGATCGTCTCCCTGCTCTCCCGGGAGGCGCTGTGCACGACGCACCTGGTGGAGGAGACCGGCGCGAAGCAGACCAACCTCTCCAACCACCTGAAGATCCTCCGCGAGGCTGGACTGGTGGACACCGAGCCCTGCGGCCGCTTCACCTACTACGCGCTCCGCCCCGAGGCCCTGACCGGCCTGGCCGCCGACTTCGCAGCCCTCGCCTCCACCGCCCGCCTGACCGCCGAGGCGGGCTTCAAGCGGTCCTGCTGACCGACCCGCACCCCCGCCGCGCACAAGGAGCACCACAGCGTTGAACGCCATAGACGAGGCCAGACCCGAAACCACCACCGAGCAGCCGGCCACCCCGCTGCCGAACCGGGTGGCGGCCGAACTGGTCGGCACCGCCGCCCTGGTCGCGGTCGTGGTCGGCTCCGGCATCCAGGCCACCGAACTCACCCAGGACGTCGGCCTCCAGCTGCTGGCCAACTCGCTGGCCACCGTCTTCGGCCTCGGCGTGCTGATCCTGCTGCTCGGCCCGGTCTCCGGCGCGCACTTCAACCCCGTCGTCACCCTCGCCGAGTGGTGGAACGGCCGCCACGACCCGAAGGGCCTGCGGCCGGTCGAGGTGGCCGCGTACGCCGCCGCCCAGACCGCCGGCGCGATCGGCGGGGCCGTCCTCGCGGACGCGATGTTCGGCGAAGCCCTGGTGAAGTGGTCGACGCACGACCGCTCCGCCGGGCACCTGCTGCTCGGCGAGGTCGTCGCCACCACCGGACTGCTCTTCCTGATCTTCGGCCTCGCCCGGCGCGACCTGCTCCGGCACGCCCCCGTCGCGGTCGCCTGCTACATCGGCGCGGCGTACTGGTTCACCTCCTCCACCTCGTTCGCCAACCCCGCCGTCACCATCGGCCGCGCCTTCACCGACACCTTCGCCGGTATCGCCCCCGCCTCCGTGCCCGCCTTCATCGGCGCCCAGCTCGCCGGAGGCGTCCTGGGCCTGGCGCTGGTCTCACTGGTCTTCGACCACCACCGCCGAACGGCCCTCGCGAAGTGACACCGGTCCGGCACACCCAGGTCGTCGTGGTCGGTGCCGGCCAGGCCGGGCTGGCGGCCGGCTACCACCTGCGGCGGGCCGGGCTCGACTTCGCGATCCTCGACGCCAACGCCGCGCCGGGCGGAGCGTGGCAGCACTACTGGGACGGCCTGCGGATCTTCTCCCCGCCCGCGCACTCCTCCCTGCCCGGCCGCCCGATGCCGCAGCAGTCCGGCACCGAGTACCCGGATGCCGCTCATGTCGTGAACTACCTGAGCGGGTACGAGAAGCGGTACGACCTGCCCGTCCACCGGCCCGTGCGCGTCCACGGCGTCGACCGCTCCGACGAGCGCCTCACCGTGCGGACGGACTCCGGCACCTGGCACAGCCAGGCCCTGGTCATGGCCACCGGCAGCTGGGGGCGCCCCTTCGTCCCCGCCGTGCCGGGCCGGGCCGGGTTCACGGGCCGTCAGCTCCACACCCACGGCTACCGCGGCACATCCGGCTTCGCCGGGCAGCGCGTCGTGGTGGTCGGCGGCGGCAACTCCGGCGCCCAGATCGCCGCCGACCTGCACGCCGTGGCCACCGTCCGCTGGGTCACCCGCCGCCCGCCCCGGCTGCTGCCCGACGCGATCGACGGCCGGGCCCTGTTCGAGATCGCCACCCGCCGCGTCCAGGACGACGGACCCCGGATCTCCGACCTCGGCGACATCGTCGCCACCGCCCCCGTACGAGCCGCCCGCGACGCCGGACTGACGGCCCGTCCGATGTTCGACCGCCTCACTCCCGCCGGGCCGGCGTGGGCGGACGGCACCGTGTGGCCGGCCGACACGGTGATCTGGTGCACGGGCTTCCGGCCCGACCTCGCCCCGGTCGGCCTCCGCCGCCCCGGCGGACACATCCCGCTGGAGGGGGGCACCCGCAGCATCGAGGACCCGCGCATCCACCTGCTCGGCTACGGCGACTGGACCGGCCCCGCCTCCGCCACCCTGATCGGAGTGGGCCGCACCGCCCGCACCGCCGTAACCGGGATCACCGACCTGCTGCACTGACCGCCCAGGCCCAGTGGTGATGCCAACTCCCGCCGCACACAGACCACTTCTGGACAGCTCTCCAGCTGACGTGCTATCACTGAAGCACCCTCGGGTAGATCCCGGGGCCCTGCCGGGTAGATCCCCCAGGGTGTTGCCTGGAGCAGCCAGTCCAGGGAGGTCCGGCCGCAACGGCCAGGCCATGGTCTTCGGAGCCGCAACGGCTCCCTTCGGGTCCCGCCCGCGATGGGCAGGACGGCCCCTTGTGCGAACGGGAGCGCAACGCTCCCTCTCGAACAGGCGTTACTCGATCTCTTGCAGATCTCAACGAACACACCGCGATGGTGTGGACGCAGCCTCGGGCCCTGCGTCTTGACAGGTCATCTGTCGTCGTTGGGGTTCTGCTGCCACACGGGCACCCCTTCGACGGATGACTCCACCCACACCGTCAAGGAGTCCTGCCCCCATGTGGTCCGCTCTCACGGATCTGGCTTCCGTATCCCCGTGGCTCGTCGTCCTCTCGCTGCTGATCATCGCGGGGGCGTTCGTCGTCGCGTTCGCGCTGTCCCTGCGCGGCACCGGCACGACTGAACGGGCGGTGGTGATCCGGGCGTTCGCCGAACTGGTGCGCTCGGTGCGCGGCACCCGCCGGTAGCCCGGCCCTGGTGTCCGGCCGTCGGCGCGCGGCCGGGCACCGTTCGAGTCAGCCGACGACCAGGCTACGGCGTTCGACCAGCAGCACGTCCCGCCACCGGCCGTGGTGGCGGGCGATCCGTTCGCGGGTGCCGATGATCCGGAAGCCCGCGTTCGCGTGCAGGGCCAGGCTCGCGGTGTTCTCCGGGAACACCCCGGACTGGATCGTCCAGATCCCCGCCGCCTCGGTCGAGGCGACCAGCGCCTCCAGCAGAGCGCGGGCGACGCCCCGGCCGCGGGCGTCGGGGTGGACGTAGACGGAGTGCTCGACCACCCCCGCGTACGCGGGCCGCGCCGAGACCGCACTGACCGCCGCCCAGCCCAGCACCCGACCGTCGTGGTCGAGGGCGACGTGACGGTGGGCGGGCAGGCGGGCGGCGTCGAACGCCTCCCAGGTGGGGGCGGTGGTCTCGAAGGTGGCGTTGCCCTCCTCGATCCCGGCCCGGTAGCTGGCCAGGACCTCGTCGGCGTGGCCGGGCAGCATCGGGGCGAGGGTGAAGTCCGGGCCGGTCACCGGCAGGTGCTCCTTCGGCGTGCGGTGGGTCAGCGGGTCAGGTCGAGGAGGGCGGACATGCCGGCCACCACCGAGGGGGCGACCTTGTAGTACACCCAGGTGCCCCGGCGCTCGGACGTCAGCAACCCCGCCTCGCGGAGCTTCTTCAGGTGGTGGGAGACGGTCGGCTGGGACACCCCGACGTCCTGGATGTCGCACACGCACGCCTCCCCGCCCGGGTGCGAGGCGACCTTGGAGAACAGCCGCAGCCGCACCGGATCGCCGAGCGCCTTGAACATCGCCGCCATCCGCACCGAGTCCTCCACCGAAAGCTCGGCCGAGGTCAGCGGTGCACAGCACGGCACGGTCTCGGGCTCCAGGACGGTCAGCTCCAGATTCGACATATGTCTATGTTGACACCCGTCAATACGCAGTGGCAAGGTCGGAGACGCCACCACATCGACAACTGTCGAATCAGCAGGGTGAGCGGCCCCCGCTGCCGCCCATCCGACGCGAAGGGGAGAGAGACCGCCATGACCTCCGACACCGGCCTGCCCGTCCTCGTCATCGGCGCCGGCCCGATCGGCCTGGCCGCCGCCGCCCACCTGCTGGAGCGCGGCCTGGAGCCGCTCGTCCTGGAGGCCGGCCCCACCGCCGCCACCGCCGTGCGCTCCTGGTCCCACGTACGGCTGTTCTCCCCCTGGGCCGAGGTCGTCGACCCCGCCGCCGAGCAGCTGCTCGCCCCCACCGGCTGGACCCGCCCCGATCCCACCGCCTACCCGACCGGCGGCGACTGGGCCGCCCACTACCTCCAGCCCCTCGCCGACGCCCTCGGCGACCGCGTCCGCTACGACACCCGCGTCACCGGCGTCGCCCGCGCCGGACGCGACCGCATCGTCGACGCCGACCGCGACCAGCAGCCCTTCACCGTCCACACCGTCCACACCGACGGGAGCGAGCAGCGCCTGCTCGTCGCCGCGGTCATCGATGCCTCCGGCACCTTCTCCACCCCCAACCCGCTCGGTGCCGACGGCCTGCCCGCCCTCGGCGAGCGCGCCTGCGCCGACCGCGTCTCCTACCGGGTCCCCGACCTCAAGGACCCCGCCGTCCGCGCCCGGTACGCCGGCAGGCGCACCGCCGTCGTCGGCACCGGCGCCTCCGCCTTCACGGCCCTCGCCTCCCTCGCCGAGCTGGCCGAGCAGGAGGCAGGCACCCACGCCGTCTGGGTCCTGCGCCGCGGCATCACCGGCTCGACCTACGGCGGCGGCACCGCCGACCAGCTCCCCGCCCGCGGCGCCCTCGGCCTCGCCGCCAAGGCCGCCGTCGACAACGGGTACGCCGATGCGCTCACCGGCTTCCGCACCGCCACCGTCGAGCGGAACGACGACGACACCCTCGCCCTCGTCTCCGAGGACGGCACCCGCACCGACGCCCTGGACGAGATCATCGTCCTGACCGGTCTGCGCCCCGACCTCTCCTTCCTCACCGAGCTGCGCCTCGGCCTGGACGACCGCCTCCAGGCCCCGACCGCCCTGGCCCCGCTGATCGACCCCAACCAGCACTCCTGCGGCACCGTCTACCCCCACGGCGCGAGCGAGCTCTCCCACCCCGAGAAGGACGTCTACCTCGTCGGCATGAAGTCCTACGGCCGCGCCCCCACCTTCCTCGCCCTGACCGGCTACGAGCAGGTCCGCTCCATCGCCGCCCACCTGGCCGGCGACCTGGCGGCCGCCGCCCGGGTCGAACTCACCCTCCCCGAAACAGGGGTCTGCGGCGGCGCCGGCCTCTACGACCGGCCCACCGCAGCGGCCGCGAGCTCCGACGCCGGCTGCTGCTCGACCTCCTCCGCGCCCCAGCTCCTCACCCTCGGCGCAGGGGCCGGCTCCGACGCCTCCTGCTCCACCACCGGCGGCTGCTGACGGCTCACATCCGGCCGACCACGGCGAACGGTCAGCCGCACCCGTGAACACCCCGGCGTCCGCCGTCGCTGCGCGCGGGGCGTGCTACCCCAGCTGGTCCCGACGGCGGGTCAGATAGGCGGTCTCGGCGGTGTTGCCCGCCAGTTCGATCGCCTTGTCGTAGGCCGCCCGTGCCTGTGGGCTCCGGCCGAGCCTGCGCAGCAGGTCGGCGCGGGTGGCGTGGTAGGCGTGGTAACCGGCCAGGTCGCCGTCGAGACGGTCGACCGCTGCCAGGGCCACCTCCGGGCCGTCGAGTTCGGCGACCGCGACGGCCCGGTTGAGCGCGACGACCGGTGACGGGTCGAGGCGGACGAGCCGGTCGTAGAGGGCGAGGACCTGCGACCAGTCGGTGTCACGGATGTCGCGGGCGGAGGTGTGCACGGCGTTGATCGCGGCGAGGATCTGGTAGCGGCCGGGAGCCGCCCCGGCGGCGGCAGCGGCCAGGCGCTCGCGCACCAGCCGGTGGCCCTCGGCGATCAGCGCCGCGTCCCAGGCCCCCCGGTCCTGCTCGACCAGGGTGACCAGTTCCCCGTCGGCCGAGACCCGGGCGGAGCGGCGGGCCTCGGTGAGCAGCATCAGCGCCAGCAGCCCGGCCACCTCGCCGTCGTCCGGCAGGAGGGTCCGGAGCAGGCGGGTGAGCCGGATCGCCTCGGCCGTCAGGTCGTGCCGCAGCGGATCGGTGCCGGGGCCGGTGGCGAGGTAGCCCTCGTTGAACACCAGGTACAGGACGGCGAGTACACCGGAGATCCGCACCGGCAGATCCTCGGCGGACGGCACGCGGTAGGGGATCCGAGCCGCCTTGATCTTGGCCTTCGCGCGGGTGATCCGCCGCTCCAGAGCGGTCTCCCGCACCAGGAAGGCCCGGGCGATCTCGGGCACGGTCAGACCGCCGACCATCCGCAGCGTCAGCGCCACCCGGGCCTCCATCGCCAGCGCCGGGTGGCAGCAGGTGAAGACCAGTCGGAGCCGGTCGTCGTCGACCGCGCCGACCGGCTCCGGCGGGTCGTCGTCGTACACCGTCCGAGCCTCCCTGTGCTTGTCGTCGCGCTTGCTCTCGCGCCGGATCCGGTCGATGGCCCTGCGGTTGGCGGTGGTGGTCAGCCAGGCGCCCGGGTTGGGTGGCACGCCGTCGGTGCGCCACCGCTGCACGGCAATGGCGAACGCCTCGGCCGCCGCCTCCTCGGCGAGGTCGAAGTCACCGAAACGCCTGGTCAGGGCGGCCACCACCCGGGCCCACTCCTCCTGGTGGACCCGGGTGACCGCCTCCTCGACGCCGCTCACCGGAACGGCCGCACCTCGATCTTCCGGTCACAGACCCTGGACGCCTCGGCGGCGAGCCCGAGCGCCACATCCAGATCGGGCGCCTCCCACACCCAGACACCGGCGAGGTACTCCTTCGACTCCACGAAGGGCCCGTCGCTGAACACCGCCTGCTCGCCCCGGTTGTCGACCACCGTGGCCGTATCGGTGTCCGCGAGTCCGCCCGCGAAGACCCAGTGCCCGTCGGCGATCAGCCGTTCGTTGAACGCCCCGATGGCGGGCTGCCGGTCCGTGCTGCCGGGATTGCTCTTGTCGTCGATCACGGAAACCAGGTACTGCATCCGAAGATCATCTCCTCTGGTGTCGGACGTCGGGTCGGACGTCGGGTCAGCGTGGTGCGGTGGTCCGGGACTTCAGGCCGTGGCGTACCGGGGGCGCCCCGCCGGCCGGTAGACCTGGATCATCACGCCGTTGGAATCGGCGCGCGACTCGACCAGGTCGAGCGCAAGGTCCGGACCGGTCGCCGGGAACAGCCGCGTGCCCTGGCCGACGACCACCGGGACCACGATCAGGATCATCTCGTCGACCAGCTCGCGCTCCAGCAGCCACCGGACCAGGACGCCGCTGCCGTGCACCTGCAGCTCACCTCCCGGTGCCGCCTTCAGCCCACGGACGGCGGCCTCGACGTCTCCGGACAGGACGGTCGTGTTCGACCACGCCGGATCCGTGAGCGTGGTCGACGCCACGTACTTGGGTCGCGTGTTCAACGCCTCCACGACCGACTCCATACCGGGGACGTCCTCGGCCGTCAGGCTCCCCCACCCGGTGAACAGCTCGTAGGTCCGCCGGCCGAACAGGAACGCCTCGGCGCGCCCGTAGGTCCGGTCGATGAACGCCCTGGTCCCGTGGTCACCCTTGCCCCGGGCCCATCCGCCGCGCTCGAACCCGTTCCTGCGGTCCTCGTCCGACGGACCGCCGTTGCCCTGCATCACTCCATCGATGCTGACCTGGGTCACGGTCGTCAGCTTCATGATCGTGGTTCCTCCGCCTCGGTACCGCCCCTCGCGGGCGGCCTCATCCCTGCTACGAACGCCACCGCCCCGATCCGACACCTCTGCCCGAGATTCCTTCCCCGGATTTCTCGCGCCGTCTCTCCCGCGCCGTCTTTCCCGCGCCGTCACCGGCCTACTGCGCGTCGATCGCCCGCAGCAGGTCCAGCCGCGCCGCGCGCCGGGCCGGCCAGACCGCCGCCAGCACCCCGATCACCAGGCCGAGCAGCAGGAACAGGCCGAGCCGGGCCCAGGGCAGCACGATCCCGTACTGCGGCAGCGAGGAGCGGGACAGGCCGCCGCAGGCCCAGGCCAGGAAGATGCCGGTGCCGATGCCCAGGACCGCGCCGAACAGTGAGATCACCACCGACTCCAGCCGGACCATCTGCCGGACCCCCCTGCCGTCGAGGCCGATCGCGCGCAGCAGCCCGATCTCCCGGGTCCGCTCGACCACGGACATCGCCAGGGTGTTGACCACACCGAGCGCTCCGATCACGACCGTCATGCCGAGCAGGCCGGACGTCATGGTGAGCAGCGTGTCGATGGTCCCGGCCTGAGCCTTCGTCAGCTGCTCCTGGTCCTGCACCCGCAGGAGCGGACTGTTGCCGAGGGCCCGGCGGATGTCCTGGTCGAGGCCGCTGGTGCTCCGGTCGGCGGCGGCCCTGACCAGGATGCTGTCGAGCCTCCCGCCGACCGCGTGGGGCAGCACGTCGCCCAGGGTGCCGACGGCGCCGCCGAGGGTGCGGGTCTCCCGGTAGACGCCGACGACGGTCAGCTCCTCCGGTTCGCGGCCGGAGCCCGGCGTGCTCAGGAAGGTGTCGCCCTTCGCCAGGCCGGTCCGCTCGGCCAGCCGGTCGGAGACGGCGATCCGGCCGGGGCCGATCTCCGCGAGCGAGCCGCTGCTGAACTCCAGGTCGACCACCCCGGCGAGCCGGCGCGGATCCGCGCCGGTGAACGGGACGTACGTGCCCCGCACCCCGAGGTTCGCGGAGGCGACGGGCGCCGCCTGCGCGACGCCCGGGACTTCGGCCACCTTCGCGCCGAGCGCGGGGTCGATCCCGCCGGGTCCGGCGTTGGACACCTTGTAGTCCGCCGTCAGGCCCTGCACGGCCGCCGCCCGGAGCGCGGCGTCGGTCGAACTCCCGGTCACGCTCAGGCCGGTGAGCAGGGTGAGCCCGATCATCAGGGCCGAGGCGGTGGCGGCGGTACGGCGCGGGTTGCGCAGCGCGTTCTCCTGGGCCAGCCTGCCGCTGACGCCGAACAGCCGGGTGGTGACCGCCCCCGCGAGCCGGATCGGCAGCCGGGACAGCAGCGGTGCGAGCACGATGGTGCCGGTCAGCACCAGCACCGAACCGAGCGCGGCGGCCTGGAGGTTGGAGTCGGATCCGTCCGTCCGGGTGGAGACGTACAGCAGGGTCAGCACCCCGGTGCCGGCGAGCAGCCCGCCGAGGCCGTGGCGGAGCGCGGTGCCGCGCCGGGGCGGCATCAGGTCGACCCGGCTCAGCGCCTGCACCGGTGCGACCTTCGCGGCCCTGCGGGCCGGCAGCCAGGCGGCGAGCAGGGTGACGCCGACGCCGACCGCGAGGGACTGCAGCAGCGTGTCGGCGGAGATGACCAGCGGGCCGTCCGGCAGGTCGGCGCCGCTCGCGTCGAGGATCGGCCCGAGACCGGCCGCGAGGCCGGTGCCGAGCGCGAACCCGACCGCCGAGGCGCCGAACCCGAGCAGCGCGGCCTCGACCAGGACCGCCCGGACGACCTGGCCGCGCAGGGCCCCGATGGCGCGCAACAGGGCGGTCTCACGGCTGCGTTGGGCGATCAGCATGGTGTAGGTGTTGGCGATGGTGAAGGCGCCGACGAACAGGGCGATCCCGGCGAAGGCCAGCAGCGTCCGGGTCAGCTCCTTGGTGTTCCGGGTGATCTGCTCCGCCTGCTCCTGCACGAGCCGGGCCCCGTCGGTGACCGTGATGTCCTCGGTCGGCAGCAGGGCGCGGATCCGGTCGGCCAGTTCCCGGTCGTCGGTGCCGGGTGCGGAGGCGACCACCAGTTCGTCGAACCGGCCCGGCTGCAGGAAGAGCTGCTGGGCGGTACCGGTGTCGAACAGCGCCAGGCTGCCGCCCGCCGTCACGCGCGGGTCGTCGGTGTCGACGGTGCCGACCAGCGTCTTGGTGAGCGTGGGGCCCTGGGTGGCGAAGCGGACGGAGTCGCCGACGGCGTAGCCCGCCTTCGCGGCGGTCCGGCGGTCCAGCGCCATCTCGCCGCCGGTGGCGGGGCCGCGTCCGGCACTGACGGGGAAGCGGCTGTCCCGGCCGCCGTGGGGTGCGTCCGGGGCGTAATTGGTGGCCAGGTTCTGCCAGTTGTGGTCGGCGTTCAGGGGGCGGCCGTCCTTGGCGGCCAGGGTGGCGGTGCCGTTCACGGTGGGCCGCACCGAGGTGACGCCGGGCACGGCGCGGACCCGGTCGGCTAGCTCGCCGGTGAGCACCGTGGTGCGGGTGTCGTCCGCCTCCCGGTCGGAGCTCCGCCGGGTGGTGGCCTGGACGGAGACCGCAACGTCCTTGAGGCTCCTGGCGGAAGCGCCGCGAAGGCCTTCGGCGACGGTGTCGCCGAAGACGAGCGTGCCGGAGACGAAGGCGACGCCGAGCGTGATCGCGAGGGCCGTCATGACCAGGCGGGCTCGGTACGCGAGGACGTTGCGCAGGGCTGTACGCAGCATGGTGGTGGTCCCGGTTCTGGGTGCGGGGCGAAGTAGGCTCGGGGGAACGTCAGTTGGCTCAGCTAGTACGGGCCGTGGCGTCGAAGCGCCGCATCCGCTCCAGGACGCCTTCGGCGGTCGGTGCGAGCAGCTCGTCGGTGAGCCGGCCGTCGGCCAGGAAGACCACCCGGTCGGCGTAGGCGGCGGCCGTCGGGTCGTGGGTGACCATCACGACGGTCTGGCCCAACTCCCGTACGGAGTCCCGCAGGAAGCCCAGGATCTCGGCGCCGGACCGGGAGTCCAGGTTACCGGTCGGCTCGTCCGCGAAGACGATCTGCGGCCGGGACGCGAGGGCGCGGGCCACCGCGACCCGCTGCTGCTGGCCGCCGGAGAGCTGGGCGGGGCGGTGGCCCAGCCGGTCGGCGAGGCCGACGGTCGCCACCACCGTGTCCAGCCAGCGCCGGTCCGGCCTGCGGCCCGCGATGGCCAGTGGAAGCGCGATGTTCTCCAGCGCTGTCAGGGTGGGCAGCAGGTTGAACGCCTGGAAGACGAACCCGACGCTGTCCCGGCGCAACCGGGTGAGCCGGCGTTCGTCCAGGCCGGACAGCTCGATGTCCCCGATCCGTGCGGAGCCCGCGGAGACGGGGTCGAGACCCGCCATGCAGTGCATCAGGGTCGACTTGCCGGAGCCGGACGGCCCCATGATCGCGGTGAACCGGCCGCGTCCGAACTCCACCGAGACCGAGTCCAGGGCGACCACCCGGGTCTCGCCCTCGCCGTAGACCTTGCTCAGCCCGGTGGCCCGGGCGGCGGCGGAGCGGGCGGAGGCGGGGGCTCGTGTCGACATGTCAACTCCGGAGGTGCGGGGACGGGGACGAAGTGCGGTGACTTCATCCTCGATCCGCCCTGCTGACGAACCGTCGGCCCCAGGGCGTGCATCCCCGGTCCGTCCGAGGGCGGACCAAGGGGCGCGGGTGGTCCTCGGGGCGGACGGGGCGCTCTGTCCTCCGGCAGAGACCCGTCAGGAGACCAGCCCCGTCCGGTGCGCGAGCACCGCCGCCTGGACCCGGCTGCCCGTGCCCGTCTTCTCCAGCACGGCGCTGACGTGCGTCTTCACCGTGCCCACGCCGATGCCGAGTTGGCGGGCGATCTCCGCGTTGGCGAGGCCGTGGCCCAGCAGCACCAGGATGTCGCGCTCCCGGTCGGTGAGCGCGGCCAGCCGCGGCCCGGGGTCGACCGCGCCGGCCCCGGCCCCGACCCCGCTGAGCATGCGATCGATGACGCTGCGGGTGACCTTGGGCGAGAGGACCGCATCGCCCGCTGCGGCGGCCCGGACCGCGCCGACCAGTTCCTGCGGCCCCTCGTCCTTGAGCAGAAAGCCGGTGGCACCGGACCGCAGCGCACTGGTCACGTTGTTCTCGTCGCCGAAGGTGGTGAGCATGACGACCTGCGGCCGGGGCCGGAGGGCGACCAGCCGCTCGATCGTGGCGAGCCCGTCGAGCACGGGCATCCGGATGTCGATCAGGGCCACATCGGGACGGGTCTCGCCGGCGAGCCGCACGGCCTCCTCGCCGTTGGCCGCCTCGCCGACCACCTCGATGCCTTCGGCATGACGCAGGATCAGCCGGACGCCGTGCCGGATCAGCTCCTCGTCGTCGGCGAGCAGCACCCGGATCGGGCGGCGGTCAAAACCGGGAAGGACGGTCATCGGGACTCCCACGGAGGCGTGCGCGACACCATGGGCACGGCGAAGCGGTCGATCGTGGCCAACGTATCGCCACGGAAGCAGTACCTGGTGATCCCGAGCCGATCGGGCCCCTCCGCCGAACCCGGCATGGCCGGGTCCTCGGACGCGAAGGTCGAGTACAGGCAGCTGGTCACGGGCTCCGCACGGGCCGGCTCCCGGCCCGTCGCCGCCGCCCGCGCCACCGGGTTGTCCCCGTAGACGGCCTGCTCGACCAGCTGCCGCGCCATCCCGATCCGGGGCGGCTCGTGCCGGCGGGGGTCGGGCTCCGGGAACGCGTGGACGACCAGCAGGAGACCGCACATCATCATCACGCCCACGCCCAGGAGGCCGAGCAGCCCGCTGAGCGCGTTCACTGTACGGCGCCGGACACCCGCGGCGGGTGCACGGTCGAACGGCGGCGCGCCGGCGACGGCGGAGCTCGCTCCCGGTACCGGCTGCGCCGGGATCCGTGCCGTCACCGCGAAGCCCCCGGCCGGGGTCGGGCCCGCCTCCAGGGTGCCGCCGAGCAGACCCACCCGTTCCCGCAGCCCGACCAGGCCGCGCCCCGAACCCAGGCCGGTCGCCGCCTCCGGTGCCCCGGGCGGAAGCCCGTTGCGTACGAGCACGTCCACCCGGTCGCCGGTGTGCGTGACCGCCACGGTGACCCCGACCCCGACGGCGTACCGGTGCACGTTGGTCAGCGACTCCCGCACCACCCGGTGCACCGCCCGCCGGACCTGGGCCGGACGGTCGTTCAGGTCGGGTCCGTCCCAGGTGAGTTCGACGGGTATGCCGCCGCTGCGCGACCCCTCGGCCAGCGCCTCGACGTCGGACCGGGTGCCGGTGCTGTCGGTCAGGGCGTCTGGCCCGGTGTCCCGCCCCAACGGGCCCAGTACGCCGAGCACTTCCCGCAGTTCCCGCATCGCGTCCCCGGTGGCCCGGCGCACCAGGGCCGCGTCGTCGCGCAGTTCGGGCGACTCCTTCTGCAGGGCCAGCTCCAGACCGCCCGCGTGCAGCGAGATCAGGCTGAGCCGGTGCCCGAGCAGGTCGTGCATCTCGGCGGCGATCCGGGACCGCTCGTGGATCCGGGATTCGCTCTCCGCCGCAGCCGCCCGTTCCCGCAGCGCCCGCAGCAGCCGGTCCTCCTGGCCGCCCGAGATACCGAGAAGTCCCGGCACCAGCAACGTGGTTGCGGCCAGCACGGCCCCGAGCGCGAACCCGAACCCGTGACCACCCAGCCCCAGGCCCGGGGCGGACACGGCACAGACCAGCGTCGTCAGCCCCGACGCGCCCAGCAGCACCGCACTCCGCCGCCGGGACGCCGCCAGGTGCCCGGCGACGCCGTACGCGGTCACCGCGGCCGGCAGCCCGGCGGCCGGCAGCAGGCCCAGGACCACGGACACCCCCAGCAGACCCGGCACCGGGAACCGCCGCCGCACCGCGAACAGCACGAGCCCGGCACCCCCGAGGAGCACCTGCACCTCCCCGGCCGGCCCCCGGCCGCCCAGCACCTGCTGGGTGAGCAGCATCAGCACCGCGCCCCCGCCCACCTCCGCGAGCGCGCGCCACACCCCCCGGCCTGCTTCGCCGGGTGCGGTGAACGGATGACGGGATACGGGGGTCATCGGCCCATTCTCCGGGGCGGTCGTGCACGTCCCGTCCGACCTGGGGATGAGGTGCCGCTCCGTCAGAAGCCAGAGCCGTCCGCCCCTCCGGGACGCCCGCTGTGGCATCGTGGCCCTCTGTTGTCCGAGCCCGGGGAGGCCGCCGTGTCCCGAACGCCGCAGGAGATCTTCGAGCAGTACGTGTACGCCGGCACCCTGAGCCGGGATGCCGATGCGCTCGCCGGGCAGTTCACCGAGGACGGCGTGTTCGAGGCGCCGCTGCTGGCCGACGGTGCGGGATTCCCCCGGCGGCTGGTGGGCCGTGAGGCGATCCGCAGTGCGATGGCGGCGTACTACGCGCGGCCGGTGACGGGAGGCCGGGCACCGAACCTCGCGAAGACCGGGTACGTGCTGCACACCACCGCCGACCCCGATGTCTTCATCGCCGAGATCGACACGGTCTTCGACGGGGAGGGGGATGCGGACAACGTGACCGTCTCGCTGGTGCAGATCTTCCGCATCCGCGACGGGAGGATCGCCCGGCTGCGGGACTACTTCTCCCCCGCCCTGACGGACTGAGCCGGGCTCCCGCCACCGGTGTGCGCCGGTACCGCCCCCGGGCCTCCACGCCACCGCGGACCGGCCGGGCGGACATCCCCGGGAGCAGCGCGGGCCCGTCCTACCCTGGGCTCGGACGGACGACTCGCCTGCACTCCCGTACCCCTGGAGGACCCCGATGACCCAGCCGCCCCCGCCCCAGGTCTGGCCCAGCCTGCGGGCGCACGACGCCCACGCGCTGATCCGGTTCCTGACCGAGGCGTTCGGCTTCGAGGCGAACGCCGTGTACGCCGACGAGGGCTTCGTCCACCACGCCCAGCTCAGCTGGCCCGCCGGTGGCGGGATCATGCTCGGTTCGGCCCACGTGGAGGGCGGCGGTGACGACCCGTGGCCGCTGAAGCCGGGGAACTTCGGCGCGTACGTCGTGGTCACCGGGGACGTGGACGCCCTGTTCGCCCGGGCCGTCGCGGCCGGGGCGAAGGTGGTCGCCGGGCCGAGCGACACCGACTACGGCGCGGAGGGGTCCCGCACCTTCACCGTGCGTGACCCCGAGGACAATCTCTGGAGCTTCGGCACCTACCCCGGGGAGCCGCGCGGGTAGACCCGGACGGACGCGGGCGGGCAGCGCAGTCCCCGGTACTTCCGCCTCGAAGCCGGGGCTCGGTCGTCGCCGAGAACCGGACCCGAGCGGAGTTGCCGGGGGCCTGACCGGGGGCTTGGATGTGTGCTCTCGCGGGGCGGGCGGACGTCTCTGCCGGCGGGGCGGGCTGCATCCGGTGATCCGGGGTGTACGTACCAGTCTCCTCCGGTTCAGCGCCAGGTCAAGCCCCTGCGGAGCTAACCTGGTGCTGTGTCCGATCCCGGGGGGACTCACTGCGGAAGGCAGCCATGACAGCGCAACTCACCGGCCTCCCCGTCATCGACCTCTCGCTCGCCGACGGCTCCGCCGCCGACCGGACCCGGCTGCACGACTCGCTGCGCGCCGCGGCCACCGAGGTCGGTTTCTTCCAGCTCACCGGCCACGGCGTGACCGCCGGGGAGACCGCCGGGCTGACCGACGCCATGCACGCCTTCTTCGCGCTCCCGGAGGCCGACCGACTCGCCGTCAGCAACCTCAACTCCCCGCACTACCGGGGCTACACCCGCACCGGCACCGAACGCACCGCCGGCAGCCGGGACTGGCGCGACCAGCTCGACATCGGCGCCGAACTGCCCCCGCACGTACCGGGCCCCGGCGAGCAGCCGTACTGGTGGCTGGAGGGGCCGAACCAGTGGCCCGCCGCCGTCCCCGGCCTGCGCGCCGCCGCCCTGAACTGGATCGACCACCTGGGCTCGGTCGCCGCCCGGCTGCTGCACGAGCTGCTCACCGCGATCGGCGCCCGCCCCGACTTCTACGACTACGCCTTCGCCGGCCACCCGCACCTGCGGCTCAAGCTGGTGCGCTACCCCGGCACCGCGCCGGACGGCGCACCGCAGGGCGTCGGGGCGCACAAGGACTACGGCTTCATCACCCTGCTGCTCCAGGACGACGTCGGCGGCCTCGAAGTGCTGCGCCCCGACGGCACCTTCCTCTCCGTGCCACCCCTGCCCGGTGCCTTCGTGGTCAACCTGGGCGAATTGCTCGAGGTCGCCACCGACGGTTACCTCAAGGCCACCAGTCACCGGGTGGTGAGCCCGCCGGGCGCCCGCGAGCGGTTCTCCGTCCCGTTCTTCTACAACCCCCGGCTGGACGCCCACATCACCCCGCTCGACTTCCCGCTGGCCCACCACGCCCCCGGCGCCACCAAGGACCCGGAGAACCCGCTCTTCGCCGAGTTCGGCCGGAACGAGCTCAAGGGCTACGCCCGCGCCCACCCCGAGGTGACGAGGCGCCACCACCCGGAGCTGCTGGCCTCCTGACCACGGCCGGCTACTCCGCCCGGAGTGCGGTGGCCGCCGGCGCCCTGGCCGCCCAGACCGCCGGGAGCAGCGCGCCGAGCAGGGCGATCGCGGCCCCGGCCGCCACCAGCAGCGCCAACTGCGGGGCCTGGTACACCTCCAGGACCGAGGGCGGCAGATCGGTGCCCGCCGAGTGCCCCATCACCGGCAGCACGAAGCCGTGCAGCGCGTACCCGGCCGGCACCCCGAGCAGGCCGCCGACCAGGCCGAGGCCGGCCACCGAGGCGAGCACCAGGCCGACGGTCTGACCGGGTGTCATCCCGAGCGACTTGCAGATGCCCAGGTCACGGACCCGCTCCCGGGTGTCCAGGACCACGGAGTTGAGCACCCCGAGGCCCGCGACGGCGACCAGCATCAGGGTCAGCAGCGCCGCCATCCCCTGCAGGACCAGGACCAGACCGCCGCCCTGGTCGGGCGTGTCGGCGATCGCCTCGCCGCCGATCGGGCGGATCACCGCCGCGATCCGCTCGGCGTACTCGGCGGGCCGGACACCGGACTTGAGCGTGACCTTGAAGGCGACCGGTCCGGCCTTGGGGAAGTCGGCCAGGTCGGCGTGCAGGCGGGTCCCGTCGTTGGAGGTGTCGAAGACCTCGCCGACGATCCGCAGGCTCCGGGTCCCGCCCTCGTCCGTCACCCGCACGGTGTCCCCGATCCGGCTGCCGGTCCGCTCCAGGTAGCGGGTGGGCACCGCCACCTCGCCCGGGCCCTCGAGCCACCGGCCGTCGATCAGTTCGGGGGCGCCGGAGCTCGACTTCCCCTGGTAGAGCACGACTTGGGAGGTACCGGTGAGACCGGCCACGGTGGCCTCCGCGATGGCCCAGCCATAGTAGCCGGCGGTGCCGGGGTCGGCCTCGACGGCGGCGCGCACCCGGTCCGGCTGGGCCGCCGCGGCCGAACCGGTCCGCTGCCCGGGGGCGGGGGTGCCGAGGCCCCTGACCTGGCCGCTGAAGACGATGACCGGCGCCAGGCCGTCCCGGTCCTGGGCCCGGGTCACCGCGCTCAGCGAACCGGTCAGCCCGACCGCGAAGGTGGCCGTCACGGTGCCGAAGACCACCGCGAGCAGCATCGCGAGCGCCCGGACCGGGTGCGCGAACGGCGTCGCCGGCCCGTACGTCACCGCCCGGGGCAGCGGGAGCCGGCCGAGCGCCCGGTGCGCCCACTGGCCGCGCCCGGTGCGCGGGGACCGGCCGACCGCGATCGCCTCGACCGTACGGAGCCGCCCGGCCCGCAGTGCGGGGACCAGCGCGGCGAGCCCGACCACCAGCAGTGCGGCCGCCGGGACCAGCAGGTCCACCCACCAGGCGACCGTCAACGAGACGGCGCCGTAGGCCTCTTCGGTGTCCGACAGCAGTGGCAGGGCCAGCAGGTTGCCGAGCAGCACGCCCAGCGCGATGCCGGCCCCGGCCGGGATCAGCGCCTGGGCGACGTAGGCCCGGACCACCTCCCCCGGGGTGAAGCCGATCGCCTTGAGGATGCCGATCCGGCGCAGCCCGGTGCCGACGGCGCCGCTCACCACACCGCTCACGATGATCACCGACATGGCGAGGCCGAGCAGGCCGAACGCGACCAGGAACGGGACGGTCGGCGCGGCACCCTGGTCGGCGGCGCGCTTGGTGTCCAGGTAGGACTGCGCCCCCAGCAGCGCGCCGGGCGGCACCGCCGCCGCCAGCCGCTCCCGGGCGGCGGCCAACTGCTCTTTCGTCCCGGCGTCCTGGAAGCGGTAGAGCCACTGGACGGTGACCGGGCGCTCCGCCGACACCAGGGCGGTCAGCTGATCCGGCGTCACCCAGGTGTCGGCGCTCCGGCCTGCCGACAGGGCCAGGCCGACCACCGTCAGGGCCTGGTCGACCCCGTCGAACCGCAGGGTGCCGCCGAGCCGGAAGGCGGGCCCGGCGAACGAGGCGGCGAGCACCACCTCGCCGGGCCGCTCGGCCCACCGGCCGGCCCGCAGGTCCAGCCGGTCCACCTCCCCGTCCGGGCCGGACCGCCCGGCCAGGGTGAGCGTCGGGGTGAGCCGGTCCGCCTCGTCCCGCCCGCGCGCCGCGACGGTCCGGTACGGCCCGCCGCTCGCCGTCACGCCCGCCGACCTGCCGGTGGCGGCCAGCTGCTGGTCGCTCACCAGCGCCGGTTCGTACTGCACCGCGAGGTGTGCGCCGCGCTGCCGGGCGAAGGCCTGGTCGAACGGGGCGTCGGCGGCGACCAGCAGCGCCCCGGCGACCACCGCCGAGGCGACGGCCATCATCACCGCCACCGCGATCACCACCGTCTGCACCCGCCGTCGGCCCACCCCGGACCGGACCACCCGGCCGATCGGGCTCATCGGAGCGCCTCCGCCCGGGTGTCGGCGGCCAGTTGACCGTCCACCAGGTGGATCGTCCGGGTCGCGCAGGCCTCGGCCAGCGCCAGGTCGTGGGTGACCAGCACCACGGTCTGGCCGCTCCGGTGCAGGTCCACCAGCAGGGCCCGGACGTCCTCGCCCGAGGCGCTGTCCAGCGCGCCGGTCGGCTCGTCGGCCAGCAGCAGCGCCGGACGGTTCACCAACGCCCGTGCCACCGCGACCCGTTGGCGCTCGCCACCGGACAGCCGGCCGGGGTAGGCGCGGGCGTGCCGCTCGATGCCCAGCAGCTCCATCAGCTCACCGGCCCGGGTCGCCGCCGTCCGCCGGGCGGTCCCGGTCAGCTGGGCGGGCAGCTGGATGTTGTCGGTGACGGTGAGGTCGTCGAGCAGGTTGAAGAACTGGAACACCATGCCGATCCGGTCCCGGCGGAACCGCGCCAGCGCACGCTCGCCCAGCCCGTCGATCCTGGTCCCGGCCACCGTCACCGTCCCCTCGGTCGGCCGGTCGAGCCCGGCCACCAGGTTCAGCAGGGTGGACTTGCCGCTGCCGGACGGCCCGGTCACGGCGAGCGCCTCGCCCTGGGCCACCGTCAGGTCCAGCGGCCCGAGCGCGGGCGGGCCCGCGCCGTCGTAGCGCCGGGCCGTACCGGACAGTTCGATCACCTGGGTCATCACAGGTCCTCACGTCGTAGCGGTGCTGCCCGGCGAACCTAGGAGCGGGCGGCGCGGTGGCGCGTCGGCCTCGACACCGACTTCCGTCCTCCCCCGGGACGGTCCGGCCGCCGGGGTCATCCCTGCGACGTACGCCTGCCGGACCGGCCCTTCGTCGCCCGGGAGGACGCGGGCCCCGGCGGCGGGGCCGCACAATGGGCCGGTGAACGCGGAGCAGCGGCGCGGACGGCGTCGGCAGATACGTCAGCAGGTACGGGACGCCCTGCGCCCGGAGCGGGCCCCGGCGCCGCTGTCGGCCCGGGCCCGGCGGCTCGACCTGCTGCTGGCGGTGCTGCTCACCGCGATCGCGCTGGTGGTGGCCACCCGCTACCCGGGCGACGGGCCGATCCGGATCGGCCCGCAGGGCGACGGCGTCCACCTCCCGGCGCTGCCGGTGCCGCCCGACTTCGCCCCGCCGGCGGAGGAGCCCTCGGTGTCGGCCGGGACCTGGCTGCTGGTGCTGCTCTCGGCACTCCCGCTGGCGGCCCGGCGCCGGTACCCGCTGGCCGCGTTCGCGGTGGTGGTGACCGCCGTGCTGGCGCTGGCCGACGACGCGTCCTGGATCAACGTGCTGACCTGTGTGATCGGGGCCTACAGCGCCGTCATGTACAGCCGCCACCGGGCCGGCGCGGCGGCGGGCCTGCTGGTCGCCGCCGTACTGGCCGGGGTCCCGCTCCGGGAGGCGGAGCCGACCCTGCCCGGCTGGACCAGCCCGGCGGTGGTGCTGCTGCTGGCCGGCGGGCTGGCCGGTCTGGTCCGGTTCTGGCAGCGGCAGGTGGCGGCCGGCCGGGACCGGCTGGCCGAGCTCCGGCATGCCCAGCAGGAGGACACCCGGCGGGCGGTCGAGGAGGAACGGGCCCGGATCGCCGCCGAACTGCACGACGTGGTGACCCACAATGTCAGCGTGATGGTCATTCAGGCGGGCGCGGCGCGCACGGTGCTGGACAGCGCGCCCGAGGGTGCCAGGCAGGCGCTGCTGGCGGTGGAGGCCGGCGGCCGGGCCGCGCTGGCGGAGCTGCGCCACGTGATGGGACTGCTCGCCGCGCCGGACCACGAACGGGCCGAGGGCCTCGAACCGCAGCCCGGGATCGACCGGCTGGCCGCCCTGACCGAGCGGGTGATCGCCGCCGGGACCCCGGTCGCCGTCACGGTGGCGCTGCCGGCCGAACCGCTGCCGCCCGGGGTCGAACTGACGGCGTACCGGGTGGTGCAGGAGGCACTGACCAACACCATCAAGCACGCGCCCGGTGCCCGGGCCGAGGTGGTGATCGGCCACACCGGGGACCGGCTGGAGATCGAGGTCACCGACACCGGCCCGGCCGGGCCCTTCGCCGCCCCCTCCTCCGCCGGTACCGGCCGGGGGCTGATCGGGCTGCGCGAGCGGCTGGCGGTCTACCAGGGGGAGCTGACGGCGGGTCGGACCGCCGACGGCGGCTACCGGATCCACGCCCTGCTGCCCTGGCGGACCGCGTGAGCCGGGCCCCGCTGCGGGTGGTGATCGCCGACGACCAGGCGCTGGTGCGGACCGGCTTCGGGATGATCCTGGCCGCCGACGGCATCGAGGTGGTGGCCGGGGCCGCCGACGGCGCCGAGGCGGTCACCGCCGTCCTGCGCACCCGTCCCGACGTGGTCCTGATGGACATCCGGATGCCCCGGATGGACGGCATCGAGGCCACCCGGCGGATCCTCGCCGACGCCGCCCCGGACGGCGTCCGGGTGGTCATCCTGACCACCTACGACCTCGACCACTACGTCTACGCCGCACTCGCCGCCGGGGCCAGCGGCTTCCTGCTCAAGGACGTCACCCCCGAACACCTGGTGGCCGCCGTCCGCCTGGTGCAGTCCGGCGACGCCCTGCTCGCCCCCGCCATCACCCGCCGCCTGGTCGAACGCTTCGCCCGCCCCGGCGAACCGGCCGCCGCCCTGCACCGCGACCTCTCCGGCCTGACACCCCGTGAACTGGAGGTGCTCCGGCTGCTCGCCACCGGCCTCAGCAACGCCGAGCTCGCCGACCGCCTGGTACTCAGCCCCACCACGGTGAAGACCCACATCGGCCGCATCCTGTCCAAGCTGGACCTCCGCGACCGGGTCCAAGCGGTAGTGCTCGCCTACGAGACCGGGCTGATCGCGCCGGGTGGCCGACCGTAGTGGGACACTGCTGGTGTCACAGCGGTACTGCCGCGTCCGATGCCCAGCGGGAGGCTCCACCATGACAGCGGCCGCGCAGATGACCGTGGACGAGCTCGCGGCGCGGGCCGGGGTGACGGTGCGGACGCTGCGGTTCTACAGCGCCAAGGGGCTGCTGCCGCCGCCGGAGCTGGGGCCCCGGCGGGTGGGGTGGTACGGGGCCGAGCACCTGGGGCGGCTGGAGCTGATCGAGGAGCTGCAGCGGCAGGGGCTGACGCTGGCCGCGATCGAGCGCTACCTGGCGCAGCTGCCGGAGGACGTCGGCTCGTTGGACCTGGCGATCCACCGGGCCCTGGTGGCCTCCTGGACGCCGGAGGCGGCCGAGCGGGCCACCCGCGAACAGCTGGCCCGCCGGGCCGGCCGGCCGCTGTCGGAGGCCGACGTGGACCGGCTGGCGGCGATGGGCGCGGTGCACCGGACCGACGATCCCGAGGAGTTCACGATCGACCCGGGCCTGCTGCCGCTCGGGGTGCGGGTGCTGGACGTGCCCATCCCGCTGGAGACCCTGGTCGCCGCCCGCGCGGTGGTCCGGCTGCACAGCCAGGCCACCGCGCACGACCTGCACCGCCTGTTCCGCGACACGGTGTGGCGCCCGTACCGGGAGAGCGAGCCGGACGAGCGGGCCCTGGAGCGGATGAAGGCCCTGACCGAACGGATCCAGCCCATGGTGGTGCAGGCCATCGTGACGGCCTTTCAGCGTTCGCTCGCCGAGGAGCTGGCCGCGCGCCCGGCGGAGGACGCGCGGCCGGGGACCGAGGGCTCCTAGAAGGTCCGGCCGTCGGCGGCCATCTCCTCCAGCAGCGCCGGCGGCTCGAACCGCGGACCGTACGCGGCCGCCAACTCCCGCGCCCGGGCGGTGAATCCGGGCAGCCCGCCGTCGTAGCCGTTGATGTACTGGAGCACACCGCCGGTCCAGGCCGGGAAGCCGATGCCCATGATGGAGCCGATGTTGGCGTCGGGCACCGAGGTGAGGACGCCTTCGGCGAGGCAGCGGACCGAGTCCAGGGCCTCGGCGAAGAGCATCCGCTCCTTCATGTCCTCGAACGGGATCTCCGCGCCGGGCCGGGCGAAGTGCTCGCGCAGGCCGGGCCAGAGCCGGGTGCGGCGGCCGTCCTGGTACTCGTAGAAGCCGGCGCCGCCGCTGCGGCCCGGGCGGTCGAACTCGTCCAGCATCCGGTCCATCACCGCGTCGGCGGGGTGCTGCGGCCAGTCGCCGCCCGCCTCCTCGATCGCCCGCCGGGTCTCGTTGCGGATCTTGCGCGGCAGGGTGAGGGTCAGCTCGTCCAGCAGCGAGAGCACCTTGGCGGGGTAGCCCGCCTGGGCCGCGGCCTGCTCGATCGAGGACGGGTCGAGCCCCTCGCCGACCATCGCCACGCCCTCGTTGATGAACTGTCCGATCACCCGGGAGGTGAAGAAGCCGCGCGAGTCGTTCACCACGATCGGGGTCTTGTTGATCTGGCGGACCAGGTCGAAGGCCTGCGCCAGCGCCTCGTCCCCGGTCTCCGGACCCCGGATGATCTCCACCAGCGGCATCTTGTCGACCGGCGAGAAGAAGTGCAGGCCGATGAAGTCGGCCCGCCGGGTGACGCCCTCGGCCAGCACGCCGATCGGCAGCGTGGAGGTGTTGGAGCAGAGCAGCGCGTCCGGCGCCACCACGTCCTGGACCTCCTGGAACACCTTGTGCTTGAGCTCGGTGTTCTCGAACACCGCCTCGATCACGGTGTCGCACCCCGCCAGGTCGGCGGCGTCGGCGGTCGGGGTGATCAGCGCCAGCAGGGCGTCGCGCTGCTCGGGCGTGCTGCGGCCCCGGGCCACCGCCTTGTCCAGCAGACCGGCCGAGTACGCCTTGCCGCGCTCGGCCGCCTCGATCGTGACGTCCTTGAGCAGCACCTCGATGCCCGCCCTGGCGCAGGAGTACGCGATGCCCGCGCCCATCATCCCGGCGCCCAGCACGGCCACCTTGACAGCCTTCCGGGCCGGCACCGAATCCGGGCGGCTGGTGCCGGAGTTGACCGCCTGCAGGTCGAAGAACAGCGCCTTGATCATGTTCTTCGAGATCTGCCCGCAGGCCAGCTCGGCGAAGTAGCGGGCCTCGATCACCATCGCGGTGTCCACGTCGACCTGGGCGCTCTCCACCGCCGCCGCCAGGATGTTGCGCGGGGCGGGGTAGGGCGCACCGGCCAGCTGCTTGCGCAGGTTGGCCGGGAAGGCGGGCAGGTTGGCGGCGAAGGCGGGGGTGCTGGGGGTGCCGCCGGGGATCTTGTGGCCCTTGACGTCCCAGGGCTGGACGGCGGTCTCGTTCGCCTCCACCCAGGCCCGCGCCTTGGCCAGCAACTCCTCCGGCGTGGCGGCGAGTTCGTCGACCAGGCCGTGCTCCAGCGCCTGCGCGGGCCGGTACTGGCGGCCCTGCAGCAGGAACTTCAGCAGCGCGTCCGTGATGCCGAACATCCGCACCGTGCGGACCACGCCGCCGCCGCCGGGCAGCAGGCCCAGCGTCACCTCGGGCAGGCCGATCTTGCTGCCGGGCGCGTCCAGCGCGACCCGGTGGTGGCAGGCCAGCGCGAGTTCGAGGCCGCCGCCGAGGGCGGCGCCGTTGATCGCGGCGACCACCGGGCGGCCCAGGGTCTCCAGGCCGCGCAGCGCGCGCTTGATCCGCATCGAGTTGTCGAACACCCGCTCGGCGTCGCCGGGTCGGGCGGCGGAGATCAGCCGCAGGTCGCCGCCGGCGAAGAAGGTCTTCTTGGCCGAGGTGACGATCACGCCGCGCAGATCGTCAAGTGCCTTCAGTCGGGCGACGGTTGCCTCCAGCGCGTCGGTGAAGGCGGCGTTCATGGTGTTGGCGGACTGGTCCGGGTCGTCCAGCACGAGGGTGACCACGCCGGTCGCGTCCTGCTCCCAGCGGATGGGGGTGGTGGCAGTCATGAGAGTCCAGGTCTCCAGGAGTGACGGGTGGTCAGATGCGCTCGACGATGGTGGCGACGCCCATGCCGCCGCCCACGCAGAGGGTGATCAGGCCGTAGCGCAGGTCGCGCCGCTCCAGCTCGTCGATCACGGTGCCGAGCAGCATCGCGCCGGTGGCGCCGAGCGGGTGGCCGAGCGCGATCGCGCCGCCGTTGACGTTCACCTGGTCGGGCCGGAAGCCGAGTTCGCGGATGAAGCGGAGCGCGACGGCGGCGAACGCCTCGTTGATCTCCACCAGGTCGATGTCGGCGGCGGTCAGCCCGGCCTTGGCCAGCGCCTTGCGGGTGGCGGGCGCCGGGCCGGTCAGCATGATGGTGGGCTCGGAGCCGGAGACGGCGGCCGAGACGATCCGGGCCCGCGGGCGCAGCCCGTACCGCTCGCCGATCTCGCGGGAGCCGATCGCCACCAGGGCGGCGCCGTCCACGATGCCGGAGGAGTTGCCGGCGTGGTGGACGTGGTCGATCGACTCGACCCAGTGGTACTTCTGCAGCGCGACCGCGTCGAAGCCGCCCGCCTCGCCGATGCCGGCGAACGAGGGCTTGAGCCCGGCCAGCGTCTCCACCGTGGTGCCGGGGCGGATGAACTCGTCCCGGTCCAGCACCACCAGTCCGTTGCGGTCCTTGACCGGGACCACCGAGCGGTCGAACAGCCCGTCGGCCTGGGCCTTGGCGGCGCGGGCCTGCGACTCGGCGGCGAAGGCGTCCACGTCGGCGCGGGACAGGCCCTCGATGGTGGCGATCAGGTCGGCGCCGATGCCCTGCGGGACGAAGTGGGTGTCGTAGGAGGTCATCGGGTCGGCGAACCAGGCGCCGCCGTCGGAGCCCATCTTCACCCGGCTCATCGACTCCACGCCGCCGGCCAGGATCAGGTCCTCCCAGCCCGAACGGACCTTGGCGGCAGCCAGGTTGACCGCCTCCAGGCCGGAGGCGCAGAAGCGGTTCTCCTGCACGCCCGCCACCGTGTCCGGCAGCCCGGCCGCGATCGCGGCGATCCGGGCGATGTCGGAGCCCTGGTCGCCGATCGGGCTGACCACGCCGAGCACGATGTCGTCGATCGCGGCCGGGTCCAACCCCGGCAGGCGGGCCTGGAGTTCGTGGATCAGACCGACCACCAGGTCGATCGGCTTGGTGCCGTGCAGACTTCCGTTGGCCTTGCCCCGGCCGCGTGGGGTGCGGATCGCGTCGTAGACGTACGCTTCGGTGGTCACGGTGAATGCCTCTCGAATCAGCCGAGGATGGAGCGGCCGATGATCTCTTTCATGATCTCGGTCGTGCCGCCGTAGATGGTCTGGATCCGGCCGTCGGTGAATGCCTTGGCGACCGGGTACTCCGTCATGTAGCCGTAGCCGCCGTGCAGTTGCAGGCAGCGGTCGGCGGTGCGCTTCTGCAGCTCGGTGGCCCACCACTTGGCCATCGAGGCGTCCACGGGGGTGAGCGCGTAGCGGTTGTGCTCGGTGATGCAGCGGTCCACGAAGGTCCGGGTGACCGCGCACTCGGTGGCCAGCTCGGCGATCTCGAACCGGACGTGCTGGAGCTTGGCCAGCGGCTTGCCGAACGCGGTGCGCTGCTTGACGTACTCGGTGGTCAGCTCGACCAGGTGCTCCGCCCCGGCGATCGCCGAGACCGCGATCGCGAGCCGCTCCTGGGCCAGGTTGCGCATCAGGTAGAGGAAGGCCTGGTTCTCCTCGCCGAGCAGGTTGGCCTTCGGCACCCGGACGTCCTGGAAGAACAACTCGGCGGTGTCCTGGGCCTTCTGGCCGATCTTGTCCAGGTTGCGGCCGCGCTCGAAGCCCGCCATGCCGCGCTCGACCACCAGCAGGCTGAGGCCGTGCGCGCCGCCCTCGGCGGTGGTCTTCGCCACCACGACCACCAGGTCGGCCAGGATGCCGTTGGAGATGAAGGTCTTGGCGCCGTTCAGCAGGTAGTGGTCGCCCCGGTCCTCGGCCCGGGTGGCGATGCCCTGGAGGTCGCTTCCGGTGCCGGGCTCGGTCATCGCGATCGCGGTGATCAGCTCGCCGGAGCAGAAGCCGGGCAGCCAGCGCCGCTTCTGCTCCTCGGTGGCGAGCTGGGTCAGGTACGGGCCGATGATGTCGTTGTGCAGGCCGAGTGCCAGCCCGCTGGCCCCGGCCCGGGTGAACTCCTCGGCCAGCACAGCCGGGTAGCGGAAGTCGGCGGAGCCGCCGCCGCCGTACTCCTCGGGCACGGCCAGGCCGAGCAGGCCCTGCCGGCCGGCCGCCAGCCAGGCCGAGCGGTCGACGATCCCGGCCTGCTCCCAGCGTTCGTGGTGCGGGAGCACCTCCTTGGCCAGGAAGGCCCGGACGGTCTCCCGGAACGCCTCGTGCTCCTCGGTCCAGATCTCACGCTGCACGGTTTCCTGCCTTCAGCCGGTGAGGCTCTTGAGGTCCCAGTCCCGGGCCACCTCGGCAGTGTGGCTGCCGGGGGGCGCCGGGGGGCGGCGCAGCGCGCCGGGGGTGAGTGAGAAGCGCGGGGCGGGGGCGGGCTGGGTGGTGCCGCCCTCGCTGACGTAGGTGCCGCGCGCCACCAGGTGCGGGTGCCGGGCGGCCTGACCGAGGGTCAGTACAGGGGCGGTGCAGGCGTCGGTGCCTTCGAACACCTCGGCCCACTCGGCCTGGGTCCGGGTGGCGAAGCGGGTCGCGATCCGGGCCCGGAGCTCGGGCCAGCGGGCCTGGTCGTACTGGCCGGGGGCGTCCGGGCCGAGCTCCAGCAGCCGGGCGAACTCGGCGTAGAACTGCGGTTCCAGCGCCCCCACCGCGAGGTATCCCCCGTCCGAGGCCTGGTAGACCGCGTAGCAGGGGGCGCCGCCGTCCAGCAGGTTGACGCCCCGTCCGTCCTGCCAGAGCCCGGCGGCCAGCAGGCCCCAGAGCATGGTGGTGAGGTGGGCCGCGCCGTCCACGATGGCGGCGTCCACCACCTGTCCGCTGCCGGTCCGCTCGGCGTGCCGGAGCGCGGCCAGCAGGCCGACCACCAGGTAGAGCGAGCCGCCGGCGTAGTCGCCGAGCAGGTTGGCCGGGAAGGCGGGCGGGCCGTCGGCCGCACCGGCCAGGCCGAGCACGCCGGCCGTGGCCGCGTACCCGAGGTCGTGCCCGGCCCGCTGGGCCAGCGGCCCGTCCTGGCCCCAGCCGGTCATCCGGCCGTAGACCAGGGCGGGGTTGCGGGCCAGGCAGGCGTCCGGGCCGACGCCGAGGCGTTCGGCCACGCCGGGGCGGTTGCCCTCGATCAGCAGCTGGGCCCGCTCGACCAGGTCGAGCACCTGGCCGGGCCCCTCGGGGGCCTTGAGGTCGACCACCACCGAGCGCTTGTTCCGGTTGGTCAGGTCGTACGCCGGGTCGACTCCGAGCACGGCCGGGCCCGGGCGGTCCACCCGGACCACGTCGGCGCCGAGGTCGGCGAGCAGCATCGCGGCGAACGGGCCGGGGCCGATCCCGGCGAGCTCCACCACCCTGACCCCGGCCAGTGGCCCGGGGCTGGTCCTCTGTGCCACCGACCGTCCTCCCATGTTTGACAGTGGGGCTGTCACACTCGCGATGATAGACAAGTGACCAGCCGGTAACAAGGGTGGCGCGAGCCCGTTCCGGCCAACCTTGCGATCGGGCCGCGGGAGGCGGATTCTGGGGCTGAAACGATCCACCCGAGAGAGGTGATCGGCCATGCAGAACCACTGGATCGTCGACCTCCGGTTCGACGAGGACGAGACCCGCACCACCTGCACCGCCTCGCTGGGCGGCTTCAGCGCACCCGGCGTCCGCGGCCTGGGCATCGCCCGGCGCAATCCGGGCGACTCCCCCGACTCGACCGTCGGCGAGGAGCTGGCCGCCGCCCGCGCCTGCTCCGACCTGGCCCACGGGCTGATCCAGCAGGCCGCCGCCGGCATCGAGGCCCGCACCCACGACTCCGCCCGCCTGATCTTCTGATCCGGCACGAAGGGCCCGGCCGCGGCCGGGCCCTTCCGTCTGCCCGGGGCGATGGTCTGTACCACTCGGAGCCATCGGGTGCGGCGATGGCCCCATAGATCATCCCTATGGGGCCATAAGCCCGGAAAGGGTAGCCTAACCAGGAGCCGCCAGCGAACCTGGCGGATAACGCTGCCCAGCCGAAGGACGCATCGCATGCCTCGACCCATCCGAGTGGCCATAGTCGGAGCCGGCCCCGCCGGTATCTACGCCGCCGACGCGCTGCTGAAGTCCGAGGTCGCCACCGAGCCCGGCGTCTCGATCGACCTGTTCGAGCGGATGCCCGCCCCCTTCGGTCTGATCCGCTACGGCGTCGCCCCCGACCACCCCCGGATCAAGGGCATCGTGACCGCGCTGAACCAGGTGCTCGACAAGCCGCAGATCCGCCTCTTCGGCAACGTGGACTACCCGAACGACCTGGCGCTGGACGACCTGCACCGCTTCTACGACGCCGTGGTCTTCTCCACCGGCGCCGACGCCGACCGCGCGCTGGACATCCCCGGCATCGAGCTGGACGGCTCCTACGGCGCGGCGGACTTCGTCTCCTGGTACGACGGCCACCCGGACGTCCCGCGCAGCTGGCCGCTGGAGGCCGAGCAGGTCGCCGTCCTCGGCGTCGGCAACGTGGCGCTGGACGTGGCCCGGATCCTGGCCAAGACCGCCGACGAGCTGCTCCCCACCGAGATCCCGCCGAACGTCCACGCCGGCCTGGCCGCCAACAAGGCGGTGGAGATCCACGTCTTCGGCCGCCGCGGCCCGGCCCAGGCGAAGTTCAGCCCGATGGAGCTGCGCGAGCTCGACCACTCGCCCACCATCGAGGTGATCGTCGACCCCGAGGACATCGACTACGACGACGGCAGCATCGCCACCCGCCGGGGCAACAAGCAGGCCGACATGGTCGCCTCCACCCTGGAGAACTGGGCGATCCGCGACGTCGGCGACCGCCCGCACAAGCTCTTCCTGCACTTCTTCGAGTCCCCGGTCGAGGTGCTCGGCGAGGACGGCCGGGTGGTCGGCCTGCGGACCGAGCGCACCGAGCTGGACGGCACCGGCAACGTCAAGGGCACCGGCCGGTTCAAGGACTGGGACCTGCAGTCGGTCTACCGCGCCGTCGGGTACCTGTCCGAGGAGCTGCCCAAGCTGCCGTTCGACACCCTCTCCGGCACCGTCCCGCACCGGGCCGGCCGGGTGATCGAGAACGACGAGCACCTGCCCTCCACCTACGTCACCGGCTGGATCAAGCGCGGCCCGGTCGGCCTGATCGGCCACACCAAGGGCGACGCCAACGAGACCGTGGCCTGCCTGATCGAGGACTTCCGCGGTGGCGCGCTGCGCACGCCGGCCGCCCCCGAGGAGGACGCGGTGGTCGCGCACCTGACCGCCAACGGCGTGAACTACACCACCTGGGACGGCTGGAAGCTGCTGGACGCGTACGAGCGCGCACTCGGCGAGCCGCAGCAGCGCGAGCGGGTCAAGGTGGTCGAGCGGGACGAGATGCTCCGCGCCAGCGGGGTGACGCCCCCTCAGGCCTGACGCTCCCCCGGGCGGGGCCGACGCGGCCCCGCCCGGCTCAGCCGGTCAGTACGACCTTGCCCTGGACCGTGCCCGACTCGGCCAGCCGCAGCGCCTCCGCCGCCCGGGCCAGCGGGAGTTCGGCGGCCACGGTGGCGGTGAGGTCACCCTGCCGGAGCGCCGCGAACACCTGGCCGAGGTCGGCCCGCAGCCTGCGGCGGAACCGGTCCTTGGACAGCGCCCGGCCGGCCCAGACGTTGAAGAAGTACGCGTGGCGGCCGTTCGGCAGCAGGTTCCAGGTCCAGACCCGGCCCAGCACCTTGAGCACCGGCCACTGCTTCGAGCCGGAGTCGTCCCGGGTGGAGGCGCTGCCGTAGGCGACCAGCGTGCCGCCCGGGGCGAGCAGGCCCCAGGAGTCGATCACGCTCCGGCCGCCCACGTGGTCGAACACGGCGTCCACCCCGCCCGGCGCGAGCTCGCGGACCCGGGCCGGGACGTCACCGGCCCGGTAGTCGACCGGCCGCACGCCGAGCCGGCGCAGCGCCTCGTGGTGCCGGGGCGAGGCGGTGCCGATCACCTCGGCGCCGGCCAGCAGGGCGAGCTGGACCAGCACCCCGCCGACGCCGCCGTTCGCCCCGTGCACCAGCACGGTCTGCCCGGACCTGACCCGGGCCTGACGGTGGAACATCTGCCACGCCGTCAGGCCGTTCAGCACCAGCGTCTCCGCCGCCGCGGCACCGACGCCGTCCGGCACCGGGACCAGGTCCGCCGCGTCCAGCAGGACCTGGCTGGCCCAGCCACCGACCTTGGTGAGCGCGGCGACCCGCTGCCCGACCAGGGCGGGGTCGACACCCGCGCCGACCGAGCGGACGGTGCCGACCAGGTCGTAGCCCGGCACGAACGGGAACGGCGGCTGGTCGTAGTAGCGGCCCCGGCGCATCTGCTGCTCGGCGAACGAGACGCCGGTGGCCTCCATCACCACCACCGCCTGCCCGGCGCCGGCCACCGGCGCGGGCCCGCGCCGCAGCAGCAGGCCCTCGGGCTCGACCTTGCCCGGGAGCACGACCTCGACCAGTTCCTCGACACCGTTGGCAGCCATGACGATCTCCGCTTCTTCGTGACTCGTTGTTGCGATGGTTAGAGACTATAACTGTCGCGAGATGCCGTCAATATGTTCACGCGGACCTGAAGGGATCTGCCGACCGCGATAGGGTCTAACCGACGGAACATGGGCAACCGAAGGGAGCCGGGACGGATGGCCGAGACCGGAGTGACCCCGCGCGAGCGGTACCGGGCGCAGGTGCGCGCCGAGATCATGGAACTGGCCCGGCAGCAGATCGCCACCGCCGGCGCCTCGGCGCTCTCGCTGAACGCCATCGCCAAGCAGATGGGCATCAGCGGCCCCGCGCTCTACCGCTACTTCGCCGGCCGGGACGAGCTGATCACCGACCTGATCAAGGACGCCTACCGCAGCCTCGCCGACGCGGCCCGCGCCGCCACCGACCAGGGCGGCGGACTCCCCGGGGTCGCGTACGCACTGCGCGCCTGGGCCCTGGCCGACCCGCACCGGTACTTCCTGCTGTACGGCACCCCGGTGCCCGGCTACCACGCGCCGGACGACGTCACCACGATCGCCGCCGAGATCATGGCCGCCCTGCTGGACGCCGCCCCGGCCCCGCCGCTCCCCCAGGACGGCGCCGCCGCCGCGGACTTCACCGACCACCTGGAGCGGCACCGCAGTTGGGACGGCGGCCACCCGGCCCCGGCGGCCACCCTGCACCGGGTGCTGTCGTTCTGGACCCGGCTGCACGGCGTGCTCTCACTCGAACTGGCGGGCCACTTCGCCGGCATGGGCTTCGACCCCGCCCTGCTGTTCGCGGCCGAGGTCGACGGGCTGAGTCGGCCGTGACTTGCCTCCCCCGGCCGGGGGAGACGGGTCATGACCGGGCAGGAGGCGGTGGCGGGGCCCCGGGCCGGAGGGTGGAGGCATGGACCCCAACTCCGCCGGTGCGCTTCGCCGTGGCCTGTGTGCCGCCGCCGTCGTCGCCACCCTGCCCTATCTGACCCTCAAACTGCTCTGGCTGTGCGGCAGTACGGTCGGCGTCGCCGACCGGGCCGAGGCGCTGTTCGAGGACGGCGCGCTCTGGGTCGCCAACCTGGTCACCTTCGGAATGGACAGCGTCGCCCTGCTGCTCGCACTGGCCTTCGTCCGGCCGTGGGGGCGGCGGATCCCGGTCGGCCTGCTGGTCTTCCCGATGTGGGTGGCCACCGGGCTGCTCGGCTCCCTGGTGCTCGAACTCCCGGTGCTCCTGGGCGCCGAGCTGCTGCTCCCGCAGGAGGCGCCCGCCGCCCAGCAGGACTGGCTGCAGCCCTGGGTGTTCGTGCTGGTCTACGGCGGCTTCGCGCTCCAGGGCCTGGCCCTGATCGCCGGGTTCGCCCTGCACGCCCGGGAGCGCTGGGCGGATCTGCTCGGCAGCCGGATCGGCGAACTGCCGGTCACCGCCACCCACCGCCTCCGCCAGGTACTGGTCTGGGTGGCCGCCGGCCTGGCCCTCCCGCTCGCGGCGGCCGAGCTGTACCGGGCGCTGGGCGGCGGGTACGGCCTGCCGCAGTCCGTGCTGGACGGCCCGCACCGGCCGCTGCGGATCATCGCGGCCACCACCGCGCTGATGCTGCTCGCCGCCTGCGCGGCCTTCCTCCGGCTGGTCCTCCGCCTCGGCCCGGACCGGCCGTTGGGCCCGACCCTGATGGTCGCCTGGTGCGCCGCGGGGTCGGTGTTCGGCTGGGGTTCCTGGGCGGTGTTCGCGGACAGCCTGCGGTTCGAGGCCCCGGGCGCGGCGGACGCCGTCCCGCCGGTGACCCAGCTGCTGGCCGTCGGACCGGCGGCGGTCGGCCTGCTCCTGCTGCTGGTCGGCGCCGTCACCCTGATCGAACGCGCGTCCGGGGCGGCTGACGTAGAGTCAGCCGGATGAGTGCACTGATCGGGCGCAGCGCGGCCCTGCGCTGGGTCCATCTGGTGCTCGGCGGGGCGCTGTTGATGCCGTACTGGCTGCTCGGGCTGGTGCTGCTCTCCTCGTTCTCCACGGACGCGAGTACGGCGCAGACCGTGCTGCTGCAGTTCGCGGCGCTGGGCCTGGCGGTGCCGATGGCCGCGGTCACCGCGCTGGTCCCGGTGGTACGGGTGCTGGAGAGCACCGCCGCGCGGGCGCTCGGGGTGGGCGGGGCGGCCGAGTTGGCCACCGTGCCGTCGCAGTCCTGGGCCGCCCGGCGGCGCACCGCGGTCTGGTACGTGCAGCACCTGGTGCTCGGCGGGATCGTCTCGGGGCTGTCGCTGGCGGTGCCGCCCGCCGTGGTCGTGCTGCTGCTCTTCCCGACGGAGGAGCTGATCGGGCGCTGGCTCGGGCCCGACCGGCCGCCGGCCGCCCTGGTCGCGCTCGGGCTGGCCGTCCTGCCGGTGCTGGCGAACGCCGCCGCCGGGGCCTGGCTGGCCCGGACCGCCCCGGCCCTGCTCGGCCCGACCCCCGCCGAGAGGCTGGCCGCCGCCGAGCGGCGGGCGGTCGAGCTGGCCCAGCGCAACCGGCTGGCCCGGGAGTTGCACGACTCGGTCGGGCACGCGCTGAGCGCAGTCGGGATCCAGGCGGCCGCCGCCGGGCGGGTGCTGGCGAGCAACCCGGAGTTCGTCGCGGCGGCGCTGCTGGCGATCGAGCAGACCGCCAGGACCGCCGTCACCGAGCTGGACACCGTGCTCGGCCTGCTCCGGGAGGACGAGCCCGCCGCCCCGGGCAGCGGCCCGACCCTGGCCGAACTGGACACCCTGCTGCGCCAGTTGGAGCTGGCCGGGGTGCCGGTCACGGCCACCCTCGACCCCGGGCTGGCCGGGCTGCCCGGCGAGGTGTCCCGGGCGGCGTACCGGATCGTCCAGGAGGGCCTGACCAACGTGCTCCGGCACGCCGGCCGGGTGGCAGCCGCACTGCGGATCGAACTCAGCAGCGGAACACTGGAGTTGGAACTGAGCAACCCGGTCGGGGCCGACCGGCCGAGCCGCCCCGGTGGCGGCCGGGGGCTGCGCGGCATGGCCGAGCGGGCCGCCGTCCTGCGCGGCGAGTGCCACGCCGGGCCGACCGGGGACGGCCGGTGGCGACTGGCCGCCCGGCTGCCGATCGAGGGGGAGCAGTCATGATCCGTGTGGTGATCGCCGACGACGAGCGGCTGGTCCGGCTCGGCCTGCGGGCCATCCTGGACGCCGAGCCCGACCTGACCGTGGTCGGCGAGGCGTCCACCGGCGCCGAGGTGGTGTCCGTGGTCCGCGAACTGCGGCCGGACGTCGTGCTGATGGACGTCCGGATGCCCGAGGTCGACGGCATCCGGGCCACCGGGCAGCTGATGGCCACGCTGGACCCGGCGCCCCGGGTGCTGGTGGTGACCACCTTCGAGAACGACGACTACGTGTACGAGGCGCTGCGCGCCGGGGCGGCGGGCTTCCTGCTCAAGCGGGCCACGGCGGAGGAGATGGTGCAGGCCGTCCGGCTGGTCGCGCACGGCGACTCGCTGCTGTTCCCGAACGCGCTCCGGCAGCTGGTGGCCGGCCGGCGGGTCCCGGCCACCACCGCCCCGCCCCGGACCGACCGGCTGACCGAGCGGGAGGGCCAGGTGCTCCGCCTGATGACCACCGGGCTGAACAACGGCGAGATCGCCGAGCGGCTGGTGGTCAGCCCGGAGACGGTGAAGACGCACGTCGGCAGCGTGCTGGCCAAGCTCGGCGCCCGGGACCGCACCCAGGCGGTGATCACCGCGTACGAGTCGGGCTTCGTCCAGCCGGGCTGAGCCGATTGCTTCCGCCACCGTGCTACCCACGGGTAGAGTGCGGCGACCGCGCTCCTGGGGGGCGAACCGCACGCAAAGAGCTGGTGAACGCATGTCAGTCTGGACCCGCCCGGCGCTCTGGTGCCGCCTGGCCGTCGTGATCTCGGCCGGGCTCGGGCTGATCCTCAGTACCGGTTCGCTGGTGTACTTCACGGTCGAGAGCAACGTCATCGTGCTCGGCTACTTCATCGGCGCCGTGTACTGGATGGTGAAGCGGGAGACCGTGGAGGCCCCCGCGCCCCGGCTGCGCGGCGCCGTGACGCTGTACATCACCATCACCGGCCTGGTCGCGCACATCCTGCTGAACAAGGGCGTCAACCCGCTGCCCGGCCTGGTCGACGGCGCCGACCTGCGGCAGGAGTGGTCGAGCTTCTTCCTGCACTACGTCACGCCGGTGCTGGTGCTGGTCGACTGGGTCTCGCTCAAGCCGCGCAACGCCTCCCGCTGGAAGGACCTGCCGCTCTGGCTGGCCTTCCCGCTCGGCTACGCGGCGGTGACGCTGGCCCGGGCCGCGCTCTTCCCGGACTTCCCGAACAAGTACCCGTACTTCTTCCTGGACCCGGCCGAGAAGGGCTACGGCTGGGTGTCGCTCCAGGTGGTCCAGCTGACCTTCGAGTTCATCGCGCTGGCCGCGCTGGTGGTCGGCCTCGACCGGCTGGGCACGCTGGTGGCGCGCAAGCTCCGGCCGGCCGAGGCGTAACGACCCGTCGGACGACCCGGACTCAGACGCCCCAGGCCTCGCGCAGCCGGGCGAACTCCTCGTGGAAGGCCGGGAAGGTCTTCCGCACGCAGCCCGGGTCGTCGAAGGTGGTGCCCGGGGTGCGCAGGCCCGCGACCGCGAACGACATCACGATCCGGTGGTCCCCGTGGGTGGCGATCTCCGCCGCCTTCGGGGCCCCAGGCTGGATCTCGATCCAGTCCCGGCCGGTCTCCACCGCGATGCCCTGCCGGCGCAGGTTCTCCGCGCAGGCCTCCAGCCGGTCGCACTCCTTGACCCGGGTGTTGTAGACGTCCTCGATCCGCACCGGACCGTCCGCGAACGGCGCGATCGCCGCCAGCGTGGGCATGGTGTCGGAGATGTCCCGCATGTTGACCGTCACCCCGCGCAGCCGCCCGCCGGGCGCCCCGGTCACGGTCACCGCGTCGGCGTCGATCCGCACCGTCGCGCCCATCCGCTCCAGCACCTCGACGAACTTCAGGTCGCCCTGGAGCGCACCGGTGCCCAGCCCCGGGACGGTCACCTCACGGCCCGTCAGCGCGGCGGCCGCGAACACGTAGCTGGCCGTCGAGGCGTCCGGCTCGACCGGGTACTCCACCGCCGTGTAGCCGCCCGGCGGCACCACGAAGACCTTGCCGCCGTCCTCGCGCCCCACCTCGACCCCGAAGCTGCGCATCATCGCGAGCGTGATCTCGATGTACGGCACCGAGACCAGGTCGGTGACGGTGATCCGCAGGCCCTGCTCGGTCAGCGGGCCGAGCAGCAGCAGCGCGGTCAGGTACTGCGACGACAGCCCGGCGTCCAGGGTGAGCTCGCCGCCCTTGACCCCCTTCGCGCTGATCCGCAGCGGGTGGTGGCCCTCCTGCTCCTCGTGCACCAGCTCGACCCCGAGCTCGCGCAGCGCCTCGGTGAGCGGGCGCAGCGGCCGCCGCCGCATCTGGGCCGAGGCGTCGAACCTGAACTCGCCGTGCCCGGCCGCCGCCAGCGCCGGCAGGAACCGCGCGGTGGTCGCCCCGTCCCGGCAGTACACCTCGGCGTCGTTGGCCGGCCCCTGCGGCCGCCCCTCGATCACCCAGTCCTGGCCCTCGGCCGTCACCCGGTAGCCCAGCCGGGCCAGCCCCTCCGCGAAGCCCTCGGTGTCGTCCGAGTGCAGCGGCCGCAGCAGCCTGGTGCTCCCCTCCGCCGCAGCGGCCAGGAACAGCGCACGCGCCGTCACCGACTTCGATCCGGGAATCTCGACAACCGTCACAGGGTCCTCCACGCCGGGCTCATACGTTCGACCCCATCCTCCCCCGCCCGGCCCGGCCCGCCGCCGCCCGTCCCACACCTCGGACGTCGTCTGTCAGGTCGGCCCGGGTCGGTCCCGCTCGGCCAGGGCGGCGCCGGCCGCCCGCAGCCAGCGCAGGGGATCCGCCAGGGCGGCAGCGGTGGAGCCCGCGAGGGCGGTGAGGGTGAGGGCGGGGAGGGTGGCGGCGCCGGCCACCACGACGGTGCGGGTGTGGGCGGCGCGGTGCAGGACCTCGCCGACGGCCTTGCCCCGGAGGGAGGTCGGGTCGAACCGGCCCTCGCCCGTGATGACCAGGTCCGCGTCGGCCACGGCGGCCGGGAGGCCGAGCAGGTCGGCGACGGCCGGGGCGCCCGGGGTCAGCCTGGCTCCCCAGGCGGCGTGCAGACCGTAGGCGGTGCCGCCCGCCGCGCCCGCGCCGGGCCGGCCAGGGTCGCCGCCGAGCAGGCCGGCCAGCCGGGCCAGGCCCCGGTCGAGGTGGGCGATGTCGGCCGGGGAGGCGCCCTTCTGCGGACCGTAGACGGCGGCGGCGCCGTCGGGGCCGAGCAGCGGGTTGGTCACGTCGGTGAGCAGCAGCACCTCGGCCGGCGGCGGCCGGAGCTCGGACCGGTCGACCCGGACGGCGGCGGTCAGGGCGGCGCCGCCGTCCGGGAGTCGGCGGCCGTCGGCGTCCAGCAGGCGCAGCCCGAGGGCGGCCAGCAGGCCGGCCCCGCCGTCGGTGGAGGCGGAACCGCCGAGGCCGATCAGCAGCCGCCGGGCGCCCCGGTCGAGCGCGGCGGCGACGGTCTGGCCGGTCCCCCGGGTGGTGGCGGTGAGCGGGGCCGGGCGGTCGAGCAGCGGGAGGCCGCTGGCGGTGGCGAGTTCGACCACGGCGGTGCCGTCCGGCAGCAGCGCGTACTGTCCGGTCACCGGACGGCCGTCGGGGGCGGTGCAGTTCGGGACCTCGATCAGCTCGCCGCCCGCGCCGACGGCGGCGAGGGTGCCCTCGCCGCCGTCGGCCATCGGGCACAGCAGCAGCTCGTCGCCGGGCCGGACGGAGCGCCAGCCCGCCGCCAGTGCCGCAGCCGCGTCCGTCGCGGTGGCCGTCCCCTTGAACGAGTCCGGCGCGATGACGACCTTCACCCGGTGGCCACGTGTGCGCGGTGACGCTCGATCATGGTCGCCAGGGTCTGCTCGCCGGGGGTGTCCCAGATCTGCTGGTTGAAGATCTCCACCTCGATCCAGCCGTCGTACCCGGCCGCCGCGACCATCGAGCCCAGCGCGCCGAAGTCGATGCAGCCGTCCCCGACATGGCCGCGCCCGAGCAGTGCGTCGGCGGGCAGCGGCAGGGTCCAGTCGCAGACCTGGTACGCGGCGATCCGATCCACCGCCCGGGCGATCTGCGCGGGCAGGTCCGGGTCCCACCAGACGTGGTAGCTGTCGACCACCACGCCCACCTGGGCCACCGGGAACGGCTCCGCCAGGTCGAGCGCCTGGCCGAGGGTGGAGACCACCGCCCGGTCGGCGCAGAACATCGGGTGCAGCGGCTCGATCGCCAGCCGTACGCCCAGGTCCCCGGCGTGCGGGGCCAGTTCGGCCAGCATGGTGCGCACCCGGCCGCGGGCGCCGACCAGGTCCCGGGAGCCCTCCGGCAGGCCGCCGACCACCAGCACCAGGGTGTCGGTGCCGAGTTCGGCCGCCTCCTCGATCGCCCGCAGGTTGTCGGCCAGCGCGGCGCGCTGCCCCTCCGGGGAGTCGGCGGTCAGGAAGCCGCCGCGGCAGAGGCTGCTGACCGCGAGCCCGGCGTCGCGGCACAGCCTCGCCGCCCGCTCCACGCCGACCTCGGCCACCTTGTCGCGCCAGAGCCCGATCGCCGGGATGCCCGCGTCGACGCAGCCCTGGACCGCCTCCGGCAGGGACCAGCCCTTGGTGGTGATCTGATTGAGCGACAGCCGGGTCACGCGGTCACCCCCGCCGCCACCGCGAGGTACTGCCGCATCCGCCGCACGGCCAGCTCGGGGTCGGCCAGCACCCCGGCCGCGTCGGCCAGCCGGAACAGCTCGACCAGGTGCGGCACCGACCGCGCGCTCTGCGCCCCGGCCACCATGGTGAAGTGCTCCTGATGGCCGCTCAGCCAGGCCAGGAAGACGATCCCGGTCTTGTAGTGGTAGGTCGGTGCGCCGAACAGGTGCCGCGCCAGCGGCAGGGTCGGCGCGAACAGCTCCTCGTACCGGGCGGGATCGCCCGCGTCCAGCGCCCGCAGCGCAGCGGCGGCCACCCCCGCGATCGGGTCGAAGATGCCCAGCAGCGCGTGGCTGTGGCCGAGTTCGTCGCCCCGGATCAGCTCGGGGTAGTGGAAGTCGTCGCCCGTGTAGAGCTTGACCCCGGCCGGCAGCGCCCGCCGCAGTGCGATCTCGCGGCCGGCGTCCAGCAGCGAGACCTTGATGCCGTCGATCCGCCCGGCGTGCTCGCGGATCAGCGCCAACACGGTGTCGGTGGCCGCGTCCAGGCCGGCCGAGCCCCAGTAGCCGGACAGCGCCGGGTCGAACATCTCGCCCAGCCAGTGCAGGATCACCGGCTGCGCGGACTGCCCGATCAGCTTCCCGTACACCGCGAGGTAGTCCTCCGGCCCCCGGGCCGTGGCGGCCAGCGCCCGGCTGGCCATCAGGATCGGCTGCGCGCCGGCCGCCTCCACCACCGCCAACTGCTCCTCGTACGCGGCGAGTACGCCGTCCAGCGCGGGAGCGTCGATCTGGTCGGTGCCGACTCCGCAGGCGAGCCGCCCGCCGACGGCCTTCGCCTCGGCACCCGAGCGGGTGATCAACTCCTTGGTGGCGGACCAGTCCAGGCCCATCCCGCGCTGCGCGGTGTCCATCGCGTCCGCCACGCCCAGGCCGAGGGACCACAGGTGGTGGCGGAAGGCGAGGGTGGTGTCCCAGTCCACGGCGGCCGGAGCGCCGGGGGCGTTGTGGCCGAGGGGGTCGGCGACGACGTGGGCGGCGGCGAAGACCGTGCGGCCGACCGGGGCGGGACCGGCGGGGAGGGCGAGCGGCTCGCGCAGGGTGTACGGGCCGATGCCCGGCAGGTGCAGCGAAGCGGTCACAGCGTCAGCTCCGGCACCTCGAAGCGGCGGCCCTCACGTGCCGACTGCAGTCCCAGCTCGGCGAGTTGGACGCCCTTGGCGCCCTCCAGCAGGTCCCACCGGTACTCGGATCCGGTCACCACGTGGCGCAGGAACAGCTCCCACTGGATCTTGAAGCCGTTGTCGAACTCGGCGTTGTCCGGCACCTGCTGCCACTGGTCACGGAACGACTCGGTGACCGGAAGATCCGGGTTCCACACCGGCTTCGGGGTCGAAGCCCGGTGCTGGATCCGGCAGTTGCGCAGACCCGCCACCGCACTGCCCTCGGTGCCGTCGATCTGGAACTCCACCAGCTCGTCGCGGTCCACCCGCACCGCCCAGGAGGAGTTGATCTGCGCGGTGATGCCGCCCTCCAACTCGAAGATGCCGTACGCCGCGTCGTCCGCCGTCGCCTCGTAGGCGCGGCCCTGCTCGTCGACCCGCTGCGGGATGTGGGTGGCGGTGTGCGCGTACACCGAGCGGACCGGGGCGACGATGTTGTCCAGCACATAGCGCCAGTGCGGGAACATGTCCAGGATCATCCCGCCGCCGTCCTCGGCGCGGTAGTTCCAGGACGGGCGCTGCGCGTCCTGCCAGTCGCCCTCGAACACCCAGTAGCCGAACTCGCCGCGGACGGACAGGATCCGGCCGAAGAAGCCGCCGTCCACCAGGCGCTTGAGCTTGATCAGGCCCGGCAGGAAGAGCTTGTCCTGGACCGCGCCGTTGCACACCCCCGCCTCCGTCGCCAGCCGCGCCAACTCCAGTGCGGCGTCCAGGGATTCGGCGGTCGGCTTCTCGGTGTAGATGTGCTTGCCGGCCGCGATCGCGGCCCGCAGCGCGGGCTCCCTGGCCGGGGTGACCTGGGCGTCGAAGTAGATCTCGGCCAGCGGGTGCGCCAGCGCCTCGTCCAGCGAGGTGGTCCAGTGCGTCAGACCGTGCCGGTCCGCCAGCTCCTTCAGCTTCAGCTCACTGCGGCCCACCAGGATCGGCTCCGGCCACAGCACCTCGCCGTCGCCGAGCGGCAGGCCGCCCTGCTCGCGGATGGCCAGGATGGAACGGACCAGGTGCTGGCGGTAACCCATCCGCCCGGTGACGCCGTTCATCACGACGCCGATGACCCTGCGGGACATCTCAACACTCCTCATCGGTGGTTCGGTTCACGCACTGGTGGAGATTTCCTGCGGCAGCACGGGGTGGGCGAACGGCCGGCCGGCCGCGTACCGGGCCAGCTCGTCGGCGGCCGCCGCGGCCATCCGGTGCAGTTCGCCGCCGAGCGATCCGGCCACGTGCGGGGTGAGCACCACGTTCGGCAGCTCGTACAGCGGGGAGTCGGCGGGCAGCACCTCGGGGACGGTGACGTCCAGCACCGCGCTGAGCCGGCCCGGCAGCAGCTCGGCGAGCAGCGCCTCCTGGTCGATCAGCGAGCCGCGCGAGGTGTTGATCAGCGTGGCGCCGTCCCGCATCAGGGCGAGCCGGCGGGCGTCGATCAGGTGGTGCGTCTCGGCCAGTTCGGGCGCGTGCACGCTCACCACGTCCGCGGCGGCGCAGAGTTCGTCCAGTCCGACCGCCCGGGTGCCGAGCGCCTCGGCCTCGTCGGCCGTCACGTACGGGTCGTGCAGCAGCAGGTCCAGATCGTGCGGGCGGAGCAGCTCGATCACCCGGCGGCCGATCCGGGAGGCGCCGATCACGCCCACCGTGCGGCGGTAGTTGCCGGTGTCGGCGTACGCGCTCTGCCAATCGTGGGCGGCGCGCCTGGCCCGGTAGTCCTCGCGGATCCGGAACAGCTGCTTGTTGGCGAACAGCACGGCGGCGACGGTGTACTCGGCCACCGGCAGGGCGTTGGCCCAGGCGGCCGAGGTGACCTGGAGGCCGCGCTGCCAGCAGGCGTCGGTGATGTGGTGCTTGACCGATCCGGCGGCGTGGATCACCGCGCGCAGCTGCGGGGCGGCGGCCAGCACGGCCTCGTCCAGCGGCGGGCAACCCCAGCTGCTGACGATCACCTCGGCCTCGCGCAGGGCGGCCGCGGCGGCCGGCTCGGTGAAGTCGTCGACCACCAGCAGCGGGTCCAGGTCGGCGAGTTCGGTGAGGCGGGCGAGCGTGTCGGCGTCGATCAGCCGGTCGGCCAGGTCGCGCTGCATCGCCAGCAGGGCGCGCGGGCGGCGGAGCGGGCGGACCGGCTGGACGGGCACCGGTGCGGGGTCGGGCACGCGGGTCTCCTGAACAGGCGGGGTGACAGTGGTCATTTGACGCTCCCGGCGGTGAGCCCGGCCTTCCAGTGCCGCTGGAGCGCGACGAAGGCGACCACCAGCGGGACGACGGCGAGCAGCGAACCGATCACCACCAGCGGGTAGTACTCGGGGAAGGCGCGGGTCTGGGCGTTCCAGCTGTACAGGCCGAGGCTGACCGGGAAAAGGGTGTTGTCGGAGAGCATCACCAGCGGCAGGAAGAAGTTGTTCCAGATCGCGGTGAACTGGAACAGGAACACCGTGACGAAGCCGGGCATCACCATCTTGAGCCCGATCGACCAGAAGGTGCGCAGCTCGCCGGCGCCGTCCATCCGGGCCGCCTCCAGCACCTCGCCGGGGACGTACCCGGCGCAGAACACCCGGGCCAGGTACACCCCGAACGGGTTGACCAGGGAGGGGATGAAGACCGCCCAGAAGGTGTTCACCAGGTGCAGCTCGGAGGCGAGCAGGTACATCGGCAGCGCGAGCGCGGTGGTCGGCACCAGGACACCGAGCAGCACCAGGCCGAAGACCTTCTCCTTGCCGGGGAAGGCGTAGACGTGGAAGGCGTACCCGGCGCAGACGCAGACGAAGGCGCAGAGCAGCGCCCCGATTCCGGCGTACAGCAGGGAGTTGAGGTACCAGCGGAAGTAGATGCCGTCGCCGGCCGAGGCCAGTGCGCTCAGGTTGGCGCCGAGGTTCCAGCGGTCCGGGGTGAGCGTCCGGCCGCCGATCAGGTCGCCGGTGTTCTTGGCCGAGGCGGTGAGCAGCCAGCCGAGCGGGAGCAGGGTGTAGCCGGTGGCCAGCACCAGGGCGCCGTTGACGGCGGCCTTCGACAGCGACCAGGGGCGGCGCGGGCGTTGCGGCGCGGGCCTGGTGGCGGACGGGCGGGGCGGGGAGAGCAGGGTGGTCATCCGGTGACCTCCGTCCTTCGGCCGGACCGGCCCCGGCCGAGGCAGGTGACCACGAACGAGAGCGCGGCGGCGGTGAGCGCGAGCAGCACCGAGGAGGCCGCGGCCAGTCCGTAGTCGCCGCGCTCGAAGGCGGCGGTGTAGGCGTACATGTTGGGGGTCCAGGTGCTGGTGACGCCGGGTGAGACGCCGTGCAGGATCACCGGTTCGGTGAACAGCTGGAGCGAGCCGATCAGGGTGAACAGCCCGACCATCGTCAGCGAGGCGCGGATCAGCGGGATCTTGATGTTCAGCGCGGTGCGCAGCGGCCCGGCGCCGTCCACCACGGCGGCCTCCAGCACCTCGCGCGGGATGGCCTGGAGCGCGGCGTAGAAGATCACCATGTTGTAGCCGGTCCACTCCCAGAGCGCGATGTTGACCACGGCGGGGAGCGGGCTGCCGAGCAGGTCGGGCTGGGAGCCGACCGCGTCCAGCGCGCTGATCACCGGGCTGATGCCGGGGGTGTAGAGGTACATCCAGATCAGCGCGGCGATGATGCCGGGCACCGCGTGCGGCAGGAACAGCGCCAGTTGGAAGAACCGGCGGGCCCGGGCCAGCGCCGAGTCCAGCAGCAGGGCCAGCAGCAGCGACAGGCCGACCATCAGCGGGATGTAGAGCAGGCAGTACTGGGCGGTGGTCAGGAACCCGGCCCGGAACGCCTCGTCGCCGAGGGCCCGGGTGTAGTTCGACAGGCCGGTGAAGACGGACTCCGCGCCGCCGAAGCCGAGGCCGGAGCTGCGCTCGGTGAAGAGGCTGAGCCAGAGCGCGTAGCCGATCGGGATCAGCGTGCAGGCGGTGAAGAGGACCAGGAACGGGGCGAGCAGCGTGCCGGCCGCCCCGTACCTGCCCCGCCGGCCGGTGTTCGGCCTGGTCACTCGGCGACCTTGAGCCCGCGGTTCTTCAGCTCGGCGACGGTGGCCTTCTGCGCGCCGTCGGCCGCCTGGCCGATGGTGCCGCCGCTGCCGAGCTTGCCGAAGGCGTCCTTCAGCGAGGTGTTGGTGGCGCCCATCGCCGGGCCCCAGCTCCAGTTCGGCTTGATCGACTTGGCCGCGTCGACGTAGACCGAGTAGATGTCCTGGCCGCCGTAGAAGGCGGTGTCGAAGGCGGCCTTGGCGACCGGGATCAGCTCGGGCGCGGCCGGGTAGGCGGAGGAGGTGCCGGAGGCGATCCGGGCCTTGATGCCCTCGGGGGTGGTGGTGGCCCAGGTGGCGAACTCGACCGCGGCCTTGGCGTGCTTGCTGTCCTTGGAGACCGCGAAGGTGGTGCCGCCGAGCATGCCGCTGGCCGGGCTGCCGTCCCAGCTCGGCATCGGGGCGACCGCCCACTTGCCGGCGCCGTCCGGGACGGAGGACTTCAGCACGCCGCCGCCCCAGGAGGCGCCGAGGTAGCCGGCCGTCTCGCCCTTCTGCAGCGAGGCGGTCCACTGCTGGCTGAACGAGGGCATCGAGCGGACCAGGTCGTCGCTGACCAGCTTCTGCCAGTAGTCGGCGACCTTGGTGGTCTCCGGGCTGGTCAGGGCGACCTTCCAGCTGTCGCCCTGGGTGCCGAACCACTTGGCGCCGGCCTGCCAGGACAGCGCCTCGAAGGTGCTCGGGTCGTCCGGGAAGAAGGTGGCGATCCGGGTGTTCGGGTCGGCCTGCTTGAGCTTCTCGGCGGCGGTGCGGAACTCGTCCCAGGTCTTCGGCACCGTGACGCCGGCCTTCTCGAACAGGTCCTTGCGGTAGTAGAAGGCCTGCGGGGCGGCGTCCAGCGGCAGCGCCCAGTTCTTGCCGCCGAGGGTGGTCAGCTCGATCGACTGCGGCAGGTACTTGGCCTTCAGGTCGGCGGTGACCAGCTTGGAGATGTCCTGCACCGCGCCCTGGCTGACGAAGTCCGGCAGCTGCGGGTACTCGACGTTGAAGACGTCGGGGGCGTTGCCCGCCTTCACCGCGTTGGCGATCTTCGCGTAACCGCCCGCGTTGCCGGACGGGATCTCCTCGAAGGTGATCTGGATGTTCGGGTGCGAGGCGTTGAAGGCCGTGACCACGTCCTTGGTGCCCTTGGCCCAGCCCCAGAAGGTGAGGGTGACGGGCTTGCCGTCACCGGCCTCGGTGCTCGCCTGGTTCCCGCTGCCGCTGCTGCCGCAGGCGGCGGCCAGGGAGAGCGAGAGTGCGGAGGCGGCCGCGAGGAGGAGGGCTCTGCGGGGGCGGGTGGGGGAAGAGGGCATGGCACGGCTCCTGTGCGAGGGGGGATCGATACGCCGGTTTTGACCCTGGATCGCCTTGCTTACGACGATCTGACGAGGTGTGATCGCCATCTTGGGGTGACCGGCGATCGGAGTCAAGGGATTGAGATCAAATGATCTGACTTGATCTCTCGACAGATCATTCGATCCACGGTCCTTGACGCATGATCAGCGCCCTCCTAGATTCGACGGGTACCCCGGACGGAGGACTCCCGCCATGCCTTTCCTGCTGCCACCCGAGGACCGCGAGCTCAGCCCGCACACCGGCTGGACCCGGGCGCACTGGGAGGCCGTCGCCGACGGCCTGCTGGCCGCCGTCCGCCCGTACGCGAGCCCGGGCCGGGCGCTGATCAACCTGTCCGGGCCGCGCGCCAGCTGGTCCGGGCCGCGCTCGGACGGCCTGGAGGGGTACGCCCGCACCTTCCTGCTGGCCGCCTTCCGGGTGGCCGGGGCCGACGGCGCCGACCCGGCCGGGCTGCTGGAGCAGTACGCGGCGGGCCTGGCGGCGGGCACCCGCTCCCCCACCACCGAGCGCTCCCTGGACGGCGACCCCGAGGCCTGGCCGGTGATCACCGACCGCGGCCAGGCCATGGTGGAGGCCGCCTCGATCGCCCTCGCACTCCGGCTGACCCGCCGCTGGCTCTGGGACCGGCTCGACCCCGCCGTCCGGGACCGGGCCGCCGCCTGGCTCGGCGAGGCGGTCCGCCGGGAGCCCAACGACAACAACTGGTGGCTCTTCCCGCTCACCGTCGGCGGCTTCCTGGCCGAGGCCGGGTACCCGGACGAAGGGGCCGTCGCCCGCGGCCTGGAGCGGATCGAGCCGTGGTACCTCGGCGACGGCTGGTACACCGACGGCCGTCCCCGCGCCTTCGACCACTACAACGGCTGGGCCCTGCACCTCTACCCCGTGCTGCACGCCCACCTGGCGGCCGACCGGCCGCTGCTGGCCCGCTACGGCGACCGGCTGGCCGCCCACCTGGCCGGCTACGCCCGCACCTTCGGCGGCGACGGCGCCCCGGTCCACCAGGGCCGCTCGCTCAGCTACCGGTTCGCCGCCGCCGCCCCGCTCTGGGCCGGCGCGCTGGCCGACCGCACCCCGCTCTCCCCCGGCACCACCCGGCGGATCGCCTCCGGCGCGCTGCGGCACTTCCTCGACCGGGGCGCGGTGAGCCCCGACGGCCTGCTCACGCTCGGCTGGTACGGCCCCTACCCGCCGCTGGTCCAGGGCTACTCCGGGCCCGCCTCGCCGTACTGGGCGAGCAAGGGCTTCGTCGGCCTGCTGCTGCCGCCCACCCACCCGGTCTGGACCGCCACCGAGGAGCCGGCCCCGGCCGAACTCGCCTCCGCAGTCCACCCGTTGCCCGCCCCCGGCTGGCTGATCCAGTCCACCGCCGAGGACGGCGTGGTGCGCCTGCACAACCACGGCAGCGACGACCAGCCGGCCGACTCGGTGCACGCCGACGACCCGCTGTACGCCCGGCTCGCCCACTCCACCGCGACCGGGCCCTCCACCGCCCTGCCCGACAACCACTTCGGGCTGGTCACCGACGGCGCGGTCAGCGACCGCGGCCGGATCACCCCGCTCGGCGCGGGCGACGGCTGGGCCGCCTCCGCCCACACCCCCCGGCCCGGCAGCACCGTCACCTCGCTCACCCTGGCCCACGGCGTGGACGAGATCCGGGCCCACCTGGTCACCGGCGCCGACCCCGGAACCGAGGTGCACCAAGGCGGTTGGGCCGTCGCCGGCAGCTCCGTCGACGCCGCGCTCACCCCCGACGGCACCGCCTGGGCCCGCACCGGGGACGGCCTCTGCTCCGCACTCCGCCCCCTGCACGGCTTCGGCCCCGCCACGGTGCACCAACTGCCGGACGGTACGGCCTTCGGCCCGGTCGGCGCCCTGCCCGCCCTCACCGGAGCGGTGGGAGCCGGCCTGTTCGTCTGCGCCGCCCGGCTCGGACGCTCCGCGCCGGACGGCTTCCCCGGCCTCCGCGTCTCCGTGGACGGCGCCCGGCTGGAGGTGACCTGGCCCGACGGCACCTGCCACCGGGCCGAGTTGACGGCGGAAAAGGTGACGGTGGTGCGGTCGTGAACTGGGCCTTCTCCACCCTCGGCCTCCCGGACGCCCCGCTGCCCGAGGTGCTCCGCCTCGCCGCCGACCACGGCTGGGCCGGGGTGGAGCTGCGCTGCGCCCCCGGCCAGCCGGTCCACCTCGGCCTCACCGCCGCCGAACGGGCCGCCGCCGTCCGGCAGTTCGGCTCCGCCGGGGTCCGGCCGCTGACCGTCTGCTCCTACGTCAGGATCGCCGCGCCCGGTGACGACGCCGCCGTCCTCGCCGAACTCCTGGACCACGTACGGCTGGCGGCCGACCTCGGCGCCCCGTACGTCCGGGTGTTCCCGCGCGGCGACGACGCCACCGCCGTCCGCCGCCTGGCCGCCGCCGCGCCGGAAGCCGCCCGGCTGGGCGTCCGGGTGCTGATCGAGACCCACGACACCCACCGCGCCGGGGCCGACGTCGCCCGGATCGCCGAAGCGGTCGACTCCCCTGCCGTCGGCGGGCTCTGGGACCTGCTGCACACCTGGCTGGCCGGCGAGTCCCCCGCCGCCTCGTACGCCGCGCTGGCCCCCCGCCTCGGCTACGTCCAGATCAAGGACGTCGCCTCCCCCGACGACCTCACCCCGCTGCCGCTCGGCGCCGGCCTGCTCCCGATCGACGACTGCCTCCGGCTGCTGCCCGCCGACACCTGGGTCTCCTGGGAGTACGAGGCCCCCTGGCACCCGGCCGCCGCACCGTTCGCCCCGCTGCTGGCCCGGCTGCCGCGGCTGCCCTGACGCGGGGTCAGGGGCGGGCGGGCGCCACCGGGCTGCGGTCCACGGTCCACGCGCCGACCCCGAGCCGGCCCGTCGTGCCCAGGTCGAGCTCCGGGACCACCATCACCGGCGCGGCGCCCGCCTTCGCCCGGACCCGCAGGTAGGGCGCGTTCACCGGGTCGGCCTGGCCCAGCTCCACCGTGTTGCGCCAGACCAGACCGGCGTAGGCGCGCTCGCCCGGCTTCAGCGCCAGCGGCCGGGGCGGGTCGTCGGCCCCGGCGCCGGTCGAGATCGCGCTGCCGCCGTGCAGGATCTGCACGCCGTCGACCGGCTTGTGGTCCTGGCCGACCACCTGGAGCTCGGGGTAGCCGTTCAGCTCGACGGTGCCCGTCCCGCAGTTCTCCAGGTGCAGCCCGACCGCGCGCAGCCCCATCGCCGCGTCACCCCGGTCGGCCGACACCCGCATCCCCGACGGCGGGCAGACCCCCGGCTCGCTCGACTCCGCGGTCGGCACGCTCCGCACCGTCGCGATCGCCACCCGCCCGGTGCCGCCCGACCCGGCCGCCATTCCGGCCCGCGCCACCGTGCCGCCCACGGTCCGGCCGGGCGCAACCGCGGGCACCGTCTCGGTGCTGGTCGACTGGGCCGCGCCGGAGGCCGACAGGTGCGTGAACGTGACGGTGTAGCTGAGGGGTTCGCTCTCCCGGTTGGTCACCTCGAACTCGGCGCAGGCCGGGCCGATACCGGTGATCCTGACCCCGTCCCGCTCCCGCTCGGACGGACTTCCGGGCCGCACCGACGGCGACCCGCCGATCGGGACGCCGCAGGCGGAGGTACCGCTCGGCGCGACGGCGGCCCGCGGGCCGCCCGCCTGCGAGCCGCACGCGGTGAGCAGCAGGAGTCCGGCGGCCAGGAGGACAGGAAGTGAACGACGCATCCGCCCAGCTGACCATGACGGCAGGTCAGCCGCCGTGACTGCGCTCACACGGCCGGCAACAGCCCGGTCACAGAAACAGCGATGGCAAGGAGCTCGTCCACTCCTTGCCACTCTCAACTTATATCGCCCCCGGGGCCTTGCCGCAAGGCCCCGGTGGTGGGGCAGAATCTCCGCTCGAAGCCGGAATCCGGGGAAATCACGGATTTGCGTAGTACAGGTGCTTTTGCCTGCTGAATGGGGCGGTTCTCATGATTGACGTCATCGTTGCCGGCGGCGGACCGACCGGTCTGATGCTGGCCGCCGAGCTGCGGCTGCACGGAGTGCATGCGGTCGTCCTGGACAAGGAGGCGGAGCCGACCCGGCAGTCCCGCGCGCAGGGCCTGCACGCCCGCAGCGTCGAGGTGATGGACCAGCGCGGCCTGCTGGAGCGGTTCCTGGCGCTCGGCAAGCAGTTCAGGGTCGGCGGTTTCTTCGCGGGCCTCGGCACCTCCTGGCCCGAGGAGCTGGACACCGCGCACTCGTACGTCCTGCACATTCCGCAGGAGGTCACCGAGCGGCTGCTGACCGAGCACGCCCTGGAGCTCGGGGCCGAGCTCCGGCGCAGCTGCGAACTGGTCGGGCTGAGCCAGGACGCGGACGGGGTGACGGTCGGGCTGGCCGACGGTACGCAGCTGCGCTCGCGCTACCTGGTCGGCTGCGACGGCGGGCGCAGCACGGTGCGCAAGCTGCTCGGCGTCGGCTTCCCGGGTGAGCCCTCCACGGTCGAGACGCTGCTGGGCGTGATGGAGATGACCGCGTCGCCGGAGACGCTGGCTGCCGTGACGGCCGAGGTCCGCAAGACCCAACTGCGGTTCGGCGCGATGCCCTTGGCGGACGGGACGTTCCGCGTCGTGGTACCCGCCGAGGGGGTGGCCGAGGACCGGACCGCCGCGCCGACGCTGGACGAGTTCAAGCAGCAGTTGCGGGCCTTCGGGGGCACCGACTTCGGGGTGCACTCACCGCGCTGGCTCTCCCGTTTCGGCAACGCCACCCGGCTGGCCGAGCGCTACCGGGTCGGCCGGGTCCTGCTGGCCGGCGACGCCGCGCACATCCACCCGCCGACCGGCGGCCAGGGCCTCAACCTCGGTGTCCAGGACGCCTTCAACCTCGGCTGGAAGCTGGCCGCCGCGGTCAACGGCTGGGCACCGGAGGGGCTGCTGGACAGCTACCACGACGAGCGGCACCCGGTGGCCGCCGCCGTCCTGGACAACACCCGGGCCCAGATGGAGCTGATGTCGCCCGCGCCGGGCGCCCAGGCGGTGCGCCGACTGCTGGCGGAGCTGGTCGAGTTCGAGGAGGTGAACCGGTACCTGATCGAGAAGATCACCGCGATCGGGGTCCGCTACGACCTCGGCGACGGCCACCAGCTGCTCGGCCGCCGGATGCGGGACATCGAGCTGAAGCAGGGTCATCTCTACGGCCTGATGCACGCCGGCCGCGGGCTGCTGCTCGACCGGACCGGCCGCCTCTCGGTCCGGGGCTGGGCCGACCGGGTCGACCACGTCGTCGACGAGAGCGGGCAACTGGACGTCCCCGCCGTCCTGTTGCGCCCGGACGGCCATGTGGCCTGGGTCGGCGACGACCAGCAGGACCTGCTCGACCACCTGCCCAGGTGGTTCGGCACCGCCACCGCCTGAGCCCGTCGCCGGGTCCGGTCCGCCCGGGCCCGGCCGCAACCAGGCCGCTCAGGGGCGGAGCTGGATCGCCGCCGTGAGGGTGTAGCCGACCAGGGCGCCGAAGAAGGCCACGGCCGTGACGTGGCGGGCGGTGAGCGGGAGGCCGGCCAGGGCGGGGTAGAGCAGCACCGCGATCGCGGCGCAGACGTCCGCCGCGTAGAGGCCCAACGGCGGCAGGATGTTGGTGGTCCTGGCGGCCCAGCCGGTGGCGACCAGGAAGCCGGTGAGCAGGACGAATCCGGACAGCAGGCCGGAGCCGATGTTCAGCAGCACGGCATGCGGCTCGGGGGCCGGCTCGCCCTCGGGCAGGGCGGGGCGCAGCCGGTGCGCGACCACCAGGCCGATCACGGCGATGACCAGGGCGGCGAGGGCCCCGAGCAGGGCGAGCATGTTCACGAGCGGCTCCCGGAGCGCTGGAGGGGCTGGAGCAGGGCCGCCAGGGCGGCGGGGACGAGGATCACCATCAGCAGCACCACCGACCAGACCACCGGGTCGATCCCGGGAGCGGCAGCGCCCGGGGCCGGTGGGACGGGCAGCGGGGCCGCCACCACACTGTGCGTCGCGGACGGCAGCACCGGCGGCGGGGTGGCGGGCGCGACCGGCGCGACGGCCTGGGGCACCGCCGTCGGCTCGGGTGCGGCGGCCTGCACGGCGGCGGGCGGCGGCTTCGGCCGGACCGCCTTCGCCGACGGCTGGTGCGCCGGTGCCGGCACCACGACGGCGCTGGTCGGGGTCGGGATCGGTGCGGCCGAAGGCGGCGGACCGGACTCCACCGGCGTGGGCGTCGGCGTCGGTATCGGCGTGGGCGTCACTGTCGGCGTCGGCGTCGGACACGGCAGTTCGGGCGGGGGCGGGGGCGGTGGTGGTGGTGGGCACGGCGGGGGCGGCGGAGTCGGCGGGCAGCCGGGGAGGTCGTCCATCCGGCCGATTGTGCGGCGGCACCCCGCCGGGAGCGCCCGCTCCCGGGCCGCGCTACCCGCACGGGTGACGCCACGTCAGCTCCCGCACGCCCCCGGCGCACAGCGCACCCGCACGGGTGACACCGCGTCAGCCCCCGCGCACGGGACGCCCGGGCGTCACCCCGGCCCCGGCCGGCTCAGGCCTCGCCCCCGCAGGAGGTACGGATCTTGAGACCGGGCAGCAGCTCGATGTGGTGGGCGGGCAGCCCGGTCCGGTCGGCCAGGCGCCGGAGCAGCAGTTCCAGTGCGGCCCCGCCGACCGCCCGCTTCGGCGGGGCGACGGCGGTCAGCGGCGGGGCGGCCAGCGCGGCGAAGACGTCGTCGTAGGAGATCAGCGCGACGTCGGCGGGCACGTCCAGGCCCCGGGCCCGCAGCAGCGGCGGGAGCTGGATGGCGTCCTGGTCGTTGTGCACCAGCACCGCGCGGGTGCCGCGCCGGGCCGCGGCGGCGATCAGGTCGGCGACCGAGCCGGGGTCGGCCGGGCCGCCGCCGGGGCGGTGCAGGTCGATCACGGGCTGAGGGGCGAGGCCGAGCAGGCGGGTGCCCTCGGCGTAGCCGGTCCGGACCTGGTGGGCGGTCCAGGTGTCCTCGCGGGCGGCCAGCAGGACCGACCGGTGGCCGAGCCCGGCCAGGTGACGGAGTGCCAGCAGGACGCCGTGCCGGTGGTCGGAGGAGACCGAGTCGAGTTCGGCGCCGGGGCTCTCGGGGGCGGCGCGGCGCTCGACCAGCACGGCGGGGACGGGCAGGTCGCCGAGCCAGGCGGTCTGCTCGGGTCGGCTGCCGGGCTGCCAGTTGGGGGTGAGCAGCAGGCCGTCCACGCCGGACTCCAGCAGCCGTTCGACCTGCTCGCGGTCGTTGCCCGCCTCGTACGGGGCGATGCCGAGGACCAGCCTGGCGCCGGCCGCTCCGGCGGCGGCGCGGGCACCGGCGATCACCTCGTCGAAGTACGAGCCGACCGTGGGAACCAGCATGCCGATCACCCGCTCGCTGTCGGCGATGCCGGCCGGGGCGCCGGAGTCCGCGGCCGCGAGCGAGACCGAGCCGTGCGAACGGTTGAGCCGGCCGCTCTCGGCGAGTGCCGCGATGTCGCGGCGGACCGTCACGGCGGGGATGCCGAGCCGGGCCGCGAGGTCCACCACGCGGACCGTGCCGAGGTCGCGGACGGCCTCGGTGATGCGCGCCCGCCGTTCCTCCGCAGAGATGGTCATGGGTTCCCTTTCCCCGTGCACGGGTCTGTTCCGACCGCCTGATCACTTTGTATCATTCGATCGCCGATTGATCTAACGGTCTCGTACGATCTCATCGTCCCTCAGGGAGTCACCCCACCCATGCTCCTGCCCCGCACCGCCCTCACCCTCCTCGCGCTCACCGCCGCCGCCCTGCCGGGCCAGGCCGTGGCCGCCACCCCCGTCACCAGCTACCTGGACTGCGCCGCGGCGACCAACGGTACCGGTACCGCCGCCGCGCCCTGGAACGCTCTCGCCGCCGCCAACGCCCATGTCTTCGGCCCGGGCGACCGGTTGCTGCTCAAGCGCGGCGCCACCTGCCTGGGCACCCTCAGGCCGCAGGGCTCCGGCGCCGCCGGGGCACCGGTCACCCTCGCCGCGTACGGCCCGGGCACCGCCCGCCCGATCGTCCAGGGCGATCCCGCCTCGGCCGAGAAGGCCGCCGTGCACCTCTACAACGTCGAGCAGTGGGAGCTGCGCGACCTGGAGATCACCTTCCCCGACCCCGCCGCCACCAAGCGCGAGCGCAACGGCCTGCTGGTCGAGGTCGCCGACCTGGCCGACGGCGTCGGCACCCACTACCTGGTCGACGACGTCTACGTCCACGACGTCAACGGCGACGCCACCAAGTTCAGCAACGGCATCCAGTTCCGGGTCTCCGGCACCACCACCCCCACCAACTTCGACGACGTGCTGGTGCAGAACTCGCAGATCTCCCGGGTCGACCGCGAGGGCCTGACCAACCGCTCCACCTGGATGTGCCGCCCGAGCTACGGCACCGGCGACGGCTGCGGCTCCACCGTGAACTGGCGGGCCAGCACCCGGCTGGTCTTCCGCGGCAACACCGTCAACGACACCGGCGGCGACGGCATCGTGGTCCGGGCCGCCGACCAGGCGCTGGTCGAGCACAACACCGCCTATGACATCGCGATGCGCCCGATGGGCTCCAACGCCGGGATCTGGACCATCAACTCGGACCGCACCACGATCCAGTACAACGAGGTGCACCACGTCCGCAGGCTCTCCGACAACAACGACGGGATGGCCTTCGACTCCGACTACGGCAACACCGGGGCGCTGTTCCAGTACAACGACAGCCACGACAACGAGGGCGGCTTCATGCTGTTCTGCGGGGCCTGCGGCGCGGGCTCCAGCAGCACCGGCACCGTGGTCCGGTACAACCTGAGCCGGGCCGACAGGAGCCGCTGGCTGTTCGCGGTCGGCGAGAAGAACGCCCAGATGTACAACAACACCGTCTACCTGCCCACCGGTTCGACCACGGCGGTGATCCAGGACGGCTCCGGCACCACCGCCACCCGGCTGTCCGGCAATGTCTTCCACAACCTCGGCACCGGCGGGTACAGCGGCTTCGGCAGCAACACCTACCAGCCCGCCGACTACACCTGGGCCGCCAACACCTTCTACGGCAACCACCCGGCCAACGAGCCCGCCGACCCGGAGAAGCTCACCACCGACCCCGCCTTCGGCAACCCCGGCGGCAGCACCCCGGCGGACTACCGGCTCGGCGCCGGCTCCCCCGCCCGCGGCTCCGGGGCTGCGGTGGCCGGCAACGGCGGGCAGGACTTCTTCGGCTCGCCCGTCCCCGCCGTCTGCCGCCCGGACCGGGGCTTCCAGCAGGCGGCCGCCTTCGACGACACCTCCTGCGCACCGGCCAACGCCGTCCGCAACCCCGGCTTCGAGACCGGCACGCTCTCCCCCTGGACCTCCTACGGCGGCGTCACGGTCGACAGCACCACCGCCCACTCCGGCACCCGCGCCGTCAAGGTGGGCCCGGCCCAGGCGGCGGCCGAGCAGGTCGTCACCCTCGCCCCGAACACCACCTACCGCCTCTCCGGCTGGGGCCGGGTCTCCGCGGCGGGCACCGAACTCTCGCTCGGCGTCAAGCAGTACGACGCCCTCGGCTCCACCACCCGGGCCGCCTTCACCACCACCGACTGGTCCGCGGGCGGCACCACCTTCACCACCGGACCGGGCGCCACCAGCGCCCGGATCTACTGCTACGCCCGCAGCGGCACCGGCTACGCCTGGTGCGACGACGTGACCGTCGTCCCGGCCTGACCGGCCTGACCGGCCTGACCGGTCGTCCGCTCCTGGCGGGCCGTCCGCTCCTGGCGGGTCAGATCCGCCAGGAGCGGATGCGGTCGGCGGCCACGAACACGTCGGCGTTGAACTCCGCCACGTCCCGGGCCAGTTCGACCAGTGCGCCGTACGGCGGGTCGATCCCCTCCTCGGCCGCGTGCATGTACGCGGCCGTGGTCATGCAGGCGTACAGGTTGTTGCGCACCGGCAGCGGGCGAAGCTGCACGATGGTGTGCATCAGCGCCGCCGCGCACCAGGCCGGGTCGGCGTCGTGGCCGAGCTGGGCGGTGTTCACCCGGTGCCGGGCCACCGCGGCCTGGAGGGCGGAGTAGTCACGGACCGTCAGGTCCTCGGGGTAGGCCTGCTCCTGGACGTCGAGCAGCCACCGGATGTCCACGTGCAGCACGGTCATCACGCGGCGGAGTCCTTGCCGGCCGGCGAGTCCTCCGGGAAGGCGGCGTCGAACTCGTCCAGGTGCTCGTTCCAGAACGCCACCGCGTGCTCCACGAACGTCCGGCGCTGCTGCTCGCGGACGCTCAGGTCGTGCACGTACGCCTTCACGCTCTTGCCGTCGGCGGCGGCCGCCGCGCGGATCGCGGCGAGTTCGAGCTCGGTGTACTCGATGTTCAGCGCTGGCATGGAGCTCACGGTACCGGAGGGGTACCGGCAGCAGTACCCCTCCGGCGGATCCCGTCACATCGGCTCGACCGGCCGCAGCCCGCCGTCGAGTTCGAGCCAGCGGGTGAGGCCGAGCCCGCGCAGGAACGGCAGGTCGTGGCTGGCCACGATCAGCGCCCCCTGGTATCCGGCCAGCGCCTGGGTGAGCTGGCGCACGCTGGCCAGGTCCAGGTTGTTGGTCGGCTCGTCCAGCAGCAGCAGCTGCGGCGGCGGGTCGGCCAGCAGCAGCGCGGCCAGGGTGGCCCGGAACCGCTCACCGCCCGACAGCGTGCCGGCCCGCTGGTCGGCCCGGTCGCCGCGGAACTGGAACCGGGCCAGCCGGGCCCGGATCGCGTTGTCCCCCGCCGACGGGGCGAAGGTCTTGACGTTGCCCGCCACCGAGAGCGCGTCGTCCAGCAGGTCCAGCCGCTGCGGCAGGTGCCGGACCGGCACGGGTACGGTGATCTCCCCTTCCAGCGGCCGGAGTTCACCGCTGATGGTGCGCAGCAGGGTCGACTTGCCGGAGCCGTTGCGCCCGACCAGCGCGATCCGCTCCGCCCCGCGCAGCTCCAGGCTGACCCGGCTGCCGTACGCGAGCCGGACCTGGTCCAGGCTGAGCACCGTCCGCCCGGCCGGGACGGCCGTCCTGGGCAGGTCGATCCGGATCTCGGCGTCGTCCCTGACCGCCTCCTCGGCGGCGGCCAGCTTCTCCTTCGCCTCGTTCAGCCGCTCGGTGTGCATGCCGTTCAGCCGTCCTGCGGTCTCCTGGGCCTGCCGCTTGAGCTTGCCGGAGAAGACCTTCGGATCATTGCGCCGCACCGCGCGCTGCTTGCCGTAACTGGCACTGCGCTCCCGCCTGGTCCGGGAGTCGACCAGATCGCGCTGCTGCCGCTGCACGTCCGACTCGGCCGCCCGGAGCAGCCGTTCGGCGGTCTCCTGCTGCGCCTCCACCGTCCGTTCGTAGTCGGCGAAGTTGCCGCCGTACCAGGTGACCGCGCCGTCCCGCAGGTCGGCGATCTGGTCGACGTGCTGGAGCAGTTCGCGGTCGTGGCTGACGATCACCATCACCCCGGGCCACCCCGCCACCGCCTCGTACAGCAGTGAACGGGCCCGCCGGTCCAGGTTGTTGGTCGGCTCGTCGAGCAGCAGTACGTCGGGGCGGCGCAGCAGCAGCGCGGCCAGGTGCAGCAGCACCGCCTCGCCGCCGGAGAGCCCGCCGACCGTCCGGTCCAGGCCGAGCCGGCCGAGGCCGAGCTTCGCCAGCGTGGCGGTGGCGCGCTCCTCGACGTCCCAGTCCGTGCCGACCGCGGTGAAGTGCCGCTCCTCGACCGAGCCCGCCTCGATCGCGTGCAGCGCCTCGCGGGCCGCCCTGATCCCGAGCGCCTGATCCACCCGCTGGGTGGTGTCGAGGGTCAAGTCCTGCGGCAGATAACCGAGTTCGCCGCCGATCCGGATGCCTCCCGACGTCGGGACGAGCTCCCCGGCGAGCAGCCGGAGCAGGGTGGACTTGCCGGCCCCGTTCAGGCCGATCAGCCCGGTCCGGCCGGGGCCGACCACGAGCTGGAAGTCGTGCAGCACGCTGCGGCCGTCCGGCCACTCGAAGCCGAGGTCGGTGCAGCGGATGGAAGTACTGGGTTGCGCCATGGATGGCCTCCCGGGAGGTGGTCGCCGTGATGGGAACGAGCACGGGGAGACACCGCTGCGCTACGGAAGGGGGATGCACCACGAGAAGGGAGCTCACCACCGAAGTCACGCACGCACGCCCGCGAAGGAAGTCAGCGGGAGCGGTGTCTCGGACCTCAGTAGAGCAACGGCCTTCTCCAGTCTTCGGGGCACGTGAGTCTTGGCATCACGTGTGCGGGGCGATCTCCAAGGTAGGCGGACACCGGACCACCCGCAAAGGGTTTTCCGGACCCGTGTGCCAGAGAGCACGTGCGTGGGTGCGGCCGCTCGTCCTCCGCGCGATCTGGCACGACCTGGGGCTTGACCGACAGGCCGGTACGGCTCCGTTCGAGGTCTACGGCAGTTGGCCGACCGCCTCCCCCGTGTCCTTGGGATCCACGGGGTCGATCTCGTGTTCCCGATATCCGGCCGGCGCTGGAGCGTGCGACGATCCTCGGATGAGGAGCCCCGGTCCTTCGCTTCGAAGGCGTTTGCTTGTGGAGTCGCTGACCATGGTGGCGGCTGATCCGTCGGCTCAGTTGGCTTGGGTGGACGAGCACGGTGTCCTGCCGGATGAGGTTGCCCTGGACTTCGACCATGCCTTCCGCATGGCCGAGAGCCTGGTCGAGGACGGGGAGGTCAGCCGTGAGGTGCTCCCCGACCTGCGAGCGATTGATGCGATCTTCGCCGGGATGAGCGGCCAGGAGAACTCGGATCGGTGGCGCCGGGAGGCCATGGCGGTCGATCCGGGTTGGGGTCAAGCGCGGGAGCTGGCCCGTCGGGTGCTCGTCGATCTGCTGGGTGAGTGGCGCCTGCCGATGCCGGAGATCTGCGTCGTTCGGTAGCCGACCAAGCTCTCCGTGATCAGGCTGCGTTGGCGAGGCGGTTCTTCTCCTCGCTCGGTCGGGACCTGGAAAGGCAACTCGGCTCCCCTGCAGTCGAGTTCCCTGCAGCAAGCGGTCAAGTCGACGGCGGTGGCCCCGGGGTAGCCTGCCTGATCGTTCGATTTTTGGGGGCAGGCTCGTGATCCAACTTCCCGAGGGGTCCTGGTGGGACTGGGACGTCGTTGCCTGGGACGCCGGCTGCTTGCGGCTGGGCGCGGGCTATGACCTGTCGTACCACCACGGCCTGGAGCTGGTCTTCGACGACCCGGTCTTCGTCATGTGTCCGCCGCGCTTCCACGATCCGGTGTTCCGCAGGCCGACGCCGGACGAGGTCCGGACCGTGTCCCGGCAGGTCGAGGGGACACCCGCGGTGCTGGTGGCGTTCGAGGCCGATGCGGGGGGCGCTGAGCCCGCGTCGGGGCTGATCGCTGCCGGGCGGCTGGAGGTCGTCCAGGGGATCGTCTTCCGGTACTGGCGTGGGAAGCTGGCGCCTGGCGAACGCCTGGCCCCGTGGGTGCGGGCGCCGGAGGAGTGATCACCGGTCTCCGGCCCGTGCGGCAGCCCCCCGGGGGGAGCCCGGATCGGGGTAGGCGTCACGGTCCCGGCGGTCGAACGACCCGACCGAAGCCCCCTGGCTCCACCGATCCGCTGTCAACGAATTAGGATCGGGGGCATCATGAGCGCCACTCTCGTAGTCAAGGACCTCTCCGCCGGCCACGGCGACCGCATCCTCTTCTCCGGCCTGGACCTGGTCGTCGCCCCCGGCGACGTGGTCGGCCTGGTCGGGGCGAACGGGGCGGGCAAGTCGACCCTGTTGCGGCTGATGGCCGGTCTGAGCACTCCCGAGGGCGGTTCGCTCAAGCTCAGCCCGCCCACCGCCAACGTCGGCCACCTGCCGCAGGAGCCGGAGCGCCGCCCGGGCGAGTCGGTGCGCGACTTCCTGGCCCGCCGCACCGGGGTGGCCGCCGCCCAGGCCGCGCTGGACGAGGCCACCGAGGGCCTGGTCGAGGGCCGGCCCGGTGCCGACGACGCGTACGCGACCGGGCTGGACCGCTGGCTGGACCTCGGCGGCGCCGACCTGGAGGAGCGCGCGGAGGAGGTGGCCGGTTCGCTCGGGCTGACGGTGAGCCTGGACCTGCCGATGACCGCCCTCTCCGGCGGCCAGGCCGCCCGGGCCGGGCTGGCCTCGCTGCTGCTCTCGCGCTACGACGTCTTCCTGCTCGACGAGCCCACCAACGACCTGGACCTGGACGGCCTGGAGCGGCTGGAGTCCTTCGTCAAGGGCCTGCGCGCGGGCACCGTACTGATCAGCCACGACCGCGAGTTCCTCACCCGCACGGTCACCCGGGTGCTGGAGCTGGACCTGGCGCAGCAGCAGGTGAACCACTTCGGCGGCGGCTACGACGCGTACCTGGAGGAGCGCGCGGTGGCCCGCCGGCACGCGCGCGAGGAGTACGAGGAGTACGCCGACACCAAGGCGGGCCTGGAGGCCCGGGGCCGGATGCAGCGCGGCTGGATGGAGACGGGCGTGCGCAACGCCCGCCGCAAGTCCAGCGACAACGACAAGATCGGGCGCGCGATGCGGTCCGAGTCGACCGAGAAGCAGGCCGCCAAGGCCCGCCAGACCCAGCGCATGATCGAGCGCCTGGACGTGGTGGAGGAGCCGCGCAAGGAGTGGGACCTGCGGATGGAGATCGCCGCCGCCCCGCGCTCCGGCTCGGTGGTCGCCACCCTGCGCGGGGCGAAGGCCGAGCTCGGCGGGTTCTCCTTCGGCCCGGTCGACCTGCAGATCGACTGGGCGGACCGGGTGGCCATCACCGGCGCCAACGGCGCGGGCAAGTCCACCCTGCTGGCCGCCCTGCTCGGCCGGCTCGAACTCACCGACGGCAGCGCCGTCCTGGGCTCCGGCGTGCTGGTCGGCGAGGTCGACCAGGCCCGCGGCCTGTTCTTCGGCGAAGAGCCCCTGCTGGACGCCTTCCAGGCCGCCGTCCCCGACCTCTCCCCCGAGGACGGCCGCACCCTGCTGGCCAAGTTCGGTCTCAAGGCGGCCCACGTGCTGCGCCCGGCCCACACCCTCTCCCCCGGCGAGCGCACCCGCGCGGCCCTGGCCCTGCTCCAGGGCCGCGGCGTCAACCTGCTGGTCCTGGACGAGCCCACCAACCACCTGGACCTCCCCGCCATCGAGCAGTTGGAGTCCGCCCTCGCCTCCTACACCGGCACCCTGCTCCTGGTCACCCACGACCGCCGGATGCTGGAGGCGGTGACGGTCAACCGCCGCCTCGAGGTCGCCGGCGGCCGGGTCCAGGAGCTGTAGCGCCGGCGTCGGGGAACCACGCCGGGCTCGGGCTACTCGTCCTCGAGCAGGCCGCAGGCGTACGGGAGTTCCTCCAGGTAGTGCCGCCGCTCCAGGTCGGGTTCGGCCTCGGCCAGGGCGGCGATGGCGGAGAGGAAGTCGGCCAACGGGGCGGCGGGCAGGCCCTGGAGGACCCAGGACACCTGCTCGCCGAGCTTCACCGCGGTGTCGGGGTCCACCTCCTCGTCGGAGCAGGTGTCGAGGAAGTGGAACAGGTCGGCGACGATCCCGGTGAGCACGGGCACGAGCAGGTCGGTATCGGTCATGCGGGCAAGCTACCCGCACCGGCCGACCGCCCGGAAGGGCCAGGCGGCTCCACCCGGGCCCGGACCGGGCGGCCGCCCGTGCGCACCCGGCCGACCTGACGGTCGATGTGGTCCAGACCTTCCCTTGAGGTGCCGTCATGTGCTGTGCTGTCGGCCATGGTTGACAGCACAGCGCCAGCGGCCACCTACCCCACCGTGCCGCTCCGCCCCATGACGGTCCCCGCCCACGAGGCGGAGACCCGCAGCAGGTCCTTCCACGACGTGATGGCCCTGCGCCGCACCGTCCGCGACTACTCGACCCGCCCGATCCCCGACGGGGTGATCGACTGGGCGATCCGTACCGCCTCCACCGCCCCCAGCGGCGCGCACGTCCAGCCCTGGCGGTTCGTGGTGATCACCGATCCCGAGCGCAAGAAGCGGCTGCGCGCGGCGGCCGAGGCGGAGGAGCAGGAGTTCTACTCGCATCGCGCCTCGGAGGAGTGGCTGGCCGCGCTGGCCCCGATCGGGACGGACTGGCGGAAGCCGTTCCTGGAGGACGCCCCGGCCGTGATCGTGGTGTTCGAGGTGCACAAGGGGCCTGAGTCGCCCCGGCCCTACTACACCAAGGAGTCCGTCGGGATCGCCGTCGGCTTCCTGCTCGCCACCCTGCACCAGGCCGGACTGGTGACGCTCACGCACACCCCGAGCCCGATGAAGTTCCTGAACGAGGTCTGCGAGCGCCCGGCCGAGGAGCGCGCGGCGTACGTCATCCCGGTCGGCTACCCGGCCGCCGAGGCCCGGGTGCCGGACCTGCACCGCAAGCCGCTCGACGACGTCCTGATCCGGCTCTGAACCGGCTCCGAACCAGCTCCGATCCGAGCCGGAACCAGCCTCGAACCAACCTCGAACCGGGCGTCCGGTTTTTCGGAACCGGTCTCCGCTGAGCGAGAAAACCCCTGGTCGGGGGCGCGGCACGGGAGGATAATCCGCTCATGAGCGAGACCAACTCCGAGCCCGCCCCCGCCACTTCGGCCACCCCTGGCACCACCGGCACCACCGGCGGCAGCGGCCGCAGCGGAAGACCGCCCGAGCGGATCGCCCTGTCCGGCGGCTACTCCCTCCGCCGCCGGACACTCGCCGACGCCGAGCAGCTCAACGCGGTCCTGCTCGCCAACCTGGAGCACCTGCGCCCCTGGATGGCGTGGGCCGCCGAGGCACCCACCCTCGACGTCACCCGGGAGCTCGCCCGGGCCGGGGTGACCGCCTGGGACGAGGGCACCGACTTCATGTACCTGGTCGGCCTGGACGCGCAACCCGGCAGCGTGGTGGGCGCGTTCGGCCTGCACGGCCGGATCGGCCCGGGCGCGCTGGAGATCGGCTACTGGGTCGCCGCCGACCACACCCGCCGGGGCGTCGCCACCTCCGCCGCCGAGCGGCTCACCGCCGCCGCGCTCGCCCTGCCCGGGATCGCCCGGGTGCAGATCCACTGCGACGAGGGGAACCTGCCGAGCGCCGCCGTGCCCCGCCGGCTCGGCTTCCGGCTCGACCGGACCGAGGACCACACCCCGACCGCGCCCGCCGAGACCGGCCGCAAGCTGATCTGGGTGCATCCCGCCTGACGCCCCCTCGGGGACCGGAGCCCTGCCCCGGCCCCCGAGGAACGGTCAGTACCGGCCGCCCACCGGTGCGGGCAGCGCGTCCAGCTCCGCCAGCTCGTCGGCCGACAGCACCAGGTCGGCCGCACCGGCGTTGTCCGCCAGGTACTTGGGCGTCTTGGTGCCCGGGGTCGGCACCACGTACTGCCCCTGCGCGACCACCCAGGCCAGCGCCACCTGGGCCGGGGTGGCGCCGTGCCGGTCGGCGATCACGCGCACGGTGCCCACCAGCGCCTGGTTCGCCGCCAGCGCGTCCGCCTGGAACCGCGGCAGGGTCGACCGCCAGTCGTCCGCCGGGAGGTCGGCGGCCGAGCCGAACCGGCCGGCCAGGAAGCCACGGCCGAGCGGCGAGTACGGCAGGAAGGCGATGCCGTTCGCCTCGGTGTACGGCAGCACCTCGGCCAGCGCGTCCCGGGTCCAGAGCGACAGCTCCGACTGCACCGAGGCCACCGGGTGCACCGCCCGGGCCCGCTCGATCTGCTCCACCGTCACCTCGGACAGCCCCAGCAGGCGCGCCTTGCCGGCCGCGACCGCCTCCGCCATCGCGCCCCAGGTCTCCTCGACCGGCACCTCGGGGTCGACCCGGTGCAGCTGGTACAGGTCCACGTGGTCGGTGCCGAGTCGGCGCAGGCTCTCGTCGATCGAGCGCCGTACGTGCTCCGGCCGCCCGTCGTTGCCGACCCTGGCGCCGTCCCGGCCCGGCACCAGGCCGACCTTGGTCGCCAGCACCGCCCGCTCCCGGTACGCCCCGGCCAGGCCCTTCCCGACCAACTCCTCGTTGTCGTAGGGCCCGTACACGTCCGCGGTGTCGATCAGCGTCACCCCGAGGTCGAGCGCCGTCCGCAGTACCTCGACCGAGGCCGCGTCGTCCCGTCCGTTCGGGTCGTACGCCCAGGTCATCCCCATGCAGCCGAGACCGATCGCGCCGACCTCGGGACCGTCGACACCGAGCCTGGTGCTTCGCATAGCTGTCACTCCTCCAGTAACCGTACCGATCGCGCCATGGCCACCCTGCCCGTTGGAGTGCACTCGAAGTCAACCCGGGCGAGTGCATCCGGCCGAGCCGGGGACGGCCCGGAATCCGCATTCCCCGCCGATCGGCGGGGGCAACAGGCTCCGATTCCCGTCGATCGGCGGGGCCGGAACGGGAATCAAGTAGATCGTTTACAGCTGATGCGGAGTCGTTATTGCCACCCCCGCACGATGTCCGTTTTACGGCGCGTCGACATGGTCCAATCAAATCCGGATTCCCGTCGACACAGGCCCGTTCACCTGCGAGGATCCCGGCATGTCTGCCGTGTGACGCATTCCACTGATCAACTTCTAGGAAATACCCATGGCCGCCGGATTCCTCGTCATGATTGCGGCCTTCGTCGCCTTAACCGCCGGTGTCAGCGTGATCGCCAGCTTTGCCGCACCCCCGGGCACCCCGCTATTGCGCCGCATTCTGGTCGGCACGGCCATCGGCGCCGGATTCGTCCTGTTGCCGCTCGCGCTGATCCTGGTCCCGCCGCTGGTGCTGAAGTAGGCCTGATCCGGTGTCAGCTGCCGGCCGTGGCTCCGGCGAGCAGCCCCGGCAGCAGCCGCATGTCGTCGAAGACCACCGTGCCGGGGCCTTCGAGCTGTTCCGCGCGGGTCAGTCCGCCCGCGTAGCCGAAGGCGCGCATCCCGGCCGCCCTGGCCGCCAGGACGCCGGGCCGGCTGTCCTCGACCACCGCGCAGGCGGCGGGGTCGACGCCCATCCGCCGGGCGGCGAGCAGGAAGAGGTCGGGGGCGGGCTTGCCCCGGGCGACCTCGGAGGCGCTGTGGATACGGCCCGCGAAGCGCTCGTACAGGCCGGTCCGGCCGAGGGTGTGGCGCATCTTCTCGTGCGAGCCGCTGGAGGCGACGCAGGTCGGCAGGGTGATCGCGGCCAGCGCCTCGGGCAGGCCGTCGACGGCGGTGAGCCCGGCGTCCACCTCGACCCGGTGCAGCTCCTCGAACCGCTCCCACCACCGGGCGGCCGCCGGAGCGCCGAGCCGCTCGGTGATCTGCTCCCGGATCGAGGGGCCGGAGCAGCCGATGAAGCGGTCGACCACCTCCTCCTCGGTGAGCGGCCACCCGAACTCGGCCCCGAGCCGGACCTGTACCCGCGCGGCGATCCGCTCGCTGTCGACCAGCACGCCGTCGCAGTCGAAAATCACCAGTTCAATCGGCTTGATCATCCCGGCAGCATAGAGGCACTGCAGATCGCCGCCGCAGTGTCCCGGCGCGGCACCGCGCTACCATCGGCGCAGCTGCCCGGGCGTAGCGCAGAGGCAGGCGCCCGGTCTCCAAAACCGTTCACGCCGGTTCGAATCCGGCCCCCGGGCAGCACCTCCGCTTCCGGCCCGGATAGCATCACCGGCAGCTGCCCGGGCGTAGCGCAGAGGCAGGCGCCCGCCTTGCCCAGGCGGTTACGCCGGTTCGAATCCGGCCCTCGGGCAGCACCCACGGTCCCGTAGCGCAGAGGCAGGCGCGCCGCCTTAACAGGGCGGGGACGCCGGTTCGAATCCGGCCGGGACCACCGAGGAACGGAAGAGGCAGTGGCACAGCACGAGTTGACGGAGCAGGAGCTGGCGGCGTTCGAGGCGACGCTCGGGCGGCTGCGGCAACTGCCTGGCGACCACCCGGTGCGGCTGCGGGCCGAGCACAACAGCGAGTCGTTCGTCCGGGACGGCCGCAAGCGCCGCCGCCGGATCTGGGCCGAGGTGGACGCCGCGCTGATCGGCAGCACCGCCACCGGCGGCCTGACCCGCCATGAGGACGCGGCGCTGCCGACCCCGGCCGTACCCGCCCCGGTCGGCGAACTCCGGTCGGCCCAGCACTGCTACGTCTGCAAGCGGACCTACCGTCAGGTGGACAGCTTCTACCACCGGCTCTGCCCGGACTGCGCCGCCGACCACACCGCCCGGCGCGGTCTCTCCACCGACCTGCGCGGGCGCCGGGCCCTGCTGACCGGCGGCCGGGTGAAGATCGGCTTCCAGCTGGCCCTGATGATGCTCAGGGACGGCGCCGAACTGACCGTCACCAGCCGCTTCCCGCACGACACCCTGCGCCGCTTCCGGGCCGTCCCGGGCAGTGCGCAGTGGCTGGACCGGCTCGACGTGGTCGGGATCGACCTGCGCGACCCGCGCCAGGTGCTCGGGCTGTGCGAGCAGCTGCGCTCCTCCGGCCGGCCGCTGGACATCCTGGTCAACAACGCCGCGCAGACCCTGCGCCGCCCGCCGGAGGCGTACGCGCTGCTGGCGGCCGGGGAGCACGAGAGCCTGCCGCCCGGCAGCCGGGTCTCGCTCGCGCCGGGTTTCCGGCCGATGCCCGCGCTGACCGCCGCCTGGCCCGCCACCGAGCTGGCCGGGCCCGACCGCTCGGCGGCCGAACTGCCGGGCCGGGTGGCCGCGGTGGCGGACGAGGCCGGGCTGCTGCCGGACGACGCGCCCGCCAACTCCTGGTCGGCCCGGCTGGGCGAACTGGACCCGTCCGAGGTGCTGGAGACCCAGCTGGTCAACGCGCTGGCCCCGGCGCTGCTCTGCGACCGGCTGCTGCCGCTGCTGCTCGCCTCGCCGAACCCGAACCGCTACGTCGTCAACGTCACCGCCGTCGAGGGCCGGTTCACGGTCCGCAACAAGACCGGCGGCCACCCGCACACCAACATGGCCAAGGCCGCGCTCAACATGCTCACCCGTACCAGTGCGGCCGAACTCGCCCTGCAGGGCGTGCACATGTGCGCGGTCGACACCGGCTGGATCACCGACGAGAACCCGGCACCGAAGAAGTCCAGGATCGCCGACCACGGCTTCCGCACCCCGCTCGACATCGTGGACGGGGCGGCCCGGGTCTACGACCCGATCGTGCGGGGCGAGGCCGGGTCGCCGGTCTCCGGGGTGTTCCTGAAGGACTACCAGGAAGCCGCCTGGTAGTCCGGTCCAACTCCATTCGATCCGGTCCGCACCCGTTCAGCGCGGCAGCCGGGCGAACAGCCCGATCCAGAACCGCTGCTGCTCCGGTGAGGCGCCGACCAGGTAGGTCGAGCGGAGCTTCGGCGGCAGCAGCGCCACCATCCGCAGCACCACCCCCTTGTACCGCCGCAGCTGCGACAACTCGGCGTTGGCGATGGCCTGGTGGACCAGGTCGGTGTCGTTGCCGCCCTCGCTGGACTGCCCGGCCGCCCGCCGGAGCCTGGCCTCCCAGCCGCCGGGGTCGGCGGCGATCTCCCGGAGCCCGGCCACCGGGCGGTCGGCCAGCCGGTCGGTCAGCGCGGTGAGCGACACCGGGGCGTACTCGCCGTCGCCGAGGTAGACGGTGCCCATCTCCAGTGGCAGGCCGTGCTGGTGGAGCTTGATCAGGCGCTCCATGGTGCGCTTGCTGATCCAGCCCCGGCCGTCCTCGTCCAGGTCGAACTTCCACCAGTCCAGCACCGTCTCCGCGACCGGGCCGTAGCGGGCGATCAGCCATTCGTTGGCGGGGATGTCGGCGGGGTCGAGGTCGAGCGAGGCGGTGAAGCGGCTCGCCTGGGCGATGTTGTTGCGGGCCACCAGCAGCTTGCGGCCCAGGTGGTAGGGCGGGTTCTGCAGCGCGACCTGGGCCCGCAGGCCGGGGATCGGGTGGCCCGCGATGGACCACTCCTGGGTGATCTCCATCAGCTTGGCGAAGGCCGAGCGGTCCTTGGGGCGGTTGTACTCGTCCCAGATCAGCACCTTGGGCCCGGCGCCGGTGAACACCCCGGCCAGCAGGTGGTCGAGGGTGCCGTCGGCGCCGGGGACGGGCGCGCACAGGTCCTCGACGTTGGTGACCGGCAGCGAGAAGTACAGCGGCGGCCTGCCGCCCAGTGCCTCCTTCGCGAACTCCCGTACCAGCTCGGTCTTTCCGCAGCCGGGCGGCCCCTGGAGCAGCACCGCCCAGCGGTTGGCGAAGGCGGCCCGAAGCACCCGGCGGACCGGGTCCGCGATCCGGTCCGGGTTGGGCACGCCGAGGGCGGCGGCGATCCGGTCCAGCGTCTCGCGGGTGCGGTCCTGACCGGGCCGCCCGTCCGGTCCCGGCTCGGCCAGCCGCAGCCGTTCCCCGTTGACCAGCGGCAGGCCCCAGACCAGCGGGAAGCCCTCCCGGGCGTTGGCGAGCACGTGCTCCAGCGTCCGCGGCGAGAGCAACTCCCGGACCGCCGGCCCGAGTCCGGCCCAGAGGGCGTACACCGGCTTGAGGTCCCAGTCCGGGAAGCGGGCGGCCAGGCCGATCCGCCAGGCGGTGTCGTCGGCGGAGATCCGGATCGTCACCATCCGGTCCAGCACGGCCAGATCGCCCCGCCGGGCGGCGGTCTCGGCCAGCGACTCGTTGTCGGCCAGGAAGACCCCGACGCAGCCGAGTTCGCGCAGGTCGTACTCGCCCAGGGTCCAGTTGCAGGCGATCTGCATCAGCTGGGACTGGATGCTGTCGCCGGCCTGGAGCGAGTCGTCGATCAGCAGCACGAACGGCTGCCCGGGCCGGAGTTGGCTCATCACCAGCTGACGCAGCACCAACTCGCCGGTGGCCGCCTCCCGGACCGGGGCGTTGACCAGCAGGTCGTCGGGGGTCAGGTTGGCGGCCGGGACCACGACCAGCCGCAGCTCCGGGTGGGCAGCGGCCAGGTGACTGTGGAAGCCGGTGGTCTTGCCGATGCCGTGCTCACCGAAGATCTGCCCGGTCAGGCCGAGTTCGATCATCGCGTCGATGAACGACTCCAGCCGGGAACGGCCGGTCCAGCCCTCGGGCGCGACCGGGTAGGTGGCGGTGGCGCGCCAGGTCCTGCTGGGGGCGGTGGTCATCGGGGCACGGCTCCTGTGGTGGTGACGCGGTGGCAGGCCATCGGGGGCCGGTGGTGCTCCGGCCAGTCGTCCCCGTCGTCGGTGATCAGCCAGATCCACTTCTCCGGCTCGGCGGGCGTGATCGGCGGGGCGAAGCCGTCGGTCACCACGACCACCGCGTCCGGGTTCTCGGCGAACGGGCCGCCGGGCCCGGCGGTGCGGCCCTCCACGTAGTCGGCGACCACCTGGAAGCTGGTGCCGCCACCGCCGTGGACCCGCTCGCCGGGGCGGAACGGCATCACCGTCCCGTCGAAGGACAGCCAGTGCGCGACCACCCCGTCGATCCGGCCGACCAGTACGGCCAGCCAGTCCACCACCCGGGCGGGCATCGATCCCGAGGTGTCGTACGCGACCACCAGGACCCGCTGCCGGACCGGCCCGCGCCGGGAGAGCATCGGCGGCTGCCCCAGGGCGGCCAGCAGCGCGCCCCGCTTCTTCGGGTACACCAGCCGCTCGCCGTCGCCCAGCCGGCTCGCCAGCACGTCCACCAGCCAGCGCTGCCACCAGTCCACCTGCCGGGTGGCGCTGGTGCTGCCGCGCAGCAGGCCGGCCCCGAGCCGGCCCCAGAGCCGGGAGATCCGGTCCGAGGAGCCCTCGGTGCGCCCGACCAGGTCGCGCAGCTCCTGCTCGGCACCCCGGTGGCCCCGGCGGGCCGCCAGCAGGGAGTTGAGCAGGACGGAGGAGGTGATCCGGTCCACCGTCTCCTGGTCCAGCGGCAGTTCGAGCTCCGGGTGGAGGTGGACGCAGGCCGCCGACACCGGGGGCCGGCGCATCCGGCCCAGCTCGGTGTACACGCTCTGGTCGGTGGCGGTGAACTCCTGGTACGTCACGGCGGGCAGCCCCTGCCCGGCCAGGTCGTCCTGGTAGCGGCGGTGGACCTCGCGGGGGTCGACGCCGACCGGTGCGCCGTCCAGGGTGGGCAGTTCGGACCGGCCCAGGCGGATCAGCGCGACGTGGTTGATGCTCACCTCGGTGGCCAGCCGGTGCACCGGGTCGTCCCGGAGCTCGGGCTCGACGTGGAGATGGCGCTGGATCAGGTGCCTGGCTTCGTGGAAGAGCGCGAACTTGACGCCCTCCAGGCCGATGCCGACGAAGAAGTCCGGGTTGTAGAGCAGCAGGCAGCTGCCGTCGCCGGAGGCCACCACGGCGGCGGTCGGGATCGCGGTGGTGGGCAGCTGGTGACGGCACTTGGCGTACAGCCAGGAGGCGACGGCCGACTCGGTCAGGCCGAAGTCGAGCAGCGCGGCCTCCTTCAGCCGCTCCGCCTCGGCCACCACCTCGGGTGCGGCCGGTCGCCAGCCGAGCAGGGCGCGGCGGTCGGTGAGGTCCACCACGTGCGGGTGCTCGGTCACGGCGTTCCGGCGACCGCCGCCGCGGTGTCGACCAGCTCGGGCAGGGTGCCGGTGAAGTCGGGGAGCAGCTGGGCCAGTACCGCCCAGGCCTCCGGGTGTCCGCCCAACTCCCGCCGCACCTGCGGCCGCAGGACGTCCTCCGCCTCGGCCAGCCGGGTCGGGAAGGCCTCCCGGCCCAGGCCGAGGATGCCCAGCATCCGGTCGGCCGGGGTGACGGTGGCGAGGTGGTCGGCCGGGCCGCCGAGCACTCCGGCCTGCCGGAGCCGGTGGGTGAACCTGGGGTGCGAGCCGAAGGCCGCCCGCAACTCGGCCGGGCAGTCGATCTGTTCGGCCAGCGCCCAGCGGGCGAAGCCGGGGAACGGCTCATCCTGGTGCGCGGCGACCACGAGCGGCCAGTCGGCCCGCCGCAGCGTTCCGGCGGCCGCCCGGGCGACCCGGAGCGTACCGCTGCCGACGGCCCCGCGGAGGCTGTCGATCAGGCCCGCCACCGTCGGCCGCGGGAGCTCCGACCGCCAGGACAGCACCGGGCCGTCCGGCACCGGCGCGAACCGGCCCGGGCCGAACAGCAGCCCGCTCCGCACGTCCGCGGCCACCCCGGCGGGCAGCAGACCCTGCTGGAACAGCACCGCGTTCACCTGCGGGTCGTCCTCCTGCAGCATCCAGATCCGGATCGCCTGCGGCGCCTGGCGGAGCAGCCACATGGCGTCGTACCCGAACTGCCGGTCCGTCAGGGCCATCGGCGCCACCGGACCGTCGGGGTCGATCCGCAGCCGGGCACAGATCCCGGCCACCGCGTCCTCGGGCGCGAACCCCAGCAGATAGCGGACCCCTTGAGCAGTCGACTTGTTCATGCTTCCCCGTCCCTCCCGGTGCCGCCCGACATCATGTCAGCAGGTCACGGCGCGGCCAGCACCGCCTTCGAGCGGTCGGCGGCGATCCGCAGCGCGAAGCCGGCCAGCAGCGTGCCCATCGCGTACCGGTGCACCCGCTGCCAGGTGGGGCGGCGGGCCAGGAAGGCGGCGACCGTACCGGCCATCAGCACGAAGGCGCCGTCGGTGAACAGGCAGACGGTGATCTGGGTGAGGCCGAGCGCCAGGCTCTGCAGCGCGACCTGGCCGTGCTCCGGGGAGACGAACTGCGGCAGCAGCGAGATGTACAGGATGGCGATCTTGGGGTTGAGCAGGCAGGTGACCAGGCCCATCAGGAACAGCTTGCGCGGGCGGTCCGGGGCCAGGTCCTTCGGGGCGAAGACCGATTCGCCGCCCGGGCGGACCAACTGCCAGGCCAGCCACATCAGGTAGCACGCCCCGGCCACCTTGATGGTGAGGTAGATCTCGGGGACCAGCGCGAACACGGTGGCGATCCCGGCCGTCGCGGCGACCAGGTAGACCAGGAAGCCGAGGCCGACCCCGGCCAGCGAGACCAGCCCGGCCCGGCGGCCCTGGGCCACCGAACGGGACACCAGGTAGATCAGGTTGGGCCCCGGAGTGAGTGCCATCCCCAGGGACACCACCGCGATTCCCGCCACTGCGCCGCCGCTGACCATGTCCGTCTCCCTCGCCCGCTTCACCCGGTGTGCCGCCGAAGCGGTCATGATGGCAGCCGGGGCCGCCCGGGCTCGCCCCATTTTCCGGATGCCCGCCGCACCCGCCGCGCGGGCCGCGGTGCCGGCGGCCGGGACGGCGCCGGAGTGGTGCGTACCGGGGGCGCATCCACCACCCGGGCACACGCCCCCGTACGCCTCCGATCGCCCCCGCGCACGGTGCGGCGGCCGGGGTCCGATTCTGGGACCGTGGGCCGACCGCACCGATCGGACCCCAGGGGGACCCATGGCTCGTCGTTGGCTGATCACCGGATGCTCCTCGGGCCTCGGCCTGGCCCTGGCGGAGGCCGTCGCCGCGGCGGGCGACACCGTGCTGGCCACCGCCCGCAAGCCCGCCACGCTGGAGGAGCTGAGCCGGCGCCACCCCGACCGGGTGCTCACGGCCGCGCTGGACATCCGGGACCCGGCCCAGGCCGAGGAGGCGGTGGCACTGGCCGCCGACCGGTTCGGCGGGCTGGACGTGCTGGTCAACAACGCGGGCAACGGCCTGTTCGGCGCGGTCGAGGAGGTCGCCGACGAGGAGCTGCGGGAGCAGTTGGAGACCCTGGTGGTCGGCCCCTGGCGGCTGATCCGCGCGGTGCTGCCGCTGATGCGGGCGCAGGGTTCCGGGCACATCGTCAACGTCTCCTCGCTGGCCGGGCGGATGGCCTTCCCCGGCCTGGGCGCCTACGTGACCGGCAAGTACGCCCTGGAGGGGATGAGCCAGGCGCTGGCGGCCGAAGTCCGGCCGCTGGGCATCCGGGTCAGCGTGGTGGAGCCGGGCGGCTTCGCGACCCGGTACGGCAGCTCCGTGACCGAGACGGCCCACCGCATCCCGGTCTACGCCGCCCAGGTCGACCCGATGCTGGACGCGATGCGGCAGATGGAGAGCGCCCCTGAGCTCAGCCGGCCCGAGTACTTCGCCGAGGTGGTCCGGCGCCTGGTGGCCGCCGAGGAGCACCCGCCGCTGCGGGTCCCGGTCGGCCCCGACGCCTACGCCTACCTCGGCCAGGTGGAGCAGGCGGCCCGCGACGAGCTCGCCGCCGCCGAGGCCTTCACCGGGCTGCCCGGCTGACCCCTGCGGCGGCCCGGCGGCGGGGCCTCCCGGTTGACACCCCTGGTGGCGCGGCGTACAGAGAAGAACATGCGCCAGGTAGAGACCACGGAGGCCCTGCTCGCCGAGGCGCTGCTGCGTGCCGTCCGCACCACCTCGGCCTACGGAGGCGTGCTCTACCTGCGCTCGGCCGACCGCCGGTCGCTGGTGCTGAGCGCCGTCACGGGCGTGCCGCCGCACCTGCTGAGCGCCTTCCGGCACGTCGCGGTGGGCGCCCCGCTCCCGGTGGCCGAGGCGTTCAGGACCGGCCGCACCGTGCAGGTGGCGGACGCGGACGACACCATGCGGCGCTACCCCCGGCTCGCGGTCGGACTGCCCCATGTGCACGCCTTCGCCTGCACGCCGGTGATCGCCGACGACGAGCCGTTCGGCGTGCTCGCGGTGATCTGGCCCGGCGCCGTCCCGCCGCCGCCCGGCGCCAAACGCCAGCTGCGGACGGTCGCCAACCGGCTGGCCGCGGCGCTCGCGGGCCGCGTTCCGGCCGCCCCGGCCAGCCCGGTGGTGGTGCCCTCGGACGCGGGCACCGGCCCCGAGCCCCGGCTCGGCAGCCTGACCTGGGACCTGGTGGACGGCCGGATCAGCGCCGACCCGGGCCTGCTGGCCGTGCTCGGCCTGGCCCCGGAGGGCTTCGGCGGCCGGGCCGAGGAGCTGACCGAGCGGCTGCTGCCGGAGGACCTGGGGCCGCTGCTCACCGCCCTGCGCGCGGACACGCCGTTCACCCTCCGGGTCCGGCTGCGCGAGGGCCGGCGCGCGCTCGACCTGCACGGCCGCCCCGGCTTCCCCGGCTCGGTCGCCGTGTTCGCCCTGGACGCGGCCGCCGCGACCGCCGCCGTGGCCGCGGTGGAGCGGCTGCGCGACGGCGTGGTGGCGCTCGACCCGGACGGGCGGATCAGCTACCTGAACCACGCCGGAGAGCTGCTGCTGGAGCGCGGCCGGGAGGAGCTGACCGGCCGTCACCCCTGGTCCGTCCTGCCCTGGTTGGCCGAGCCCGCCTACGAGGACCGGTACCGGTCCGCGATGCTCTCCCAGCAGCCCACCGCCTTCCTGGCCTGCCGCCCGCCCGACCACTGGCTGGCCTTCTCGCTCTACCCCGACGCGCACGGCCTGACCGTACGGATCGTCCCGGCCGGGCCACCCGGCGCCCACCGGGCCGCACTGCCGGAGGCCCCGCCCGCCACCCCGGCCACCCTCGGGGCGACCTACCACCTGCTCCAGCTGGCCAGCGCGCTGACCGAGGCGGTCACGGTCAAGGAGGTCTGCGACTGCGTGATCGACCAGATCCTGCCCGGCTTCGGCGGCCAGGAGATGGCGCTCTACCTGGCCCGCTCGGGCCGGATGCACCTGGTCGCGCAGACCGGCTACCCGCACGGCTTCCTGGACCCGTTCGAGGGCACCCCGATCCGGACCAGGCTGCCCGGCACCGAGGTCTTCAGCACCGGCGCGCCCGCCTTCTTCGAGTCCCCGGACGAGCTGCTGGCCGCCTACCCGGGCATCGCCCAGGACGAGATGCGGGCCTGGGCCTTCCTGCCGCTGATCGCCTCCGGACTGCCGGTCGGCAGCTGCATCCTGGGCTTCGACCGCCCCCGGCACTTCACCGCCGAGGAGCGCTCGGTGCTCACCGCACTGGGCGGCCTGATCGCCCAGGCGCTGGAGCGGGCCCGGCTGTACGACGCCGAGTTCGCCCTCGCCCGGGGGCTCCAGCAGGCGCTGCTGCCGCACCGGCTCCCGGACGTGCCCGGCCTGGCCGTGGCCGCCCGCTACCTGCCGGGCACCCGGGGGATGGAGATCGGCGGCGACTGGTACGACGCCATCAGCACCGCCGACGGGGTCTGCCTGGTGATCGGCGACGTCGAGGGGCACAATGTCGGCGCCGCCGCCATCATGGGCCAACTCCGGAGTGCGGTACGGGCGTTCGTCACCAGCGGCAGCCCGCCGGACGAGGTGCTGACCCGGACCAACCAGCTGCTGCTCGACCTGGACCCGGGGCTGCTGGCCAGCTGCTGCCTGCTCCGGCTCGACCCGGCCACCGGGCACGCGCTCGCCGTCCGGGCCGGGCACGTGCCGCCGCTGCTGCGCCTCCCGGACGGCCTGACCGAGCCGCTCGACCTGGCGGGCGGACCGCTGCTCGGCATCGACCAGGACGTCAAGTACCCGCTCACCGCACTGGAGTTGCCGGTCGGTGCGGTGGTCGCGCTGTTCACCGACGGACTGATCGAGAAGCCCGGGGTCCCGCTCGAGGAGGGCCTGGACCACCTGCGCACCGACCTCGCGCACTCCCCGGTCACCGACCTGGCCGAGCTGACCGAGCACCTGCTGCGCGACGCCCGCCGCTCCTCGCACCGCGCCGACGACGTGGCGCTGCTGCTCGCCCGCCGGCTCTGAACGCACCGCCGGCCCGGCCCCCGTTGTTCGGGGCCGGGCCGGCAGCACGTCAGAAGCGGGGTCAGCGCGCGGCGCTGACCGCGGCCAGACCGTTCGCCCAGAGGCTGTTGACCCGGTTCTTCTCGGCGGTGTTCGGGTACGGGTTGGTGCAGGAGGTGCCGGGGCCGCCGCCGGACATCAGCTCGCTGCACGGGCCCGAGTAGTGGTCCGGCAGGCCGAGCACGTGGCCGGTCTCGTGGGCGGTCACCCGGGTGGAGTTGTACTGCTGGTTCTGCCGGTAGTCGAGGAAGATGTACCCGCGGCCGTGGCCGTCGGTGCTGGCGTACGAGCCGCGCGAGTCGTTGCCCTCGTAGTAGCGGAAGTCCGCGTTGGTCCCCGCGCGGAGCTGGACGTTGCGCACCGAGCTGTTCCAGATCGAGGCGCTGTTGGCGATCTGGGTACGGAACGTCGGGGCACTGCTGGCGTCGTAGGTGACGGCGACGACGAGCAGGTACGGGTTGGCCGCCTGCTTGGCGAGCGCGGACTTCATCACGGCCTCGTGGAAGGCCTTGACGTCGGCCTGCTCGGCGGCCGATCCGGCGTACTGGGCGACCGCCTGCGACTGCGGCGCCGCCTGCGACGGGGCGGCCGCGCTGGCGACGGGGGCGGCCAGTAGCCCGGCGGACAGGCCCAGGGTGACGGCCACCGCGGCGGAGAGCATGGAGCGCTTCATGTGGGGACTCCAGTTCATTACTTCCAAAGCCCTTGTGGGGCAAGCACTTTGGAAGGGGGGACGGACTGTCGTGCCACTGAGCTTCGGCCACCGTCACCGGCCTGCGGATGATGCCAGCCGGGGATAGCACCGCCCTATACCCCCTCCCGACATCCCTGACATGTCCCTGGCGTGAACTGTCGGTCGGCCGTATGCTCCCGCTGTGGAGCTCGAGGTGAGACACCTTCGTGTGCTGTGTGCGGTCGCCGACACCGGCAGCGTCCGGAAGGCCGCCCTGCAGCTCGGCACGACCCAGCCCTCCGTCAGCACCCAGCTGCACCGCATCGAACGCGCCCTCGGCGGGCGGCTGTTCACCCGGGAACGGACCGGAAGCCAGCCGACCCCGCTCGGCCACACCGTGCTCTCCCGGGCCCGGACGATCATCGCCGACATGGCCGAGCTGGTCACCGCCGCACGCCAGGAGGCCGACAGCACCGAGCAGTTGAGACTGCGCATCGGCAGCGTCGGCAGCCGCGCGGTGGCCAGCTGGCTGCGCCGGGTGCACGCCCGGCTGCCGGACACCGAGACCAGCATCCGGATCGACATCTCCGCCAACGCCCTGCTGCACCTGGTGGCCGCCGAGCAGCTCGACATCGCCCTGGTGCACGAGAGCGAGGGCTTCCCGCTCCGACTGCCCGCCGACACCGAGCACCGGGTGCTGATCGCCCGCGAACCGCAGTTCGTCGCGCTGGCCCTGAGCCACCCGGCGGCCGGCTCGCCGGTGGTACGGCTGGAGGACCTGGCCGCCGACGCCTGGATGGTCGACCCGACCGCCGACCACGAGTACGCGGCGCTGCGCCGGGTGCTCTCCGAGGCCGGGCTCAACCCCCGGGTGGTCCAGGTCCGCGACAACGCCACCGCCGCCGAGCTGGTCGCCTCCGGCGAGGCGGTCCGCCCCTGCCAGCCCACCTCGCTGGCCGGCCCGGGAACGGTGATCCGCCCCGTCCACGGCAACCCGTTCAGCGTCCGGCTCCTGCTGGTCTGGCGGCCCCGCGCCCTCAGCACGCCCGCCTTCGACGGCCTCTACGCCGACCTCCGGGCGGCCTACCTGGACCTGGCCCGGACCAACCCCTCCTACCTGGCCTGGCTGCTCAGCAACGACAGCAGCCTACCCACGCTGCTCGCCATGGACAGATAGCCTGCGCGCAGATAGTCTCCACGTAGACAATCAACTCGTGGAGGCAGCAGCCATGTGGTCGTACCAGCACAGCATCGAGACCGACGTCGCACGCGAGGCGATCTGGCAGCTCTGGGCCGACGTGCCGAACTGGGGCGCCTGGAACGGCGGGATCGAGAAGATCGAGCTCCGGGGCCCGTTCGCGGTGGGCGCCGCCATCACCATGACCCCGCCCGGGGAGGACCCGATCGAGCTGCAGGTCACCGAGCTCGGCGAGGGTGCGCACTTCACCGACCAGGCCCGGTTCGGCGACCTGGTGCTGAGCACCACCCACCAGCTGGTCCCGCTCGACGGGGAGCGCACCGAGGTGGTCTACCGGATGGAGATCACCGGCGCGGGCGCCGACCAGGCCGGTCCCGAGATCGGCCCCGGCATCACCGCCGACTGGCCGGAGACCATGGCCGCACTGGTCGCGCTCGCGGCCCGGGGCTGAGCGGCGTGCAGCCGGCGGAGAGCCCGGGCTTCCTGCTCTGGCACGCCACCCTGCGCTGGCAGCGCGGCATCGCCACCGCCCTGGCCCCGCTCGACCTGACGCACGTCCAGTTCGTGCTGCTGGCCTGCACCTGGTGGCTGAACGGCCAGGGCGAGCACCCCAACCAGCTGGCGCTGGCCCGGCAGGCGGGCACCGACGTCAAGATGACCTCCCAGGTGCTGCGCACCCTGGAGGGCAAGGGGCTGGTCGAGCGCGAGGTCGACCCGGCCGACACCCGGGCCAAGCGGCTGCGGGTCACCGCGGCCGGCGCCGAGCTGGCGCCGCGCGCGATCGCCGCCGTCGAGCAGGTCGACGCGGAGTTCTTCCGGCCGGTGCCGGTCGACCAGGCGCTCTCGCTGCTCGGCCGGCTGGCCCACCCCGAATCCTGAGCCCCTGATCGGAGCCCAGGAACCGCTCAGGCCAGCAGGTCGTGGATCGAGGCCGCCATCGCGGCGACGAAGTCCGTCCGGGTCGCCGCCGGCACCAGGTCGAGCGAGAGGTAGGGGTTGAGGTCCTCCAACTCGACCAGCAGCAGCCCGCCTTCGGGCGTCCGGCAGGCGTCCACCCGCTGCACGCCGTGGTCGAGTGCGTTCCAGTCCACGAAGGTCTGGGCGAACGCCAGGTCCGCGGGGGTCGGCTCGTACGGCTGCAACTGCCAGCGGACGGCCGGGTCCGGGGCGTACAGCGCGTACTGGAACGCGCGGCCGACGAAGTAGAACGACACCTCGTAGCGGAAGTCGATCCGGGGCTGGAGCAGGGTCGAGCCGTCGAGCTCCAGCCCGGCCAGCGCACCGGCCGGGTGCACGGTGAGCCCGATCGAGTCCGCACCGAGCTTCGGCTTGGTGACGTACTCCGCCACCTCGGGCAGCCGCCCGAGGTCGGCCCGGTCGGCCACGGTCGGGATCACCGGGTGCCCGGCGGCGGTCAGGTCGAGCAGGTACTGCTTGCCCGCCATGTCGCCCCGGCCGTGCAGCGGGTTGAACACCCGGGTGCCCCGGGCCAGCGCCCGGGCCCGGAACGCGTCGTACTGCTCCTGGTAGTGCAGCACCGGACCGCTGTTGCGGACCACCGTGAGGTCGAAGCCGTCCATCAGGGCCGCCGCGTCCAGCGGATGGCAGAGGGCCAGCTCGAAGTCGGCCCGCAGGGCGGCCGAGAGCGCGATGTCCTCGTCGCAGTACCGCCGGCCCCGGGCCGGGTAGGTCAGGTCGGTGACGTAGAGGATGCGGGACATCGGCGGAGCTCCGTTCGGCAGGGCGGCACCGCCACCCTACGTCGGGCCAGGACCGGTCAGCCGACGGGGTCCTCCGGCTGGAAGACCTCCTCGACCGGGCAGCCGAAGAACCGGGCGATCCCGAGCGCCAGCGGGAGCGCCGGGTTGTACCGGCCGGTCTCGATCGCGTTCACGGTCTGCCGGGAGACTCCGAGCCGGGCGGCCAACTCCCTTTGGGACAACCCTTGTTGGGAGCGGAGTTCACGCAGTCTGTTGCGCACCCGTGAAACGTAGGGTGGACATGACGGGGAGTCAAGGGTGCTTTACACACCCGCCGGGACTACCATCTCAAAATGACGGACACCTCGGACAGAGCAAGGGAACTCGCGGACCTGGCGGCCCGGTTCCCGCAGTTGCACGCGCCCCAGCGCTGGGCCTGGGGCGGCATCGACGCACAGTTCTCGGCGGCACTGCCGCCCGACGAGCTCATCACCAACATCCACCTGGTGGGCTTCGCCGGCGACCAGGTGGTGCTCTGCCGGGACGCCAGGGGCCACTGGTTCCTGCCCGGCGGCACCCGGGAGGCGGCCGAGAGCATCGAGAGCTGCCTGGCCCGCGAGCTGCGCGAGGAGGCCGGCGCCCGGCTGCTGGGCGACCCGGTCTGGATCGGCGCCCACCGCTGCGTCACCGACCACCCGGTCCCCTACCGCCCCTGGCAGCCCCACCCCAAGAAGGCCTGGCTCTGGGGCTGGGCCGACGTCACGGTGGACTCCGAGCCCGGCAACCCCGAGGACGGCGAACAGGTGGTCGAGGTCCGCGCGATGGACCCGGCCGAGGCCCAGCGCCTGCTCACCCACCACCGCGAGACCTGGTGGCGCGAACTCGTCGCCCTCGCCGTGGAGTCGCGGAGCGGCGGCCACTGACCGCGACGGGCCCGCCCCGGGACCGGCGGGCCCGACAGCGGGTCAGCCCGGCCGGGAGCCGCTCCCCGGCACTGCCGGGAGCTCGGCGGGCCCGACCGCCCCGGCCGCCTCGGCGAAGACCCAGCGGTTGGCGGCCAGCGCGTCGTCCGGCTCGGGCCGCGGCCCCCGGCCGTGCAGCGCGGTGAACTCGTACGGGCTGTGCACCGTCACCGTCCAGCCCCCGGCGGCGAGTGCCGCCGCCGAGTCCGGCCGCCGGCCGGTGGCGAACAGGGCGGTCAGGTCGATGCCGAGCCGTTCCCTGGCCGCGACGTACACCGGGGCGGCCCGGATCGCCGCGGACTCCGCCGCCACCTCCTTCAGCTCGTACGCCAGGGTGCTGCCGGGGGCGCTCAGCGCCTGCACGGCGGCGATCAGCCGGCGCTCGGCGTCGGCCGGGAGGTAGAGCAGCAGCCCCTCGGCCAGCCAGGCGGTCGGTGCGGTCCGGTCGAATCCCGCCCGGGCCAGGGCGCCGGTCCAGTCCCCGCGAAGGTCGGCCGCGACCGTCCGGCGGGCTGCCGACGGCCGGGCGCCGGTGCGGTCCAGCACCGTCTGTTTGAACGTCAGCACCTGCTCGGTGTCGATCTCGTGGACCACGCAGCCGACCGGCCAGTCCAGCCGGAAGGCCCGGGTGTCCAGCCCCGCGCCCAGCAGCACCACCTGCCGCACGCCCGCGGCCGCCGACCGGAGCAGGTGGTCGTCCAGCACCCGGGTCCGCAGGCCGAAGTAGCGGCCGAGCCGGCCCCAGAGCGGATCGGCGGCACCGCCGGGCACCTGCTCCGGTCGGACCGGCCACCCTGCCGAGGCGGGGGCCGCCCGGACGAACTGCTCGGCCAGCGGATCGCGGGCCAGCGCGTCCGGCCGGTGGGTCTCGACGGCCCGGGCGGCGGCGACCAGCAGCGCCGTCCGCCCGACCCCGGCGGCGACCCCGTCCAGCACGCTCAGACCCGGGCCGGCGGACACGGCCGCTCCTCCCGCCGGGGCTCGGGCACCGCCCAGGCCGCCGGGTCGTCCCGGGTCAGGATCCGGGCGCCGTAGACGGTGCGGGCGAAACCCAGCACCTGGTCGGAGGGCAGGTGCAGCGCGGTGGTGCAGTCCGCGAGGACGGTGAGGTGGTGGCCCTTCTGGAAGGCGGTCCGGGCGGTGGAGTCCACGCACACGTCCGCGAACAGGCCGATCAGCACCAGGTGGCCGATGCCCCGCTCCCGCAGGTACGGCTCGAAGCCCTCGGCAAGGAAGGCGTCGAAGCAGGACAGCTTGGTGAAGACCCGCTCGCCCGGGGCGGGCGCGACCCCGTGGAACTCCGCACCCCAGCTCCCCTCCAGGCACTTCGGCGGCCGGCCCCGGCGCAGATCGCGGTCGCGCCAGGCGGGCCCCTGGTGCTCGGGGTCGCCGAGGAAGCGGACGAAGAGCACTTCCACCCCGCGCCGGCGGGCCTCGGCCACCGCCTGCACACTGCCCTCGACCACCCCCGCCAGCACTCCGGGGTTCCCGGCGAACCGGGCGGTCGCGACCGGCCCGGCGCAGAAGTCGTTCTGCAGGTCCACCACGACCAGTGCGGTGGCGCCCTGCGGCGGCCCGCCCATCAGCCGCGCACCGCGGCAGCGGGGACCTGGCCGCCGTCCCGGGCCTCGGCGAGCAGGCCGAGCAGCGCCTCGGTGACGGCGCCGGTGGAGTGGGTGCCCCCGAGGTCCGGGGTCCGCACCCCGCACTGCTCCAGCGCGAGGAGCGCGGCCTCGACCGCCCCGACCGCCCCGGGGACTCCGGCGTGCCGCTCGGCGACCCGGGCCGCCGCGCGGATCGTGGCCACCGGGTTCACCAGGTCGCGGCCGGCCAGGTCGTCCGCGGAGCCGTGCACGGTCTGGTACTCGACCAGGCCTGCGACGGCGGGGTCGAGGCAGACGTTCTCGGTGCAGCGGTTCTCCTGCCGTTCGGCCCCGAACCGGTCCAGCAGGACCACGTGCATGATGTCGGCCCACTCGTTCCCGGCGATCAGCAGGGTGCGCTCGGGCAGGCCGTGCGCGATCAGGTTCCGGTTCACCGTGTCGGGCTGGAACACCTCGATCGGCACCCCCAGCCGCCCGGCCACGCCGGCCACCCAGTGGTCGAACGCACCGTCCAGCAGGTGGAACTTGTAGGCCATCACGATCCGGTCGATCCGACCGTCCGGCCACTCCTGCCGGGCCCGCCGCACCGCGTACTCGACCACCGCCTCGGTGATCTCCTGACTGAACGTCAGGGTGCGGGTGAGCAGCCCGGGGGCGTGCTGGTTCTCCCCGGTGTAGAAGCCCTGGGCCTGGTCGCGGACCAGCAGCAGGGAGGTGCCCTCGTCCTGGAGCAGGTCGACCTTCACGGCCCGCAGCCGGCGCCGCACCAGGTAGAGCGACTGGGCGTTGATCGCGGTCCGGAACAGCGCGGTGGCACCCTCGGCGGCCAGGGTGCGGCAGAAGTCCTCGTAGTGCTCGGCGTCCTGCGCGGTCAGCTGCTGGACCCGGGTCGGTTCGCCCTCGGTGCGCAGCGAGACGTACGAGTGGTACAGCCGGGGGGACCGCACCACCCGCACCCCGGTCGGGTGGTCGGCGGTGAGGGCGCCCAGCACCCGCTCGAAGACGGTGGCGAGCTCCGGACCGGTGCCCCGGCCGACCGCGAGGCCGACCGGGGGAACGATCAGGGGATCGGCCGGGCCGCCGGTGCCGCTCTGCTGACCGATCAGGGTCACCGGGCCACCGCCGGGACCAGCCGGTCACCGGGGATGTCGGCCTTGTCGGGCTGGTAGTAGTCGCGGATGGCCTCGACCCAGACCGGCACCGGGACCAGGTCGCCGTCGACCGGGTCGAGGGCGTCGAACAGCGCGTGGATGTTGGGGAGTTCGAAGCCGATCGCGGTCATCAGGGCGACGAAGTCGGGCCGGGCCACCAGCTGGTCGCCGTTCAGATCGCCGAGCCCGGTCAGTGCCTCGGCGAACTCGTCCACCACGGCGTCGAACCGCTTCGGGTCCAGCACCACGGCGGTGAACTCCTCCGGGCTGATCCGCCCGTCCCCGTCCACGTCCAACTCGTGCACCAGGACCTGCCAGTAGCGTCCGAGCGAGGCGATCAGACGCTCCTGAGCGGCAGCGTCTGCCTGCGGCAGGGCGGCGATGATCCGACGGCCCATCAGGTCGAAGTCGGCCGGCTCGAGGACGCCGTTGCCATCGGCGTCGAAGAGCGAGAACACAAGCCCGACGCGGTCGTTGGCCGCAAAAGTGGTCATGGCGGAGCGCCTCTCTGTCCGGTGGAGAGTGGACGGCCGGGAGCAGGGCCCGGCCGCCGCCCCAGTATCGGGGCGCGCCCGGGCGCCGGGTCGGCAACCACCGTCAGCCGCACGGCTTTTACACCCGATCGAGGGAATCCGCCGCCAGGACGGCCCGAACCGGCCCCGCAGCGCCGGACGCCCCGACCCCTTGCTCGGGGCCGGGGCGTCCGGTTCAACTCGGCCGGGCGGCCGGTCGGTTCACTTCCCCAGGCCGGCCCGGCGCAGCGCGTCCGCCATCGCGCTGTTGGCGGCGGGAGCGGGTGCCGGAGCGTTCCTGCGGTCCTGCCTGGGCGGCTTGGGCCCCCGGCCGCGGTCCCCGCCGCGGTCGCGGTCCCCGCCGCGCTCCCCGCCACGGTCGCGGTCGCGCGGCGCCGCCTGGCCGACCTCGTCGTCCAGCCGGAGCGTCAGCCCGATCCGCTTGCGCGGCACGTCCACCGTCACCACCCGCACCCGGACGATGTCGCCGGGCTTGACCACCTCGCGCGGGTCCTTGACGAAGTTCTTGGACAGCGCCGAGACGTGCACCAGGCCGTCCTGGTGCACGCCCACGTCCACGAACGCGCCGAACGCGGCCACGTTCGTGACCACGCCCTCCAGCACCATGCCCACCTCCAGGTCGCCGATCTTGTCGACGCCCTCCTTGAAGGTCGCGGTGCGGAAGGCGGGCCGCGGGTCGCGCCCGGGCTTGTCCAGCTCGCCGAGGATGTCGGTGACGGTCGGGACGCCGAAGGTCTCGTCCGCGAAGTCGGTCGGCCGGAGTGCGCGCAGCGCCGCCCCGTTGCCGATCAGCGCCCGCAGGTCGCCCCCGGTCGCGGCCAGGATCCGCCGCACCACGGGGTACGCCTCGGGGTGCACCCCGGAGGCGTCCAGCGGGTCGTCGCCGCCGGGCACCCGGAGGAAGCCCGCGCACTGCTCGAACGCCTTCGGCCCGAGCCGCGCCACGTCCTTGAGCGCGCGCCTGGTCCGGAACGGACCGTTCGCGTCGCGGTGCGCGACGATGTTGTCGGCCAGCGTGCCGGTGACCCCGGAGACCCGGGTGAGCAGCGGCGCCGAGGCGGTGTTGACGTCCACGCCGACCGCGTTGACGCAGTCCTCGACCACCGCGTCCAGCGAGCGGGAGAGCTTCACCTCGCTCAGGTCGTGCTGGTACTGGCCGACCCCGATCGACTTGGGGTCGATCTTCACCAGCTCGGCCAGCGGGTCCTGCAGCCGCCGGGCGATCGAGACCGCGCCCCGGATCGAGACGTTCAGGTCCGGCAGCTCCTGCGAGGCGAAGGCCGAGGCGGAGTACACCGAGGCACCCGCCTCCGAGACCATCGCCTTGGTGAGCTTCAGCTCGGGGTGACGCTTGATCAGGTCCTCGGCCAGCTTGTCGGTCTCCCGGGAGGCGGTGCCGTTGCCGATCGCGATCAGTTCGACGTCGTGCTTCTTCGCCAGGGCCGCGAGGGTGGCGATCGAGGCGTCCCACTTGTTGGCGGGCTGGTGCGGGTAGATGGTGTCGTACCCGAGCACCTTGCCGGTGGCGTCCACCACGGCGACCTTGACGCCGGTGCGGAAGCCCGGGTCGAGGCCCATGGTGGCGCGGGTGCCGGCCGGGGCGGCGAGCAGCAGGTCGCGCAGGTTGGCGGCGAACACCCGGACCGCCTCGTCCTCGGCCTCCTGCCGCAGCCGGGTGCGCAGGTCGATGCCGAGCCGGACCAGGATCCTGGTCCGCCAGGCCCAGCGCACGGTGTCGCCGAGCCACTTGTCGGCGGGGCGGCCCCGGTCGGCGATGCCGAACTTCGCCGCGATCCGCCGCTCGTAGTCGTTCTCGCCGGGCAGGTCGCCGTCGGCGCCCTCGTACGGGGAGAGTTCGAGGTCGAGCACCTCCTCCTTCTCGCCGCGCAGCATCGCCAGGATGCGGTGCGAGGGGAGCTTGCCGTACGGCTCGGAGAAGTCGAAGTAGTCGGCGAACTTGGCGCCGTCCTGCTCCTTGCCGCCCCGGACGGTGGCGACCAGGCGGCCCCGGGTCCACATCCGCTCGCGCAGCGTGCCGACCAGGTCGGCATCCTCGCCGAAGCGCTCGACCAGGATCGACCGGGCGCCCTCCAGGGCGGCCGGGGCGTCGGCCACCGACTCGTTCAGGTAGCCCGCCGCCAGTGCGGCCGGGTCCTGGGACGGGTCGGCCAGCAGGGTGTCGGCGAGCGGTTCGAGACCGGCCTCGCGGGCGATCTGCGCCTTGGTGCGCCGCTTGGGCTTGTACGGGAGGTAGATGTCCTCCAGCCGGGCCTTGGAGTCGGCGGCCAGGATCTGCGCGCGCAGCGCGTCGTCCAGCTTCCCCTGGCTCTCCACCGACTCCAGCACGGCGGTCCGCCGCTCCTCCAGCTCGCGCAGGTAGCGCAGCCGCTCCTCGAGGGTGCGCAGCTGGGTGTCGTCGAGCTCGCCGGTGACCTCCTTGCGGTAGCGCGCGATGAAGGGCACCGTCGCGCCGCCGTCGAGGAGTTCGACGGCGGACCTCACCTGCCCCTCCCGTACGCCCAGCTCTTCGGCGATCTTCCGTTCGACTGACATGGTCACGAAGCCGGTCACCTTCTCCTGGATGCAAGCCTGAGTTCCGCCAGTATTCTGGCAGGTGACCGGGACCGGACGGGTGCGACCGTGTCCTCGGGGTGGCGTGGCGCGTTGTGCTGACGGTCGGTACGCCGCCGTCCCCGGGCGGCGGACCGGCCCGATCCGTCTGTGCTGTGACAGATCGCACAGACACCTTCTCGTGCCCGTGGAGGCCACGGTGGCGCAGGCCCCAACCCCGGTGACCCAGTGGGGAATGCCGCAGAGCGGTCCGTTCCGCTGGAGCCGGCCGAGCAGTTGGCCGCGCGAGGCCCTCGCCCTGGCCGGGTACTGGCTCGCGAGCCGGCTGGTCATGGTCGGGATGCTCCGCTCCGGCAAGGCCGAGCAGGCGATCGAGGTGCACCGCACCTACTTCCACTGGTTCGAGGTGCTCAGCCGGGGGACCTTCCCGGTCGACGACGTCACCTGGCAGTACCCGCCCGGTGCGGCGCTGGCCATGCTCGCTCCCGGACTGCTGCCGTTCCTGACCTACCTCCAGGCCTTCGTGGTGCTGATGCTGGCCACCGACGCGCTCACCCAGGGCGCGCTGGTCCGGGTCTCGCTGCGCCGCAACGGCGGCCTGCACCGGGGCCGTTCCACCGCCGGGGCCTGGCTCTGGGCCCTCGCCCTGCCGCTGCTCCTGGGGCTCCCGTACGGCCGGTACGACCTGCCGGTCACCGCGCTCGCGATGGCCGCGCTGATCCTGCTGCCCAGCCGTCCGCGGCTCGGTGGGGCGCTGGCCGGGCTGGGGGCGATGGTGAAGGTCTGGCCCGCGCTGGTGCTGCTCGGCGCCCCGCGCGGCCGGAGCACCCGGCAGGCCTGGACCTCGATGTGCGCGGCCGCGCTGGCGCTGCTGCTGGTGCTGGTCGCCCTGTTCGACGGCACCCTCAACTTCCTGACGGCGCAACAGGGGCGGGGCATCGAGATCGAGTCGATCGGCGGCAGCGTGCTCCAGGTGGCCCGGCTGCTCGGCTGGCCCGGCGAGGTCCACCAGCACTACGGCTCACTGGAGTTCATCGGCCCGCACGTCGCCGCGGTGGCCCAGGTCTCGGTGCTGCTGACCGGCGTCGCCTTCGGCTGGCTGCTGTTCTGGCGCTTCCGGGCCCGCCGCTGGAACGCCGCGCTGCCGTACGACGCCGCACTGACGGCCGTGCTGCTGTTCACCGTCACCAGCCGGGTGATCAGCCCGCAGTACCTGATCTGGCTGATCGGCCTCGGCGCGGTCTGCCTCTCCGTCCGGGGCAGCTCCCAACGGCCGGTCGTCCTGCTGCTGTTGGTGGCCGTGGGGGTCACCACCGTGGACTACCCGCTGTTCTTCGACGCGGTGATCAGCGGCACCTGGAAGGCCACCGTCGTGATCGTGCTGCGCAACCTGCTGCTGCTCGCCGCGGCCCTCTGGTCGGCCGGCCGGCTCTGGCGGGTCAGCGCCTCGCCCGCCGTCGCCGTCGAGGAGCAGGCCCCCCAGGTCCGGCGCGGCCCGATCCGGGTGGCGGGCTGACGGCCGCCGCTCCGACCGGGCGGTTCGGAGCGCGCACCGGCCTTTCCCGGGTGGGCTGCCGTAACCTGTCCCGCATGGGGAAGTCCACGGACGGGCCGCCGGGAGTCGTCACCGCGCTGGTGCGCTCCGCCTTCCTGGTGAACGCCGTCTACACCGAGTCGGGCCGGGGCTTCGGCCTGACGCCCCAACAGGGCCAGCTGCTCTGCGTCCTGATGGGCCGGCCGTACGGGATGACCGAGCTCGGCGCGGTGCTGGGCCTGGCCAAGTCCAGCCTCACCGGCCTGGTCGACCGGACCGCCCAGCGCGACCTGGTGCACCGCGAGCCCGACCCGGCGGACCGCCGCGCCATCCGGGTCGCCCTCACCGCCCGGGGCACCCGCGTCGCCGAGGAGTTCTACGCCGAGACCTGCCGCCGGGTCAGGACCCTCCCCGCCGGGCTGAGCCACCCCGAGCGCGACCGCCTCGCCGAACTGCTCGGCCGGATGGTGCTCGACAACCAGGTCCCCGCCGTCTTCCTGGAGCTGGACGAGACCTGACGCCACGTCAGGACAGCGCCGCGGCATCGACCGTCCGGTGCCGGTCAGCCCTTCAGGCGGAGGTCCCAGATCGTCAGCTCGGCGTCCAGTTCGCCGTAGCTGCCTCGCATGTAGTAGGTCTTGGTGACCTTCAGCAGGCCGATCGGCGAGGTCTCGTTGACGACGCAGACCTGGTCGCCCGCGACCACGTCGACCACGGTCTGCTGCTGGGTCTGCAGCAGGTTGCGGCATCCCTCGGCGGTCGGTGCGGCGGAGTCGGTCCACACGGCGGTGGTGCCCTTCACCGTCATGCCGCTCCCCCCGGTACGGGCCGCGCCGGGGCGGAGGAACTGGCCCTCCACCTGGGTCGGCGGCACCTGGGTCAGGTCGATGCCCTCCATGCCGAGCACGATCTTCCCGGTCCAGCGCACCGTCGCCGCGGCGGGGGCCGCCGGGGTCGGCTTGGGGGTGGTGGCGGCGGCGGTCGCCCCTGCGGTCGGGGCAGGCGGCGGTGCGACCACCGACGTGGTCGGGGAGGGGGCGGTCTGCGAGCTGCTGCCCGTGAACGCCGCGACGGCGCTGGCCACTCCGGCGGCCGCGCTCACCGCCGCCGCCACCACGCCCCAGACCATCACCGGTGAACGCCGGTGCGCCTCCCCCGGCGCCGGTGTCGGCGGCGACGCCGGCATCGGCGGCACGCCGGACCCGTCGCCGGAAGGCGGTGGCTGCTGCTGCATGGTTACCCCCGAGTGCGCTGGCGGCCGCACGACAGAGGTCCGTGCGCCGATGGATCACCGGGCACGATAGCAACTTCCTGACGGCCTGTCGGAGCCCGAGCCGCGGCCGGACCGTGCCCCACAGCCCGTCAGAGCCCGTGCGCCACCGGGTGGGCGGGCTGGTAGAGCGGCAGTTCGTAGCCGCTCGGCAGCGGGATCGCGGTGACCGTGCCCCAGCTCTGCCGGGTCGGCGGCGCGACCGGCCGGACGCCGTGCTCGGCCAACCGGGCCAGCACGGCGTCCAGGTCGTCGCACATCAGGTAGCACTCGCTGTGCGGCGGGGCCTCGGTCGGGTGGAAGGCCAGCTCGGCCGGCGGGAGTTTGAAGAGCAGCCAGCCGTGCCCGGCGTCGACATGGGCGAAGCCGAGCACGTCCCGGACGAACGCCCGGTCGGCCTCGGCGTCCTGGCTGTGCAGAATCACGTGTGCGCCACTGAACATGACCCGATCGTAGGAGCCGCGCCGCCGCCCTGCGGGCAGGCGCGCCCCGGCGGACCGGAGTGCGCCCGGTGCGCCGATCAGCTTCCGTCCGTGTGGCGACCGCCGCTCACCACACCGGCCTCAGCCGCCCCGACGGGGCCAACCGGGCCAGGTCGTCGTGGAGTTCGCGGAGCCGCTCGGCCCCGAGCACCGACTCCCACGGGACCACCGCCTCGGCGGCGGCGGCATCGGCGGCGCGGGTGCAGGCCCAGCCGCGGCCGGTCAGTTCGATCAGTTTGGCGCGCGCGTCGGTGGGGTGCGGGTGACGGTCGACATAGCCCTTGCGGACCAGTTCCTCCACCATCTGACTGGCGGCCTGTTTGGTGACGCCCAGGTGTTCGGCCAGCTCGTTGACGGTGGCACCGTCCGGGGCGAGCCGGGCGAAGGCGAAGCCGTGGGCCGGGCGGAGGTCCTCGAAACCGCGCCGGCGAACGCCCGCGTCGATGGCGTGGACCAGGTCGGCACTCAGGGCGATCAGCAGCGGAGGGATGCTCAGGGCGATGGAGTCGGGCTCGCTCATGCGCGAGATTGTGCCACTCATTTGTGTCATTCCCTTGACGCAGATGGTCAAGCTGCTTGACCATAAAGACAAGCAGCTTGACCATCTGGCGAAACCCAGGAAGCAGGAGACCCTTGCCCGTCATCCGCAGCGCCCAGGCCACCGTGCACGAGATCCACGGTGCCCGCTTCACCTCCCACGCCGGCTCCTCCACCGGCAGCGCCACGCTCCGCGCCTGGCGGCTCGACCTCCCGGCCGGGACTCCCGGCACCGAACACACCGTCAGCCACGAGGAGGTGCTCCACCTGCTGGCGGGCACCCCCGACGTCGTACTGGACGGCGAGCGGAGCACCCTGGCCCCCGGCGACACCGTCATCGTCCCGGCCGGCGCCAGGCTCTGCCTCGACAACCCCGGCGATCAGCCCGCCACCGCCTGGGTCACCACCACCGTCGGCCTCCGGGCCACCCTCGCCGACGGCACCGTGCTCGCCCCACCGTGGGCCAACTGAGGCCGACCGCCGACGCGACGTCAGCCCTTGGTACGTCAGCCCTCGTACGGCAGCAGCTCGGCCCGCTTCGGCGCCCGGCCGTCGCCGGAGGACTTCCCGGTGAGGCGGCGCCCGATCCACGGCCCGAGGTGGATCCGCAGCCAGCGCAGGTCGGCGGCCAGCTTGGCCCCCCGGCCGCGCGGCGCGGCGGCGGGCAGCGGCGCCCGCCAGTCGAACGGGGCGGGTCGGCCGAGCGCCTCCAGGACGGCGACCGCCACCCGGCGGTGGCCCTCCGGGGAGAGGTGCAGCCGGTCCTCGTCCCAGAGCCTGCGGTCGTCGAAGCAGGGCGCCGAGAAGAGGTCGACCACCCGCAGGCGGGGATCGGCCTTGGCCAGCCCCTCCACGAAGGCCTTCATCCGCAGGATCGCGGGCAGCAGCCTGGCACTGCCGCCGAGCCGCCTGGTCGGATCGGTGCTGGTGAACATCACCACCGTGCCGCCGCCCGCCAGCAGGCGCTCGGCCGCCGCGCCGAGCAGCCGCTCGACCCGGTCGATGTCGCAGCCGGGACGCAGCACGTCGTTCAGCCCGCCGGCCAGGGTGACCAGCTCGGCCCCCATCGCGACCGCGTCGTCCAGCTGCTCGTCGTGGATCTGGCCGATCAGCTTCCCGCGCACCGCCAGGTTGGCGTAGCGGAAGCCGGGGCCCTGCTCGGCGGCCAGCGCCCGGGCGACCCGGTCGGCCCAGCCGAGGAACTGCCCGTCGGGGCGCAGCTCGTCGCACATGCCCTCGGTGAAGGAGTCCCCTACGGCGACATAGCTGCGGTACGCGGTGGCGGTGGTGGTGTTGTCCATAGCGGACCGATCGTACGCGCCCCGGTGCCCGCCGGTGGGGCGGGGCCCGATATCGGGTGGCGGTCCGCGCGGGTGGCTGGTTGCATGCGCGCGTGACCGATCTCCTCGACCGCCTCGAGCGGTACTACGACGCCGTACCCCGCAGTGCCGCCCGGGCAGAGGCCTTCGGGCCGCTGTCGCTCTTCGTCCGGGAGGGCGAGGGCTGGCCCTACTACGCCCGGCCCACCCTCGGCTGGACCGGTGCGCCCGTGACGGTCGCGGACGTGGAGCGGGTCCGGGCCCGGCAGCGCGAGCTAGGCGTGCCGGAGAGCTTCGAGTGGGTCGCCGAGACCGCGCCGGAGCTCCGGGCCGCCGTCGAGGGCTCCGGGCTCCCGGTGCACGGCCATCCGCTGATGGTGCTGGACCCGGACGCTCCGGTCCTGACCAGCACCGCCCGGGTGGTCGGCGCCGACGATCCGGCCCTGGCCGAGGCGCTGGCGGTGGCCTACCTCTCCTTCGCCGAGCCCGGCACCGCGATCGGCACCGCCGGACCGGACGAACTCGCCGCCATGACCGCCCAGTTGACCGCCGACGGCACCGCCGCCCGGATCGCCGGGCGGATCCGGGACGGCCTGACGGTGGTCGCCGCCGCGTTCGGCCCGGACGGCAACGCGCTCTGCGGCGGCCAGCACCAGCCGGTCGGCCCGGTCAGCGAACTGGTCGGCATCGGCACCCTGCCGTCGGCCCGCCGCCAGGGCCTCGGGTACGCGGTCACCGCCGCTCTGGTGGCGGATGCCCGGGCGCGCGGGGTGGAGACGGTCTTCCTCTCGGCCGGCGACCAGGACGTGGCCCGGATCTACGGCCGGGTGGGCTTCCGTCCGGTCGGCACGGCACTGATCGCCGACTGACCCAGCGCGACGCGCCGGAGCCGCAGGGGCGGCTCCGGCGCGTCAGGGACTGACCAGTCGTCAGAACTGGAGCGCCCAGCGGTCGATCTTGCCGGTGTCGGCATTGGCGTTGTCGCTGACCCGCAGCTTCCAGACGCCGTTGGCGAGTTCGGCCGAGGCGTTGACGGTGAAGGTCCCGATCACGTTGTCGGCGCTGCCGCCGTCGCCGTAGTTCTTGATCAGGTAGGTCGAGCCGTCGGGCGCGACCAGGTCGACCTTGAGGTCGCCCTTGTAGGTGTGCTTGATGTCGACCTCGACGCTCAGCGCGGCGGGGGCGTTACCGGTGACGCCGCTGACGGTGATCGGCGACTCGACGGTGGTGTTGTCGGCGATCGCGTAGTCGACGGCGTTCTCGAACTTCGGCCCGGTGGGCGGGGTGGTGCCGCCGGTGCCGACGTAGAGCAGCTTGTTCGGCGAGCCGGTGCCCGGGCTGGTCACCACCCCGCTGGTGGCGTTGTTGACCAGCGCGGTGGCCACCTGGGCCGGGGTGTCGGTGCGGTGGTCGGCCAGCCAGAGCGCGGCCGCGCCGACCACGTGCGGGGTGGCCATCGAGGTGCCGGAGATGGTGTTGCTGGCGGTGTCGCCGGTGTTCCAGGAGGACGTGATGCTGGAGCCGGGCGCGAACAGGTCCACCAGCGAACCGTAGTTGGAGAAGCTGGAGCGCGCGTCGGTGCTGGTGGTCGAGCCCACCGTGATGGCCTCGGCGACCCGGGCCGGGGAGTGGGTGCTGGCGTTCTGGTTGTCGTTGCCCGCCGCGACCCCGTAGGTCACGCCCGAGGCGATCGACCGGCGGACGGCGGCGTCCAGCACGTCGTCCACCCCGCCGCCCAGGCTCATGTTGGCCACGGCCGGCTTGACCGCGTTGGCGGTCACCCAGTCGATGCCCGCCACGACCTGCTCGGTGGTGCCGGAGCCGGAGTTGTCGAGCACCCGGACGGCGACGATCTTCGCCTTCTTGGCCACGCCGTACGAGTTGCCCGCGACCGTACCGGCCACGTGGGTGCCGTGGCCGTGGCCGTCCTGGGCGACGTTGTCGTTGTCGATCGCGTCGTAGCCGTTGCTGGCCCGGCCGCCGAACTCGCCGTGGGTGATCCGCACTCCGGTGTCGATGATGTAGGCGGTGACGCCCTCGCCGGCGGTGTCCGGGTAGCTGTAACTGCTGTTCAGGGGCAGGGCCTTCTGGTCGATCCGGTCCAGGCCCCAGGAGGGCGGGCTCGGCTGGGTGGCGTCGACGTGGAAGATGCGGTTCTGGCTCACCGCGGCGACCGCCGGGTCGGCGGCCAGCCGCTTCGCCTGCGCCTCGGAGATCCGGGCGGCGAAGCCGTTCAGCGCCGCCGTGTAGGTCCGGGTGATCTTCGCGCCGTACTTCTGCGCGAGCGCCCGGCCGTGGTCCGAACCGGCGGCCGCGAAGCCCTGGTTGAGCACCACGATGTAGCTGTCCTTGACGGTGTCCGGGGCGCCGGCGTTGGCGATCACACCGTCCGCTCCGGCCGCGGCCGAGGCGGGCAGCGCCGAGCCCAGGCCGAGGGCCAGCGCGGCCACGGTGGCGGCCGTGGCGGCGATCAGGCCGCGCCGGGAGTGACGTATCACTGCCATCAGGGGGTTCCTCCTCGGTGGGGGCGGTACGTGCTCAACTGCCGTAATCGGTCCGGCAGATGGGGTCCGATCCGGGCACGGCGGCGGATGGGCGCGCACTGATCATGCATGCCCATGACAAAGAAGGGGACGGCATCGGCCCCGTACTGTTTCCGACCGCCGATGAAAGGCTGACGCATCGGCGGCCGGGCACACAAGAGCCGGGAACGATTGTCACGTGCAGGACACATTCGGACGGCGTTCAACCACCGTCCGCACCAACGGCACTGACCGTTCGTCAGTCCTGGCCCGGAGCGGGCGCGGGGAAGGTCTCGCGGAGCGTGAACACTTCGGGCGTCGGCCCCGTGGCCCGCAGCTCGACCAGCTTCTGCTCCGCCTCCGCGACGGTCGGCCGATGCCCGGCAGGCACCCACCAGAGCGCCGTCATAGCCTCACCGGCCCGGCTGAACCACTCCCGGCGGCGGCGCAGCACGGCGATGTGCCCGGGGCTGTAGACGAAGGCCTCCAGGACGTCCGGGTCGTCCCAGACCGACATGTTGACGATCAGCCAGTCGTCCTCGAAGATCCGCACCGTGCCCCCGGCGGCGGAGTCGGTGAGCCGCCAGACGAAGCCGTCGGCCTCCTCGGCCAGGGCGTTGACCGGGTCCAGGGCGGCGACGAAGTCGGCGAGTTCGGGGCCGTCGAGCGGGAAGAGCAGCCGGGATATGTTGATCTGCGCGAGCTGGTGATGAGCCGTCATGGGCCGGACGATAGCCCGGACGGCCGATCGCCCCCGGGCAATTTCAGCCCTTGGTCACCCGGTCGGCGCGCCGGTCACCCAGTGCTCGCGGACGGCGTCGGTGGGCCGGGGGTCGCCCAGCGCGTCCAGGCCCCAGGCGCCCAGCGCCTCCACCACCGGACGCAGCGTCAGCCCGCGCTCGGTGAGCAGGTAGACCACCGCGTTGGCGGGCCGTTCCAGCTTGCGGCGCTCCACCACGCCCTCGCCCTCCAGCTGCTTGAGCCGGGTGGCCAGGATGTCGGTCGACACCCCCGGCAGGTCGGCGTGCAGGTCGGTGTAGCGGCGCGGCCCGTCCAGGAGCTCACGGACGATCAGGAGGCTCCAGCGCTCTCCCACCGCGTCCAGGGCGCGGGCGACGGCGCAGTACTGGTCGTAGCTTCGGCGTGACATGTGGATCAGCATAGCCAAAAGGTTGGACTTTCCAAGTAGATACTTGGTAGAACAAAGCAACCGAATGATGGCGCGGTGCGACGGTCGGGAGGCCGCAGTGGAGTTTCGGCAGTCCAGCAAGCTGGCGGGCGTGTGTTACGAGATCCGCGGCCCGGTGGTCGAGCAGGCCAACGCGCTGGAGGCGGCGGGGCACAGCGTCCTGCGACTGAACACCGGCAACCCCGCCCCGTTCGGCTTCGAGGCGCCGGAGGAGATCCTCCAGGACATCATCCGTAACCTCCCCAACGCGCACGGCTACAGCGACTCGCGCGGCATCCTGCCGGCCCGGCGCGCGGTGGTGCAGTACTACCAGCAGCGCGGCGTCAGCGGGGTGACGGTCAATGACGTCTACCTCGGCAACGGGGCCTCCGAGCTGATCCAGATGGCGGTCCAGGCGCTGGTCGACGACGGCGACGAAGTCCTGGTCCCCGCACCGGACTTCCCGCTCTGGACGGCGGTGGTCCGGCTGGCCGGCGGCAAGGCGGTGCACTACCTGTGCGACGAGGAGGCGGAGTGGTACCCCGACCTCGACGACATCGCCTCGAAGATCAACCACCGCACCAAGGCCATCGTGGTGATCAACCCGAACAACCCGACCGGCGCGGTCTACCCGAAGGAACTGCTGCTCGGCATCCTCGAACTCGCCCGCCGGCACGGCCTGATGGTCCTCGCCGACGAGATCTACGACAAGATCCTCTACGACGGCGTCGAGCACCACTGCCTGGCCGCGCTCGCCGACGACGTGATCACCCTGACCTTCAACGGCCTCTCCAAGGCCTACCGGGTGGCGGGCTTCCGCAGCGGCTGGCTGGTGGTCTCGGGCCCCAAGCAGCACGCCAAGGACTACCTGGAGGGGCTGACCATGCTCGCGGGCATGCGGCTGTGCCCCAACGTCCCGGCCCAGTACGCCGTCCAGGCCGCCCTGGGCGGGCACCAGTCGATCCAGGACCTCACCCTGCCGAACGGCCGCCTGACCGAGCAGCGCGACGTCACCTGGCGGGCGCTGAACGAGATCCCCGGCGTCAGCTGCGTCAAGCCCAAGGGCGCGCTGTACGCCTTCGCCAAGCTGGACCCGGCCGTGCACCGGATCGTCGACGACGAGCGCTTCGTGCTCGACCTGCTGCTCCGCGAGAAGATCCACATCGTCCAGGGCACCGGCTTCAACTGGCCCCGCCCGGACCACTTCCGCTTCGTCACCCTCCCCCGCGCCGACGACCTGGAGACGGCGATCAGCCGGATCGGACGCTTCCTCACCACCTACCGCCAGTAGGCCGCCGACCGGGACGCCCGCCGACCCTGGGTCAGGCGGGCGCAGCGGCGCCGAGGAAGGTGACCGCGCGCCGCTGCCGGAACCCCAGCGCCTCGTACAGCCGGATCGCGTTGGTGTTGTCCCCCGCCGCGTGCAGGAACGGGATCTCGCCGCGCTCCCGGATGCCCGCCACCACGGCCAGGACCAGCCGGGACGCCAAGCCCTCGCCCCGGTGGGCGGGGTCGGTGCAGACCGCGCTGATCTCGACATGGCCGGGCGGGTGCATCCGCTCCCCCGCCATCGCGATCAGCACCCCGTCCCGGCGGATGCCCAGGTAGCTGCCCAGCTCCACCGTCCGGGGCAGGAACGGCCCCGGACGGGTCCGCTCGACCAGCGCCAGCATCTCCGGCACGTCGGCCGGGCCCAGCGGCACCGCCTCGGGCTCCGCCTTGCCGACCACGTCCGCACCGACCAGTTGGACGCCTTCGAGATCGAAGGTCACCTCCCAGTCCGCGGGCGGCCGCACCGCCGCGTCCACCGCCAGCAGCGCCCAGCCCTTCGGCCCCACCAGCGCGGCCAGATCCGCCCAGTCCGCCGCGCCCGGCTGCTCCGGCAGCGCGTGGAACGGCGTCACGTCCCCCGGGTAGCGCGCCGCCCGGCCGCGACATTCGGCGAAGTGCGCGTGCGGCCCGGCCAGTGCCGACCAGGCCGGGTTGTCCAGCGGATGCCGATCCGACCCGAGGTTCCCGGACATGAGGTTCCCGCTCCGTTCTCCCGCGCCCACCCGGCGCGGCCCGGGCCCATCGTACGTCCCGCCCGACGGACGGTCAGGGCGCTGTGGAAGCCTCGGAGCACGGCTGCTCACTAGGCTCTCCCCATGACCGTGCTGCGCTCCGTCGCCCTGTTCGCCGTCGCCGCCGTGGCCGAGATCGGCGGCTGCTGGCTGATCTGGCAGAGCGTCCGCGAATCCCGCCCCTGGTGGCTGGCCGGCCTCGGCATCGTCGTCCTCGGCGGCTACGGCTTCCTCGCCGCCCTCCAGCCCTCCTCCGACTTCGGCCGCGTCCTCGCCGCCTACGGCGGCGTCTTCGTGGCCGGATCCCTGCTCTGGGCCATGGCCTTCGACGGCTTCCGCCCCACCCGCGCCGACCTCCTGGGCGCCACCATCTGCCTGGCCGGCGTCGCGGTCATCATGTACGGCCCCCGCCGCTGAGGCAGCCGGCCGTCCTGGACCCCTGTCGCGGTCGGACAATGCGCCGGGAAACGGCTCGGAGCACATACAGTGATGCACCGTTGGTACCGCAGGCGTCCCGCGCTGCCCAGGAGGGGAAGTCCATGGCCAAGCCGCCCCAGGTCGGAGCGTCCGCTCCGTCGTTCACGCTGCCCGGTCTGCTGCTCGCCGAGGACGTGGTGGAGCGGCGCGAGTACCGGTTGGAGGAGGCCAAGGGCAGTCCGCTGGTGCTGGTCTTCTACCCGGGGGACGACACGCCGGTCTGCACCAAGCAGCTCTGCGAGTACACCTCCGAGCTGGACCGGTTCAAGGACCTCGGCGCCACGGTGTGGGGGATCAGCCCGCAGGACCTGGACAGCCACGAGCGGTTCGCGCGCAAGCACCGGCTGGCGTTCCCGCTGCTGGCCGACCCGGACCGGGCGGTGGCGCGGGCGTACGGGATCAGCGTGCCGGGGCTGGGGCTGCGACGTTCGGTGTTCATCCTGGACGGCGGCGGCACGGTCACCTGGCGGCACATCGCCCTGGCCGGTCTGACGTTCCAGCACACCGACACCCTGACCGCCGAGTTGGCGGCGCTCGGCGGGAGCTGAGCTCAGCCCCGGGTGAAGGAGTGGCACTCGCCGATCGGGGTGAAGCCGCGGCGGGTGTACCAGTGGATCGGCCAGTCGTCCGCGTCGGCGATCAGGAAGCGCAGCGGGTAGGCGGCCGCGCGGTGCAGGGCGGTGTCGAGAACGGTGCCGCCGTGGCCCCGGCCGGTGTGGTCGAGGGCGGTGACCAGGTCCTCGATCTGGGCGGTGCCGGTGGACGGGTCGAGGTAGAGGTCGGCCCAGGCGGCGACCGTGCCGTCGGTGTCGCGGGAACCGAGGAAGAGCACCTCGGGGGCACCGTTGCGGCGGGCCGCCCGACGGGCGATCAGCTGCTCGACGGTCGCCTCGGAGGCCTCCGGCATCCAGTCCCGCAGCCGGGCCTCGTACGGGGGCGCCAGCTCGGACACCTCCACCGGCTCGGCCGGGACGGACGGGACCGGGACGGGGCCCTGGTGCAGCATCACCACCTCGGTCATGTGCCGGTACCCCGCCGCCTCGAAGGCCAGGACGCAGGCAGCGCCCGACTCGGCGTCGTAGAGCGTCAGTTGGCGGTGGTCCGCGTGCGCCAGCGCCCGCTCCGCCAGCGCGAGCAGCGCGTCGGGCCCGCCGACCGCCCGGTCGAGGTGCAGCTGGTTGTGCTCGTACGACAGCGGGAACGCCGCGTTCAGAACCAGGAAGCCGCCCGGCACCTCCTGGACCTCGGTCGCCTGCCGCCGGGCGAAGGCGGTCCGGAAGGCGTTGGCGCGCAGCAGCTCACTGGTGGACATCCGCCGATGGTAGGGGAGAGCGCTCGGCGGCCGAAGCGAATTGTCCGCTCCGCCTCACCCCGGCCGGGCTTCGGATCGCGCCAGGACCGCGCCCTGGCCCCGGGCTCGCCCGCCGACGCCCTTATGCCCTCTTTGTCCGCTTCCTGTGGCATGCTGGCCAGCGGAGTCGAGCCCAGTCTCAGGAGGCATGCCCGATGTACGGAATCAAGAGCCCGCTGCCGGACGCCGACCGCAAGGTGGTCGGCGACGCACTGCAGGGAGCACTGGTCGACCTGGTCGATCTCTCGCTGGTGGCCAAGCAGTTGCACTGGAACGTGGTCGGCCCCCGGTTCCGCTCGGTCCACCTCCAGCTGGACGAGGTGGTCGCGCTGGCCCGCCTGCACGCCGACACCGTCGCCGAGCGGGCGGCCGCGATCGGCGTCTCCCCGGACGGCCGGGCCAAGACCGTCGCCGACACCAGCGGGATCTCCGTCGCCCCGGAGGGCCCGGTGGCCGACTCGGCCACCGTCGGCACCCTGGTGGACGCCCTGGCCGCCGTGATCATCCGGATGCGCGACCGGATCGACGTCACCGCCGATCCCGACCCGATCAGCCAGGACATCCTGATCGGCCTCACCGCCGACCTGGAGAAGTACTCCTGGATGGCCCAGGCGGAGAACACCGTCTGACCGGACGACTGCTGACCTGGCCGCTTCCCGGCCCCGGCCGCCCACCGCACCCTGCGGTGGGCGGCCGCGTCATGGCAGTATTCGTGATCGGACGTCAACACACGGGGTGCGGGCGAGGGTTCGCGGGCGGACCGGGGAACTGGGGGGCAGGTGCCGTATGAGCGGTGAGAAGTTCGGGGTTTCGCTGACCGAGCTGGCCGAGATCCAGCGGGACTGGCAGCAGATGAGCGAGCGGATGGCCGAGATGACCTCCAAGCTCGGCCAGATCAAGAGCACGGTGGCCCGCGCGGTGGCCGTCGACCTGATGGCCGCGCCGTTCGCGGGCATCATCGGCTTCGCGGCGGTGGCCGGCCAGATCGCCGGCGAGGTCGAGGACATCAACAACCGGGCCGAGAAGCTCCAGCAGACCAAGGAGAAGCTCACCCAGGCGATCGGCGACGACGTCCGGAAGCTCCAGTCGGTGATCAAGGAGTACCAGGAGGCGGACCGGAAGATCGAGGAGGACCAGCGCAACCAGGACAAGGACCGCCAGCAGCCGGAGAAGCCCAAGCCCAGCGGCAACGGCGACGGCAAGGGCAGCGGAAACGGCGGCCACGGCTCCGGCTCCGGCGGCCACGGCAGCGGTGACCAGGGCGGCAACGACTCCGGCGACCAGGGCGACAAGAGCGACCCGGACGCGAAGCCCTCGCACGAGGGCAAGATCCCGGTCAAGGACGTCGAGTACGGCGGCCGCGGCTCCTGGAAGAGCGGCGAGGCCGCCGTCCGGGACTACATCAGCCAGACCCTCGACCTGATGGGCATCACCGACCCGGCTGCCCGCGAGCAGTGGACCAAGGGCCTGCTCACCATGGCCGGTCGCGAGTCCTCCTTCAACTCGCTCCCGCTGGCCAACGGCTGGGACAGCAACGCCACCGGCCCGAAGCAGTCCGACGGCTTCCCGGCGAACTCCTCGCGCGGCCCCTGGCAGTGCATCCCGAGCACCTTCGCGGCCTACCACCAGACGGGCACGTCGACCAACATCTACGACCCGGTGGCCAGTTGCGCGGCCTCGATGAACTACATGATGGACCGGTACAACGTCTCCCGGGACGGTCACGACCTGGCCGCCAAGGTCCAGCAGGCCAACCCGAACAAGGGCGCCCGGGGCTACTGACCCCCGACTGCCCCCGCCTCCGCCCTCGCCTCCGGGCGAGTTCGCCTCAGAGCGGCTCGCCCGGGGCGGCGGCCCAGGCTTCGGCCAGTGCGGTCAGCAGCGGGTGGCCGGGGTCGAGGGCAGTGCCCTCGACAGCGGCGATCGGGCGGACGCCGACGGCCGCGTTGGTGGCGAACGCGGCTTCGTACTGCGGCAGTTCGGCCGGGGTGACCCGGGCGGTGCGGCCAGGGTGCAGGTCGCGGAGCAGCGCCAGCGTGGTGCCGGGCAGGTACGCCGCCTCGGGCCAGACCACCCCTCCGTCCCGGACCAGGCCGAGGTTCCAGGTGCCGCCCTCGCTGACCGCGCCGGTGCCGTCGACGAACAGCGCGTCGTCGTACCCGGCCAGTTGCGCCTCCCGGCGGTGGCGCAGCGCGCCGAACAGGCCGACGCCCTTCACCTCGGGCCGGTCCCGCTCGTACCGCACCGGGCGCACCCGCAGCGGCCCCGGCACCGCACCGCCCGCCGCACGGGTCGTCACCAGGACCGCGGGGTCGGCCTTCCCGCCCGGGTTGCCGAGGTCGAGCGCGGGGTCGAAGACCGTGATCCGCACCATCGTGCTGCCGCCGGCGGGCACCGCCCTGCGGGCGTACGCCCGCACCGGCTCCGGGTCCAGGTCGGTGCCGAACAGCGCCCGGCAGTCCCGGCGCAGCCGCTCCAGGTGCAGCCCGAGCCCCCGCACCCGGCCGTCGCGCACCAGCATGGTGGTGAAGTGCCCGTAGTTGGTGAGCGCCAGCGCCTGGAGCTCCGCCGGGGTGACCGGCCTGCCGTTCAGTTCCGCCATGCCCGAAGCATGCCAGGCCCGGCGGGTTCCGGGTCTCAGCCCGGCAGGCCCTCGCGCACCCGGCGCGAGACGGCGAACTCCTGCAGGTCGAGCGTGCCGGGCGAGTCGGCGAGGCCGGGGCCGCCGGCCTTCACCCAGTCGGTGATCTCGTCCAGCATGTCGTCGGCCAGCACCCAGCCGAGCCAGACCGGCCGGCCACCCGCCGCCCGCCCCTCGGCCGAGGGGCTCACCACCACCACGTTGGAGTGGTCGCAGGCGTCCAGGCACGGCACCGCCCGGACCCGCCCCGCCGCTCCGACGCCTTCCTTCAGCCGCACCAGCTGCGCCGCGTGGTCGACCCCCGGGTGGCGTCGCTCGGTACCGCAGCAGCACCCCCGGCAGACCGTCACCGTGACCGGCGCCGCAGCAGCGGCCTCCTTACGGACCTTACGAGCCATCAGCTTCCCTCCCCGACCTGCCCCGACCCGACACCCCGAGCCCCTGACCTGCACCCTACCGGTCACCGCCCCACGTCGGACCACCCCCGGCCACCCCGGCCACTCACCGCGCGAGGTGCCTGAGGGCTGCCTATGGTGGGCCGCAGTCGCACCCCGACCGTGCACAAGGAGTACGCCTTGGAGCTTGTACCGAACGACGATCCGCTGGACGGGATGCGTCGGCTGGTGGAGGAGGACGTCCTGGGTTACGAGCCGCAGCAGGGGTACGCCGACCGCTGCTGGGTGCTCCACTCGGCGTACGACGGGGCGGAGCGCCACCGCTGGTCCGACCTGCTGGCGAGCGTCGGCAAACGCCTGGAGGACTGGGAGTTCACCCCCTCGTGGCGGGTGTTCACGGGACTGGCGGTGCCCGAGGGCCTGAACCTGTCGGTCGGCGAGATCGACCGGGAGAGCCTCGGCCGGCTGGTCGAGCTGGTGGCGCGGCACAGTCCCGAGGGGCTCCGGACCGAGTGCTACTGGGCGCAGGCCGCGATCGAGGACCTGGGCCGACCGGTCCCGGTCCGGCGCGGCCGACTGGATGAGGCGCCGGCCCACCACGACGCCAGTTCCGGCCGCAACGGGGCCTCCTGGGTACAGTTCCCGGCCCACTGGTGGCCCCGGAACGGCTCCTGGTTCGTCGTCACCGACTGGGACCTGAGCGCCACCGAGGTCTTCGGCAGCCGCGCCCTGATCGCCGATCTGCTGGCCGACGAGCTCCTCGAAGCCGTCCGCCACCCGAGCGTCGCCGAGGTCTGGCACGGCTCGGCCCGATGGCGCGCGCCCGGGGGCGCGACGGGGTGACGGGAGGTCAGCCGCCGTTCTTCGCGGCCTGCTGGACCGCTTCGAAGCGGGTGTCGAACTCGGCCGAGACGTCGAGCGCCTCGGGGATCGCCTTGGCCTGCGCGAGCAGGTCGGCCACCCGCTGCTGCTCGGCGATCGCGGTCGGGTAGTCGGGGACGGTGGGCTTGCCGTTGTTGGCCACCACCGCCTCGCCGACGGACTGCGGCAGCTTCTGCACGCCGACGAAGTACGCCTGCACCCAGTCCTGCCCGTGCCCCGCCAGCCAGAGCTCGGCCCGGGTGAAGCGGGCCGAGAGGTCGCGCAGCGCGGCCGTCCTGGCCTCGTCCCGCAGCGCGGCGCCGGGGGCGACCAGGAACTGCAGGCCGCTGGTGAGCCCCTTGTCGTCGGTCAGCTCGTGCGCGCCCTTGTCCTGGTTGGCGACCAGGTACTTGGTGCCCAGCGGCTCGGTCACCAGCCCGGCGTCGACCTGGCCGGAGGCCAGCGCGGCGGGGGTGTCCAGCGGGGTGAGGTTGACCAGGGTGACGTCGGCGGGCGTGAGGCCGGCGTTCTTCAGGGCCCGCAGCAGCGCGGGCTGGAAGGTGGTCCCCTGGGTGTAGGCGATCTTCTTCCCCTTCAGGTCGGCGACCTTGGTGGCGGTGCTGCCGGGCGAGGTGACGATGTGCACCGCGTCCTTGCTGGACTGCACCACCCCGACCACCTTCACGTCCTGCCGGGCCGCCTGGGCGAAGATCGCCGGCGTCTCGGCGACGATCCCGACGTCCAGCGAGCCGCCCCGGAAGGCCTCCAGGATGGCGGGCCCGCCCTGGAACTTCCCGTACGTCAGCTTGTACGGCAGGTCCTTGTCCTGGCCGGAGGCGTGCAGCAGCGTCTGCAGCAGGTCGTTCTGGTCACCGACCCGCAGCTCGGTACCGGCCGGGACGACGGTGGGCAGCGGCCCGGCCACCGGGGCCGACGCGGTGTCGGCCTTCGTGCCGCAGGCGGTCAGCGCGAGGCCGGTCAGCGCGAGGGCGGCAATACGGCGGGTCGACACAGGGGCTCCTCGGGGTTCGTAAATTACTTACGGGATGGCCGTAAGATTCGACCCAGCGCCCGCCGATGTCAATCGGCAAAAGCGCCCCGACATTTACTCATTTACCCAGGTCAGAGCGGTAATTGGAGCCAGAAGCGGCAAGTGTTGCAGCCGCGTGAAATGTTCGAAAGTTTCTTTCCAACGGCTCGTCGGCTCCCCTAGGCTCACCCTGACCCCAGGAGGTGAGCACCATGCGAGCGGCCTATCTGCTCGACCCCGGCACCTGGACCCCGGAGCGGCTCGCCGCACTGGCCGGCGCCGGACTCGACACCGTCGTCCTCAAGGCGGCCGCCGTCACCCCCCGGCTCGCCTCCGCCGCCCGCCGGCACGGGCTCCGGGTGATCGGCAGCGTCCCCTGCTTCCGGGCCGGGCCCGAACACCCCGAGGCCCTGCGGCCGGTCGACGAGCAGGGCCGCCGCTGGGAGCCGATGGAGTGGTACGAGGGTCTGATCCCCAGTCACCCCGACCACAACGAGGCCCTGGTGCGGCGCTGCGCGGAAGCCGCCGGCTCGCCCGATCTGGACGGGCTGGTGCTGGACTTCCTGCGCTGGCCACTGCACTGGGAGCTGGAGCTGCGCGCCGGGGCCAGCCCCCGCCGCGGGTCCTACGACCCGGTGACCCTGGCCGGCTTCACCGCGCGCACCGGGCTGCGTCCACCCACGCCGGAGGACGTACCGGCCACCGCCCGGTGGATCGACCGCCACCACCGCAGCGCCTGGCTGGACTACCGGGTCCGGACCGTCACCGCCGTGGCCGCCGCCGTCCGCGACGCCCTCCGGGCCACCCGCCCCGGGCTCTGGCTCGGCGCCTTCCTGGTCCCCGCGCCGGAGCCGCAGCGGCGCGAGCTGACCGGACAGGACACCGCCGCACTGGGTGAACTCCTGGACGGGCTGCTGGTGATGAGCTACCACGCCATCCTGCACCGCCCCGCCGACTTCCCCGCCTCGGCCGCCGCCGAGGTCCGGCGGCACACCGCCACCCCGGTCGTCCCGATGGTCCAGGTGACGGCCGACCCGGCGCACGCGCGCGGGGCCGACTGGGGGCCGGCCGTCGACGCCGCGCAGTACACCGCCGCGCTGCGCGGTAGCCTGCGCGCCGGGCGCGGTGAGGTCTGCCTCTTCCCCGGTGAGGGGCTGGACGAGGACCTGCTGCGCCTGACCCGGGAGCAGACCGCGCTCCACCCGCACCCGTTCACCGGAGGAGCCCGATGACCGACGACCTGCTGACCCGGATCCGGATCCGCCGGGACGGCCTGCCCCCGGCCGAGCGCACCATCGCCGACCTGGTGCTGCGCGACCCCGGGGCCGCCGCCGAGTGCACCATCACCGCGCTGGCCAAGGCGGCGGACACCTCGGAGACCACCGTCCACCGGTTCTGCCGCTCGCTGGACCTGCGCGGGTACGCCCAACTGCGGCTCGGGCTGGCCGCCGAGGCCGAGCGGCTGCGGGCCGACAGCCGGGCCGACCTCGCCATCGGCGGCGAGATCGGGCCCGACGACACGCTCGAACAGCTGGTGGGCAAGGTCGGGTACGCCGACGCCAGGGCGGCCGAGGAGACCGCGGGCCAGCTCGACCTGACCGCGCTCGCCGCGCTCGCCGACGCGGTCGGCTCGGCCCGCAGGACCGAGCTGTTCGGCCTCGGCTCCAGCGCACTGGCCGCCCAGGACGCCGCACAGAAGCTGCTCCGGCTCGGCTACTGGGCCACCGTCGGGACGGACGTGCACGCCGCCCTGACCAGCGCGGCCCTGCTCCGCCCCGGCGACCTCGCCCTGACGGTCACTCACTCGGGCCGGGCCCGCGAGGTGGTGGACTTCCTCCGCCAGGCCCGCGAGTCCGGCGCCGTCACCGCCGCCGTCACCAGCAACCCCGCCTCCCCGGCCGCCGGGCTGGCCGACATCGTGCTGGTCACCGCCGCCCGGGAGACCACCTTCCGCAGCGGCGGCACCGCCTCCCGGATCGCCCAGCTCACCGTCGTGGACTGTCTCTACCTCGCCCTCGCCCAACGCTCCTACCAGCAGACCGTCGAGGACCTGGAGCGCGCCCACGAGGCCGTCCGGTCCCGCTCGCTGCGCCCCCGCTGACCCCTGTCCCGTCCGCTCCCACCGCCCCGCGCACCCGGCGCCCCGGCGCGCTCCGTGCTGCCCGCAACCACCCGAGGAGTCCCCGTGCCCCGCCTCCGCACCGCCCTGGGCCGGCTGATCGTCTGCCTCGCCGTCGGCGCCTCGGCGGCCGTCGGCCTGCCGGCCGGCGCCGCCACCGTGCCCGACGCCGCTCCGGCGTTCACGCTGTACGACAACACCGCCTACGCCTCGGCCGCCATCGGCCACGGCGCGGTCCGCGCCAACCTGGTGCCCAACTACACCTGCACCCCCCTGGTGGCGGGCAACGCGCTGCCCACCGAGGCGCAGTGGAAGGCGATCGTCGTGGCGGCCAACGTCAACCCGGCCGCCCCGCTGGTGCTCGACTGCGAGAGCCTCTACCTCACCGGCAGCGCCGCCAACGCCGCGAACCACCTGCAGCGACTCGCCCAACTCCAGTCCTGGGCCCGGGCGGTGACCGGTCCGGAGCAGACCATCGGCTGGTACGGGCTGCTCGGCAACACCGCGGTCGCGCACCGTCCGCTGTACCAGCAGCTGATCCAGCAGGCGGGCCCGACCGCCTTCTTCCCCTCCGCGTACACCTTCTCGGCGAACGAGACCAGCTGGAGCAGCACGCTCACCGGCAACCTCGCCACCGCCGCCGCGATCGCCCCCGGCGTCCCGGTGTACCCGTACGTCTGGCCGCAGTACCACCAGGGCTCCTCGCCCGACTCGCTCTCGCTCGGCTTCGTCCCGGCGGCCCAGTGGTCCTACCAGCTGGCCACCCTGCACGACCTCGGCCTGACCGGCGCGGTGGTCTGGGGCGGCTCCAACACCACCGTCTGCGACCCGGCCTGCCAGGCCGCCGCCGGCTCCCAGGGCTGGCTGCCGCAGACCCGGTCCTTCCTCGACTGGACCGGCTCGGGCGCCGACCGGCGCACCGACCTCGCCCTCGGCGCCACCGCCACCGCCTCCTCGGTGAACGTGACCGGCCGCGACGCGGCCAAGGCGGTGGACGGCGACCCGGCCACCCGCTGGGGCAGCCAGTACACCGACCCGCAGTGGCTGAGCCTCGACCTCGGCGCGGCACACCGGCTGACCGGCGCCCGGCTGGTCTGGGAGACCGCCTACGGCACGGCCTACAGCCTCCAGGGCTCCCTCGACGGAAGCAGCTGGACCACCCTGCACGCCACCACCACCGGCGCCGGCGGCACCGAGCTGGTCGACCTCGACGGCACCGCCCGGTACGTCCGGCTGCTCGGCACCGCGCGCGGCACCGGCTACGGGTACTCGCTCTGGAGCCTGAACCTGTACGGCAGTTGACCGACCCGCACGTCCCGAAGGAACCCCACCCGTGCACCCACCGCTCCCCCCGTCCGAACGGCGCAACCCCGCCAGCACCGGCATCGACCGGCTCGGCACCGCCGAGCTGCTCGCCCTGATCAACCGTGAGGACGCCACCGTGGCACCGGCGGTGGCCGCCGCCCTGCCCGAGCTCACCGCCCTGGTGGAGACCGCGCTCACGGTGCTCGCGGCCGGCGGCCGCGTGCACTACTTCGGCGCGGGCGCCTCCGGCCGGGCCGCCCTGGCCGACGCCGTCGAGCTGTCCCCCACCTACGGGGTCGGCCCGGAGACGGTCTGCCCCCACCTGGCGGGCGGCCCGGCGGCGCAGCGGTCCGCCGACGAGGCGGCCGAGGACCGGACGGACGCCGGGGCGGACGCGCACCTCCGCCCCGGGGACCTGGTGGTCGGGGTCAGCGCGAGCGGCCGCACCCCGTACGTCGGTGCGGCGCTCGCCGGCGCCCGGGAGGCCGGGGCGGCCACCGCGCTGCTCTCCACCGATCCGGACGCCCCGCTGGCCCGGTTCGCGGACCTGCACGTGGTGCTCGCCACCGGCCCCGAGGTGGTCACCGGCTCCACCCGGATGAAGGCCGCCACCGCGCAGAAGCTCGCCCTCAACATGTTCTCCACCGCTCTGATGGTCCGCACCGGACGCACCTGGTCGAACCTGATGGTCGCCGCCTCGGCCGGTAACGCCAAGCTGCACCGGCGCGCCGTCCGCACCCTGGTCGAGGCGGCCGGCGTCCCGGCGGCCGAGGCCGAACGGGCGCTGCTGGAGAGCGCCGGCGAGACCGCGACCGCGCTGGTCGCCCTGGTCACCGGCGCCGGCACCCCGGCCGCCCGCGCGGCGCTGCACACGACCGGCGGGCGGCCCTGGGCCGCCGTCCGCCGGCTGACCGGCCCCGACCCCACCGCTCCCGACCGCCCCGAGGACCACCGATGACCACCACCACCGCCGTCCCCCGGCCACCGGCCGGACGCATCCGGCGCCCGGTCGGCCGACGCGGCCGCCGGGTGCCCTTCGCCCGCGCGCTCGGCCCGCTGCTGGTACTGGCGGTGTGGCAACTCGCCGCCACCACGGGCGCCCTGGACCCGCAGACGCTCGCCCCGCCGGGCGAGGTGGCCGCCACCGGCTGGGAGCTGATCCGCACCGGCGACCTCCAGCAGCACCTGCTGGTCTCGCTCCGCCGGGCCGCCACCGGCCTGGCCTTCGGGGTGGCCGCCGGGCTGCTGCTCGCGCTGGCCGCCGGGCTCAGCCGGATCGGGGAGGCGCTCCTCGACGGGACGGTCCAACTCCTGCGCGCCCTGCCGATCCTGGCCCTGGTGCCGCTCGCCATCCTCTGGTTCGGGATCGGCGAACAGGTGAAGATCGTTCTGGTCGCACTGGGCACCTTCTTCCCGGTCTACCTCAACACCCACGCCGCCCTGACCGGCCAGGACGCCCACTGGGCCGAACTCGCCCAGACCCTGCGGCTGCGCCGCCTCGACTACCTCACCCGGATCGCGCTGCCCGGCGCGGCACCCGGCTTCTTCACCGGCCTGCGGATGTCCGTGACCATCTCCTGGCTGGTGCTGGTGGTCAGCGAGCAGATCAACGCGGACAGCGGCATCGGCTACCTGATGACCGAGGCCAGGACCTTCGGCCGGACGGACGTCATCGTGGTCGGCCTGGTCGTCTACGGCCTGCTCGGCCTGCTCTCCGACACCCTGGTACGACTTCTGGAAGGACGCGTCCTCTCATGGCGCCGGACACTCTCCTGACCACCGCTCAGCCCCCGGACGCCGCCGTCCGGATCACCGGTCTCACCCGGGGATTCGACGGCCGCGAGGTGCTCAGCGACGTCCGACTCGACATCGCCGCCGGGGAGTTCGTCGCCCTGCTCGGACACAGCGGCTCCGGCAAGTCCACCCTGCTGCGGGCCGCCGCCCGGCTCGACCACGACGCCAGGGGCACCGGCACCGTCGAGGTGCCCGAACGCCGGGCGGTGGTGTTCCAGGACGCCAGGCTGCTGCCCTGGGCCCGGGTCCTCGACAACGTGGTGCTGGGCCTCGACGGCAGCCGGGCCGAACGCCGCCGGCTCGGCCGGGAGGCCCTGGCCGAGGTCGGCCTGGCCGCGAAGGAACGCTCCTGGCCCGCCACCCTCTCCGGCGGCGAGGCCCAACGGGCCGCCCTGGCAAGGGCGCTGGTGCGGGAGCCGGGACTGCTGCTGCTGGACGAGCCGTTCGGCGCGCTCGACGCGCTGACCCGGATCCGGATGCACGCGCTGCTGCGCCGGCTGTGCGAACGGCACCGCCCGGCCGTCCTGCTGGTCACCCACGACGTGGACGAGGCACTGCTGCTCGCCGACCGGGTGCTGGTCCTCACCGAGGGCCGGTTCTCGCTGGACACCCCGGTGGAACGCGGCACCGGCCGGGACGACCCGGAGTTCCGCCAGCTGCGCGCCCGGCTGCTGACCGAACTGGGCGTCACCGATGCCGGCAGCTGAGCTCCTGCTGGGCCTGGACGTCGGCGGCACCGGCACCCGGGCCCAGCTCACCGACCCGACCGGCCGCCGGCTCGGCTCCGCCCACGGCCCCGGCGCCAACCCGGGGACCTGCGGCGAGGAGCAGGCCGCCGCCCGGATCGCCACCGCCGTCCGGACCGCCACCGAAGGCCACGACCCGGCGCGGATCGCCGCCTGCGTGATCGGCCTGGCCGGGTACCGCCGCTTCGCCGACGACGCGGCGCGGCGGGCCTTCGCCGCCCGCTGCGGCCTGCCCGCCGACCGGACCTTCCTGCGTCCCGACGCCGAGGTGGCCTTCGCCGCCGGGACGGACGCACCCGACGGCACCGTGCTGATCGCCGGTACCGGCGCCGTCGCCTGCGACCTCCGGCAGGGCCGGGTCACCGCCGTCCGGGGCGGCGCCGGCTGGCTGCTCGGCGACGAGGGCTCCGGCCACTGGCTCGGCCGCGAGGGTGCCCGGCACACCCTGCGCGCCGTCCAGGACGGCGCCCCTGACGCCCTGTCGACCGCCGTCCTCGCCCACCTCGGCCTGCCGCCCGCCCATACCCCCGCCACCGCGGCCGCCCTGCTGCACGTACTGCACGCCGCGCCGTCCACCGCCCCGGCCGGGCTCGCCCCGCTGGTCGGCCGGGCCGCCGCGGCCGGGCTGGCGCCCGCCGTCGCGATCACCGAGCGGGCGGCCCGCCACCTCGCCGCGCTGCTGCCCGCCGTCCCGTCCGGCCCGCTGGTGCTGGCCGGCGGGGTCGCCGCCTCCCCCGGCCCGGTCCGCGAGGCGCTGACCGCACTGCTCCCCCGCCCGGCCGTGCTGGCCCGCGACACCGCCATGGCCGCGGCCTGGCTGGCGGCCCGCCTGCTCGCCCCCGGCGCCCCGCACGCGGCCTTCCTCGGGGAGGGCTGAAATCTTCTTCCCGGATCCGGTCACATCCGCGAAGGCCCACCCGTCGGTGCTGTGAGACCACTCAGCAGGCCGACAGACCAGAGGAGCCCACCATGGCGAAGACCCCGATCTCCCGGATGCCCGACCCAGGCGCGTTCGTCCCGGAGCTGGCCGACGTCAGCGCCGCCCTGTTCAAGGCGACCGGGAACCGCTCCGTGCCGCGCACCACGATCAACCTGGTCCACCTGCGGGCCGGACAGATCGTCAACAACACCTACCTGACCGTCCTCAACACCGGGTTCCTCCGCAAGGCCGGCGAGACCGAGGAGCGCATCACCGCCGTCGCCTCCTGGCAGGACGCCCCCTACTTCACCGCCGCCGAACGCGCCGCCCTCGCCCTGGTCGAGGCCACCCTGCAGCCCGCACCGCACGGCCGCGAGCGCGTCACCGACGAGCTCTACGCCGAGGCGGCCGCGCACTACGACGACAAGGCCCTGGCCACCCTGACCGTCGCGATCGGCCAGATCAACTTCTTCATCGCGCTCGCCGTCATCGGCAAGCCCCAGCCCGTCAGCTCCCTCGCCGACCGGCAGTGGGACTGACCCCGGCCCAACAGGAAGCCGCCGTCACGGGCCGGTTCCGCCCTGGTGCGAGCGGAGCCAGGCGTCGAGGACGGCGAAGTCCGCGTCCGTGAGGCCGCAGCGGGCGTCGACCCGGTGCAGCAGCGCCGCGCCGGGGTGGTGGGCGGCCACCCAGGCGCGGTCGGCGCCGGTCAGCTCGTCGTCGACCCAGACGAAGGGCCGGCCGGCCGCCCGTTCGACCAGGGTCCGGGTCTTCCAGTGCAGGCCGCGCGGCTCCTGCTGGTCGGACTCGGGCCAGGCCACCACCGGCAGCTCCGGCAGCCCGAGCCACGGCGCGAGCAGCTCGTTGGCGTCCGACATCCAGGTGGTGGCCCAGACCAACTCGCCCGGCAGCGCCAGCAGTCGGGGCCCGATCGCCGGGTCGGCCCGGGTCAGCAGCGGGTTCCCGCCGGGCGCCCGGCCGGACCCGTACGTCGGGTACCCGCCCGGCAGGTCCGCCCCGAACGGGACGATCGGCCCGTCGACGTCGAGGAAGAGCAGCGGGGCACCGGTCATCCGGTGGCCTTCGCCGCCGCACGGCCCGCGGCCCGGCCGGAGAAGATGCAGCCGCCGAGGAAGGTGCCCTCCAGCGAGCGGTAGCCGTGCACCCCGCCGCCGCCGAAGCCGGCCGCCTCGCCGGCCGCGTAGACGCCGTCGAGCGCCGTGCCGTCGGCCCGCAGCACGCGCGAGTCGAGGTCGGTCTCCAGGCCGCCGAGGGACTTGCGGGTGAGGATGTTCAGCCGCACCGCGATCAGCGGGCCCGCCTTCGGGTCGAGCAGGCGGTGCGGGGAGGCGGTGCGGATCAGCTTGTCGCCGAGGTAGCGGCGGGCGCCGTGAATGGCCGTCACCTGGAGGTCCTTGCTGAACGGGTTGGCCATCTCGCGGTCGCGGGCCTCGATCTCGCGCCGCAGCTCGGCCCCGTCGATCACCACCCCGGGGGTCTTGGCGTTCATCCCCCGGACCAGTTCCTCCAGCGAGTCGGCGACCACGAAGTCCGCCCCGTGCTTCTTGAACGCCTCGACCGGTCCGGTGGCCCCCGGCAGGGCCCGCCCCAGCACGCCCCGGACCGACTTCCCGGTGAGGTCGGGGTTCTGCTCCGAGCCGGAGAGCGCGAACTCCTTCTCGATGATCTTCTGGGTGAGCACGAACCAGGTGTAGTCGTGACCGGTGGTCATGATGTGCTCCAGCGTGCCCAGGGTGTCGAACCCGGGGAACAGCGGCACCGGCAGCCGCTTTCCGGTCGCGTCCAGCCAGAGCGAGGACGGCCCGGGCAGGATCCGGATGCCGTGCCTGGCCCAGATCGGGTCCCAGTTCTCGATGCCCTCGGTGTAGTGCCACATCCGGTCGCCGTTGATCAGGTTGCCGCCGGCTGCGCCCGCGATGTCCAGCATCAGGCCGTCCACGTGCGCGGGGACACCGGAGAGCATCCGGGTAGGCGGGGTGCCGAGCCGGGCGGGCCAGGCCTTGCGGACCAGTTCGTGGTTGCCGCCGATGCCGCCGGAGGTGACGATCACCGCCTGCGCCCGCAGCTCGAACGAACCGGCCACCTCCCGCGAACTGCCCTCGCCCCGGGCCACCGTGCTGGGCACCAGCACCTCGCCGGTGACGGTGTCCACCGCGCCGGCCGAGGCGCTCAGCCCGGTCACCCGGTGCCGGAACCGCAGCTCGACCAGTCCGCGCGCGACGGCCGCCCGGACCCGGCGGGCGAACGGCTCGACCAGGCCGGGCCCGGTCCCCCAGGTGATGTGGAAGCGCGGCACCGAGTTGCCGGGGCCGCTGGCCAGCAGCCCGCCGCGCTCGGCCCAGCCGACCACGGGGAAGAACCTGACGCCCTGTCCGTGCAGCCAGGAGCGCTTCTCCCCCGCCGCGAAGTCGACGTACGCCTCCGCCCAGCGGCGCGGCCAGGCGTCCTCGGGCCGGTCGAAGCCGGCCGTGCCGAGCCAGTCCTGCCAGGCCAGCTCGTGCGAGTCGCGGATCCGCATCCGCCGCTGTTCGGGTGAGTCGACCAGGAACAGGCCGCCGAAGGACCAGTGCGCCTGTCCGCCGAGCGAGGCGGCGGGCTCCTGGTCGAGCAGGATCACCTTCCGCCCGGCGTCGGCGAGTTCGGCGGTGGCGACCAGCCCGGCCAGCCCCGCTCCGATCACGATGACGTCGGCGTCCAGTGCCACGGGTGATCCTCCAGGTTGAGCGGGCGTGTCCGGATTCTGCGGCCTCGGAGGCCCTTGGTCAACCGGCCGGTAACCACCGGCGGCCCGGGAGCACCGCGCGCCCGGCGCCGGGAATTGCCCCGGCGAGCGAAAGCGGAATTCCCCGCCGCGGAATCCTTCCGCTCCTCCCCGTAGCGGAATGACGTGCTCAAACGATCCGCCATGGAGCGTATTTACCAAGGCAGTTGACGGATATTCGGGAATTCCGACCGACCCTCTGGACAGCCCGCTTAACCTGCCAGTAACTTACCTGCCAGTAGCTGTGGCCCGGCTTACCCCCCACCCACCCGGCGTTTCTCTCCACCCCTCAGGAGGAACCGTGCTCAGCCCTGCCCGCAAGCACCGCCCGAAGACCTCCCGCACCCGTCTGCCCGCCGTTCTCGGCGGTCTGCTGGCGGCCGCCGCGATCGCGACGCTGACCGCACCCGCCGCCCAGGCGGACACCGGCGCGGGCTCCTACGTCGCCCTCGGCGACTCGTACGCCGCCGGTGCACTGGTGCCGAACCAGTCCGGCGGGCTGTGCCTGCGCTCGGACCAGAACTACGGCCACCTGGTGGCCGCCGCGCTGAAGAGCACCTCCTACACCGACGTCACCTGCTCCGCCGCCAAGATCCGGCACCTGACCGAGGCCCAGTACGGCGTCTACCAGCCGCAGTTGAACGCCCTGGCGGCGAACACCTCGCTGGTGACGCTGGGCATCGGCGGCAACGACCTCGGGGTCAGCGACCTCGGCGTGGCCGAGCTGATCGCCACCTGCGTCGGCGGCGCCGTGGTCAACCCCTTCGGCACCCCGTGCAAGGACGTCTACGCCGACGGGCACTGGGCCTGGCGGGACTGGCAGTTCCAGTGGGTCTACGGCGAGGACAAGCTGCGCACCCGGATCGCCGACGCCGCGCCCCAGCTCGCGGACGGTCTGCGCCGGATCCACGCCAAGTCCCCCAACGCCAAGGTCCTGCTGGTGGGTTACCCCTCCGTGGTGCCGGCCGTCGGAACCAACTGCATCGGCCGCCAGCCCGTCACCTCCGGCGACGTGGAGTACCTGCACGGCGTGCTGAGCGACCTGAACGCCATGCTGGCCCGGACGGCCGCGGCGAACGGTGCCACCTACGTGGACACCGCGACCCCGACCAAGGGGCACGACGCCTGCTCGGACACCCCGTGGATCGAGGGCCTGCTGCCCTCCTCCCCGGCCGCCCCGTTCCACCCGAACGCGGCCGGCGAGAAGGCGATGGCCGGCGCGGTGCTCAAGGTCCTCGGCAAGTAGCCCCGGACACAGACCGACGGGGCGCGGACCGGAACTCCGGTCCGCGCCCCGTCAGTTGTCCGTCACGGCTTGATGCGCACGATCTGCGGGTCGTGGTCGCTCGCCTGCTGGGCGAACTCGCTGTTGATGTGCACGATGTCGTACTTGGCGTGCTGCACCGCGGGGCTGACCAGGATGTGGTCCAGCACCTGCGAGTTGCCTTGGAAGACGTACGAGTAGCGCTGGCGCTCCGGCAGCTCGTTCACCAGGTCGCGCAGCACACCGTCCTTGGTGAGCGCGGTCAGCGCCGGGGAGAACTGGTAGTCGTTGAAGTCGCCGAGCGAGACCACGGCGGCGTTCGGGTCGGCCGCCAGCAGCTTGGCCAGGAAGGCCTGCTCCAGGGTGGCCTGCTTGATCCGCTGCACCTCGGAGCTGCGGGTCGGCTGCTGGAAGCGGCTCTCCAGGCCCTGGTCGCCGCCCTTGCTGTTGAAGTGGTTGGCGATGACGAAGACCTTCTTGCCCTTGAAGGCGAACTGGCCCACCAGCGGCTTGCGGCTGCTGTCCCAGGCCGCGTCGGCCGGCTCGATCCGGCCGGGCGAGGCGGTCAGCGCGGTGCTCTTGCCGGTGCCGGTGACGCCGACCGCCGTGGTGGCCGTGCCGCCCGCGATGTCGGTGAAGGAGACCCGGGCCGGGTTGAACAGGAAGACCTGGCGGATGTTGCCGCCGGGCTCGCCGCCGTCCTTGTTGTTCTCCGGGTTGATGGAGCGCCAGTCGTACGCCGGGCCGCCGGCCGCCTGGATCGCGGCGATGAACTTCTGCACGGTCGCGGCGGCGTCCACGGTGCCGTCGTTGACGGCGCCGTTGGCGTCCTGGACCTCCTCCAGGGTGAGGATGTCGGGCGAGCGCAGGTTGGTCACGATGCCCGCGGCCAGCTCGGCGAACTTCGAGTCCGGGTCGGACGGGTCGAGGTTCTCCACGTTGTAGGTGGCGACGGTGAGTTCACCCTTCGCCGCCTCCTTGGTCACCTCGCGCTCCAGGCCGTTGTCCTGGCGGGCGCCGATGGTGTTGGCGACCAGGGTGTAGCCGCCGAAGCGGTTGTAGTCCAGCGGGCCGTCGGTGACGCCGGTGAGCTCGTCGCCCACGTTGGCCACCGGGAACGGCCGGTCCGCCTCCAGCGGGGCCGACTGGACCATCAGGCGGCCCGAGTTGGGGTCGTCGTAGCCGAGGTACACCACGCCGCCGCGCTTGGACTTCTCGTCCTTGCGCCGGGCCGCCACCCACAGCTCGTGGAAGGCGTCGGTGGCCTGGATCACCCGGACGTCCTTGACCTGGACGTTCATGCCCTCCAGCGACTCGTACCGGTCCAGCGCGAAGCTGCCCGGCTGCAGGGTCAGGCCCTCGATCGAGCCGTCCGCCGCGTCCGGGGCGTACGGCGCCGGGATCGACCGGTCGTTGAGCACGAACGGCGCGGGCACCGGGTTGCCGGCCGACAGCACCTTGATCGACGGCGCGGTGAGCTGGGTGAGCGACTGGCCGCCCGCGCTCTGGGCCGGGTAGTACTCGGCCACCTTGCCGGTCACCAGCACCGAATCGCCCACCTTGACGGTCGGGTTGGCGCTGCCGGTGTAGACGAACAGGCCCTCGCTGGTGGCCGGGTCGGCGTCCGGGGTCGGGTCCTGGATCCAGAAGCCCTTGGAGCCGTACGCCCGGACGGCGGTGACCACGCCGGGCACGCCCTGGACGGTCTTGCCGGTCAGCGGGGAGACCCGGGTGGTGCCCTGGATGTCGTGGATCCGCGCGGTGCCGGGCTCGGTCGGCTCCGGCGGGGTGTCGCCCTCGGGGACCTCGCCCTTGCTGTTCACCGGGCTGGTCGCCCCGGCCACCAGGTCGGCGGCGTTGTCGTCGGTGTCCGGCAGGCCGGCCTTGCGGGCCACCGAGGCGGTGTTGCTCGCCCCGGCGACCGGGCCCGAACCCTCCCGGACCACGGCGGTGCCGAAGCCCACCAGGTCCTTGATCCGCGGCTCGGCGGCGCAGTCGGCCGCGGTCTTGCAGGTCAGCGGCGCGGTGCCGTCCACCAGCGCGACGGTGCCGCTGGTGCCGGAGAGCGCCAGGGTGCCGGTGGCGTCCGGGGTGGGGAGCACCACGGTGCCGCCGGTGCCCGCGGCCTCGGCGATCAGGTAGCGGGCGCCGGGGGCGATCGAACCGGTCAGCGGAGTGACGCCCCACTGCGAGCCCGCGCTCGGCGTGCCGGGCAGGTACTGGACGCTGTACCCGGTAAGACCGAAGGCGCCGGTGCCCTTGTTGGCCAGCTCGATGAAGTCGTTCTTCAGCGTGGCACCGGAGTTGCCACCGCCGCCGTACACCTCGGAGATCACCGCGTCGGCCGAGGGCGCGGCGAAGGCGCTCGGGAGCGGGACGAGCACGAGCGAGCCCGCCACGACGACGGGCAGGACGGCCGCGCGCAGCAGGCTGCGGCGGGAACGGCGGGGAGCGGTGGGCTTGGTCACCGGGCAGAACTCCTCGGTCAGTGCTCCGACGGTCGTGGGGCCGACGGGAGCTGAGGGTGGGTCAGGCAGGGCGCGGCGGCGCACTACCCGCGTAGATCATGTACCGGTCCGATCCGGCGGGCCCCAAGATACGCGCGTAGAAAATGACCCGACAAGAGGTAGCCCGTTAACAGTTGGAAACCACCGGACGACGGCCTACCCGCGGGTACGGCGAAGGCCCGGGCCGGGAGGCTGCCAGTGGCAGTGCTCCCGGCCCGGGCCTTCAGGGGGCGCCGAGGGGGGTGTTGAGGGGGCGTCAGTCCCGGACGGCGCTCTTCTCCAGACCGGCCGACCAGCGCTCCTCGACGTTGCCGAGCTTCCAGTACCCGACCGCCGCGGCCCAGGTCAGCACGAACAGGCCGACGATCGCGTACCCGACCATGTCGAGCTCGATCGAGCCGACCCAGGCCACCGGGCCCGAGGTGATGTCGAGCTTCTCGCCGAGCAGGCCGACCAGCTCGATGGTGCCGATCACCAGCGCGACCACGACCGAGAGGCCGGTGACGGTGAGGTTGTAGTAGATCTTGCGGACCGGCTTGGAGAAGGCCCACTCGTAGGCGAAGTTCATGAACGAGCCGTCGATCGTGTCCAGCAGGCTCATGCCCGCCGCGAACAGCACCGGCAGCACCAGCAGCGCGTACCAGGGCAGCTGGAAGGCGGCCGCACCGCCGGCCAGCACCAGCAGCGAGACCTCGGTGGCGGTGTCGAAGCCGAGGCCGAAGAGCAGGCCGACGGGGTACATGTGCCAGGACTTGGTGACGGCCTTGGTGACCCGGCCGAGGATCCGGTTCATGAAGCCGCGCTTGTCGAGCTGGCGCTCCAGCTCCTCCTCGTCGAACTCGCCCTGCCGCATCTTGCGGAAGACCTTGAGGATGCCGTTGAAGGCCCCCAGGTTGATCAGGCCGATCAGGACCAGGAACACACCGGAGACGCTGACGCCGATCAGGCCGGTCAGGTCGTGCAGGGTGGAGTCGTCCGACTCGACCTGCCCGGCCAGCGACTGGATGCCGAAGGCGAGCAGCGCGCACAGGCCGAACACGATCGAGGAGTGCCCGAGCGAGAACCAGAAGCCGACCGAGAGCGGCCGCTGCCCCTGGCCCATCAGCTTGCGGGTGGTGTTGTCGATCGCCGCGATGTGGTCCGCGTCGAAGGCGTGCCGCATGCCGAGGGTGTAGGCGGTGAGGCCCATCCCGACCCCGAACACCTGGCCGCCGACGTCGTACTGCGCCGGGGCGACCACCGCGATCAGGGTGAACCACCCGATCACGTGCAGTGCCAGGACGAAGCCGCCCATCCCGGCCAGCCGGACCCACTCCTCGCGGGTGAGCCGGTCACGCAGTCTGACGGGCGAAGCCATGCGGCAGTCCTCCGGTAATAGGTCGTACGGGATGCCCGGTGGGTTGAGCGGGCGGGGCTCATCCTTCCCCCTCCGGGCCCGTAGTTGCAAGCGATTCGCAATTGCGGGGCCCCGGCGCACAGGAGCGCTCGGGTCGCCCTGACGGCACCACAGCTCACATTCCGTCAGGAAATAGGGGTAAAAGTCATCTATTGTCTGATTCGGTGATCATCAGGACCGACCGGAGGCAGCCCCCTTGCTGAACAGCGCCGATACCGAGAGCCGGGACGCCGCCCGCCTCGACCACTCCTTCTTCGGTCACCCGCGCGGCCTGCTCACCCTCTCCGGCCTGGAGGTGTGGGAGCGCTTCTCGTTCCTCGGCATGCAGGCCATCCTGGTGCTCTACTTCGCCGACTCGGTCGCCAACGGCGGCCTCGGCATGACCCAGGGCACCGCCGCCTCGGTGGTCTCCGCCTACGGCACCCTGGTCTACCTCACCTCGGTGGTCGGCGGCTGGGTGGCCGACCGGATGCTCGGCTCCTACCGGGCCGTGCTCTACGGCGGGGTGCTGATCGGCTGCGGGCACTACGCGATGTCGGTGCCCACCGCGACCATGACCTGGGTCGGCCTCGGCCTGATCGTGATCGGCACCGGCTTCCTGAAGCCGAACGCGGCCACCCTGGTCGGCGGCCTCTACGCCACCGACGACGAGCGCCGGGACGCGGGCTTCGCCCTCTACTACATGGCGATCAACATCGGCGCCTTCGCCGGCCCGCTGGTCAGCGGCTGGCTCGGCCAGAACAAGGGCTGGCACTGGGGCTTCTCCGCCGCCGCGATCGGGATGACCTTCGGCGTGATCCAGTACGTGCTGGGCCGCTCCACCCTGCACCGCGACCGCGGCCCGGTGCACCCGCTCACCCCCACCGAACGCTCCCGCTGGGTCGGCCGGTCGGTGGCCGCCGTCCTCCTGGTCGCCGCCGCCGGGGTGCTGCTGAACCTCGCGGGCTGGCTCACCATGGACCGCGCCGTCGACCTGATCACGCTGGTCTCGGTGCTGGCCCCGATCGCCTACTTCGCGGTGATGTTCCGCAGCCCCGAGGTGACCGCCGAGGAGCGCGGCCGACTGCGGCCGTACGTGATGCTGTTCCTGGCCTCGGTGGTCTTCAACCTGGTGCTGTTCTCCTCCTACACCACGCTCGCCCTGCTCGCGGTGGACCACGTGGACAACAGCATCTTCGGCTGGCACTTCCCGTCCAGCTGGTGGACCTCCATCCTGGGCGCGATCGAGGTGCTGCTCGCCCCGGTGATCGCCGCGCTCTGGGTCCGGCTGGGCGACCGGCAGCCGCACGCCTCCCGGAAGATCGCCTACTCGCTGTTCGCGGCCGGCGCCTCGTTCCTGGTCCTGGTCCCCGCCACCGCCGGCAAGAGCGGCGACTACCGGATCGCCGGGCTCTGGCTGCTCGGCTGCTACCTGTTCATGGGCACCGGCGACATCCTGCTGGAGACCACCGGGATGTCCGCCACCAGCAAACTGGCACCCCGTCACTTCGCCAGCCAGACCATGGCGGTCTGGTTCCTCTCGCTCGCCCTCTCCCAGGGCATCGCCGCCCAGCTGACCAAGCTCTACGGCGAGATCTCCGACTCGCTCTACTACGGCTCGCTCGGCCTGGTCGCCGTGGTCGCCGGCATCGCCCTCCACCTCGCACTCCCCTGGATGCGCCGCACCATGCACCCCGTCCACTAGGAGGTCCCGCCATGCAGCACCCCGACCGCTACCCCTACGGGACCACCCGCGAGGACCTGCGCATCCCGCTGGCCGACGGCACCGAGCTGTACGCCCGGATCTGGCGCCCCGTCACCGACCAGCCGGTGCCCGCCCTGCTGGAGTACCTGCCGTACCGGCTCAGTGACTGGACGGCGCCGCGCGACGCCCAGCGCCACCCCTGGTACGCGGGCCACGGCTACGCCTCGGTCCGGGTCGACATCCGGGGCCACGGCAACTCCGGCGGGCTGCCCGGCGACGAGTACTCCGCGCAGGAGCTGGCGGACGGCGTCGCGGTGGTGGAGTGGCTGGCCGCCCAGCCCTGGTGCAGCGGGCGGGTCGGCATGTTCGGGATCTCCTGGGGCGGCTTCAACAGCCTGCAGATCGCGGCGCTCGCACCCCCGGCGCTCCAGGCCGTGGTCACGGTCTGCTCCACCGACGACCGCTACGACAACGACGTGCACTACTTCGGCGGCTCGCTGCTCGCCGTCGACATGCACGCCTGGTCCGCCACCATGCTCGCGTTCGCCGGCCGGCCGCCGGACCCGAAGTACGTCGGCGACGACTGGCGCCGGATGTGGCTCGAACGGCTGGAGGCCGTCGACCCGTTCATCCACCCCTGGCTCTCGCACCAGACCCGGGACGACTACTGGCGGCACGGCAGCGTCTGCGAGGACTACGGCGCGATCAAGGCCGCCGTGCTCGCGGTCGGCGGCTGGGCCGATCCCTACCGGGACACCGTGCTGCGGCTGGTCGAGCACCTGGACGCACCCGTCCGCGGCATCATCGGCCCCTGGTCGCACCAGTACCCCGACCGCGGCCTGCCGCCCGGCCCCGCCATCGGCTTCCTGCAGGAGACCCTGCGCTGGTGGGACCACTGGCTGAAGGACCTCGACACCGGGGTGATGGCGGAGCCGGCGCTGCGCAGCTGGATGAACGAGTCGGTGCCGCCCGCCACCCACTACGCCAACCGCCCCGGCCGCTGGGTCGGCGAGGAGGCCTGGCCCTCGCCGGACGTGCGCGAGATCCACTACGGCCTGGCCGACGCGCTGCGCACCGCCGGCACCTCTTCGCCGGACCGCTTCGTGCAGGTCCGTTCGCCCCAGCACACCGGTGTGGACGCCGGGCGGTTCTTCCCCTTCGGCAACGCCTCCGACCTGCCGCCCGACCAGCGCGAGGAGGACGGGCGCTCGGTCTGCTTCGACTCGCAGCCGCTGCCGGAGCCGGTGGAGGTGCTCGGGCGGGCCTCGCTCCGGCTGCGGGTGCGCTGCCACGCCCGGCGCGGGCAGGTGGCCGCCCGGCTCTGCGACGTCACCCCCGACGGCTCCTCCACCCTGGTCACCCGGGGCGTGCTCAACCTGACCGCCCGCCGGGGCCGGGACCGGGTGGTCGAGTGGACGCCGGGCGAGGTGGAGGAGGTCGAGTTCGAGCTGGTCTCGATCGCCCACGCCTTCCCGCCCGGCCACCGGATCCGGCTCGCCCTCTCGTCCGCCTACTGGCCCTGGATCTGGCCCCAGCCCGAGGCCGCCGGCTTCGAGCTGGACCCCGGCCACAGCGCCCTCGCCCTGCCGGTCCGTCACCTGGCCGCCGACGCGGGCTCCGCACCGATCACCTTCGAGCCCCCCGAGCAGTCCGCCGGCCTCGATGTCCGGTACACCGAGCCGCTCACCGCCCGGCCCGAACGCCAGGTCCTGCGCGACGTCGCCACCGGCGAATGGCGGCTGGAGGTCGACCCCAACTACGGCGGCTCCCGCCGCTACCCCGACGGCCTGGTCTTCGACGAGCAGGCGCTGGAGTCCTACCGCATCCTCAGCGACTCCCCCCTCTCCGCCGCCACCCGCTCCGACTGGACCGTCCGCCTCCAACGCCCCGACCTCGGCTGGGACGTGACGGTCCGCACCCGCTCCGAGATCAGCTGCGACGCCACCCACTTCACCACCCGCAACCGCCTCACCGCCCTGGAGGCCGGCGACGTCGTCTTCGACCGCGACTGGGAGCGCCGGATCCCGCGTACCGCCTCCTGACCCCGGCCGGCCCGGGATCCCGGTGGCTACCCGGCCTGAGCGGGGGCCGGGGTGAGGAAGCGCTGCTGCACCCGGTCGAGCGTGCGGAAGTCGTCGATGGTGACCTCCTGGAGGTCGATCTCGCTGCCGGAGATCTGCTCCAGCAGGCTGATGAACTCCAGGAAGTCCATCGAGTCGATCAGGCGGGCCTCGATCAGGTCCTCCTCGGTGCCGATCGGGCCGTCGAGGCCGGGATTCTTCTCGTGCAGCCAGCTGACGATTCGTTCCATGACGGGTCGTTCTCCTTGTCGCGCGGATGAGGTGGACGGGGTGGACCGCAGGGTCAGGTCCGGATGCCGCGGAGCTGCTGCAGGGCCCGCTCGGGAGTGCCGTGGGTGAGGATCATCGCGTGCACCCAGCGCTCGACGCCGAAGGCGACGCAGCTGCTGAACACCGGCCCCTGGGCGCCGGCCCGGATCCGCAGCCGCTCGCCGAAGAAGTTGCGGTGCCGGTTGACCGAGGCGATGGCGGTGCCGTCGGGGGCGCTGAACTCGTGCTTGACCGGGTCCAGTGATATCAGCCGCGCCCTGGCGCCGCCCTTGTCGTAGAACGGGTCGTCGGCCGCCGCCCTGGTCAGCGTCAGGCCGAGCCGCCCGGCCAGCCCCTGGACGAACTCCCCACCCCGTTCCAGGTGTTCGACCGCACCTTCCCGGCTGCCGAGGTAGAGCACCTCCCGCATGGTGAAGCCCCACAGCCGCCGCAGACCGTCGTAATGGGACTCGTTGCGGAAGCAGCGGCCGGTCGCGGACAGCCGCAGCCCGCCGACGCCGATGTCCTGGCCCTCCAGCGAGAGCAGCAGGCCGTAGCAGGTGGCGGACGGCAGCAGGTAGCCGGTCGGATCGAGCGGCAGCCCGGTCGGCGCCGTACCGACGGCCAGCCCGTCGAAGCTCTCCGGGGCGAACTTCCCTGCAGAGACGCCGAGATGGGGGAAGTTGCGGAAGTAGTCCAGCCGCGCCAGCCCCTCCGCCGGGAGCAGCGGCGGGCCCACCACCTCGGGTGCGGACAGCTGCGCCGCCAGGCCGGTGAGCAGCCGGTCGAGACCGTGCAGCAGGGCGGTGCGGACCGGGTCGAGCGGGACCAGCCCCGCGCCCGGGCTCCGCAGGCCGATGTCGGGCAGGGCTGTACCGGTGGCTGTGCTCATGAAAGCGGTTCCCCCTCAGGAAAGAACGGACCGAAAAGAAGCCGGCCGAATGGCGGTGAATTCACTACGGCACCCGGCGGCGAGCAAGAAGAACGGCCTTTGGTGCAACCGTCGTTGGCCGAAGCGCGGCGAGAACGCGGGCTGATGCCCCGTCAGAACGGAGTCGCAATCCGACCCTAGGACAGCCGACGGAGGAATGTCCAGAGCGGACGAACACTACTGGCGAGTTCTCTCCGAAGGACATTTATATGTATGGCAGAGAGACAATTCCCGGAATTGACACGGCACTTGACAACTCTGATGGCCTAGACCAATCCTGCTGTGCGGTTCGTGCTCACTACCGAACTCCCTTCCGCCGCCCGCCGTTCGAAGGATCGCCATGCAACCGTCCGCCCCAACCCGGCGCGCCCACCTGTTCCGGGCCGCCACCGACCGTCCGTACTTCAGCGCAGACGGCGAGTCCTATCTCGCCCAGACCACGCTGCGGGAGTTGACGAAGTCGCGGCCGTTGAGGGTGCTGTCCGAGGAGGACTTCGCCCACTGGCAGACCTACGGCTACGTGATCGTGCGCCGAGCGATCCCGGCGGAGACGGCGCAGCGCCTGCTGGACTTCACCTGGGACTTCCAGGGGCTGGACCCGGACCGGCCCGAGAGCTGGTACGAAGACCGGCCGCTCCGTTCGGAGTTGGACCAGCAGCTGCTCATCTACGGCTTCGTCGAGGCGTACCACCACCAGCTGCTCTGGGACAACCGGATGGCGCAGCGCGTCTACGACGCCTTCGTCGACGTCTGGGACTGCGAGGAGCTCTGGGTCACCCTGGACCGCCTCAACCTCAACCCGCCCAACGTCCGGAACCGCGACCGCGCCCTGATCGAGCGCACCGACAAGGGCTTCGACATCGAGCTGCACTGGGACATCGACACCACCCTCGGCGTCCCGCCGCAGCGGGTCCAGGGCATCATCGCGCTGAACCACACCCGGGCGGAGACCGGCGGCTTCCAGTGCGACCCCGAGCTGTTCCGGCAGTTCGAGCAGTGGAAGATCGCCCAGCCGGCCGGCCGCGACCCGCTCCGTCCCGCCGTGGACCGCGACGTACTCCCGGTCGTCCGGCCCGAGTTGAACCCCGGCGACCTGCTGATCTGGAACGGCCTGCTCGCCCACGGTGTCGCGCGCAACCTGTCCGAGCGCGGGGTGCGGGCGGTCCAGTACCTGTCGATGATGCCGGCGCTGGAGGAGCACGAGCAGCTGCGGCGGTCCCGGGTCGACTCCTGGCGCCACCTGCGCACCCCGCGCTGGAACCGGACCCTGGTCGGCGACCCCGTCCTGCACGAGTCCAAGCGCTACCCGACGGCCGAACTCGACTCCCTGGGCAGCCGCCTGCTCGGTCTCACCTCCTGGCACGACCCGGTCGGGACCCCCGCGGCCGGCGAGCAGAGCGGAGCGTCCTCGTGCGCCGTGTCTGTCTGACCCTCCCCACCGACCGGGCCTGCGCAGAGACCATCGCGGCCACCGCGGCCGAAGCGGCGTACGGCGCCCGGCGGTTCGGGGTCGAGGTGCACCTGCTGATCCTGGACACCTCCGACGCCGAGACGCTGGCCGGGCACCGGAAGGCGGTCGCCGCGCTCGCCCCGGCGCCCGGCGTGGTCGTGCACCACCTCGACGGGGCCCAACAGCGAGCCTTCCTCCGGCAGGTGATCGGCCGGTCCGGGGTCGCCGAGGCCGACCGGGTGCTCGACCTGATGCTGCCGACCGGGGTGTCCTACGGCGCCTGCACCAACCGCGCCTTCCTGTTCGCCCAGCACCTGGGCTGCACCTCGGTGCACCGCCGGGACTCCGACAGCCGCTACCAGGAGCTGGACCGCAGGCCGGTCCACCCGATCAGGCACGAACTCGCCGCGCTGGGCCGCCCGGCCGCCGAGGTGGCACCGCTGATGAGCCGCAGCAGGCTGGCACCGGCGCACGCGCACCGGCCGGTGGCCATGGTCGGCGGCTCCTTCGTCGGCGAGATGTCGGTGGACCTCGAGGAGATCAACCGGCTCGATCCCGAGGTCTACCGCGAGGTGGTCGGCCTGTCGATCCCGACCGGCTGTCCGGAGATCTGGCGCAACAACCTGATCGCGGAGTCGTTCCGGGGCGCCGGGGCGGCCGAGTTCCTCGGCGACCACACGACGCTCACCCATGTCAGCCCGAACCAGGTCGACATGTGCAACATCGCCTTCGGCCGGGAGGTGTACGGCCGACTCCCGCTGCCGCCCGCCACCGACACCATCGGCAGCGACTACTTCCTGATCAACCTGGTGCACCGGGCGCAGCTGCCCGGCGTCCTGCACAACCGGCACATCGTCAACTACCACACCGGCGAACGCCGTACCGACCGCGGCTTCCTCGCCTACCAGGTCCGGCTGGCCAAGTTCTTCCTCGCCACGCCGTACCTCGACGCCGTGTACACCCGCCTGGCCGGGGTCGGTGCGGCCCTGCTCGATGCCGAGGGCCTGGTCCGCGCCGAGCTGGTGGCCGGGTTCGTCCGGGACAGTGTCCGGCTGGACCGGACCGGGAACGCCGACCGGCTCGAGGTGCTCGACCGCTGCTACCGCCGGCTCGGCGGCCGGTACACCGCCGCCGCCGACCTGCTCGCCGCCCGCCGCGAGGAGCTGCTCGACCGGGCGGCCCGGGACATGGCGGACTACGCCCTGCTGATCGACGCCTGGGCGGCCCTGACCCGCTCCCGGGTTCTTCAGCCGACTGCTCCGCGAGTGGGCGTGACTCCTTGACCTCGACGAACACCTTCACCGTGACCGCCGGTTACTCGGGCGGTGCGGAACGCCGGGGCCCGGTCACGATCGGCCAGGCCAACATGATCCGCTGCATCCTGCGGGACGATCCGGTCCACATCAACATCCACGACGTCTGGCCGGTCCCGGCCGGCACCCGGCTGGAGTCGGTGGTCGAGGCCCTGCGCACACTGGTGCTCCGGCACGAGGCGCTGCGGACCACCTTCGCGCTCGGCCCCGACGGCCTGCACAGCGAGCAAGTGGTGGCGGCGGAAGGCGAGTTCACGCTCACCGTGGTCGACCACCAGGTGCTCCCCGAGGACTCCTGGCGGTACGCCGAGTCGGTGGCCCGCCAGGCCCGGCACGGCCGGTTCCGGCTGGACCGCGAGTTCCCGCTCCGGCTCACCGTCATCACCGCGGCCGGTGCGCCCACCTACACCGTGCTGGCGGCGAGTCACGCCGTGGCCGACGCCGGTGCCATCGCCGTCCTCCGGGAGGAGTGGCTCGCGCTGCTGGCCGGCCGGGAGCTGCCGCCGCTCACCGCGCTCACCCCGATCGAGCTCGCGGCCGCGGAGGCGACCCCGGAGGGCCAGCGCAAGTCGCAGTCCTCACTGCGGCATTGGGAGCAGATCATCCGGACCGGGCCGCAGGCCGTGTTCGCGGAGCCGGGCGCCGAGGGGGTCGAGGGCAAGCACCCGCAGCTCACCCTCCGCTCCCGGCGGGCCGCCCTGGCCCTGGCCCGGGCCGCCCGGCGCACCGGCTCCCCGCCCGCCACCGTGCTGCTGACGGCCTGGTGCACGCTGATCGGCCACCGGGCCGGCCAGACCTCCTGCGTGGTGGCCGTGCCGACGTCCAACCGGTTCCAGGCGGGGCTGGCCCGCACGGTGGGCACCCTGTCCCAGGACGCGCTGCTCCGGCTCGACCTGGCGGTGCCGTCGTTCGACGCGCTGCTGCGAAAGGCCTGGGGTGCCGCGCTCAACGCCTACCGGCACAGCACCTTCGACTCGGTCCGCCTGTGGGAGATGATCGACCGGACCACCTTCGAACGCGGCAGCAGCTTCGCCCGCGACGTGGTCTTCAACGATGTCAGCGCGCTCCCCGCCACCCTGGTCTCGACGGCCGACTGGGACCGCGCCGAACCCGAGCTGGAGCTGAGCTGGGGGCCGGACCAGGTGCTGCCGACCCGGGTGCTGGCGTTCGCGTACCAGCACGATCCGCTGCTGCACCTCAGCATCTGGGCCGACCCCGCGCTGTTCACCCGGGAGGAGGCCGAGAACTTCCTGCTCGGCCTGGTCCGCCTGCTGGAGGCGGTCGGCACCGTGGACGTGCCGTTCGACTCGCTCACCGGGCTGACCGGGGTCCGCCCGGCCGAGCGCGGTGCCGACTGGACCGGGGTGGACGGCTGCTGGGTCTCGCCACCCGCCGTGGCCCGCGCGCTCGGCACCGCACTCGGCGGGCTGCCGGTGCACGTCACGGCCGACGATCCGGTCGGGCCGGACGGCGGCCCCGGTCTCACCGCGTACATCGCGGCGGGCGACACCGTGCTGACGCCGGCCGGGGCGCACACCGCACTGATGAAGGCCCTCCCGGGCCGTCCCGGGGTGCTGGCCCCGCACCGCTACGTCATCGTCCAGGACCCCCCGGCCGGAGCCGGCACCTGGGCGCAGCAGCAGGTCCTCGTGGAAGGGAACGGCCGGGAGCGGCCGGTTGGACATGACGATTGACGACATCACGGCCCGTCAGGAGCCGGCGGCGCCGGCGGCCCTCCCCAGCCCCTGGCGGTCGGCCCACTTCCGGCTGTTCTTCACCGCCCGCAGTGCCTCGCTGCTGGCCGACGGCATGCTGATGGTCTCGCTCACCACCGCCGTGGTGGGCGCCGGCTACGGCGCCAGCGGGGTCGGCTACGCGCTCGCCGCCTGGATGGCCCCGGTCGTCCTGCTGGTGCTGTTCGGCGGCGTGCTGGCCGACCGGTTCACCCCGCAGGTGATGATGGTCGGCGCCGACGCGGTGCGGATGGCGGCCATGCTCACGCTCTCGGTGCTGCTGTTCACCACCGACCTCCGGCTCTGGCAGGTGATGGCGCTGCTGGCGCTCAGCGGCGCGGCGACCGCGATGTTCCAGCCCGGACTGGCCAGCGTCGTGCCGCAGGTCGCCCAGGACATCCAGGCGGCCAACGCGCTGCTGCGGATCTCCGAGGCGGTCTGCACCCTGCTGGGCCCCGGGCTGGCCGGACTGCTGGTGGCCTGCTGGGACGTGGAGTACTCCTTCCTCGCCATCGCCCTGGCCTTCGCGGTCAGCGCGCTGGGCCTGGCACCGCTGCGCGGGCTGGCCACCCCGCAGGAGAGCAACGGCGAGCCGATCTGGCGCCGACTGGCCACCGGGTGGCAGGAGTTCAGGGCCCGGTCCTGGCTGTGGGGCGTGATCCTGGTCTGGTCGGTCTACGGCCTGTTCGTGTTCGGCCCGTCCGTCCCGCTGGGGGCGGTGCTGCTGACCGAGCAGCACGGCGCCGGCGGATACGGCTGGATCGCCGCGGCGGACGGCGCCGGCACCATCCTCGGCGGGCTGCTCGGCCTACGGGTCCGGCCCCGGCGTCCGCTGGTCGCGGGCGCCGTCGCGATGCTCCTGTTCGCCCTCAACCCGCTTGCCCCTGCCCTGGGTTGGAACTTCGCGCTGACCGCCTGCACCGGCGTGCTGGCGGGCTGCGGCTTCGCCTTCTGGGGCGTGATGTGGGCGACCAGCGTGCAGACCCACATCCCGCTCGCCGTGCTGAGCCGGGTCTCCGCCTACGACGTGGCCGGCTCCATCATGGTCATCCCGCTCGGCCGCGCCCTGTCGGGCCCGGTCGCCGAAGCGGTCGGCGCCGACCGGGTGCTGGTCTTCGCCGCGGTGATGTCCGTCCTCTGCCTCGGCGCCATGCTCGGCCTGCCCGCCGTCCGGCGGCTCGGCCGGGAGAGCCCTCAGGGGGCCTGATCGGTGATCAGGCCCCCTGAGTCGGTGGGTCAGCGGCTGCGGTGGCTGCGGATCAGCTCCGCGTACCGGTGGCCGCTGGTCTTCACCGTGCGCTGCTGGGTCTCGTAGTCGACGTGGACCAGACCGAAGCGCTTGTCGTAGCCGTACGCCCACTCGAAGTTGTCCAGCAGCGACCAGGCGAAGTAGCCCGCCAGCGGGGCGCCCTGGGCGACCGCGCGGGCGCAGGCGGCCAGGTGCTGCTCGAAGTAGGCGGTGCGCTCCGGGTCGTGGACGGCGCCGTCGGCGGTCACGGTGTCCTGGTAGGCGGAGCCGTTCTCGGTGACGTAGATCTTCTGGACGCCGTACTCCTGGGAGAGCCGGAGGATCAGCTGCTCCAAGCCAGGGCCGTGCACCTCCCAGTCCATCGCGGTGTGCTCGGCGTTCGGGCCGCGGACCTGGCGGAAGCCGGGGGCCGAGACGGTCGGGTCGTCCTCGACGAACTGGCGGAAGTAGTAGTTCAGTCCGATCCAGTCCAGCGGGGCGCCGATCAGGTCGAGGTCGCCGTCCTGGACCGGCAGGTCGACGCCGTAGAGCTTGACCATGTCCTCGGGGTAGCCCCGGCCCAGCACCGGGTCCAGCCACCAGCGGTTGATGTGGCCGTCGGCGCGGACGGCGGCCGCCCGGTCCTCCTCGCGGTCGGAGGCGGCCTCGATCGGGCTGAGGTTGTTCACGATGCCGATCTGCGCGCCGGGGATCGCGGCCCGCAGCGCCTGCACGGCCAGGCCGTGGCCCAGGTGCAGGTGGTACGAGGCCCGGACGGCGGTGGCCAGGTCGGTGATGCCCGGGGCCATCTTGCCGTCCAGGTGGCCGATCCAGGCCGAGCAGAGCGGCTCGTTCAGGGTGGCCCAGTGGGTGATCCGGTCACCGAGGCGGTCGGCCACCACGGCGGCGTACTCGCCGAACCGCTCGGCGGTCTCCCGCACGGCCCAGCCGCCCCGGTCCTGCTGCGCCTGCGGCAGGTCCCAGTGGTACAGGGTCGGGAAGGGGGTGATCCCGCGCTCCAGCAGGGAGTCGGTGAGGCGGTCGTAGAAGGCCAGGCCGGCCTCGTTCACCCGGCCGTCGGCGAGCGGCACCACCCGGGGCCACGCGATCGAGAACCGGTAGGCGCCCAGGCCGAGTTGCTCGGCCAGGCCGAGGTCCTCGGGCCAGCGCCGGTAGTGGTCGCACGCCACGTCGCCGGTGTCGCCGTTGTCCACCTTGCCGGGGGTGTGGGAGAAGGTGTCCCAGATCGAGGGCGCCCGGCCGTCCTCGTTCACCGCGCCCTCGATCTGGTAGGCGGCGGTCGCCGCGCCCCAGAGGAAGTCGTCGGGGAGAGCACTGAGATCCATCGTCTGCCTTTCGAAGAGGGTCACTTGACGGCCCCGGCGGTGAGTCCGGCGACCAGGTAGCGCTGCAGGAGCAGGAATCCGGCGACCACCGGCACGCTCACCACGAGGGAGGCGGCCATCACCTGGTTCCAGTACACGTCGTTCTGGGTGGCATAGCCCTGGAGCCCGACCGACAGGGTGCGGGTGGTCTCGTTGGTCATCACCGAGGCGAACAGCACCTCGCCCCAGGCGGTCATGAAGGCGTACACGCTGACCGCGACGATCCCGGGGGTGGCGGCCGGCACCACGATCCGCACCAGGGTGCGCAGCGGACCGCACCCGTCCACGGCCGCGGCCTCGTCCAAGTCCCGTGGAATGGAGTCGAAGTAGCCGACCAGCATCCAGATCGAGAACGGCAGCGAGAAGGTCAGGTAGGTCAGGATCAGCCCGCCCCGGCTGCCGTACAGCGCGACGCCGGTGGCGTTCCCGATGTTCACGAAGATCAGGAACAGCGGCAGCAGGAACAGGATGCCGGGGAACATCTGGGTGGAGAGCACCGTGACGGTGAACAGCTTCCGCCCGCGGAACCGGTACCGGCTCACCCCGTAGGCCGCGAAGATCGCGATCAGCACCGAGAGCACCGTCGCACTGATCGACACGATCAGCGAGTTGACGAAGTAGTCGGCCAGCGGAACGGTGCTCCAGATGTCCAGGTACGGACGGAACGTCAGCTCGCTGGGGAACCACCGGAACGGTCCCTGCACGTCCTGCAGCGGCTTCAGCGAGGAACTGACCATCACCAGCACGGGCGTGAGGGTGAAGACGGTCAGCAGGGTGAGGAAGATCCGGCGGGTCCAGAGGAAGGACCGGGGCGGCTTAAGCATCGGCGTCCCTCCGGCGCGAGGTGAAGAAGAGGTAGAGAGCAGTCACCAGGAGCAGGAAGAGCAGCAGCAGGACCGACATGGCCGAGCCGGCGCCGAAGTTCCAGGTGACGAAGGACGACTGGTAGATGTGGATGGAGATCAGGTCGGCCTGCTCCGGTGCGGACTTCCCGAACAGCACGTAGGGCGTGTTGAAGTCGTTGAAGGTCCACAGGAACAGCACCAGCACCAGCACCTGGTTGACCGGGCGGAGCGAGGGCAGGGTGATCTTCCGCAGCTGCTGCCAGACCCCGGCCCCGTCCATCGCCGCCGCCTCGTACAGCTCGCGCGGGATGTTCTGCAGGCCGGCCATCAGGGTGAGGAAGGCGAACGGCCAGGTCTTCCAGACCGCCACCACCACCAGGGCGGTGAAGCTGTTCTCGCCGATCAGCCAGAACGGCTTCTCGTCCAGCAGGTGCAGCTGGTCCACCAGCAGGTGGTTGATCAGGCCGGTGTCCCGCTGGAACATGAAGGACCAGGTGATCACCGCCGCGTACACCGGCAGGGCGTACGGGACCAGGAAGAGCGTGCGCAGCAGCCCCCGGCCCCGGAACGACTCCTGCAGGAAGACTGCCGCCGCCGTCCCCAGCAGCCAGGAGAACCCGACTGCCAGGGCGGTGAACAGACAGGTGACCCAGAACGAGTTCAGCAGCGACTGGCCGATCGGGGCGGAGAAGTCCACCGACACGCGGTAGTTGTCGAAGCCGGACCAGGGAGCGGCCGACCAGTCCCGGATGTAGAACTGGGTGAGCTGTTTGAAGCTCATCACCATGCCGACCACCATCGGGACCAGGTGGATCAGCAACTCCAGGGCGAGCGCCGGGAGCAGGAGCAGGTAGGGCAGGCCGATGCGCCCAAGTTTCGAACGGCCAAGTCGCTGTCGAGTCATGGCAAAGGGCCTCTGACGGTTGGGGGGTGGGTGAAGGAGCGGCGCCCGGGCCGAGTCCGGGCGGCGCCGACGAAGAAGTAGCAGCGGAGCTTCGGCGACTGAGGAGAAGCCGTCCGGGGGAGAGCCCGGGCGTCGCGACGCCGCCCCCCGACCGCCAGCGGCCCTTAGGCCGGCATCTGCTGCTGGGCCTTGGTGAGCTCCGCCTTCACGGACTCCTCGGTGACCGGCTTGCCGGCGGCGGCAGCGGCCAGCAGGTTCTTCACCGCCGTGCCCACCAGGGTCTCGAACTGGCTCTCGTTGGCGACCTGCGGCAGCGGGGCCGCGCTGGTGGCCAGCACCTCGGAGAGGGTCTTCAGCTCGGGGGTGGCGAAGGCCGGGTCGGCCTGGGCGTCCTTGACCGGCGGGATCGAGCCGTAGGTCTTGTTGAGCTGGACCTGCTCGTCCTTGCTGGTCATGAACTTCACGAACTGCAGCGCACCGTCGGTGTTCTTGCTGTTCTTGAAGACCGCCAGGTTGATGCCCGCGACCATCGAGCTGGTGGCCTTGCCACCGGTGGCACCGGCGGGCAGCGGGATCGGCGCGACCGCGTAGTCGTCCGGGTTCATGCCGTGCGACTTGAGCGAGGCACCGGCGGCCTGCCACATCAGCATCGCGGCCTTGCCGCTGGCGAAGTCGGTGACCGACTGGTTGGCCGCGTACTCGGCGTTGCCGGGGGCCGCGATCTTGTCCTTGGCGATGAAGTCGACGTACTGCTTGATCGCCGCGACCGCCTCGGGGGTGGCGAAGGCGGGCTTGCCGGCCGCGTCGAACCAGTCCGTGCCGTGCTGCTTGCCGAAGGCGAAGGCGTGGTGGACGTTCTCCGAGACGTTGCCGCCCTCGATCGCCAGGCCGTACTTGCCGTCCTTGGTCAGCTTCTGGCCGTCCGCGACCAGCTCGTCCCAGGTGGCCGGGGGCTTGCTGATGCCGGCCGCGTCGAACAGCTTCTTGTTGTAGTACAGGCCGTACGCCATCGAGTAGAGCGGCACCGCGGCCGGGGCCTTGCCGGCCGCACCGGCCGAGGCGATGGTCGACGGCAGGAAGCGGTCCTTGCCGCCGATCTTGCCGAAGGCGGCGTCGTCGAACGGCAGCAGCGCGCCGGTGGCCTGCAGCGAGGCGGACCAGGTGTTGCCGATGTTCAGCACGTCGGGGCCCTGGCCGGAGGCGGTGGCGGCCAGGATCCGGTTCAGCAGGTCGGACCAGGGCACGACCTCCAGCTTCACCTTGATGCCGGTCTGCGCCTCGAACTTTCTCAGCTCCGGTTCGAGGACCTGCTTGTCGTTCTCCAGGCTCGTGCCCTGGTTGCTCGCCCAGTAGGTGAGAGTCTTGGGGCTGCTGTTGTCGCCGCCTCCGGAAGTCGAACCGCCGCCGCAGGCGGAGGCGGTCAGGGTGAGGACGGAAACCAGGGCGGTGGCCGCAGCAAGACGGTTGATGCGCATGACCGTGTCCCTCTCGGACGAGTGGGTGGGGATGGGGGGTGAAGTTGCCAGCTCTGATGCTTACTTCGGACCGTGATTTAACGTGTGAGAAAAGCTGGCGTCAAGAGTCTGTGCAGCGATAGATTCGGATCAGGAGGGAGACAAGATGGCAGAGCGAGGCAAGCAGACCGTCCGTGACCTGCGACGGGGCAGTCGATCCACCCTGTTGCATCGGTTGTATTTCGAAGGTCCGCTGAGCAGACAGGAGTTGGGCCGGATCAGCGGACTGAGCGGCGGATCGGTCAGCAACGTGGTGGGCGAACTGATCTCGGACGGCCTGGTCGAGGAGTGCGGATCGGTCGAATCGGACGGCGGGCGGCCCCGGATCCTGCTCCAGGTGACGCCCGACCGGGCCCACCTGATCGGGGTGGACGTCGGCGAGACCCAGGTCCGGGTCGCACTGTTCGACCTGGCCCTGACCGAGCTGGCCGCGAGCGACCACCCGCTCTCCGACCACGGCCACGACGTCGACCACGTGGTCGAGCTGATGCTCACCGGGATCGGCGAGGTGCTGGAACGCACCGGCATCGAGGAGTCCCAGGTGCTGGGCGTGGGCGTGGGCGTCCCCGGCATCGTCGAACAGGGCGACCCGGGCGAGGACGGCCTCGGCATCGTGGTGCACAGCCAGACCGTCGACTGGGACGCCGTCCCGCTCGGCCGGCTGCTGCGGGCCGGCACCAAGCTGCCGCTGTACGTGGACAACGGCGCCAAGACGCTCGGCCAGGCCGAGATGTGGTTCGGCGCGGGCCAGGGCGCCCGGCACGCCGTGGTCGCGCTCTTCGGCTCCGGTGTCGGCGCCTGCGTGATCGCCGACGGCTCCCGCTTCCGGGGCGCCACCAGCAGCGCGGGCGAGTGGGGGCACACCAAGGTGCACGTGGGCGGGCGGCTCTGCCGCTGCGGCTCCCGGGGCTGCCTGGAGGCCTACGTCGGCGCGGAGGCGCTGGTGGAGCGCTGGGGCGAGGCGCCGCCCGGCAGTTCGGAGAAGGAGGGCCTGGCGGCCCTGCTCGCCGCCGCCGAACGTGACGAAGCCTCGGCCGTCTCGCTGCTGGCCGAGTCCGCCGAGTACTTCGGCGCGGCCATCGCCGACCTGGTCAACCTGTTCAACCCGGAGCGGATCATCATCGGCGGCTGGGCCGGCCTGCTGCTCGGCCCCCGCCTGCTGCCTGCCATCCAGGACGCAGCCACCTCGTACGCGCTGCGCTTCCCGCGTGAGCAGACCTCGATCGAACTCGGCCGCCTCGGCCCGGACGCCGTCACCGTCGGCGCCGCCACCCTCCCGCTGTCCCGCTTCCTGGACTCGGGCGGAGACATCTCGGCCCGCCCCTGAGCCGCACCGCCAGGGGCTCGGGGAACGGCGGGGCAGCCTCCGGAACGCTGCGCCAACGTGGCTGGTCAGGCCCGGTCCGCCGACCCGATCACCCGGCGACACCGCCGTTCCCCCAGCCCCTGGACCGGGCGGCCCCGGCAGCGGCAGAACGCTCACCAAGCCCTTGACAGCCGGAGTTTGAGCCCCCCACACTCCCCTCGGGGAGCGCTCTCCGAGATATTCCGACGGCGCGTCAGTCCGCCGCTGCGCCTCCCCCACCCCCACCCCACCCAGCGCAGGAGAAGCCCGTGAGGCTCACTTCGGCACGCGGTATTGCCGCGACCACCACCACCCTGGCCCTGCTCTCCGGAGCAGTGCTGGCCCTACCCGGCGCCACCGCCAACGCAGCAGACACGCTCATCTCGCAGGGCAAGACCGTCACCGCCTCCTCCACCGAGAACGGCGGCACCGGCGCCGGTCTCGCCGTCGACGGCAACAACGGCACCCGCTGGTCCTCCGCCGCAACGGACCAGCAGTGGCTCCAGGTCGACCTGGGCGCCACCGCCACCATCAGCAAGGTGGTGCTCAACTGGGAAGCCGCGTACGGGAAGTCGTACCAGCTCCAGACCTCGGCCGACGGCTCCAGCTGGACCACCGTCTACAGCACCACCACCGGCACCGGCGGCCTGGAGACGATCAACGTCACCGGTTCCGGACGGTACGTCAGAATGAACGGCATCACCCGGGGCACCGGCTACGGCTACTCGCTCTGGGAGTTCCAGGTCTTCGGCACCACCGGCGCCACACCCCCGACCTGTGGCACCGCCAACGCCGCCCAGGGCAAGCCGACCACCGCCTCCTCCACCGAGAACGGCGGCACCGGCGCGGCCCTGGCCACCGACGGCAACGCCGGCACCCGCTGGGCCTCCGCCGCCAGCGACCCGCAGTGGCTCCAGGTCGACCTCGGCTCGGTCCAGCAGATCTGCCGCGTCGTGCTCAACTGGGAGGCCGCGTACGGGAAGTCGTACCAGCTCCAGACCTCGAACGACGGCTCCAGCTGGACCACCGTCCGTACCACCACCAACGGCACCGGCGGCGTCGAGAGCCTCGACGTCAGCGGCTCCGGCCGGTACGTCCGGATGAACGGCCAGACCCGGGGCACCGGTTACGGCTACTCGCTCTGGGAGTTCCAGGTCAACACCGGCGGCGGCAGCGTCCCGCAGCTCCCGGGCGGCGGCGACCTGGGCCCGAACGTGATCGTCTTCGACCCGTCGACGCCGAACATCCAGGCCAAGCTGGACCAGGTCTTCGCCCAGCAGGAGTCGGCGCAGTTCGGCACCGGCCGTTACCAGTTCCTGTTCAAGCCGGGTACCTACAACAACCTCAACGCGCAGATCGGGTTCTACACCTCGATCTCCGGCCTCGGCCTCTCCCCCGACGACACCAACATCAACGGTGACGTCACGGTCGACGCCGGCTGGTTCAACGGCAACGCCACCCAGAACTTCTGGCGCTCGGCCGAGAACCTCGCGGTCAACCCGGTCAACGGCACCGACCGCTGGGCCGTCTCGCAGGCCGCGCCGTTCCGCCGGATGCACGTCAAGGGCGGCCTCAACCTCGCTCCCAGCGGCTACGGTTGGGCCTCGGGCGGCTACATCGCCGACAGCAAGATCGACGGCTCGGTCGGCAACTACTCGCAGCAGCAGTGGTACACCCGGGACAGCACGATCCAGGGCTTCAGCAACGGCGTCTGGAACCAGGTCTTCTCCGGCGTCCAGGGCGCCCCGGCCGGCGGCGCGTTCCCGAACCCGCCGTACACCACGCTGGACACCACCCCGGTCTCCCGGGAGAAGCCGTTCCTCTACCTGGACGGCAACGAGTACAAGGTCTTCACCCCGGCCAAGCGGACCAACGCCAGCGGCGTCTCCTGGGCGGGCACCCCGCAGGGCAGCTCGATCCCGCTGAGCCAGTTCTACGTGGTGAAGCCCGGTGCGACCGCGGCGACCATCAACGCCGCGCTGGCCCAGGGCCTCAACCTGCTGTTCACGCCCGGCGTCTACCACGTCGACCAGACCATCAACGTGAACCGCGCGGACACCGTGGTGCTCGGCCTCGGCCTGGCCACCATCATCCCGGACAACGGGGTGACCGCGATGAAGGTCGCCGACGTGGACGGGGTCAAGCTCGCGGGCTTCCTGATCGACGCCGGCCCGGTCAACTCGGCCACCCTGCTGGAGGTCGGCCCGGCCAACTCCTCGGCCGACCACGGCGCCAACCCCACCACCGTCCAGGACGTCTTCGTCCGGGTCGGCGGCGCGGGCGCCGGCAAGGCGACCACCGCCGTCGTGGTGAACAGCGACGACGCCATCATCGACCACACCTGGCTGTGGCGCGCCGACCACGGCGAGGGCTGGGGCTGGGACACCAACCGCTCGGACTACGGCCTGGTCGTGAACGGTGACGACGTGCTGGCCACCGGCCTGTTCGTCGAGCACTTCAACAAGTACGACGTGCAGTGGTACGGCAACAACGGCAAGACCATCTTCTTCCAGAACGAGAAGTCCTACGACGCGCCCAACCAGGCGGCCGTGCAGAACGGTTCGGTCCAGGGGTACGCGGCCTACAAGGTCGGTGACAACGTCACCACCCACGAGGGCTGGGGCCTGGGCAGCTACTGCTACTACAACGTGGACCCGACCATCCGTCAGGACCACGGCTTCGAGGCACCGGTGAAGCCGGGCGTGAAGTTCCACGACCTGCTGGTGGTCTCGCTGGGCGGCAACGGCCAGTACAACCACGTGATCAACGACATCGGCGCCCCGACCTCGGGCACCGGCACCACCCCCTCGGTGGTCGTCTCCTACCCGTGACGCACCGCCGGTGGCCCCGGCTCCCCCGGGGCCACCGGCCGGCGCCTCACGCCAGCTTCTTCATCTGCACCGCGAGCTCCGGCAGCCGCTCGTCCGGATCACGGTAACGGTGCAGGGCGGCCCGCCCCTCCTCCCCGCGCAGGCGGGCGGAGAGGCGGGTCGGCAGCACGACGGTGAGCAGGTGGCCGGCACCCGAGAAGCCCTCCACCATCCAGGCCACCCACGGCAGCTGGACACTCGCACCGGGGCTGAAGGCGAGCGGCCGGTGCCCCTCGAACGCCACCTGGTAGACCCCGGCCCGGCTCCAACTGGACAGCGTGAAGGTCTTGTTGGCCGGGTCGAAGCCGAGCGGCACGCACTCCGACAGCCGCTCCCGGCCGACCGAGGCCAGGAAGTCCCGGTTGGTCCGCAGACTCAGGTGCCCGGTGGCGAACCCGTCCACCGCCGACCGGATCTCCCCGGCCAGCTTGGCCGGTTCCCCGACCGGACAGCGCAGCAGCACCTCGCCCAGCAGATTGCCGAGCTGCCCGGCCGGGATGCCCAGGTACCGCCGGACGTTGACCGGCAGCAGCAGGTCGCGCGCCTCGGTGTCCTCGTCCAACTCCCGCACCGTGGTCACCACATGGGCCGCCAGCACGTCGTTGGACGACAGCCGCTGCCCGGTGGCCTCCCCGAACTCCCGCTTCATCGCCGCGACTTCGGCGTCGGTGAAGTAGACCTGGACGGTCCGGTTGGCCCGCGGCGCGGTGCGGAACTCGTGTGCCAGCAGCTCGGCCTCGGCCGGCTCGGGGATCCGGAAGCCGAGCCGCCCGGAGTCCTCGGCCGGGAGCACCGCATCCAGGAACGCCTCCCGGTCGGCGGCGATGCCGACCTCCGGCAGCTCGGCGCCCTCGACCGCGGCCGACCAGGCCTGCATCAGCGTCATGAAGCTCTGCACGTCGCCGATCACGTGGTGCCAGGAGCACCCCAGCGCCGTCCCCCCGTCGGCCAGCCGGCTGACCTTCACGGTGAACAGCGGCGCCTCACCGGACTGGGCCCGGTTCGCCTCGACGTGGTCGACGTAGCCGGAGGAGCCGAGCGTCATCCGGCTCATCGCCTCGGGCAGCGTCTCGGCCGCGTCCGCCGTCACCAGCGGGACCCCGGCGTCCGAGCAGACGATCTCCAGACCCTCCGGTCCGCTCCGCAGCCGGCCGCCGAACAGCGGCACCTGCCGCAGGGCCTCGGCCAGTCCGGCCGCCAGCCGGTCCGGGTCCAGTTCCTGGTCGTAGAAGAACACGACCGAGACCGGGAGTTCGGCCAGCATCGCGTCGGACACCCCGCAGCGGACCACCTCCCCCGACGCGTGTCCGGCATGGATGGTGCGGCTCTGCGCGGCGTTGATCATCGGCCCTCCCGGTGGCTACCGGAACGATAGTGGACTAGACCGGTTTCACCCACCCTTGGAGAGGTGCACGAACTTCACCCCCCGGCCGACCAGCCCGGGCAGCGCGGTCGCGAAGCCCGCCGCCGTCCCGTGGCCCGGCCGGTTGACGTGCGCGATCACCACGTCGCCCGGCCGCACCGCCGCCACCTCGCGGTGGACCTGGGCGGCGGTGAAGGTCGCACCGGCGTCCGCGTTCACGGTGAATCCGGCCACCTGCTCGCCCAGTTCGGCCACGATCCGGGTGGCCACCTCGTCGTAGTGCGCCGTCCCGGAGCGGAAGAACCGGGGTGGACGGCCGAGCAGCGCGGCCAGCGCGGTGTGGTTGGCCATCACCTCGTCGTACACCCCGCCCGCGTCCCGGGTGCCCTCGATGCCGTACGCCGACCGGCCGTTCACCGAGAGCGGGCGGTGCGCGGTGCCGTGGTTGCCGAGCTCGAACAGCGGGTCGGCGGCCAGCTCCCGCAGTACGTCCGGATTCGCCTCGGCCCAGCGGGAGTTGACGAAGAGCGTGGCCGGCACGGCGTACTGCCGGAGCGTACCGACCAGGTCCCGGTCGTACCCGTTGCCGCCGGGGCCGCCGCAGGCGTCGAAGGTGAGCGCCACGCCCTGCCCGCCGGGCAGCCCGCGGACCACACCGGTCACGTCGAGCCCCCACTCGGTGGGCACCGCGCCGCCGTACTCGGCCACCACCGCGTCCCGGCCGGGCGGAGCGACCGGGCCGGGAGGCACCGCCGACGGGGAAGCGGCCTGGGAAGCGGAAGCGGATGGGGACGGCACCGCACTCGGCCCGGCGCCGTCGCAGGAGGCGAGGGCCGCACCCGCCAGCCCGGTCAGCGCCGCCCGCCGCGTCAGTGACATTCCGTCACCCTACGACCGGCCCCGCCCCGGCCCCGGAACGACGCGCAGGGTCAGGCCGACTCCCGCACCACCAGCTCCGGCTCGAACAGCACCGACCCCGGCCCCGCCAGCGGATCGTCGATCCGCTCCAGCAGGATCCTGGTCATCTCGGCCGCCATCTGCTCCACCGGCTGCCGGACCGTGGTGAGCGTGGGCAGCCCGACCGTGGCGGCGCTGCTGTCGTCGAAGCCGATCACCGCGACGTCCTCCGGCACCCGGCGGCCACGCTCGGTGAGCACCGCGACCGCACCGCGCGCCATCAGGTCGTTGGCGGCGAACACGCCGTCCAGGTCCGGGTGTTCGTCGAGCAGCCGCTCCATCGCCCGGACCCCGCTGGCCCGGCCGAAGTCGCCCTCCGCCACCGGGACGTCGCCGAGCACCGCGCGGAAGCCCGCCAGCCGGTCGGCCCCGGCCGAGATCGCCGCCGGGCCCGCGACGGTGACGATCCGTCGGCAGCCCCGGGCCCGCAGGTGCTCGGCGGCCAGCCGGCCGCCGTCCACGTTGCGCAGGTCCACCCAGCTCAGCCGCCCGGGCAGCGGCTCGGCCGGACGGCCGAACAGCACGGTGGGCAGCCCGGCTTCGAGCAGCCGGCCCGGCAGCGGGTCGTCGGCCCGGGTCGAGACCAGCATCGCGCCGTCCGCGTTGCCCTGGCGCAGGTAGGAGAGCACCTGCTCGCGGGCGGCCGGGTCGTCGGCCAGCATCAGCACCGGGTGCACCCCGAGCGGGCGCAGCGCGCCGATCACCCCGCCCACCACCCGCCCGAAGAACGGGTCGGTGAAGATCTCCTCCTGCCCGGCGGAGCTGGAGACCACCAGCGCGACCGCACCCGCGCGCCGGGTCACCAGGGCGCGGGCGGCGGCGTTCGGGACGTACCCGGTGGCAGCCACCGCGTCCCGGACGGTCTGCTGCAGCTCCGGGTCGACGTTGCGGATGTTGTTGATGACCCGCGACACCGTGGACCGGGACACGCCCGCGGCTCGGGCCACATCCTCGAGAGTGGCGGGCCGCCGGGCCAGGGCTTCGCTCATGGGGCCGTTTATAGCACGGGCCCGAAGCGCCGCCCACGCACCGACCGCTCGGCCCGGGGGCCCGACGGACTCTCAGGAACCTCTCATCTACGATCAGCAAGTGCCCAGCCTGACCGGAACCCCGATCCAGATCATCGCCGTCGTCCTCGCGGTGCTCACCTTCCTCGCCACCATGTGGCTCTGGCCGAAACTGGCCGGTCGGGGGTGGAGGTCCTGGACCGGACGCGTCGGCGCCTTCCTGGCCGCCCAGGTCGCCCTGCTGGTCGCGATGGGCCTGGTGGCCAACTCGTACTTCGGCTTCTACACCACCTGGAGCGACCTGCTCGGCACCGACGGCAAGCCCGGCACGGTGGTCGACCAGCAGCCCGGCAAGCCGGTGGCCGTTCAGGGCGAGCAGAAGGTGTACTCCTCGCAGGGCTCCTCCCGGGAGCGCTCGGGCCTGATCCAGCAGGTGGAGATCAAGGGGGCCACGACCGGGATCAGCAGCGCGGCCTACGTCTACCTCCCGCCGCAGTACTTCCAGCCGGGCTTCGCCGAGCGGCGGTTCCCGATGGCCCTGGTGCTGGCCGGGTACCCCGGCTCGGCGGAGAAGCTGATCTCGCTGATGGCGTACCCGGCCTCGGCCCTGGCCGCCGTCGAGGCCGGGAAGCTGCCGCCGACCGTGCTGGTGATGATGCGTCCGACCGTGGTCGGCAACCGGGACACCGAGTGCATCGACATCCCGAACGGGCCGCAGGTGGAGACGTACTTCACCGAGGACCTGCCGAAGGCACTGGCCTCCTCCTACCGGGTCTCGGAGCAGCCGGCCCAGCGGGCCGTGATCGGGAACTCCACCGGTGGCTACTGCGCGCTCAAGTTCGCGCTGCGCAAGCCGGATTCGTACCGGACCGCGATCTCGCTCTCCGGCTACTACAGCGCGCCGCAGGACGCCACCACCGGGGACCTGTTCGGCGGCGACCAGCGGCTGGAGCAGGAGAACGACCTGCTCTGGCGGCTCCGGAACACGCCCCCGCCGGCTGTCTCGCTGCTGCTGGCCACCAGCTACAACGAGTACAACTACCCTGCCACCCAGCAGATGGTGGCCGCGTTCAGGGCACCGACCAAGGTGGCCACCATCACCCTGGACAGCGGCGGCCACAACTTCCACACCTGGACCCGGGAGATCCCGCCCGCGCTGGAGTGGCTCGGGCGGCAGCTGACACCGGTTCAGCCCGTCTGAGCGGCCTTCCGGCCAATTCCTGATCGGGCTCACAGCTGCGGTTCACAGAAATCTCAGCGGGGCGACCGAGCGTAGCCCCCATGACCACGACCAGTTCCCCTCCTCCCACCAGCGAACCGTGGCCCGAGGCTGCGAACTACCCGCCGCCGGAGACCCCGGCGCCGCCGGCCACGGCCACGGTCGAACCGCTGTTCCCGCCGGTCGGACTCCCGGCGGTCGGCCCCAAGGGGCCGTCCTCCTGGGCCGGCCGGCTGCGCACCCTGCCCGCCCGGGCCTGGCGCGGCCGCCCGGACGACCCGGCATGGGCCCGCCCCGCGCTGCTCGGCCTGCTGGCCGCCACCGCGCTGCTCTACTGCTGGAACCTGAGCGCCTCCGGCTGGGCCAACTCCTTCTACTCGGCCGCCGTGCAGGCCGGTTCGCAGAACTGGACCGCGTTCCTCTACGGCTCCTCCGACGCGGCCAACTTCATCACCGTCGACAAGGCGCCGATGTCGCTCTGGCCGATGGCCCTCTCGGTCCGGCTGTTCGGGCTCAACTCCTTCGCCCTGCTGGCCCCGCAGGTGCTGATGGGCGTGGCGACCGTCGGCACCGTGTACGCCACCGTGCGGCGCCGGTTCTCCCCGCTCGGCGGCCTGGTGGCCGGCGCGGTGCTGGCGCTCACGCCGGTGGCCGCGCTGATGTTCCGCTTCAACAACCCGGACGCACTGCTGGTGCTGCTGCTCACCCTGGCCGCGTACGGCCTGGTGCGGGCCACCGAGACGGCGAGCACGCGCTGGGTGCTGTTCCTCGGCGTGATGCTCGGCTTCGGCTTCCTCACCAAGACGCTGCAGGCCTTCCTGGTGCTGCCCGCCTTCGCCCTGGTGTACCTGCTGGCCGCCCCGACCGGCCTGGGCCGCCGACTGCTCCAACTCCTGTACGGCGCCGGGGCGATGATCGCCTCGGCCGGCTGGTGGGTGGCGATCGTCGAGCTCACCCCAGCGTCGGCCCGGCCCTACATCGGCGGCTCGCAGGACAACAGCTTCCTCTCCGTCACCTTCGGCTACAACGGCTTCGGCCGGCTGACCGGTGAGGAGACCGGCAGCGTCGGCGGTGGCGGTGGCGGCCAGGGCGGTGGCAACTGGGGGCAGACCGGCATCACCCGGCTGTTCGACGGCGACATCGGCGGCCAGATCTCCTGGCTGCTGCCCGCCGCGCTGCTCCTGCTGCTGGTCGGCCTCTGGGCCACCCGCCGCGCCCCGCGCACCGACGGCGCCAGGACCGCGTTCCTGGTCTGGGGCGGCTGGCTGCTCTGCACGGCGCTGACGTTCAGTTACATGTCCGGCATCTTCCACCAGTACTACACGGTGGCGCTGGCCCCGGCGGTGGCCGCACTGGTCGGCATGGGCGTGGACGGACTCTGGCGGGCCCGCAGGCGGCTGCCGTACGCGGGGCTGCTCGCGCTGGCCGTCGGCGGCACCGCCGTCTGGGGCTTCGTCCTGCTCGGGCGCAGCACCGACTTCCTGCCCTGGCTGCGCTGGGCGGTGCTGGTCGGCGGCCTGCTCACCACCGTCGCCCTGGTCGCCGCCGCCCAGGTGCCCGGCCGGGTGGCCGGACGGATCGGTGCGGTCGCCGGGCTGGTGGCCCTGGCCGCCGCACTCGGCGGACCGGCCGCGTACGCGGTGGACACCGTCTCGACCGCGCACACCGGCTCGATCCCGACCGCCGGGCCCCGGGTCGAGGGCGCGATGGGCAAGGGCGGCCCGGGCGGCCGGTTCGCCCTCTACGGGCCGGGTGGAGGGATGATCTTCCAGGGCGGCCAGCTGCCGCCCGGTGCCAGGGCGGTTCCGCAGGGCGGCGGCACGGGTCGCGGCCAGGGCGGCCGGATGCCCACCGGGCAGCTCCCGCAGGGCGGCCCCGGCGAGACCCTCGGCCGTGGCGGCATGGGCGGCGGCATGGGCGGTCTGATCAACGGCGCCCAGGTCAGCACCGAGCTGGCGGACCTGCTGAAGCAGGACGCCGACCGGTACACCTGGATCGCCGCCGCGGTCGGCTCGCAGAACCAGGCCAGCTACCAACTCGCCACCGGAGCACCGGTGATGGCCCTGGGCGGCTTCAACGGCTCCGACCCCTCGCTGACCCTGGAGCAGTTCAAGCAGTACGTCCGGGACGGCAAGGTGCACTGGTTCATCGGCGGCGGCGGCATGGGCGGCGGCGGGCGGGGCGGCTCCAGCCAGTCCAGCGAGATCGCCGACTGGGTCGCGTCCACCTTCACGGCGAAGACGGTCGGCGGCACCACGGTCTACGACCTGACCGCCGGCTGACCCGCCCGGGTGCCCCCGCTCCGGCGGGGGCACCCGGCTGTCTCAGCTGCAGCGGGTGCCCTTGGCCGGCACCTGTCCGGTGGTCAGATAGGCGTCGACGGCGTCCTTGGTGCAGGCGTTCTTCCCGTAGCCGGTGTGCCCCTCGCCCTCCCGGGTCAGCAGGGTGCCGTTGGTCAGCATGCCCGCGAGCTTCTCCGCCCAGGCGTACGGAGTGGCCGGGTCACCGGTGGAGCCGACCACCAGGATCGGCGAACTCCCGGTCGGCCCCAGCGGCTTGAGCTGCTCGGTCGGCTTGTACGGCCAGGACCGGCAGTCCGGGTCGAACAGGTCCTCGTCGGCGAAGTGCGCGGTGATCAGCGGTGCCTGCTGGTGCAGCTGCTCCTTCGCGGCCTGGAACCGCGCCTCGGTCGGCGGGGCGGCCATCGGGTCGGCGCAGAAGATCGCGGCGTAGGCGTCCGCGCCGTTGCCGTGGCTGCCGTCCGCCTCCCGGCCGTAGTAGCTGTCGGCCAGGGCGAGCAGCTGGGAGCCGTTGCCCTTCATCGCCTGGGCGACCGCCGAGCGGAGGTACTCCCAGTTGTCCTTGTCCCCGTAGAGCGCGGTCATCGTGCCCGTCCAGCCGGACCAGGCGGTGAGCTGACGGCCGGACGGGGTCTTCAGCGGCTTGTCCTTCAACCCGTCCAGGAAGGCGGCCAGCTTCCCGGCGGCCTTCGCGGGGTCGCTGCCCAGGCTGCAGCCGGTGCGCTCGACGCAGTCGGCGGCGAAGGCGTTCAGGGACTTCTCGAAGCTGATGGTCTGCAGCACCGTGTTGTCGAACACCGTGGTGGTCGGGTCCACCGCACCGTCCAGGACCACCCGGCCGACCCGGTCCGGGAACTGCTCGGCGTAGCGGGTGCCGATGTAGGTGCCGTACGAGAAGCCCAGGTAGTTGAGCTTCGGCTCACCGAGCGCGGCCCGCAGCACGTCCATGTCCCGGGCCACGTCCCGGGTGCCGACGTGCGGGAGCAGCTTGCCGGCGCCGGCCGCGCAGCCGCCCGCCAGGGTCGAACCCCGGGTGCCGTTGCGGGAGTCGCTGCTGTCCCAGTCGTCCTGCGCCTTGTCGTCCAGGCAGCGCACCGGCGCGCTGTCGCCGACGCCGCGCGGGTCGAAACCGACCACGTCGAACCGGTCCCGCAGCACACCCTCGCGGTAGAGCGCGGAGTGCTGCAGGTGCCCGACCCCCGAACCGCCCGGCCCGCCGGGATTGACCACCAGCGAGCCGACCCGCTGGTCGGCCCGGGCCGCCTGACGGCGCGACAGCGCGATCTCGATCGCGTCGGCCGCGGGAGCCTCGTAGTCCAGCGGGACGCGCAGCTTCCCGCACTGGAACTGCGCCTCGTCGATCTTCGGCGTCTTCGGACTGTCCGCGCAGGCGGCCCAGACGATCTGCTGTCCGTAGAACGGCTGGAGCGCCGGGTCGTCCGCACCGGACGGCTTCGGGGTGGGGCTCGGCGAGGGGGCGGCGGCCGTGCCGACGGTGGCGGTCGGCGTCGGTGCCGAGTCGGCCGCAGGAGTGCCGGCGCCGGAACAACCGCTCAGCAGCACGGCGGTGGCGGTCGCGGCCGCCGCTGCCGCTGCCGCGAAACGTCGGGGCGATCTTACGATCTTCATCTTCACCGCACAGAAGTATCACCCCCCTCCCGCCCGGGCATCCGGATATCCGCGCGGTGAGCCTCCACGCACCTGCGCGGTGCGCCGTCGCGCCGACTTGACCCCCCGTGGGACGGCTGGTCTGCTGGTGCACCGTCAGCCGTCCAGCCCACCACCCGGGGGAGAACTCCGTGCGCGCCCGCCGTACCACCCTGTCCGCGACCGTTCTCCTCCTCCTGACCGCACCGGCGCTGGCGGCCTGCAGCAGCACCGGCAGCTCCCAGGACCGGGCCGCCCCCGCCGCCGCCCTGGGCACCAACCCGCTGCAGAACCCGGACGGCACCAAGCCCGGCCTCGGCCCGATCACCTCGACCGAGGACCGCAAGGCCGCCCGCGACCTGATCACCCAGGTGGCCACCGCCGAGAGCGGCGGCAAGGCCGGCTACGACCGGGACCAGTTCGGCCCGCCGTGGACCGACAACGTGGACGGCGTCCCGTTCGGCCACAACGACTGCGGCACCCGCGACGACCTGCTCGCCCGGGACGGCAAGTCCCTTGAGCACAAGGACGCTTCGAAGTGCGTGGTGACCGGGATGACCATCTACGACCCGTACACCGGCAAGACCGTCCAGTGGACCAAGCAGCAGGCGAGCAAAATCCAGATCGACCACGTGATGGCGCTCTCCTACGACTGGCAGATGGGCGCCGCCAAGTGGGACAAGGCCAAGCGGGTCCAGATCGCCAACGACCCGCTCAACCTGATCCCCGCCGACGGCCCCCAGAACGCCGCCAAGGGCGACTCCGGCCCCGCCGAGTGGCTCCCCGCCAACGAGGCCGTCCGCTGCTCCTACGCCGTCCGCTTCGCCCAGGTCTCGCTCAAGTACCGGCTCCCGGTCACCCCGGCCGACAAGAAGGCCATGCTCGCCCAGTGCACCTGAGGCGGGGTCAGCCGCCGATGGCGGACATCGGCCGGTCCGGCTGGACGAAGTCGGCCGAGTTGATGTCGTGCCCGGGCCCCTTGAGCGCGATGGTGTTGCGCCAGGCCTGCTCGATCGCGCCGTCGTCCGCGGTGCCGCGCAGCAGCGCCCGCAGATCGGACTCCCGGGTCGCGAAGAGACAGTTCCGCAGCTGCCCGTCGGCCGTCAGCCGGACCCGGTCGCAGCCCCCGCAGAACGGCCGGGTCACCGAGGCGATCACCCCGACCACGGTGTCCGTCCCGGCGATCCGCCACTCCTCCGCCGGGGCGTTGCCGTGCCGCCCGACCGGGATCAGCTCCCAGCGCTCCCCCAGCACCGCCAGCAGCTCGTCCGCGGTGATCATCCGGTCCCGCTCCCACGCCCCCTGGGCGTCCAGCGGCATGGACTCGATGAACCGCATCCGGTAGCCGTGCGCAGCCGCGAACTCGACCAGGTCGAGGATCTCGTCCTCGTTCACCCCGCGCACCGGCACCGCGTTGATCTTCACCGGCGCCAGCCCGGCGGCCTGGGCGGCGGCCAGGCCGGCGAACACGTCGGCGATCCGGTCCCGGCGGGTGATCTCGGCGTAGCGCTCGGGCCGCAGGGTGTCCAGGCTGACGTTCACCCGGTGCAGCCCGGCGGTCTTCAGGTCGGCCGCCATCCGGGCCAGGCCGATGCCGTTGGTGGTGAGCGAGACCTCGGGGCCGAGTGCGGTCAGCCGGGCCACCAGGCCGGGCAGGCCGCGCCGCAGCAGCGGTTCGCCGCCGGTCAGCCGGATCGACCTGATGCCGAGCCGGGTGACCGCGATCCGCACCAGCCGGACGATCTCGTCGTCGGTGAGCACCTCGGCCTTGGGGAGCCAGTTCAGCCCCTCGGCCGGCATGCAGTAGGTGCAGCGCAGGTTGCAGCGGTCGGTGAGGGAGACCCGCAGATCGGTGTGGACCCGGCCGTAGCGGTCGACCAGCGGGGGAGGTGCGGTGTCCATCTGCCCAGTACAGGGCCCCGGCCGGGGAAGATCCAGCGGCGGAAGACCTGGTCGGGCGCACAGCTTCCCCCACCCGCGCTGTGTGATCGTACAAGTCCGCCGGGTCCGGAACGGGCGGCAGACTGATCACATGGCCGCTCTCCCTTCCGTTCCAGCCCTGGTGCTCGCCGCCGGCGGCGGACGCCGGCTCGGCGGCCGCCCGAAGGCGCTGATCCGCTACGACGGGCAGCTGCTGCTGGAGCACGCACTGGGCGTGGTCCGAGCCGGCGGCTGCACCGGCACGGTCGCGGTGCTCGGTGCGGCGGCGGAGCAGGTACGGGCCACGGCCGAGGTCGGCGACTGTCTCCTTGTCGACAATCCCGACTGGCAGGGCGGCATGGGCTCCTCGCTCCGGGTCGGGCTGGCCGCACTGCCGCCCGGCTCCGACGCCGTCCTGGTGATGCTGGTGGACACCCCCGGCGTGACGCCCGCCGCCGTGGCCCGGCTGCTCGCCGCCCACCTCGCGGGCGCCCACCTCGCCGCCGCGGCGTACCACGGCCGGCGCGGGCACCCCGTTCTGATCGGCGCCCGCCACTTCGCCGAGGCCGCGGCCGGGGCCGCGGGCGACGCCGGGGCCCGCGCCCTGCTGGCCGCGCACGCCGCCGAGGTCGAGCTGGTCGAGTGCGGCGACGTCGCCGTCCCGGACGATCTGGACACTCCGGCCGATCTGGCCCGCTGGACCAGCAGCTGAGCCTGCCCGTGTGCGCCCCTGGTGTGCCCCTGGTCTCTCCCTGATGATTGCCGCAATCCCCGCCAACAACCCGGTGGATCAGCGACGATGGGTACCGACCCCGGCCAGGCGACCAGAACGGACGGTGCGAGCAATGCCCGGAGCGCCGCTGCCCGACGACTTCAACGAGCAAGGGGCCGAGCGGCCTTACGGTGCGAGCGAGATCCGCTGCCCGGCCTGCCGCCGCGAGCACCTGTACGAGCCGCCCAGCCTGCCCTGCCCCTGCGGGGCGCAACTGCGGGTGCCACTGCTGCGCGGCGGCGTCCCGGTCCAGATCAGGTTCCGGTCCTGGGAGGACTCCTGGCTGAGCATGCGCTGCCCGCACTGCGGCCGCAACGACCAGTGGCCGCAGCCGGAGTTCACCTGCAACTGCGGCGCCACCGTCCGGCTCCCGGTGGACCGCGCCCCGCGCCTGCAGAGCACCGGCCTGCTCGGCCCCGGCCCCTCGCGCGGCCCGCAGGGCCAACGCCCGTACTCCTCCCGCCCGTTCACCGGCATAGCCGCCGGCGGCGGGCAGTCCGTGCCGCCGCAGAGCACGCACTGGCAGCCGGCCGCCTGGCAGCACCGGCCGCCGTTCCGGCCGCACCCGGTGCGCACCCAGGAGGACGCCGTGCTGACGGCGGCGCGCTACCTCCAGTGGCTCGGCTTCGACGACCTGGAGCTGACGGAGGATCAGGAGAGCGCTGCGGTCACCCTGTTGGGCGGCCGGATGGTGGCCCAGGTGGACGGCAGCGGCTCCCCCGCCGACGTCAAGACAGTGGAGTGCCTCTGGCTGCAGACACTGCACACCGAGGAGATCGCGGCCGCCCTGTTCACCCTCTCCGGCTTCACCCAGCAGGCCACCGTCCGGGGCGAACAACTGCTGGTCGCGCTCTTCCGGCTCGACCCGGCGGGCATACCGCAGCCCGCCAACGGCGCCGCCGAAGCCCTGATGGAGACGGGTTGGACGTCCTGATCCGCCCCTCCTGCACAGGTCTGGACCACTCGATGGGGAGCGGAGGGTTCCGGATCATCTCCCGCTCGTGATCTGGTGCACAAGCTCGGCCCCGTGTTGAATTGCCGCCACAGCAGCCCGCTCGCTGGACACCGCACACAAGGAGGTGGCGTTGTCGGAGCACGGTACGGCCCTGGGGGGCAGCAAGACGGACGCGGTGTGGCGACTGCGGTCCCGCGGATGTTGGCAGGAGGCCGCCGAACTGCTCAGGCCGGCTGCCGCGACCGATCCGTCGGCCGCACTCGGCAGAGCCGAACTCCTGATCGAACAGTGCATGTTCACCGCCGCGCACTGGGAGCAGGCGGAGCAGGCGCTCCGACTGGCCGAGGCCGGCGCGACCTCCACCGAGCAGCGCGCGGCAGCCACCTGTGCGCGCGGCTTCCTGGCGTACGTCGCCAGCGTGCTCGGCCCGCGCGACCGGCTGGACGAGGCCCAGGCCGCGCTCGGCCGGACCTCGGCACTGCTGGCGCCGGATTCGCCCGGCCGCCCGCAGCTCGACTTCAGAAGGGGACTGGTCGCGGAGAACCTGCTGCACGACCGGACGGCGGCCTGGATCGCCTACCGGAGGGCGCACGAGGGCGCGGGGCAGCGCGGGGACGAACTGCTGCGCTCCTACACCTGGCGGCACCTGGCCTCGCTCTCGCTCGCGGCGGGCGACCTGGAGCGGGCCCGGGAGGGGTTCCGGGCCTCGCTGGCGATCCGGGAGGAGCTAGGGTTCACCGTCGGGGTGGCCCCGGCGCTGGCGGCGCTGGCCGAGGTGTCGGAGCCCGGCGAGGCGGTCCGGCTGCGGGCCGAGGCGGCCCGGCTGGTGCAGGCGCTCGGCGGCGTACCGGTCTGGCTCGCGCGGCGCCTGACACCCCTGCCCGCTCCGGCCGCTGCCCCGGACGGCCGCGCCTGACGGGAAGCCGGGGACGGCATCAGCTAAGGTGAGCCTAACCTGCCCGGGGAGACCCACTCCGGGCAGGTCCGCCTTGCCGTCCCCGGGCTCCGTCGAGCTCCGGTCGTCCCGATGGGGCCAGCATGACCGTGAGCAGCACCGCACCCCGACCCGCTGTCAGCGCGCCTCCGCTGTCCGGCAGTTACGCCCGCCAGCACGAGGTGTTCCCCAACCTGCGGATCCGCCCGGGCGCGCCCCGTACCGGTGCGGGCTGGGTCACCACCGCCGAGCTGCTCCGGGACGAGGCCGCGCTCCGGGCGATGGTCGCCTTCGACTCCGAGCTCGGCCTGGCCGACTACGGGCAGCCGCTCCGGCCCGACGTGGCGGCCGGCTTCTCGCTGCACCGGTACACCTGGCCGGTGGCGCTCGCCTTCACGCTGCCCTGGTTCCTGGAGCGCCGGGTGCCCCGGCTGCCGGTCGACCGGGTCTCGATCAACCGGGCCGCCGGTGAACTCACGGTCGCACCGGTCGGGTTCGCCTGCCTGCCGGACGACCCGGCGGCCGGTGCCGCCGGCACCCGGGTGGTGCCGGACGAAGCCGCCCTGCGGGCCGAGCTGCGGGCCGCCCTGACCGAGCACCTGACCCCGGTGCTGGCCGCCTTCCGCCCGGCCATGCGGCGCGGCCCGCGCACGCTCTGGGGCATGGCCACCGACGACGTGATCGAGGGCCTCTGGTTCCTCGGCGGCCTGCTCGGCGAGGAGGAGCGGGCCGCCGCCGAGGTGTCCGCCCTGCTGCCCGGACCGAGTGACGCACCGTTCGTCGGCGGAGCCGGCTTCCGCCCCAGCGGGTCCGCCGAGTCCACCCGGACCAGGACCAGGACGAGTTGCTGCCTCTTCTACACCGTGCGGCCGGACCAGACCTGTCTGACCTGTCCGCGCATCTGCTCGGAATAGCCCGGAAAAAGTTCGAATCAGTTCGGTCATTTCATCGGACCGTACGGAGAAAACCAGGTCGGAATTCCCTCTCCTCGGTGCATTGACGGCGAATCAGCCAAATGGACCGCATGCATCCGCCATAGTGGTGGCTCGCCATCACGAGGCAGGAAAGCGAGGCTGGTTCCGGCCATGAAACTGTCCGATATTCCACTGGGCTGGGCCGTCACAGGCGTGGCCGGTCTGGTGGTGGTCGCCGTTCTGGTGACCTTCCTGCGCACCCGGGCCGCCGCTGCCGCGGCCGCCGGTTCGGGCGACTCCTGGGAGCGCGCCGAGGAGCGCCGCCGCCGCAAGGAGTCGCTGTACGGGGGCGCGTCGTACACGCTGCTGTTCTGCTGTGCGGGTGTCGCTGCCGCGCTCTCGTTCCACGGCCTGGTGGGCTTCGGGGTGCAGAATCTCGGCCTCTCCGGCGGCTGGGAGTACCTGGTCCCGTTCGGCCTCGACGGCGCCGCGATGTTCTGCTCGGTGCTCGCCGTCCGCGAGGCCAGCCACGGTGACGCCGCCCTCGGCTCCCGACTGCTGGTCTGGTTCTTCGCCGGGGCGTCCGCCTGGTTCAACTGGGTCCACGCACCACGGGGGTTGAGCCACGCCGGCGCCCCGCAGTTCTTCGCCGGAATGTCCCTCTCGGCCGCGATCCTGTTCGACCGGGCGCTGAAGCAGACCCGCAAGGCCGCGCTGCGCGAGCAGGGCCTGGTGCCCCGCCCGCTGCCGCAGATCCGGATCGTCCGCTGGATGCGCGCTCCCCTGGAGACGTACGCCGCCTGGTCGTTGATGCTGCTCGAAGGCGTCCGCAGCCTGGACGAGGCGGTCGAGGAGGTCCGCGACGACAAGCGGCAGGCCGCGCTGGACCGGGAGCGGCAGCGGCTGGCCAGCCGGCGCGAGCGGGCCGAGATCCGGGCGATCGGGCGCCAGCCCGGCGGGCACTGGCGGCCCCGCTCGGCCGACCGGCAGCTGGCCGCCGCGGCGCAGTTGGAGGCGGGCACTTCGGAGCCCGCCATAGCGGCCGAGGAGCCGGCCGTCGAAGAGCGGGAGGCCGGCGCCAAGGCGGTCGAGGGCAAGGCCGCCCAGCCGGGGCTGCCGGCCCGCCGCAGCGTCGACCTCACCCCCGAGGAGGACACCATGACGCTGCCCCGGCTGGACTCGCTGGAGCAGAAGCTCAAGGACCTGGAGCAGCAGTTCGGCTGACGCCCCCGCAGCGGGTGACGGCTACTCGGCGGCCTGCTCCGGGCAGAGCTCGAACCACATCCGCTTGCCGGTGCCGCGCGGCTCCACGCCCCAGCCGTCGGCGAGCGCCTCGACCAGCATCAGCCCGCGCCCGGAGGAGGCCTGCTCCCCCGGGGTGCGCCGGGTCGGCCAGAGGTCGGACTCGTCCTCCACCTCGACCCGGAGCCTGGCCCGGGTCTCGCCGCCCACCGTCTCCCGGTAGAGGCGCGCGGTGAACATCGCGTCCCGGTCGGTGTGCCGGATCGCGTTGGTGACCAGCTCGGAGGCGAGCAGCTCAGCGGTGTCCACCAGCTCGGCCACGCCCCAGCGGCGCAGCGCGTCGCGCAGCTCCCCGCGCAGCTCGGAGATCCGGGCCAGGTCGGCCTGGCCGATCCGGCGGCGCAGCTGCTGGGCGGCCAGGCCGCCCGCCGGGCCGTCCCAGCGGAGCAGCAGCAGCGCTATGTCGTCCTCACGCTCGGTGGAGTCGGCGGCCTGCGAGGCGATCCGGTCGGCCAGCTCCTCCAGCTGGTCCCGCGGACCCTCGTCCCGGCCCGGCAGCTCCTGCGAGACGGCCGCGCAGAGCCGGGCGAAGCCGGTGTCCAGGTCCATCTCGCGGGACTCGACCAGGCCGTCGGTGCAGAGCACCACCGTCTCGCCCGGGTCCAGGCTGAACCGGGTGACCCGGTACTCCTCGTCCGGCGCGACGCCCAGCGGCAGCCCGCCGACCACGGGCACCACGGTCGCGCTGCCGTCACCGCGCCGCACCACCGGGTCGAGGTGGCCGGCCCGGACGGCGTAGACCACGCCGTAGTCGACGTTCACCTCGGCGTAGGTGCAGGTGGCGAAGTGATCGGTGTCCAGGTCGGCCAGGAAGCGGGAGGCCCGGGCCATCACGGCGGCGGGCGGGTGCCCCTCGGCCGCGTACGCGCGCAGCGCGATCCTGAGCTGGCCCATGATGCCGGCCGCGTGCACGTCGTGGCCCTGGACGTCGCCGATCACCAGACCGACGTGCCCGCCGGGCAGCGGCACCACGTCGTACCAGTCGCCGCCGATCTGCAGGCCCGAGCCGGCCGCCAGGTAGCGCACGGCGGTGGTCACGCCCGGCACCGAGGGCACCGTGCGCGGCAGCATCACCCGCTGGAGGCCGGCCGCCAGCTCGTGCTCGGCGTCGTGCAGCCGGGCCCGGGCCAGCGACTGGGCGACCAGCCCGCCCAGGGTGGAGAGCAGGGTGCGCTCGTCCGCGTCCAGCTCGCGGTCGTCGTCGAAACTGACCAGACAGACACCGATCGGCCTCCCGCTGGCGACCAGCGGGAGGAAGGCCCAGGCGCTGCGCGGGCCGCTCGCGGCCAGCTGCGGGAAGGCGTCGGGGTAGCGCTCCCGGTACTCCTCCCGGCTGGAGATGAAGATCGGCGCGCGGTTGCGGATCGCCTCGGAGGCCGGGTGGGCCGGGGCGATCGGGGTGCGGTCGTACGGCCGCAGGTCGCCCTCGTGGTAGCCGCTGGCGCCGAGGATCTGCAGCCGGCCGGCCTCCAGCGAGGTGAGCACCAGGCCGTCCGGCGGCAGGCCGGGCAGCGGCAGCTCGGTGAAGACCCGGGCCACGTCCCGGACGGTGACGGCCTCGGAGAGCGCCCTGGCGGCCTCCTTGATGAAGCGGGAGCGCTCCTCGCGCAGCTGGGCCATCGCCCCGGCCCGCTCGCGCTTGTGCAGCTCGACGGTGGCGTCCCAGACGAAGCCGACCATCCGGGACGGCCGCCCGAAGGCGTCCGCCAGCACCCGGCCGCGGAACCGCACGGCGTGCAGGTCGCCGCCGGGGAAGACCGTCCGGTAGTAGGCACCGCACTGGCCCAGCTCGGTGACCGCGCGCTCGACCCGGCGGCGGACCACCGGCGCGTCCTCGGGGTGCAGCATCGCCAGGAAGGCGCCGGAGCTGCGGTCGAACCGGCCGGGTTCGAGCCCGAGGATGGCGCAGGCCCGGTGGTCCCCCTCCAGCCGGTCGCGGCGGATGTCCCAGTCGAAGGAGCCGATGCCGTTGGCGGCCATCGCCGGTTCGAGCCAGTCGGGGGTGGAGTCGCCGGTACGGGTCGGCAGGCCGCGGGAGGCGGCCGGAACGATCCGCCCGCCGGTCAGGCCCGGGGCGGACCGGAGCGAACCGGCGGCCGCCGTGCTGCGGGCGGACTGGGCCGGCGGGGTACGGCGTGCGGGCCCCTGCGGCTCGGGCTCTGTCGCCATGCTTCTCCTGCCGCTGCCGTGCCATGCCGTCCGGACGGACTGCGATGGCCCTGTGCTGAGTGGTGGGCGGTGCGCCGGGTGGTGGTGATCAGTCGAGGATCGGTTCTCCCCGCTGCTTCCCGGGCACACATTCTCACTATCCTGCCGAAAGATTACTAGTACCGCCCGACCAGCACGGATAGGGCGGGGGAATCGGCGTCGGCGGGGCAGGACCCTCACAGGTCAGCACATCGGCGCTTCGTGGGCAATGGTCCCGGCGGTTTTCGTGACAGCGCCGCACCCGGGCTCAGGCGGCGCCGAGCTCGAACCAGGTGACCTTGCCGTCGCCGCGCAGCTGGACGCCCCAGTCGTCGGCGAGGGCCTCCACCAGCATCAGCCCGCGGCCCGAGGTGGCGGTCTCGCCCGGGGTCCGGCGGGTGGGCAGTCCGGTGGTGGTGTCCTGCACCTCGATCCGCAGCCGCTGCTCGGGGGTGAGCACCGCGTCCAGCACCGCGCCGCGCTCGGTGTGCAGCAGTGCGTTGGTGACCAGCTCGGAGGTCAGCAGCTCGGCGGTGTCCGCGAGTTCGGGCACGCCCCAGTGGTTCAGCGCGGCGCGCAGCCGGCGGCGGACGGCGCCCACCGCGATCAGGTCGGCGGGGGCGAGCGCCGCGTGCAGTCTGCGGTGCAGGGCGCAGCCGGGCTCGTGCACCGGCGGCGTCCCCTCCCCGATGCCCCTGGGCCGAACCGTGTCACTGCTCGAAGCCGTCCGCTGCCGCGGAAACCTCGCCTGCCCGTCCATCACGTACGTCCCCACCCCTCGTTCGGACAGCTGGCCGCACTGCGTCCCCCGCCTGCGGACCGTCCCGATACTGACGACCATCCTCATGCCCAGTGGTCGGGCTACGCAACAGTAGGTACCCGGTCACCTGGGGTGAAGTGGAGCTCAGCGGGTCAGAAGTGATCCTTTTCGGGGCGGTCCGGAGGTTTGGCCCGCCTACGGCTGCTGAAGGGCGGCGACCGCGCGGAGCAGCAGGGCGCGGAGGTGTTCGCGTTCGGCCGGGTCGAAGGCCGACCAGAGGGCGGCCTCGACCCCGACCGCCCGGGCGTCCGCCTCGGCCACCAGGGCGCGCCCGCTGCCGCTGAGCCGGGCGAGCATCACCTTGCCGTGCACCTCGGACTGCTGACGCTCGATCAGCCCCTTGGCCTCCAGGTTCGCCAGCACGCCGGCCATGGTCTGCGGGGTGACGGCGGCCCCCCGGGCCAGCTGGGCGCCCGAGCGGTCGGGGCGGTCGGCGAGCTGGAGCAGCACGGCGTACTGCGGCACGGTCAGCTCCAGCCCGCGCAGCGCCTCGGCCTTGGCCGCCATCATGGCCTGCTCGGCCTGCTTGATCGCCAGCCCGAGCCGGAGCGGGGCGCCCCGGGGCCCGGCCAACAGCTCGGCGGGGTCGGTGCTGCTGCTCATCTCGGCCGGGCCTCTCGTTTGCCGGGTTCGTTCGCCGGACCAGTATGGGTCAGGCGGTGCGCAGCACGTACTTCGCCTCGGCGGTGCGGCCCTCCAGCCGGGCGTGCGCCCCGGCCACGCCGTCCCAGCCGATCTCCTCGACGTCCAGGGTGAGCGTGCCGTCGGCGACCAGCCGCAGGCCCTCGGCCAGGTGGGCCCGGAGCAGGTCGGGCCTGCGGGCCAGCACCCCGCCGAGGTTGTAGCCGGCCAGGGTGAAGCTGTCGTACCAGACCTGGTTGGCGTCCAGGCTGATGTCCTGGTCGGCGGCGTTTCCGATCACCACGTGGCGGCCGAGCACCGCGAGCAGGCCGCGGACCTGCTCACGCGGCCCGCCGCCGACCGAGTCGATCACCACGTCGAAGCCGTGGCCCTCCGTCAGCCCGTCGACGCGGTCGGCCAGTTCGGCGTACGTGCAGGTGTGCCGGTAGCCCTGGGCGGCGGCCCGGGCGGCGCGTTCGGGGGTGCCGGCCGCGCCGACCACCAGTGCGGCGCCGTACGCGGTCGCGAGCCGGCCGAGCAGGATGCCGAGGCCGCCGGAGGCGCCGAGCACCAGCACCCGGTCGCCCTCGGCGAGCCGGGCCGCGCCGCGCAGGGTGCCGACGGCGGTGGCGGCGTTGCAGGCGGTGGCGGCGGCCAGCAGCGGGTCGAGCCCGTCCAGCGGCAGGGTGGTGACGGCGGGGGCGACCACCCGCTCGGCGTTGCCGCCGAAGCCGGTCGGGACGGCCACCACCGGCTCCCCCACCCGGAGCCCCGTCACCCCCGGGCCGAGGGCGGCGACGGTGCCCGCCACCTCCAGCCCGGGGACGGCGGGCAGGCCGATCGGGAACTGGCCGCGCCGGAACAGCACGTCGGCGAAGTGGATCCCGGCATGGCTGACGTCGATGGCGACCTCGCCGGGGCCGGGCTGCGGGGCGGGGATCTCGGCCAGCTCCAGGACCTCGGGACCACCGGTGCGGGTGTAGCGGACTGCGCGCATGGCTGCGCTCCTCTCGGTGTACGGTCCCCCATGTATATCAGGCTCCTGTCATATGACCGGTACCGAATACACGGTTGCGACACCCGGCGCGCCGAACGCCCTGGAACCGACAAGGCTGGACACAACGGCCCTATCCGGGTTCAATGGCCGCAGTTGTTTGAACGACGTTCTAACTTCTGCTGACCCCACCGGCACGAGCGAGCGAGGCACCGTGCGACTGACACCGACCGAACGGGACCGGCTGCTGATCTTCACGGCGGCCGAACTGGCCCGGGCCCGGCGCGCGCGGGGCGTCCGCCTCAACGTCCCCGAGGCGACCGCGCTGATCGCGGACGCCGTCTGCGAGGCCGCCCGCGACGGCCGGCGCCTGGCCGAGGCGGTCGAGGCCGGGCGCAGCGTCCTGACCGCCGCCGACGTCCTGCCGGGCGTGCCCGATCTGGTGGCAGTGGTCCAGGTGGAGGCCGTCTTCGACGACGGCACCCGGCTCGCGGTGGTCAACGACCCCTTCGGGGGCGGTGGTTCGCTCGGCGACGACGCACCCGGCCGGGCCCTGCTCGGCCCCGGCGCGGGCTACGACCCGGTCGAGGAGACCGTGCTCGTCCCGGTCCACAACACCGCCGCGGTGCCGATCTCGGTGACCTCGCACTTCCACTTCTTCGAGGCCAACCCGCGGCTGGCCTTCGACCGCGCCGCCGCGTACGGCACCCACCTGGCCGTCCCGGCCGGCTCCTCGGTCCGCTTCGACCCGGGCGCTACGGTCGAGGTCGGCCTGGTGCCGATCGGCGGGGCCCGGGTGGCGATCGGCTTCGCCGGCCTGGTCGACGGGCCACTGGACGCCCCCGGCGCCCGCGAGGCGGCCCTGGCCAAGGCCCGCGCCACCGGTTACCTGACCGCCTTCGACGACGCGGAGCCCGACCTGTAGCGCCCCCGAGGCCCGATCCCGAAGCCCGCCCGCCACTCCCGTGAGGTCGCAGCATGAGCGCCATCACCCCCCACGACTACGTCTCCGTCCACGGCCCCCGGGCCGGTGACCGGATCAGGCTCGGCGACTCCGGCCTGATCGTCCGGGTCGAGTCCGACTCGCAGCAGCACGGCGAGGAGTTCCTGGCGGGATTCGGCAAGACCGCGCGCGACGGCCTGCACCTCAAGGCGGCCGCCGTGCGCGACACCTGCGACATCGTGATCAGCAACGTGCTGGTGATCGACGCCGTGCTGGGCATCCGGAAGACCTCGATCGGCCTGATCGACGGGCGGATCGCCGCCATCGGCCGGGCCGGCAACCCCGACACCCTGGACGGCGTGGACGTGGTGGTCGGGACCGGCACCACGATCGTGTCGGGCGAGGGCATGATCGCCACGGCGGGGGCGATCGACACCCACGTCCACCTGCTCTCGCCCCGGATCATGGAGGCCTCGCTCGCCTCCGGCGTGACCACGATCATCGGCCAGGAGTTCGGCCCGGTCTGGGGCGTCGGGGTGAACTCCCCCTGGGCGCTGCGGCACGCGTTCAACGCGTTCGACGCCTGGCCGGTCAACATCGGCTTCCTGGGCCGGGGTTCGTCCTCCGACCCGGCACCGCTGATCGAGGCGCTGGCCGAGGGCGGCGCGTCCGGCTTCAAGGTGCACGAGGACATGGGCGCCCACACCCGCGCCCTGGACACCGCGCTGCGGGTCGCCGAGGAGCACGACGTCCAGGTCGCGCTGCACACCGACGGCCTGAACGAGTGCCTCTCGGTCGAGGACACCCTGCGGGTCCTGGACGGCCGCACCATTCACGCCTTCCACATCGAGGGCTGCGGCGGCGGGCACGTCCCCAACGTCCTGAAGCTGGCCGGCGTCGAGAACGTGATCGGCTCCTCCACCAACCCCACTCTCCCGTTCGGGCGCGACGCCCTCGGCGAGCACTTCGGCATGATCGTCTCCGCCCACGACCTCAAGGTCGACCTGCCCGGCGACGCCGCGATGGCCCGCGACCGGATCCGGGCCGGCACCATGGGCGCCGAGGACGTCCTGCACGACCTCGGCGTCATCGGCATCACCTCCTCCGACGCCCAGGGCATGGGCCGGGCCGGTGAGACCGTCCGCCGCACCTTCGCCCTGGCCGGCAAGATGAAAGCCGAACTCGGCCCGCTGGACGGCGGGTTCGGCACCACCGAGAGCGGCGACGACAACGAGCGGGTGCTGCGCTACATCGCCAAACTCACCATAAACCCCGCCATCGCCCACGGCCTCGCCCACGAGGTCGGCTCGATCGAGGTCGGCAAACTCGCCGACATCGTGCTCTGGCGCCCCGACCACTTCGGCGCCAAACCGCAGCTGGTCCTCAAGGGCGGCTTCCCCGCCTACGGCGTCACCGGAGACCCGAACGCCTCCACCGACCGCTGCGAACCCCTGGTCCTCGGGCCCCAGTTCGGCTCCCACGGCGCCACCGCGGCCGACATCTCGGTCGCCTTCGTGGCCCGGGCCGCCGTCGACAACGGCGACCGGTTGCCCACCCGCAGGCGCCGCGTCGCCGTCCGCGGCACCCGGGGCATCGGCCCGCGCGACCTGGTCCGCAACGCCCGGACCGGCACCGTCCAGGTCGAGTCCGACACCGGGCTGGTCTCGCTGGACGGAGCCCCGATCCGCTCCGAGCCCGCCGACTCGGTATCGCTCAGCCGCCTGTACTTCCTCTGAACCTCCTCCGAACCCCCTCCGACCGCCCAGCCCCCACCACTCCCTTTAGGACTGCACCCTCATGACCAACACCCCCGCCTCGCTCGGTTTCCGGATGCCCGCCGAGTGGCACCCGCACGAGCGCACCTGGATGGCGTTCCCCACCGAGAACCAGACCTTCGAAACCCCCGAGCAGCTGCACGCCGCGCGGGAGGCCTGGGCCCGGGTGGCCAACACCATCGTCCGGTACGAGCCGGTCACGCTGGTGGTCAACACCGGCGAGCTGGACGCCGCCAAGCGCTACGTCTCGGCCGAGGTCGAGCTGGTCGAGCGGCCGCTGGACGACGCCTGGATGCGGGACATCGGCCCCACCTTCCTGATCAACGACGCGGGTGAACTCGCCGCCGCCGACTGGGTGTTCAACGGCTGGGGCGCCCAGTCCTGGGCCAGCTGGGAGCGGGACCAGCACATCGCCGAGGAGATCACCGGCCTCACCGGCGTGCAGCGCTTCGCCTCCGAGCTGATCAACGAGGGCGGCGGCATCCACGTCGACGGCGAGGGCACCGTCCTGGTCACCGAGACCGTCCAGCTCGGCGAGGGCCGCAACTTCGACTGGACCAAGGAAGCCGTCGAGGCGGAGCTGCACGCCAAGCTCGGCACCACCAAGGCGATCTGGCTGCCGCGCGGACTCACCCGCGACTACGACGAGTTCGGCACCCGGGGCCACATCGACATCGTCGCCTCCTTCGTCCGCCCCGGCGTGGTCGTCGCCCACGTCCAGCCCGACCCGGCCCACCCCGACCACGAGGTCTGCAAGGAGCTGGTCGCCATCCTGCGCGCCTCCACCGACGCGCAGGGCCGCACGCTCGAGGTGATCGAACTCCCCGCCCCCACCGTCCTCACCGACGACGACGGCGAGCCGGTCGACTACTCCTACATCAACCACTACGTCGCCAACGGCGCCGTCATCCTCTGCGCCTTCGACGACCCGCGCGACCAGACCGCCGCCGACGTCCTCGCCGAGGCCTACCCCGGCCGCAAGGTCGAACTCGTCGACGCCCGCGAGATCTTCGCCAACGGCGGCGGCATCCACTGCATCACCCAGCAGCAGCCGATGGCCTGACGCTCCTCCCGGTCAGAGCACTGAGCTGCACGTGGGGGTCGGGTCGCCCAGCACCTGGGAACACCCGGGCGACCCGTCCCCGACCACTGCGACGGCGCCACCTCGAAGCGCACCGGGTCGAGTCCCCCGGATCGCGCAGACGGATGTCATCCGATGCCGCCCCGAGGCAGAATGATCACATGGCGACTTGAAGAGCACCGGACGGACGGAAAGCCTGGCGCAAGTGGAGCAGTGGCTGGTCCGTCCGCGACGGTGACCGCTGGATCTGCGTGGTGTGCCACGAGCCCCTCCGCTCCTACCAGTACCGTTTCCATCCGCCCGAGTCCTCCGCCTTCGAGCGGTGCATCGGGTTCGCCTGGTGCTCGGGGTGCCGGATCTACTCGGGCACCATGGTCCACGTCCCCCGCAGGCGCATCCTGGTCGACGCCCTCGCCCCGCTGCCCGCCGACGACCGCGAGCAGCTGCTCCGTAAGGAAACCGCCCTGCTCGACTGGCTGGACCGCCACGGCATCGGCTGCTGCGGCTCGTGATCACCCCGGCGACATCTACGCCGCCCTGCCGGCGCGGCGGGACACCCCGGGCCGGGGTGTCCCACCGCACCGTTCGGTGACGGTCAGCCGATAGTGGCGGCGTATGTCGTCTCCGGGGTGAAGCCCCAACTCGGGGCGGCGTCCCAGGGGTTGGCCAGTACGTCGTCGGTGGCGTAGGCGTAGCCCGCGCCTCGGGTGAAGGCGGTGTCGAGGGTGGTCTTCATCTGCGGGACGCCGGGGACGCCGTAGACCAGGTGCCAGAAGGCGGTGCCGCTCGGGTCGAAGGTCGCGCCCGAGTAGTAGCCGGCGGTGAGGTTGAAGACGTTGCCGCCGAGCCAGCCCGCGCCGGTGTAGTTGGCGTAGGTGCCCTCGTAGGTGACGAAGGTGTCGGCGGTGCGGTGGCCGGGCTCCAGGTAGCAGTCGGCGATGGCGGTGCCCGGGTTGTCGACCACCAGCTCCTGGACGGCCGGGTCGATCGCGTCGATGGTGGTCTGCACGTACTGACGCAGCGCCAGGTAGTAGTCGCGGGAGCTGTTCCCGGGGCCGCAGTCGCGGCTGACCACGTCGAAGAAGATGCCGTCGACGTGCAGCTTGCCGTCGGTGGTCTTCAGGTAGTTGTCGACGGAGGCCTTCACGTCGGCGATCGGCCGGTTGGCGTTGTTGGTGTGGACGTAGCCGAGCACCTTCGTCTTCGCCCCGGTCGCCGCGGTCCCGCCGCGCAGGGTGTCGGCCTGCGCCTGCCAGACGGTGTTGAACGGGGTGTCCCCGTTCCCCGGGTTGAGCACCACCACGGACGCGGCGGGCGAGGCCGCCTGGAGCCCGGTGAGCATCGGGTCGCCCGGCCAGACGTAGGCCGGAACGGCGATCTCCAGCCCCCGGCTGTCGGCCGATGCCCCCGAGGCCCCGGTCGTCAGAGCCAGCACCGAAGTGAGCGCAAGGGCCAGCAGGCCCTTGGTGTACGTACGCATGAAACCCCCAGTCGCCAGCGGTGATCATCACCGCTCGGACCGGATGCTACCCGCACCTCCCGACGGCCATGGAAACATCTGACGACCCGCCAGGAACCCCGTCCGCCTGCTCGCGACGGCTCGGGAACGGCCGCCGTCAGTCGGCCTCGGCCATCTGCTTCCCCGCTCGGCGCCGACGACGCGCCCGCACCACGTACAGCACCCCGGCCAGAGCGATCACCGCCACCCCGGCCGCCACGGCCATCGGCCAGGCGCGCCGCGATTCGTCCTCCTGCACCCAGGCGAGGCGGCTGGAGGCGCACCCGGCCAGCGGCTTGCCCGCTTCGGTGCGCACGCAGGCAGTGGTCACCAGCTTGTCCGCGTGAGGGGAGTTCCGGGCGACACCGGCGGTCAGGGTGAGGGTGACGTCGCGGCGGGGCGGCAGGTCGGCCGTCCAGGTCACCTCGGTGGCGCCGAGCTGTCCCCCTTGCCCGGCGGTACGGGGTTCGAGCGCGGGGGGCAGCATCTGGGAGATCTCCGCGCCCGCGATGGGCAGGTCACCGTCGTTGCGGACCCGGACGGTGTAGGTGAGGGTGCCGCCCGCCCGGGCCTCGGCGCGGCCCGCGTCGATCGACACCGCCACCACCGCCGGTGGCGGCGCCGGGGCTTCGGCGTGCGCATCGGCCGTGGCGACGACGGGGCAGCACCAGACGGCCGTCGGTACCGCTGCGGTCATGAGCGCGGTCCGCCACCATGCGTTCGAACTGGCCATCGTCTCGACCTCCAGGAGCGTGTGCCGCACGGGTCGCGCGGCGCCCTTGCCGCAACTGTGCTGCGCCCGGGACGGGTTGCGTGCCACCTCGCCGCCGCGTCCCGGGCCGATCATCCGATCGGGGCATCGCGGTGCCGCCGCTTGGCGGCACCAGTGGACTGCCCGCACGGTTTCCGGTCAGGCCGCCCGGCGGTCACGCCGAGCCGTGCCGCCCGCGTCCTCCTCGTCCGCCGCCACGTCGTCCCGTGAGCCCGAGGCAGGCGAACCCGACCACCAGCAGCAGCGTTCCGATCGCAGCCGCGAGGCTCACGGCGACGCCGGTGTCCGGGAGGGGCTTGGGCTTGGGGGTGGGCCTGGGCGTCGGCCTGGCCTGGCCGGTGTGGAGCGGGCCACCGTCCGGGCCGTTGGTGCCGGGCTTGTTGCTGTTGTTGGTCCGGTCCGGGTCGGGGGTGTCAGAGGCGGCGGTGGCGATGTTGTCGACGTCCCTGCCGTTGCCCGCGTACGCGGGGTCGAGCCTGACCAGGATGCGGTGGACCGCCTTCTCCCCCGGCGCCAGCCGGGCGGTCGGCCCGCAGCTGACGGTCCGTCCGTTCGCCGTACAGCCGTCCGGCGAGGAGACGAAGGCGAGGGCGGCAGGCAGCGGGTCGGTGACCGTGGCGTTCACCGCGCTGGACGGTCCCTGGTTGGTGGTCGTGAGGGTGTAGGTGAACGTGTCACCGGGGTCGACCTGGCCCTTGCCGGCCGGGTAGGCCGCGGACTTGGTCAGCGCCAGGTCGGCGGCGGCCGCTCCGATCCGCAGCGTCCAGGTGTCCTCGTCGTTGTCGGGCAGTCGGTCGGCCGGGTCGCTGACCCGCACCTTGCCCGTGAACGTCTGGCCGCCCACGGCGTCCGGGGACACCCGCAGGGCGAACCCGGTGTCCACGTAACCGTCCTGCGCGGCCCGGTTCCCGCTGCGGGGTTCGGGCAGGAGGCCGACCGGCAGCTTGCAGGTCGCCCGCTGCGGGTTGTCCGCGGTGCAGTGACCGGGCAGCGCCTCGGCGAAGGAGAGCTGTCCGGGCAGGGTCACCACGAAGGTGGCCTCGCCGTGGTGGGTCGACGGCCCGTGGTTCCTGATCCGGCCGGTCAGGTTCACCGTTTCGCCGGGGAGGACGGTGTCCTTGGACAGCAGCGCCAGCGCCGCCAGGTCGCGCTTGTGCGGAGCGGGCTTGCCACCGTCCGGCAGCGGGGCGGTGTCCTTGTCGTTGGCGGGGTTGGGGTCGGTGCCGTCGGCGTGGACCACGGCGCGGTTGACGATGTCGCTGCCGTCGCCCGCGTAGGACGGGTCCAGCCGGGTGGTGAGCACATAGGTGAACTTCTCACCGACCTTCAGGCGCCCCTTGGCCGGGCAGGTGACCGCTCGCTTCGTGGCGTCCACGGTGCAGCCGGCCGGCTGCGAGGAGACGTAGGTCAGCTGGGCCGGCAGGTCGTCGGTCAGCACCACGTTGTAACTGTCGGACGAGGGACCGTTGTTGGTCACCGTGACCGTGTAGTCCACGGTCTCCCCGGGAGCGACCGCCGTGCCGCTGGACGACTTGTCGATCGAGAGGTCGGCCTCACCGCGGCGGGGCTTGCCGCCGGGCAGCCCCGCGGCGGCCGAGGAGTTGTTCGACAGGTCCGGGTCGGTGGTGGCGGCCGAGACCTTGGCGATGTTGCCGATGTCCGAGCCGTTGCCCTCGTAGTCCTGGTCGAGCCGGACGGTGAAGGTGAACGTCTTCACCCCCTTCGCCGCCAGCACCGCCAGGGCCGGGCACGTCACGTCCTGACCGCTCGCGGTGCACCCGTCGACCGAGGACACGAACGCCAGCGGCGCCGGGAGCGCGTCGGTGGTCTTCACCTCAGACGCCTGGGCGGGCCCGCTGTTGGTGACCGTGATCGTGTAGTCGAACGTCTCGCCCGGCGCGACCGTGGTGGTCCCGACCGGCTTCTTGGTGACGGCGACATCGGCCCTGGCCGGGTTGGGCGGGTTCGGGCCGGGGCCCGGACCGGGCAGGGTGCCGGTCGCAGCGTCCGAGGTGTTGTTGGTCAGGTCCGGGTCGGGGCTGTCGGTGGCCACCTTGGCCTGGTTGCGGACGTCCGTGCCGTCACCGGTGTAGGCCGGGTCGAGCTGGACGGTGACGGTGTACGTCTTCGAGGCCTTCGCCGCCAGCGTGGCCAGCTTGGGGCAGGACACGTTCTGACCGGACGCGGTGCAACTGTCGCTCGCCGAAACGAACTTCAGCGCGGCGGGCAGGGCATCGGTCACCACGAGGCCCTTGGCATCCGACGGCCCGTTGTTCGTCACCGTGATGGTGTAGTCGAAGGACTCACCCGGCGCGACCGAGGTGGTCGACGCAGGCTTCTTGGTGACGGCGACATCGGCCTTCACCGGCGCCGGCGGATTCGGGCCAGGGCCCGGACCGGGCAGGCCGCCGGTCGCAGCGTCCGAGGTGTTGTTGGTCAGGTCCGGGTCGGGGCTGTCCGTGGCCACCTTCGCCTGGTTCTTCACATCCGTACCGTCGCCCGCATACGCCGGGTCGAGCTGGACGGTGATGGTGTACGTCTTCGAGGCCTTCGCCGCCAACGTGCCCAGCTTCGGGCAGCTCACGTTCTGACCGGACGCGGTGCAACCATCGCTCGCCGAAACGAACTTCAGCATCGCCGGCAGGGCATCCGTGACCACGAGGCCCTTGGCATCCGACGGCCCGTTGTTCGTCACCGTGACCGTGTAGTCGAACGTCTCACCGGCTGCGACCGGAGTGGCCGAAGCCGCCTTCTTCACGATCGCGACATCGGCCTTCACCGGGGAGGGCGGGAACGGGTTCGGACCGGGCAGCGTGCCCGTGGAGCCGTCGGAGATGTTGTTCGCCGGGTCCGGGTCAGCGGTGTCGGTGACGACCTTGGCCTGGTTCCGTACGTCCGTACCGTCACCGGTGTAGGCCGGGTCGAGCTGGACGGTGATCGTGTACGTCTTCGATGCCTTCGCCGCCAACGTCGCCAGCTTCGGGCAGCTCACTTCCTGGCCGGACGCGGTGCAACTGTCGCTCGCCGAAACGAACTTCAGCGCGGCGGGCAGGGCATCGGCCACCACCAGGCCCTTGGCATCCGAGGGACCGTTGTTGGTGACGGTCACGGTGTAGTCGAAGGACTCGCCGGGTGCGACCGGAGTGGCCGAGGCGGGCTTCTTCGTGATCGCGACGTCGGCCTTCACCGGCGCCGGCGGGTTCGGGCCAGGGCCCGGACCCGGCAGACCGCCGGTCGACGCGTCCGAGGTGTTGTTGGCCAGGTCCGGGTCAGCGCTGTCCGTGGCCGCCTTCGCCTGGTTCTTCACGTCACTGCCGTCACCGGAGTAGGCCGGGTCGAGCTGAACGGTGATGGTGTACGTCTTCGAGGCCTTCGCCGCCAACGTACCCAGCTTCGGGCAACTCACGTCCTGACCGGACGCGGTGCAACCATCAGTCGCCGAAACGAACTTCAGCACGGCCGGCAGCGCATCGGTCACCACCAGGCCCGAAGCCTGCGACGGACCATTGTTCGTCACCGTCACGGTGTAGTCGAAGGTCTCACCAGGCGCGACCAGCGTGGCCGACGCCGCCTTCTTCACGATCACGACATCAGCCCTTACCGGCGCCGGCGGATTCGGGCCGGGGCCCGGACCCGGCAGACCACCGGTCGACGCGTCCGAGGTGTTGTTGGTCAGATCCGGGTCAGCGGTATCCGTGGCCACCTTGGCCTGGTTCCGCACATCACTGCCATCACCCGCATACGCCGGGTCCAGCTGCACCTTGATCGTGAGGCCCTTCGAGGCCTTCACTCCCAACGTGGCCAGCTTCGGGCAGCTGACGTCCTGGCCTGAAGCAGTACAGCCGTCAGGCGACGAGACAAAGATCAAGGCGACGGGCAGGGCGTCCGTGACCGCCAGACCCTTGGCTTCCGAGGGACCGTTGTTCGTCACCGTGATCGTGTAGTCGAAGGTCTCACCCGGCGCGACCGGAGTGGCCGACGCCGCCTTCTTCACGATCGCCACGTCGGCCCGCACCGGGTTGGGCGGGTTCGGGCCAGGGCCCGGACCGGGCAGACCGCCGGTCGACGCGTCGGAGGTGTTGTTGGTCAGGTCGGGGTCAGCGGTATCCGTGGCCACCTTGGCCTGGTTCCGCACATCACTGCCATCACCGGTGTAGGCCGGGTCGAGCTGCACCTTGATCGTGAAGGTCTTGGAGGCCTTCGCCGCCAACGTCGCGAGCTTGGGGCAGGTCACGTTCTGGCCGGTCGCGGTGCAACCATCGCTCGCCGAAACGAACTTCAACACTGCCGGCAGAGCGTCAGTGACCATGAGGCCCTTGGCTTCCGACGGTCCGTTGTTCGTCACGGTGATGGTGTAGTCGAAGGACTCACCGGCGGCCACAGGCGTGACCGAGGCGGGCTTCTTCGTGATCGCGACGTCGGCCTTCACCGGCGCCGGCGGATTCGGCCCCGGGCCCGGACCGGGCAGACCACCCGTCGACGCATCGGACGTGTTGTTGGTCAGGTCGGAGTCAGCGGAATCCGTGGCCACCTTGGCCTGGTTGCGAACGTCCGAACCGTCACCGGTGTAGGCCGGGTCGAGCTGGACGGTGACGGTATACGTCTTGGAGGCCTTCGCCGCCAAGGTGCCCAGCTTCGGGCAGCTCACGTTCTGACCGGACGCGGTGCAACCATCGCTCGCCGAAACGAACTTCAGCACGGCCGGCAGAGCGTCAGTGACCACCAGGCCCTTCGCGTCCGAGGGACCGTTGTTGGTGACGGTCACGGTGTAGTCGAAGGACTCACCAGCAGCGACCAGCGTGGCCGACGCCGCCTTCTTCACGATCACGACATCAGCCTTCACCGGCGCCGGCGGATTCGGACCAGGGCCCGGACCCGGCAGACCACCGGTCGCAGCGTCCGAAGTGTTGTTGGTCAGATCCGGATCAGCGGAATCCGTGGCCACCTTCGCCTGGTTCCGCACATCACTGCCATCACCCGCATACGCCGGGTCCAGTTGCACGCTGATCGTGTAAGTCTTCGAGGCCTTCGCCGCCAGCACGGCCAGCTTCGGGCAGCTCACGTCCTGACCGACAGCAGTACAAGCATCGCTCGCCGAAACAAACTTCAACATCGTCGGCAACGCATCGGTCACCACCAGGCCTGAAGCCTGCGACGGCCCGTTGTTCGTCACCGTGACCGTGTAGTCGAACGTCTCACCAGGCGCCACCAGCGTGGCCGAGGCCGCCTTCTTCGTGATCGCCACATCCGCCTTCACCGGAGCCGGCGGATTCGGACCAGGCCCCGGACCAGGCAGACCACCAGTCGCAGTATCCGACGTGTTGTTGGTCAGATCCGGATCAGCGCTGTCGGTGGCAACCTTCGCCTGGTTCTTTACATCCTTGCCATCACCGGCATACGCCGGGTCCAGTTGGACGGTGATCGTGTACGCCTTGGACGCCTTCGCCGCCAACGTCGCCAGCTTCGGGCAACTCACGTCCTGCCCAGCTGCAGTACAACTGTCGCTTGCCGAAACGAACTTCAACATCGCTGGCAGAGCGTCAGTGACCACAAGTCCTGAAGCCTGCGACGGCCCGTTGTTCGTCACGGTCACCGTGTAGTCGAACGTCTCACCAGGCGCGACCAGCGTGGCCGCCGCCGCCTTCTTGGTGATCGCAACGTCGGCCTTCACCGAGGCAGGCGGATTCGGGCCAGGGCCCGGACCGGGCAGACCACCCGTCGACGCATCCGACGTGTTGTTCGCCAAATCAGGGTCAGCCGTGTCGGTCTTGACCTTCGCCTGATTCTTCACGTCCGTACCGTCACCACTGTAGGCCGGGTCGAGCTGCACCTTGATCGTGAAGGTCTTGGATGCCTTCGCCGCCAACGTCGCCAGCTTGGGGCAGCTCACGTCCTGCCCAGTCGCGGTGCAACTATCAGTTGCCGAAACAAACTTCAACATCGCGGGCAACGCGTCAGTGACCACGAGACCCTTGGCCTCCGACGGCCCGTTGTTCGTCACGGTGATGGTGTAGTCGAAGGACTCACCGGCGGCCACAGACGTGGTCGACACCGCCTTCTTCGCAATCGCGACGTCGGCCTTCACCGGCGCCGGCGGATTCGGACCAGGGCCCGGACCCGGCAGACCACCAGTCGACGCATCCGACGTGTTGTTCGCCAAATCAGGGTCAGCGCTGTCGGTCGCGACCTTCGCCTGATTCTTCACATCCGAACCGTCACCGGAGTAGGCCGGGTCGAGCTGGACGGTGATGGTGTACGTCTTCGACGCCTTCGCCGCCAGCACGGCCAACTTCGGGCAGCTCACATTCTGTCCCGTCGCGGTGCAACTGTCGCTCGCCGAAACAAACTTCAGCATCGCGGGCAGCGCATCGGTCACGACCAAGCCCGAAGCCTGCGACGGGCCACTGTTCGTCACCGTCACCGTGTAGTCGAACGTCTCACCGGCTGCGACCGGCGTGGCTGAAGCCGCCTTCTTCGTGATCGCGGCATCCGCCTTCACCGGAGCCGGCGGATTCGGGCCGGGCCCCGGACCAGGCAGACCACCCGTCGACGCATCCGACGTGTTGTTGGTCAGGTCCGGATCAGCACTGTCGGTCTTGACCTTCGCCTGGTTCCGCACATCACTGCCATCGCCGGAGTAGGCCGGGTCGAGCTGGACGGTGATGGTGTACGTCTTCGAGGCCTTCGCCGCCAACGTACCCAGCTTCGGGCAGCTCACGTCCTGACCGACAGCGGTGCAACCATCAGTCGCCGAAACGAACTTCACCATCGCGGGCAGGGCATCGGTCACGACCAGGCCCGAGGCCTGCGACGGGCCATTGTTCGTCACCGTGACCGTGTAGTCGAAGGTCTCGCCAGGCGCGACCAGCGTGGTCGACGCCGCCTTCTTCGTGATCGCCACATCCGCCTTCACCGGAGCAGGCGGATTCGGGCCCGGACCCGGACCAGGCAGACCACCCGTCGCGGCATCCGACGTGTTGTTGGTCAGATCCGGATCAGCAGTGTCGGTCTTGACCTTCGCCTGGTTCTTCACATCACTGCCATCACCCGCATACGCCGGATCGAGCTGGACGGTGATGGTGTACGTCTTCGAGGCCTTCGCCGCCAACGTCGCCAGCTTCGGGCAGCTCACGTCCTGCCCAGTCGCGGTGCAACTATCAGTTGCCGAAACGAACTTCAGCATCGCGGGCAACGCGTCAGTGACCACGACACCCTTGGCTTCCGAAGGCCCGTTGTTCGTCACGGTGATGGTGTAGTCGAAGGACTCACCGGCGGCCACAGCCGTGGTCGACGCTGCCTTCTTCACGATCGCGACGTCGGCCTTCACCGGCGCCGGCGGATTCGGACCAGGGCCCGGACCCGGCAGACCGCCCGTCGAGGCGTCCGACGTGTTGTTGGTCAGATCCGGATCAGCGCTGTCGGTCGCAACCTTCGCCTGGTTTCGCACGTCGCTGCCGTCACCCGCATACGCCGGGTCCAGCTGCACGCTGATCGTGTAAGTCTTCGAGGCCTTGGCCGCCAACACGGCCAGCTTCGGGCAGCTCACGTTCTGACCGGCAGCGGTGCAACTGTCGCTCGCCGAAACGAACTTCAACATCGTCGGCAGAGCGTCAGTAACCACCAGGCCCTTCGCATCCGACGGCCCGTTGTTGGTCACGGTGATGGTGTAATCGAAGGACTCACCGGCGGCCACGGACGTGGTCGACACCGCCTTCTTCACGATCACCACGTCGGCCTTCACCGGCGCCGGCGGATTCGGACCAGGCCCCGGACCAGGCAGACCACCAGTCGACGCATCCGACGTGTTGTTCGACAGATCGGAGTCAGCGCTGTCGGTCGCGACCTTCGCCTGGTTCTTCACATCCGAACCGTCACCGCTGTACGCCGGATCGAGCTGGACGGTGATGGTGTACGTCTTCGAGGCCTTGGCCGCCAACATGGCCAGCTTCGGGCAGCTCACGTTCTGACCCGTCGCGGTGCAACTGTCGCTCGCCGAGACAAACTTCAGCATCGCGGGCAACGCATCGGTCACCACCAGACCCGAAGCCTGCGACGGACCATTGTTCGTCACGGTCACCGTGTAGTCGAACGTCTCACCAGGCGCCACCAACGTGGCCGACGCCGCCTTCTTCGCGATCGCCACATCCGCCTTCACCGGAGCAGGCGGATTCGGACCAGGCCCCGGACCAGGCAGACCACCCGTCGACGCATCCGACGTGTTGTTCGCCAGGTCAGGATCGGCACTGTCCGCGGCGACCTTCGCCTGGTTCTTCACATCCTTGCCATCACCGGCATACGCCGGGTCCAGTTGGACGGTGATGGTGTACGTCTTTGAGGCCTTCGCCGCCAGCACGGCCAACTTCGGGCAGCTCACGTTCTGCCCCGTCGCAGTGCAACCATCGCTCGCCGAAACAAACTTCAACATCGTCGGCAACGCATCGGTCACCACCAGACCCGAAGCCTGCGACGGACCATTGTTGGTGACGGTCACCGTGTAGTCGAACGTCTCACCAGGCGCGACCAGCGTGGCCGACGCCGCCTTCTTGGCGATCGCCACATCCGCCTTCACCGGAGCAGGCGGATTCGGACCAGGCCCCGGACCAGGCAGACCACCCGTCGACGCATCCGACGTGTTGTTCGAGGGATCCGGATCGGCACTGTCCGTTGCGACCTTCGCCTGGTTCTTCACGTCCGTACCGTCACCGCTGTACGCCGGATCGAGCTGCACCTTGATCGTGAAGGCCTTGGACGCCTTCGCCGCCAGCGTCGCCAACTTCGGGCAAGTCACGTTCTGCCCGACGGCAGTACAACCCTCAGGCGATGAAACGAACTTCAACACCGCTGGCAACGCATCGGTCACCACCAGGCCCGAAGCCTGCGACGGACCATTGTTGGTGACGGTCACCGTGTAGTCGAACGTCTCACCAGGCGCGACCAGCGTGGCCGACGCCGCCTTCTTGGCGATCGCCACATCGGCCTTCACCGGCGCCGGCGGATTCGGACCAGGCCCCGGACCAGGCAGACCACCCGTCGACGCATCCGACGTGTTGTTCGCCAAATCAGGGTCAGCCGTGTCGGTCTTGACCTTCGCCTGGTTCTTCACATCCGAACCGTCACCGCTGTACGCCGGGTCCAGCTGCACCTTGATCGTGAAGACCTTGGACGCCTTCGCCGCCAACGTCGCCAACTTCGGGCAAGTCACGTCCTGCCCGACAGCAGTACAACTGTCGCTCGCTGAAACGAACTTCAGCGCTGCCGGCAGGGCATCGGTCACCACCAGGCCCTTCGCCTCCGACGGCCCGGTGTTCGTCGCCGTCACCGTGTAGTCGAACGTCTCGCCGGGGGCGACCAGCGTGGCCGACACTGCCTTCTTGGTGATCGCGACATCGGCCTTCACCGGCGCCGGCGGGTTCGGGCCAGGGCCCGGACCGGGGAGGGTGCCCGTGGACGCGTCCGAGGTGTTGTTGGTCAGGTCAGGGTCGGCACTGTCCGTCGCGGCCTTCGCCTGATTGCGGACATCCGTACCGTCACCGGAGTAGGCCGGGTCCAGCTGCACCTTGATCGTGAAGGTCTTCGACGCCTTCGCCGCCAACGTCGCGAGCTTGGGGCAGGTCACGTTCTGGCCGGTTGCGGTGCAACTGTCGCTCGCCGAAACGAACTTCAGCACTGCCGGCAGGGCGTCGGTGACCACGAGACCGTTCGCGTCCGAGGGCCCGTTGTTGGTGACGGTCACGGTGTAGTCGAACGTCTCCCCCGGGGCCACCGACGTGGCGAGAGCCGGCCTCTTCGCGACCGCGACATCGGCCTTCACCGGCGCGGGCGGGTTCGGGCCAGGACCCGGACCGGGCAGACCCCCGGTCGCAGCGTCCGAGGTGTTGTTCGACGGGTTCGGATCGGCGCTGTCCGTGGCGACCTTGGCCTGGTTCTTCACGTCACTGCCGTCACCCGCATACGCCGGGTCCAGCTGCACCTTGATCGTGAAGGTCTTCGAGGCCTTGGCCGCCAACGTCGCCAGCTTCGGGCAGCTCACATTCTGATTGGCAGCAGTACAACCATCCGGCGACGAAACGAACTTCACCATCGCGGGCAAGGCATCGGTCACGACCAGGCCCGAAGCCTGCGACGGACCGTTGTTCGTCACGGTCACCGTGTAGTCGAATGTCTCGCCAGGCGCGACCAGCGTGGTCGACGCCGCCTTCTTGGTGATCGCCACATCGGCCTTCACCGGCGCCGGCGGATTCGGACCAGGCCCCGGACCAGGCAGCCCACCCGTCGCAGCGTCCGAAGTGTTGTTGGCCGGGTCAGGGTCGGCGCTGTCGGTCGCGACCTTCGCCTGGTTCTTCACGCTACTGCCGTCACCCGCATACGCCGGGTCCAACTGCACGCTGATCGTGTAAGTCTTCGAGGCCTTGGCCGCCAACGTGGCCAACTTCGGGCAGCTCACGTTCTGACCGGACGCGGTGCAACTGTCGCTCGCAGCGACGAACTTCAACATCGTCGGCAGCGCATCGGTCACCACCAGGCCCGAAGCCTGCGACGGACCGTTGTTCGTCACCGTGACCGTGTAGTCGAACGTCTCGCCAGGCGCGACCAGCGCGGTCGCCGCCGCCTTCTTGGTGATCGAGACATCCGCCTTCACCGGCGCTGGCGGGTTCGGACCGGGCCCCGGACCCGGCAGACCACCAGTCGCAGCGTCCGACGTGTTGTTGGTCAGATCCGGATCGGCCGTGTCCGTGGCCACCTTCGCCTGGTTACGAATGTCCGAACCGTCACCGGTGTACGCCGGATCGAGCTGCACCTTGATCGTGAAGGTCTTTGAAGCCTTGGCCGCCAACGTGGCCAGCTTCGGGCAGCTCACGTTCTGACCGGACGCGGTGCAACTGTCGCTCGCCGAAACGAACTTCAGCACCGCCGGCAGAGCGTCAGTGACCACCAGCCCCTTCGCATCCGACGGCCCGTTGTTCGTCACCGTGACCGTGTAGTCGAAGGACTCACCCGGCGCGACCAGCGTGGCCGACGTCGCCTTCTTCGTGATCGCCACATCGGCCTTCACCGGAGCAGGCGGATTCGGGCCCGGACCCGGACCAGGCAGACCACCGGTCGACGCATCAGACGTGTTGTTCGCCGCGTTCGGGTCGGCCGTGTTCGACTTCACCGACGCCTGGTTCCTGATGTCCGAACCGTCGCCCGAGTAGGCCGGGTCCAACTGCACCGTGATCTTGACGGTCTTCGTCGCACCGGCGTTCAGCGTCGCGAGCGGAGTGCAGGTCACCACCTGCCCCGAAGCAGTGCAACCCGCGTCCGAGGAGAGGAACTTCAACGCGACCGGCAGCGTGTCCGTGACCACCACGTTCGTCGCCTGGGACGGGCCGGCGTTCACCACCACGAGGTCGTACACGAGGGTCCCGCCGGGTACGACGGCCGTGGTGCCCTCGGCCTTCTTCGTGATCGACAGGTCAGCCGATCCCGTGGCCGCGGTCGTCACCGAGAAGTCGGCCAGGTTGTTCGTCGCGAGCTGGTCCTCGCCGTTCACCACTGCGGCGCTGCCGCCGGAGAGCACGGTGCCGAGGGGCGCGTCCGGATCGACCACCACCGAGATGGGGAACGAGGCCGTGGCGCTCTTCCTGAACCCGGGCGGGATGTCGCACGTCACGGACTTCCTGTCCGCCGCCACCGTGCACCCGGAGGGCTGCGTCGCAGCGGCCGTCGTGCGACCCGGCAGGGTGAAGGTCACCGTCGACACCGACGTGGTGTCCGACGGCCCCAGGTTCGTCACCGTGCCGGTCACGGTGCCCGCCGTGCCCGGGGTCACCGCGGCGGCCGGCGAAGTGACCGTGATCGCCAGGTCGTTCGACGCCCTGGCCGTCGTCGACAGCGCCACGGCGGCCGTGTTGTTCGCCGTGTTCGGGTCGTCCACGAGGGCCACCACCGCCGAGCCGCCCGTGAGCGCGGTCGCGACCGGGGCGTTCGAGTCGACGACCAACGGGATCGCGAGGACGGCCTTGGCGTCCTTGACCAGGCCCGCCGCGACGGTGCAGGTGACCGACCTGCTGTCAGCAGCCGCCGTGCAGCCGGACGGGAGCGGTGCACCGAGCGTGGTGCGCTGCGGCAGCGTGAAGGTGACGGTCGCCGCGGAGCCCGTCGTCGACGGTCCGTTGTTGGTCACGGTCAGCGTCGCCGTGGAGGTGCCGCCGGGCGCCACCGGGTTCGGGGCGGTGGCCGCGGTCATCACCAGGTCGCTGGAGCGCGCCGAGACCCTGGCGCTCGGGCAGGTGGACGGGTTGGCGGCGTCCGTGCACAGCACGTTCTCGTTGGTGGTGTCCGAGGTCACCACCGTCACGGCGTTGAGGAAGTCGCCTTCCTGATTGGCCTTCACCGTGATCTTCAGCGTCGCGGTGGCGTCCTTGGCCAGTGCTCCGACCGTCCACTTGCCCGTGGTCTTGTCGTACTTGCCCGCCGAGTCGTCCGACACCCAGGCGAGACCGGCCGGGAGCTGGTCGGTGAGCACGACGTTGGCCGCCGCGTTCGGGCCGTCGTTCTTCACCGTGACGGTGAACACCGCCTGACCGCCGATCAGCACCGCCGACTTGTCCACGGTCTTGGTCACCGTCAGGCCGGCCAGCGGAGCGATCAGCACCGGCGCCACCTTCGACAGGGCGGTGATTCCGTCGCCGGTGAAGTCGTTGGTGGCGATGCCCCCTGTCGCCGTACTCTTCACCTTCGCCTGGAAGGTGAAGGTGTACGACGCACCGGCGTTCAGCGTGGTGAACGCGCCCCAGCCCACCTTGGAGCCGGTCAACGCCGGTTCCTCCAGGTCCGTGCCCTCGGTCGAGTCGGCGACGTAGTCCAACCGACTGTCCAGCGTGTCGGTGAAACCGAAGGTGGTCACCGGATAGGTGTTCGGGTTGGTGAACTTCACCGTGTAGGTGACGGTGTCGCCCGGCTTCGCCCTGCTCGGCGACACCGTCTTCACCGCCGGCATCGGCTTCGCGTCCGCCGGGCGGAAGTAGGTGGCGAAGCTGAAGGTCTTCGTCTCGCCCTTCGCCAGCGAGTACGGCCACGAGATGGCCATGCCGCTGTCCACGTTGGACGTGCAGTCGCAGGTGTTCGGCAGTGCCTGGCCGCCCTGGATCCGGCTCTTGACCGTGCCGAAGTGCCCCTCCAAGTAGGAGCTTCCGGGGGTGAGCGGCACGAACATCATCGCCTGCCCGGTCCCGTCGGAGTTCTTCACGCAGGCGATGCCGTTACCCATCCCCGGTGCCCTCGGCAGCACCGCGCCGTAACTCAAGTCGGCACCCTGGAGGTAGCAGTCGCCACCCCGGTACAGGTTGCCGGACTGCGCCGTGGCACCGTAGTTGGTGACCGTGATGTCAACCCGGAACCCGTTCTCACCGTTGACGTACGACTCCTTCTGGGACAGGCGCAGCACGTCGCCGGCCGTGACGTCCGTCGTCATCGTGAACGGGTCGGCCGACGTGCCCGTGCCTGTGGTCGGCGTCTGATTGACGGGTTTGGTGTACGGGCCGCTCGACGCGTACGCCGAACCGCCGTAGACACTGCTCCCCACACTGATGCCGGTGCCACAGCTGTCGGGGCCGTAGAACTGCTTGGTGTCCCGGTAGTTCGTCTGGCAGCCGCCGTACTGCGAGGACTGGATCAGCGTCACCGGGTTGCCCGTGATGGTGCCGGTGCTGACCACGGTGACACCGACGCTGCTGGTGAGGGCCTGTGTCCCGGTCGCCGTCTGGGTCGCGGTGTACGTCACCTTGGTACTGCTCGTGCTCTGGCTGGAGGCGATGATCACCCAGGTGCCGTCAGCCGCGACGGTCGCCGAGCCGACGCTCGACGAGCTGCGCGTGAGCGTCACCGTGGCCCCCGGCATCCCGGTCCCGGTGAACTCGGTGGTGGTCCCGATCCTGTCGTTCTCCTCCGGCGACGTGATCGTCACGGCCGGGATCTTCCACTCGACCACGACCGCGCCCGCGACCTTCGGGGCGCCATACTTGTCGGCGTCGTAGAACGGGTCGGTCGACCCACCGGCGATCTGCCCCGAGCCTGCGGCGGTGGTGCCGCCCGGGACCCTCGTGGTGTCCACGAAGCCACTGCCACCACCACCGCCACCACCACCGCTCTGGGCCGCGAGGCTGCCGTCGCCGCCCGCGCCGCCGGCGTAGCCGGAGCCCCCGCCGCCGCCGGCGTTGCTGGAGTAGATGCCCCCGTCCGTTCCGCCCGCACCGCCGGCCCCGAGCGGGCCGGCGGCCCCCGCCTTGCCCGAGAGGACACCGACGTTGCCCGCCGCGCCTCCGACGGCACCGGCCGCAGCAGCACCGCCCTTGGCGCCGCCCGCGCCGTCGCCACCGGTCACACCGTTCGTGCCGCCACCCGCCCCGCCGTCGCCCGCCACGAGTCCGGTGCCCCCCCGGCCGCCGCCGCCACCACCGCCGGCGACCAGCAACAGCGCCCCGGCCGCGTCCTTGACCCAGGCCGCACCGCCGCCGCCGCCCGCGTTGTAGACACCGCCGCCCCCAGCGGGCACGTTGATCGAGTACGACGACGCCAACGGTGCCGACACGGTCCCCAAGGTGTAGCCACCCGCACCACCCCATCCGGAGGTGGCACCAAGGCCGTTGCCGCCGCCGCTACCCCACAGGTGGAACCGCACCGCGGTCGCCCCGACCGGCGGTGTGAAGGTCTGCGTGGAACCGGTGCTCCGGAACACCTGGCACTGGTTGTAGCCCGGCGTCTTCGCCACGCAGGCACCTGCCGCGGCACGCGCCTGGGGCACGGCGTGATCCGCCGGGGCCAGGGCGACGGACGAGAACGGGGACACGGCCATGGCCAGAACACAGGCCACGATCACCGCGATCAGACGCTTGGCACTGCCGACCATGGAGTTCCCGTTCTATCTCAATCAAGGCATACGGTGCTTTTTGTATATAAAGGCCTTGTTTGAGACAACTACGGCTTGACACTCCATCACAACGCTCTGACCAGCAAAGATGAACCCATCCAGCGCAGTGCTGCACCGACGGCGGGCCCCGTTCAGCCCTGGTTGGCCTCGCGGATCTCGTCCAGCCGAGTGCGCATCAACCCCGTGGCGCGGGTGAACCAGTCGGCCAGCACTGCGACTTCGTCGCCCGTGTAGTCGGCAAAGAGCTCGTTCATCCGGAGGTAGAACGGCTCGTAGACCGCGTAGAGCCGCACGGCGGCAGACTCGTCGGCCACGATTCTGACCCGCCGTCGGTCGGCCGGGTCGGCCTGGCGGCGGGCGTACCCCGCGCGTTCGAGGCGGTTGAGGACGCCGGTGACCGCGCCCGTCGTCAGGTTGGCCCGCTCGGCCAGCTCGCCGGCGGTGATGGGGTGCTCGCCCGCACCCAGGACGTGGCCGAGACAGGTGAGGTCGGTGACCCCCAGGCCGAGGCGCTGCGCGATGTCCTGCTGGCTGACCAGGCTGAGCGCGATCAGCTGGTCCATGGCCGCCAGGGCCTGCGCCGGGGATGCCGCCGGACGGGGCTTGCCCTCCACCTGAAATCTCCTTAGAGTCTAAGATACTTAGTACGTGAGATAAACGGCGGGCTTCCTTCCGCCTCCCCTCAGCATGACGAAGGAGTGCACCCGTGAGCGGAATGCACGGCCATCACGACATGGGCCACACCGTCGCCGGGTGGACCGGCTCCGCCCTGGTCTTCGTGGGCTTCACCACCTCGGGCGTCTCGATGTGCGCGGCCTGGGCGCCCGGCATCTGGCTCGGCGCCGCCGTGGTCCTGGGCGGCGCGCTCGCCACCTGGCTGCTGCATCTGGCGGGCTGGGGCAAGCCGAGCGGTCCGCGCCCGGCCGACCAGTGGGACTGGCGGGTCAAGGACGCCACCCATCACCCCGACTGCCTCGGCTGCCGCCTCGCGGCCCGCCCGCGCACCCTCGACGGGGCACGCCGGGAACTGACGGCGGCTCAGTCCGCGGACTGAGCGGGCGCCCGTTCAGTCAGGCGCTTGTGCCGTTGCCGGGCCGCCTGGGCCGAACCGAGGCCCAGGTTGACGGCGATCTGCTGCCAGGTCAGCCCCCGGCCCCGGGCCATCTCCAGCAGGCCGAGCTCCCACTCGTCCACCTCCGCGCGGGCCCACTGCACCAGCGTCAGCGCCGCCGCCAGATCGTCCGCGTCGACCGGCGCCGCGCCCTCCTCGGGGACGGCACCGCCACCGGCCAGCATCACCACCCGCCGCCACGCGTCCACCGGGCCGAGCGGCATCCGCTGCTCCTCCCAGCGGGCCCGGGCCTCGCCGTGGGCGTGCCGCTCGGTGATCCGTAGCAGCGCCGGGTACTGCCGCCTCCCGTGCTCCTCGGCCGCGTCGGGCACGTCGAACGGGGCGGAGAGCCGCACCTTGCTGTCCTCGCTCATGGAACCCACGCTAGGTGACCGCGCCATCCATTGACAACACTTGGTTGCAAACACTCCGTTCAACCGCTGCCGCAGCCGCCCGGCCACCGGGCCGTGAGAAGCTGGCCGGACCCATCCCTGAGCAGGAGGAACGGCAGATGGCGGAGCCACGGACGCGGCGCCCCGCGCGGCCGCGCGAGGAGGTCTTCGCCACGGCCAGGGCGGCGATCGCCGAGCACGGTCTGGCGAAGCTCACCATGGCCGGCCTGGGCAAACAGCTGCAGATGAGCGCCGGCCACCTGCTCTACTACTTCGGCAGCAAGGACCAGCTGCTGCTGGAGACGCTGCGCTGGAGCGAGGAGCAGCTCGGCGAACGGCGCCGGGCCGCGCTGGCCGACCCGGCCCTGACGGTCCGTCGGCGGCTGGCCGCGTACACGGAGCTGTACCTGCCCGAGGGGCCGGGCGATCCGCGCTGGATCCTCTGGCTGGAGGTCTGGGGCCGCTCCCCCGCGAGTGCCGAGATCCGGCAGGGGCAGCTGGAGATCGAGGCGCCCTGGCAGGCCGACCTGGTCGCGCTGATCGAGGAGGGCGTGGCGGGCGGCGAGTTCACCGCGGACGGTGCCGCCGACCGGGCCGTCCAGCTCCGCGCCCTGCTGGACGGCCTGGCCGTACCCGTCGCGATCGGCCTGCCCGGCGCGAGCCGGGACGAGGCCACCGTCCAGGTCGCCTCGGTGGCCTGGGCGCTGCTGGGCGGCTGACCGGCCGTCAGGGAAGCTCGGGCCGGGTCAGCGCGCGGGCGAACGGCTCGCCCGTCCGCCGGGCGTACGCCATCCGCTCCCGCACCTCGAACAGCGTGCGCGGGCGGTAACCCGGGCCGCCGCAGCAGCTCTTGTGGAAGTTCACGCCTGCGTTCAGCAGCACCGAGAGGGTCCGCCAGGCGGCGGTGTCCCGACGGCGCGGGGCCGCGAAGGCCGAGCCCGCGTGGATCAGCGGCTCCGCACAGCGCGGGCAGTGCCGCGCGTGGTCACCGGCCCACGGCTGCTTGTACGAGGCCCGGCAGGGCAGACAGACGTACGACGTCTTGGTGAAGGCCATGGGCCGACCGTAGCCCGGCCCGGGGGGGCGGATCGAGCGGTTTTCCCGGCCGCTCGGTCGCTCGGTCCCCTGGGCACTCAGCCACTCGGTCACTCGGTCCAGAGCGCGGCCGCGGTCCGGTCGGCGGAGTAGCCCTTGGCGCGGACCTGGATCTGCCGCAGGAAGTCGACGGTGCCGGGCGGGTGCGGGTGGGCCCAGTGGTTCGCCAGGAAGTGGGCGACGGCCGGTTCGTCGGCGAGCGGGTCGGCCAGGCCCGGGGTGCAGAGCAGCAGGATGTCGCCGGGGGTGGCCGGGACCAGCCGAAAGCGGAACGGCCGGGGTGCCGGGCCGGTGGGGCCGGGCAGTTGACCGTCGGGGTGGTGCAGCAGCCGGGCGGCGTAGGCGTCGATCCAGTGGCCGGACCGGAGCAGGTACAGCCCGCTCGGCCCCAGCCCGAAGGCGGCGCGGTGGGTGGCGGCCGGGTCGAGCGAGAGCAGCAGGCAGTGCAGGGCCGCGTCGGACGGTCCGTCAGGCGCCGCGTCCGCAGGCGCGTCCGGTGCGGAAGTCAGGGCGGAAGCCAGGGCGGAAGCCAGGGCGGAGGCCGGGGCGCGCAGCGGGGCGAACGCGCTGGTGGTGAGGCGCTGGAGCCCGTAGCGGAGCCGGTCGCGCGCGCCGTCACGAAGGTCGGCGGCGAGCTCCGCCCGGCTGCGGCCGATCGCGGCGGCGAGCTGGCGGCAGGCCTCGGCGGCGAGCGGGGACGGCGCGGCGGCGGTGGCGGAGGTGGTGGCCACCACCGCGAGCAGCAGCCCGTCCGTGCCCTCCCCGAACCGGGTGATCAGCAGCGCGTCCCGGCGCAGCTCGCCCCGGTAGCGCGCGGAGTCGCCGCGGACCGAGACCGCGCGCAGGGTCGTGGTGCCGTACTGGGCACCCTCCAGCACGGTGTCCGGGGTGAGGGCGGCGAGCCCGTCCGGATCGGCCTCGGCCACGGCGGTCGGCTCGGGGCCGTAGGTCGGCGGCCGCTCACCGACGTGGGGCACCGGCTGCTGGTCGTACGCGCGGCGGGCGGCGGGCGGCAGCGGCTCGACCGAGCTCACGGTGTCGGCGGGCACCTCGGCCGGCGCCTCCTCGACGACCGGCACCTCGGCCGGCGGTTCCGCTGCGACGGACACCTCCGCCGGCGCCTCCTCCGCGACCGGCACCTCGGCCACGGCGACCTCCGCCGTGCGCTGGGTCCCGATCATCCCGAGGGCCGAGTCGAACCACTCGTCGACCGTCAGGGCCTCGGCCTCCGCCTCGGTCATGCTCTCGGCCTCGGTCTCAGCCTCGGTTGCGGCCGGGGTCTCGGTCCCGGGCACCGCCTCGGCCGTGCGCTGGGTCCCGATCATCCCGGCCGCCGACTCGAACCAGTCGTCCACCGTCGCGTCGTCGGCCGGGGTGTCCGGCGTGTCCCGCAGGGTGGCGGCGGGGCCCGTGTAGACCTCGTGCCACCAGCCGTCGCCGCGTTGCGGTGGTGCGCCCTGGTTGCTCATCCGGCTGCTCCTCGTCCGTGTCTGCCGACTGCCGAGCGGGCCTTGACCCCGGGCTCGACGACATTGTCCCCAAGGAGAACGACCGTGTCCGCGAATCGGCGACAACCGGTCACCCCGTGGGCGCAGTGTCGCGAGCACCGGTCGGGACCGGCCGAAACCGTGCCGAACTGCACGGACTCGACATGAACGCCGGACAACGAGACCCGCAGAGGGGCTCCACCCTCACCCGTTCGGCTGATTAATATGTGCGCATGACCGCGCCGGGGAGTACCGCACCGCAGCCGGGGAGGGCCGTGACCGTCGGCCGCCCCGCCGCCGCGCTGTTGGTGCTGCTGCTGGCCGGTCTGCTGGCGGTGCTGCCGTGCGCGGGCCGCGCCCACGCCGCCACCCGCACGGCCGCTCCGGTGCCCGTGACCACGGTGACGGCCCAGCCGGACGCCGTACCGGCTGCGCTCGCGGCCGCCCACCACCGTGCGCACCAGGGGCAGGGCGCCGAACGCCCGCCGCTGATCTGGTGCACGGCGGACGGCGAGCGGCCCACCCCCGGCAGCGGCTGCTCCAGCCATCCGTACTGCGGCCAGGAGTCGCAGCTGCCGAACGCGCCACCGCAGCCCGTACCCGCGGTGCCCGCCCGCCTGATCCCGCCTCAGGCGCTGCCCGCTCCCCCGGCGCTCACGCCGCTGAGCGGGCCCGACCTGGCCCCTGACCTGCACGCGCTCCAGGTGCAGTTGAGCTGAGCGGAACCCACCGTCCGAGGAACGACCGGCGGCCGACCACCGGCCGCCGTGCCCCGGACGGCTCCGCTTCCCCCGCCAATCCGTAGACCGCCGAGCCGACACCGCCCGGCGGGGACAAGGACAACTCCCATGGGTTCCGCCTCCAAGCAGCAGCCGACCAAGCCCGCCAAGAAGTCGAACGTCCGGCCCAGCACCGCCGACCGCCGGGCCCGGATAGCCGAGCTGCGTGCCGAGGAGCAGCGCCGCGACCGCCGCAACAAGTTCATCGCGATCGGTGCCGCCAGTGTGCTGGTCGCCGCGATGATCGGTGGCGGTGCGTGGATCGCGCTCGACGCCAAGGACAAGAAGGACAAGCAGAACGCCGCCGCCAAGGCGCCGATCGACGGTGTCCAGACCTTCGACAAGCTCACCCGCAACCACGTCGCGACCAAGGTGACGTACCCGCAGACCCCGCCGGTCGGCGGCGACCACAGCCAGGTCTGGCTGAACTGCATGGGCACCGTCTACGACAAGCCGGTCGAGAACGAGAACGCGGTGCACGCGCTGGAGCACGGCGCGGTCTGGGTGACCTACAACGCCAAGGCCTCGGCGGAGGACATCACCACCCTCTCGACCAAGGTGAAGACCACCCCGTACTCCTTCATGAGCCCCTACCCGGACGAGCAGGGCGCCATCACGCTGACCGCGTGGGGCACCCAGCTGACCGTGGACAGCGCGAGCGACCCCCGGGTGGCGACCTTCTTCACCAAGTACGTGCAGGGCCCGCAGACCCAGGAGCCGGGGGCGTCGTGCAGCACCGCCCAGTAGCCCCCGAGGCCACCGAGGACGCGACCCCGGCCGCACCGGGCCGGCGGCGCCGGCTCTGGTGGCCCGCCGCGCTGGCCGCCGCCGTGGCGCTCGGCCTCGGCGTGCCCGCGCTGGTGGCCGGCGGTCCGGCCGCCAGCGGTTCGGCCGCGGCGGTGCCCGCACAGGACTCGGTGGAGGCCGGGTTCGCGCGGGACATGGCGACCCATCACCAGCAGGCCATCGACCTCTCGTTCATCGTCCGGGACCGGACCCAGGACACCGAGGTCCGCAACCTGGCCTTCGACATCATCAACACCCAGGCCAACCAGCGGGGCATGATGATGGGCTGGCTCGACCAGTGGGGCCTGACCCAGCACTCGGGGGCCACCCCGATGGCCTGGATGAAGATGGACCACCGGTACGAGCCGCACGACGGTTCGCTGATGCCCGGGATGGCCACCAACACCGAGCTGGCCAAGCTCCGTTCGCTCAGCGACCGGGAGGCCGAGGTCTACTATCTCCAGCTGATGATCGAGCACCACAAGGGCGGCGTCGAGATGGCCCAGGGCTACCTCGACCTCGGCGTGAACGCGGTCGAGAAGCGGCTCGCGCAGAGCATGGTCAACGGGCAGCGCTCGGAGATCGACCTGATCACCATGCTGCTGGAGCAGCGCGGCGCCAAGCCGCTCTCCTAGCAACCTCGTTGAAGGGCGCGGCCGGGACCACCGGTCGCGCCCTTCGGCGTTCCGCCGGTCCCCCGTCGCTGCCCCGCCGCTCAGGGGCGCGGCGCGGTGGTCCGGACCCGGCCGGCCAGGGCGGCGGCCGCGAGCGCGACCAGGGTGAGCAGCGCGAGCACCGACCGGCCGCCCGCCCCGGGCCCGGCCAGGTGGACCCCGAGCACCGGCAGGGCGGTACCGAGCGCGGTGCCGAGGCTGCGCACCATGTTGACCAGCCCGCCGCCGACGGCCGAGCTCGCGGGCGGGATGGCGCGCATCACCAGCGCGTTGTTGGCCGGCAGCAGCAGTCCGAGGCCGTACCCCGCCACCACCAGCGGGAGCACGCTCACTCCCGGGGCCGTCGGCAGCACGGTGAGCAGGCCGAGCCCGAGCGCGGCCACCAGCGCACCGCAGCGGCAACGGGCGGCGTCCGTCCAGGAGTCGGGCAGCATCCCGGTGCCGGCGGTGGCCGCCACCGCGAACGCGGCGGGCAGCGCCGTGATCACCAGCCCGGCGGTGGCCACCGGCACCCCGGCCCCGGCCAGCACCACCGGGCCGAGCACCAGCGGACAGAACAGCAGCAGGTAGCCGACCAGCGCGACCAGCAGCCCGGTCCGGATGCCCGGCGTGTTGATCAGCCCGGGCGGGATCAGCGGACGGTCGGCGCGCTGTTCCTGCCGGGCCAGCGCCAGGGCCAGCAGCACGGCGGCGAGCAGCAGTACCGCCACCGCCCAGGCGGGCAGCGGGAGTCCGGAGGCGGTGGAGAGCGCGAGCAGCAGCGCGGTCGAGCAGCCGGCCAGCAGGAGCAGCCCCGCCAGGTCGAACCGGCCGCCGTCCCCGCCCACCCGTCGGGGCCGCCCCTGCGGGTACGTGCGCGGCAGCAGGAACCACCCCGCGACGATGCCGAGCAGCCCGATCGGAACGTTGATCCAGAACACCCAGTGCCAGGAGAGGTGCTGCACCAGCAGACCGCCGAGGGTCGGCCCGAGGGCCAGGCCGAGGGCCTGGGCGGCGGCCTGAATGCCGAGCGCGGTGCGCATCGCGTGCTCCGGCACGCCCCGGGCCACCAGGGCGACGCTGTTCGCCTGCATCATCGCGCCACCGACCGCCTGCACGGCCCGGCAGGCCACCAGCGTGCCGAGGCCGCCGGCGAGTCCGGCCCCGAGCGAGGCCAGTGCGAAGACCGCGAAGCCGCCCAGGTAGACCGTCTTCCGGCCGACCAGGTCGGACAGCCGGCCGATCGGGGCCAGCAGGGCGACCAGCACCAGCAGGTACGCGAGGGCGACCCACTCGACGGCGGCGAAGTTGGCGTCGAAGGCCCGTTCCAGCTCGGGAAAGACCAGCGCGGTGATGCTCGCGGTGAGCTGGCCGAGGAACGCGCCCAGGCAGACCGTGCCGACCGCGAGCCAGTGCGCGTGCCGCCAGCCGGCCACCGAGCGCGGACGGGGGTGCTCGGCGAGCAGTCGGCTGTCGAGCAGGCTCGGTCGGCGGGTCGGGTCCACGGTGCTCACCCGAGGAATATATCTGCTACCGAGCCATTCTTCTCACGAACTGCTCGCTCTGCGATCGAATCGTTGTGAGAGGTGCTCGCGGGCAGAACTGGTCACTCTCCGAGCCATGTCCCCGCGCGCGCTACGCTGTCGCCCATGTCGTCGCAGCCCAGCCCCGATTCGCCCGCCGCCCACTCCCCCCTGGAGGAGGCCGCCGCCGTCGCCCGGGCCCAGCGGCTGACCGACGTGATCACCCGGCTGCGCCGCGCCCTGCGCAGCAGCATCCGCACCGACTACCCCTGGGAGTCGCTGCCGATGGCCCAGGTCGAGCTGCTCCAGACCCTCGCCGCCGCCCCGCTCCGGGTCGGCGAGCTGGCGGACCGTCAGCGCCTCGCCCCCAACACCGTCAGCGGCCTGGTCGGCAAGCTCCTCGAAGCCGGCTTCGTCGACCGCCAGCCCGACCCCGGCGACCGCCGCACCGCCCGGATCGCCCTCACCGCAGCCGGCCGGCAGCAACTCCACGACTGGCAGCACGCCCACGAACGCCGCCTCGCCGACGCCCTCGAAAGCCTGCCCCTCCCCGAGCGCGAGGCCGTCATGACCGCCCTCCCGGCCCTCGAACTCCTGGCCAAGGCCCTGGCCGGCGGCCCCGGCACCTCCGGCGGCTCCGAGTAGGGCAGCGCACCCGACCCAGCCCCCGGAGGGGTGAGCCTCGCTCAGAACAGCGAGCCCCGCTCCAGCGCCAGCAGGTGACGCTTGCGGTCGACCCCCGCCGCGAAGCCGGTCATCGCGCCGTTGGCGCCGAGGACCCGGTGGCAGGGGAGGACGACCAGCAGCGGGTTGGCGCCGACCGCGCCTCCCACCGCCCGGACGGCGGTGGGGGGTTGGCCCGCCATCGCGCCCAGTTCGCCGTAGGTGACGGTCGCGCCGTACGGGATGTCGGCGAGGGCGGCCCAGATCCGGCGCCGGAACTCGGTGCCGACCGGCGCCAGCGGCAGGTCGAAGGCGGTCAACTCCCCGGCGAAGTAGGCGCCGAGCTGCTCGACCACGGCCGCGAACGCCTCCGGGTCGTGCAGCCAGCCGTCGGCGGGTTCGTCCCGGGCGCCCTTCTGGCCGGGCGCGGTGACGGACTGCAGCGCGAGCGAACCGTCCGGCTCCAGGGTGCCGCTGAGCAGCAGCCGGCCGAGCGGGCTCTCCATCGTCGTGAACACCGTGGTCATGCCTGCTCTCCTCCTGATGCGTCGTCAATCCCCGGCGCCGGTACGGGAGTCAGTGACGCCCACAGCCGGTGCACCGCGTACGAGCGCCACGGCGCCCAGGCCGCGGCCGCCGTCGCGGCCGTCTTCGGATCGCCCGGGTGGCCCAGCCGCTGCAGGCCGTGCTTCACGCCGATGTCGGTGGGCAGGAAGACGTCCGGATCGGCCAGCGCGCGCATCCGCAGGTAGCCCACGGTCCACGGCCCGATCCCCGGCAGCGCCAGCAACTGGGCCGCTGCGGCCTCGCGGTCCGCACCGCCGTCCAGTCGGACGCTGCCGTCGGCCAGCGCCGCGCAGACTCCGCGCAGGGCGCGCCGCCGGGAGTCCGGCATGGCCAGGTCGGCCGAGTCGGCCTCGGCCAGGGCCCCGGCGGTCGGGAACAGCAGCCGCAGGCCACCGCTCGCCTCGGGCAGCGGGACGCCGTACCGCTCGGCCAGCCGGGCGGCGAGGGTGCGGGCGGCCGCGACGGTGATCTGCTGGCCCAGGACGGCCCGGACCGCCAGCTCGTGCGGGTCGACGTGCCCCGGGGAGCGCACGCCTGGGCGGGACCGGACCAGTGCGCCGAGCAGCGGGTCGGCGCCGAGCTGGCCGTCCACCGCGTCCGGGTCGGCGTCCAGGTCGAACAGTGCGCGCAGCCGGTGCACGGCGGTGGTCAGGTCCCGCAGGTCGGTGAGCTGGAGCCGGCAGTCCAGCCAGCCCCGGTTCACCGGGTCGCCGGGGGCCAGGCCGTCCACCTCGGCGACGGCGTGGCCGTACGGGAGCGCGAGGGTGCGGCGGTAGATGCGGACCCCGGCACGGGCGCCGGGCACCACCTCCTCCACGCCGGGGACCGCGCGGAGCGCGAGGAAGTCCAGCAGGTGCTCGCTGTCGAACGCACCCCGGTACGCCAGCCGCAGGCCGATCGATCCGGGGGTCGCGGTGCCCTTGCGGTGGCCGTTGCTCTCGGCCCGCAGGCCGCTCGGCGTGCGGTCGTAGACCTCGCGGACGGTGTCGTTGAACTGCCGCACCGAGGCGAACCCGGCGGCGAACGCGATCTCGGTGACCGGGAGCTCGGTGGTCTGGAGCAGCAGCCGGGCGGTCTGCGCACGCTGCGCCCGGGCCAGCGCGATCGGCCCGGCGCCGAGCTCGGCGGTCAGCTGGCGCTGCAACTGGCGCGAGCTGTACCCGAGGCGCTCGGCCAGGCCGGCCACGCCCTCGCGGTCCACCACGCCGTCCCCGATCAGCCGCATCGCCCGGCCGACCAGGTCGGCCCGGTGGTTCCACTCCGGCGAGCCGGGCACCGAGTCCGGGCGGCAGCGGCGGCAGGCGCGGTAGCCCGCGCCCTGGGCAGCGGCGGCGGTCGGGTAGAAGGTGCAGTTGACCCGCTTGGGGGTCACGGCGGGGCAGCTCGGGCGGCAGTAGATGCCGGTGCTGCTGACGGCCGTGAAGAACACTCCGTCGAAGCGGGCGTCTCGGCTGTCCACCGCCCGGTACCTGGTGTCGTCGTCGGTCAGGGTCTCGGTCACGCCTTCCAGTCTGCGGCACTCCGGGGTGCCCGACTGGCGGAAATCCGACACCCAGGTCGGAGCCGGGCCCCCGGGCAGCAGGATCTCTGGGAGCGCTCTCAAGCCGCCGCCTCCACCCGATAAGCTCTGCACAGACAGATCCCCAGCCCGCCCCCAAGTCCGAGGAGTCCGCAGTGGCCCAGCCGCAGCCCGAGACCCAGCCGGCCGGCGCCCTCCCCCGTCCCACCCTGGAGTCCGTCGCCGAACTGGCCGGGGTGTCCCGGGCCACCGCGTCCCGGGTGGTCAACGGCGGCACGGGCGTGCGGGAGGTGCTCCGGGAGAAGGTGCAGCGCGCGGTCGACGAACTCGGCTACTCCCCCAACCTCGCCGCCCGCACCCTGGTCACCCGGCGGAACCAGGCCGTGGCCGTGGTGGTGGCCGAACCGGAGAGCCGGATCTTCTCCGACCCCTTCTTCGCCCAGCACCTGCGCGGCATCAGCCGGGAGCTCGCCGCAGCCGACAACCAGATGCTGCTGCTGCTGATCGAGGACGAGCGCGACTACGAGCGGGTCGGCCGCTACCTGGCCGGGGGCCACGTCGACGGCGCCCTGCTGTTCTCGCTGCACCAGAGCGACCCGCTCCCCGAGATGGCCCGCCGGGTCAACCTCCCCACCGTGATCGGCGGCCGCCCCGGCTGGCCCGGCGCGGAGTCCGACCGCGAGCTGGTCTACGTCGACAGCGACAACCGCGGCGGCGCCCGGATGGCCGTCCAGCACCTGCGCTCGCTCGGCCGCACCCGGATCGCCACCATCACCGGACCGCTCGACCAGACCTCCTCGCTCGACCGGCTCGACGGCTACCGCGACCTGCTCCCCGACGGCGACCCGACCCTGATCGCCGAGGGCGACTTCACCCCCGACGGCGGCAGCCGCGCGATGACCGAACTCCTCGCCCGCAGACCCGACCTGGACGCGGTCTTCGCCGCCTCCGACGCGATGGCCTCCGGCGCCCTGCGGGTCCTGCGCGCCCACGGCCGCCGCGTCCCCGAGGACGTCGCCGTGATCGGCTTCGACGACGTCGAGTCCATCGCCGCCTGGACCGACCCCCCGCTCACCACCATCCGCCAGGACATCGAGGAGATGGGCCGCCTGATGGCCCGCCTCCTGCTCCGCCGCCTCGCCACCCCCGCCCAGCCCCTCGCCCCCACCTCGGTCATCACCCCGACCCGCCTGGTCCGCCGCGAGTCCGCCTGACCGTGCCCCGGGCCGCCGGTCGGCCACGGCAGGGGGTTCACACCTCGATCGCGCCGCCGATCTGCTGCAGGTGCTGCCGGAAGGTGTAGGCCGGGTCGGCGGCGCGGCGGGCCAGGTAGTCGTCGAAGGCGGTCTGGCGGCGGAGGGTCTGCCCCGCCCTGATCCGGTCCGCCTGGGTCCGTTCGGTGGCGTGGATCGCGGCTGCCGCGGTGAGCACGTCGGCGGCTCGGTCGGCGGGCACGAACAGCAGGCCGTCCTGGTCGCCGAACGCCACGTCCTCGGCCGTCACGGTGTGCGGGCCGAACCGCGCGCTCGCCAGCGCGTCGGGCCCCCGCTCGTCCAGCCGGACCGGACCGGCCGGGCAGGCCCCGTAGCTGAAGACCGGGAGGCCGATCTCGACCAGTTCGGGGGTGTCCCGGTGCAGACCCCAGATCACCACGCCGGACAGCCCGGAGACCCCCGCCTCCAGCACCGCCAGATCGCCGGCGCAGGCCTCGTCCGTCCGCCCGCCGTTGTCGATCACCAGCACGTCGCCGGGCCCGGCCGTCCCGAACGCCTCCAGGAACACGTCGACGCTGCCGTAGTGCCGGACCGGCAGCACCCGGCCTGCCACCCGCTGCCCGGGCACCACCGCCGCGATCCCGGGCGGTGCCAGCCGCAGCGGCACCCCGAGCCGGAGGCAGGCGTCGGCGACGAGCGGCGTGGACAGCGGGGCGAAGAGCTCACGATGCGTCATGTCCGCACTGTGCCACAGCCGTCGGCGCCGCTCGGCGGAATTCATCGAGGGGCAACGACCGGACGCGGCACCCGGGTGCCGAGGGTCGCGAGGCCGAACAGCACACCGCCCGTCAGGAACCACGGCTCGTACAGGAAGGTGGCGAAGCGCTCCAGGCCGGTCAGCCCGCCGGCCGTCCGGGTGCCGAGCGCGAGGGCGGCCACGTCGATGACCAGCAGGGGCAGGTTGTCGCGCAGCGACAGCCCGGCCGGGAGGCCGGTCCGGCCGCCGAGCAGCCAGTACAGGTGGACCAGCGCGAACGCCAACCCCCAGCCGGCCGCGCCGTAGGAACCAGCCCTGGCCCAGCGGGAGTTGGCGTTCCGGTGGGCGAGGTACCGCGTGCTCGTCGTCATGCGGACCACGATGCCCGCAGCGGCACGGGCCCGACCTCGTCCCGGCGGACCGTCCGCCTCCCTCCCCGAGGGGACACCGGGGTCCACCCGGGGAGGAGTCGACGGCGGGTCGGCCCGGCCACGAACCGCCCGGCTAGGCCTGCGGCAGGACGGTCAGCACCCGTTCCACGAAGGTCTTGAAGTCGGCCATGAAGTCGCTGAGGAACTGCTGCGTGGCCGGGTCGGTCACCTCGCCGTCCTCGCCGAACATGCCCGGCACGAACTGGATGTACGCCTCCGGGGCGGACATCTGCGGCGCGTTGCAGAAGCTCAGTGCCGACCGCAGGCTCTGCTGCGCCACGGCCGTGCCGATCTTGCCGGGCGAGGTGCCGATCACGGCCGAGGGCTTGTGGGTGAAGGAGTTGGTCCCCCAGGGGCGGCTGGCCCAGTCGATCGCGTTCTTCAGCGCGCCGGGGATGCCCCGGTTGTACTCGGGTGTGACGAACAGCAGCGCCTGCGAGGCGGCGATCGCCTCCTTGAGCGCCCGGCCCTCCGGCGGGTAGTCGGCGTCGAAGTCGTGGTTGTAGAGCGGCAGGTCCTTGATCGGGATCTCCCGGAACTCCAGCTCCGCCGGCGCCAGCCGGATCAGCGCCCGGGACAGCACCCGGTTGATCGACTTCTGGGACAGACTGCCGACGAAGTAGCCGACCTGATACGTAGTCACACGAATCCCCTTCCGGAAGGCCCCCGGAGCATCGTGCCCCAGCCCGGCCCGCCCCGGCGACCGGGCTCACCCGGGCTCACCCGCGCGGAGCAACGTGCGCGGGCACGGACAGCGCGTCAGTCGCCCCGGCCCCGGCGGCCGGGCAGCCGCCAGGTGCGCCGCTCGGCGGGGGCCGGGGCGATTTCCGGGCCGACCAGCTGGATGCCGCCCGCCGACTCGACCACCTCGCCGAGGTCCTCGGCGAGCAGCAAGGCCAGGGCCGCGTCCAGGTCGTACCCGACGCCTTCGCCGCCCCAGCGGACCAGCAGGGCGGCGCCCGCGTCCAGACCGGCCTCGGTGGCGTCGGGGTAGGCGAGCCGCAGGACGGCCCGGGCGATCTCGGTGGCACTGCGTGCGCGCATTCCGCGCTCCCCCTCGGGTCGGACGGACAGGCTGTACGGGCGTCGGGCTACGGACGGCGGCGGCAGACCACGCAGGTGCCGGCCAGCGCACCCAGCCAGAGCTGGGCCCGGGACAGGCTCTCGGCCAGCCGGAGCGAGTCGGTGCGGTCCAGGTCGGCGAACTCGGCGGTGCACATCACGTCCCGGACCACGATCTCCCAGTGGTCCTGCGCCGTCCGCCAGTCGTTGTGGTGGGCCAGCCGGACGAAGGCGTCGAGGAACTGGCCGTCGGGCGTGGGGAATCCGGCTCCGAGGTCGGTGATGAGCCTCGGCGGGCGCAGCCGGTCCGCCAGCGTCCGGCGCCGGAACAGCGCGGTGGTCGACACGGCCTTGACGCTGGTGATCCGGGTGGCGATCACATGACCGGCCAGGCCACCGATGATGGCGGGCACCAGCAGCCAGCCGACCAGCGAGACCGGCCAGGCGGATCTCCCGTCCGGCGGCGTCATCATCGTCGCCGCGTTGTAGGTCTTCGACCAGCCGAGCCGGTGCACCGCGACCAGGACGTAGCCCGTCCCGAGCACCAGTACCTGGGGGACGCCCCAGTCGATCACCCACTGGGTCAGCCCGGAGAGCGCCTTGCGCGAGCGCAGTGCGCGGCGCAGCCGGGCCCGGGCGGACCGGGTGGCCGGGGGCGCCAACGCCGGTGGCAGTGGGGGAATCTGGGGATGACCGTACAACTCGCGCCCGCTCCTTCGTCCACCTTCGTCCGCCTTCGTGCACCAGCCCGGAACCGCTCCCGCAGCCGGTTCTGACGGTCACTCAAGCAGACCGGGGCCGGGGCGGGGCGAGCGGCCGGGCAGCTGCAACAGACCCGTTACCGCGCCCCGGTCCGGGGTCGCGCCGGTGCGGGCGTCAGCCCGGCGACGGCGTTGCGGAGGTGGCGCTCGGGGGTGCCTGGTCGGGCCACGACGGGTTGACCTCCGACAGGTAGACGGTGTCCGAGGCCAGGTCGAGGCAGAGCGTGATCCGGTCGGCGTCCGCGGCGGGCACCAGGCGCTTGCGCAGCTCCGGGCCCGTGACCCAGTGCGCCCCGGGCGGGAGGGCCTCGGTGATCCCGGCCGGGACGGCCAGGTGCCCGGTCCCGGCCGGGGGTGCCGTCGGCTCCAGCGGCAGGCCCGCCGTCAGGGTGGCTGCGGTGCCGGGCGGGAGCCGGAGCAGCGCGTGCAGGAAGAAGTCCGTCGGGCCCGGGATCGACCGGTCCGGCAGGTCGTCGTTGGACGACTTCATCTGCCACAGTGCCCAGTCGATCCGGCCCAGCCCGGGCAGCCAGCCGGACAGTTCGACGATGCTGCTGTGGAGGGGCACGTCCAGCTTGGCCGGCCCGGGCTCGGGCTCGGCAGTGCACCCCGCCCCGACCAGGGCGAACACCAGCGCCAGCGCGGCCGGCAGAGTCCTGGCACGAGCCATTTCGGTCCCCCTCGCTCGACTGACCGTCATTCCACCACGACCGGCCCCGGGCAGCAGCTGTCCGGGGCCGGTCGGTGAACTGACGGTCAGTTGAACGGAATCCGCAGCACCGAGGCGTTGCCCTGGGCCTGGGTGGCGCCGGTGCGGAGCTGGGCCGGGCCGTTGCCGATCGCGGACCAGACCTCCACCCTCACCGTCCCGTTGGCCAGGTTGCCCAGGCTGCCGGTCGCGGCGGTGAGACCGGCGGTGGCCGAGTAGCGCTCCCAGCCGGCCACCGGGTCGGTGGCGAAGTAGCGGTACGTCTCCACCCGGTCGAAGCTGCCGTTGCCGGTCAGGTCGTACGAGATCCGGACCTGCTGGCCGAGGCCGACGGCCGAGCCCGCGTCCAGGTAGAGGTCGAACTCCGTTGCGGCACCCGCCCGCAGCGTGCCGTTGACGTTGCGCAGCTCGAACACGGTGGGCTGGTAGGGCGTGCCGTCGTGGTTGGTGCCGCCCGCCGAGGCGACGGTGCTGACGGCGGCACCGGTGCCGTAGCCGGTGGTCAGGCCGCCGCCGGGCTGGAGGTAGAAGGTGCTGCCGCTGGTCGGCGGCACCGAGGTCGACGGAGACGGGGACGGGGACGGAGAGGCCGAGGGGGACGGCGAGGACGAGGGGGACGGGGACGGCGAGGGCGAAGGAGTCGCACCCGACCCGCCGTCCTGGAAGCTCCCCCGCTCACTGGCGGTGGACCGGGCCGGCACGTTGAGCGTGTAGCCGTCCGAGAAGTGCACCGCCCGCGCCGTGGTCGCATAGTTGTGCGCGACGTGCGTACGGGTGCCCCCGTTGACGAAGACCGCCGAGGTCGGCTGGTCCGAGGTCACCGCCGGGTCGAGCGTGCCCAGGGCGGCGAGGTTGTAGATCCAGTGGTAGGTGTGCGCCTTGGTCTCGCCCTCCTCGGGGGTGTAACCGTCCTTGCCCGCATCCCAGTTGGCCTTGGCGGCGGCCGGGTCGGCCAGTGCCTGGAACTCCCAGGCCAGGTCGCGCCAGTCGGTGAGGACCCCGCCGTTGTTGGCCTTCTGCTCGGCCAGGTTGGCCTTGATGTCGTCCTGACGACGGGCCAGGTAGAACGAACCACCGGTGATCGGGAGGTAGTTGATGCCGTGGATCATGCCGGGGCTGGCGGTCCACCAGGTGGAGTAGGCCGCGCCGCTGCCCCAGACCATGCCGGCCGTCTGGTGCCCGAACGAGGCCGGGAAGGCGGACTGGTCGGCGTTGAACCAGTACTGCTCCACCGCCCGCGACTCGGTGGTGTAGAGGTAGATGCCCAGGTCCCGCAGCGCGGTGTCGCCGGTGGCGGAGCCGTAGAGGATCAGTCCGGCGCTGAAGTTGAGCGACTCGGAGGAGGACTCCTCGTTGTTGCCGGCCGCGAAAGCCGCGTGGCCGGCCGCCCAGCCGTGGCCCGCGTACGGGTCGAAGCTGCGCAGCCAGGGGAAGCGGGTGTCGGAGCGGTCGGCGTTGGCGGCGTCCTTGGCCAGCAGCTTGACCATCCCGCCCCAGGCGGAGTCGGCGGCCCAGGCGGCGTCGTAGCGGGCCACGGTGGCGGCGGCCTGGATGTAGTAGCCGTAGTGGAAGTGGTGGTCGTTCAGCTCGCCGTCGCTGCCGTACGAGGCGGGGTAGCCGATCAGGGTCTTCCAGACGGTGTCGTACGCGAAGACGGTCGAGCCGGTGCCGGCGAACCAGGTCTGCAACCGGCCCTTCATCAGGCCGAGCAGCTTGTCCCGGGTGGTGGCATCACCCAACTGGTCCGCGATCGGCACCAGTTGGCCGAGGCGGGCGAGCGCCTTGCCGGTCCAGTATGTGTCACTGGCCCCCATGAACGGGTCGCTCGCGTTGGCCACCTCGCGGACCATCGCGCCGAGCGCGGCCCGGTCCTGGCTGCCGGCGTCCGGCAGCGAGGGGAGGATTGCGTCGGCGTTCATCACCGTGCTGAAGCCGCTGCCCTGGCGCACCTTCATCTGCCCGCGCGGCGAGGTGTAGCTCAGCGCGGTCAGCGGGTCGGTGCTGGCCTTCCACTGGTGCGGGTAGAGCGCCAGCAGGGTGCCGGTCTGGCTGCCCTCCTGGGCGGTCGTGGTGGCGGTGTAACTGGTGGTCACCGAGCCCGCGTTGTAGTTCCAGGCGACCTTGGTGTCGGTGACGAAGCTGTACGCGTAGGTGCGGAACAGGGCCAGGTCGTTCGGCGAGGGCAGCACGGCCACGGAGTAGTAGTCCTTGGCGCCGAGCGCGGCGCTCAGCACGGTGCCGTTCACGTTCCAGCTGGTGCCGGTCGGCGCGAACAGGCCGTAGTGGTGGCCGCCGACGGTGATGCCGAGCACGTTGCCCTGGTTGGAGAAGACGGTTGGGGTACCGGCGGCGGTGATCTGCGCGGCGCCGCCGGTGGCGTGCGCGTAGACGTAGGGCAGGCCGTGGCCGATGGTGGCCGACAGGGTGTGCGCACCGTCGGTCCACTGCGGGGTGACGGTCCAGTCGGTCCAGCCGTCGACCTTGGTGTCGGGGGCGTTCAGCCCGGCCACGCCCACCGTGAGGTCCTTGGTGTGGGCGAACTCGTACTGGCGCCCGTCCGGGGTGATGGTCGGGTTGGTGGGGTAGCCGACCTCGAGGCCGCCGGCCGCGGCCTTGAACGTGAAGGGGTGCGCGTAGAGGTTCTCCGAGTAGGGGTTGCCCGCGTAGCGCTGGTAGATCAGCGAGGACCACCAGTCGTTGGTGGGGGCGGCCTGGCCGGCCATCTTCGCGGTGACCTTGGGCGTGAGCGGGGCCCCGTCGGAGTTGCTCGGGCCGATCGTGCCGGCCGGGCGGGTGTCGGTGTACCCGCCGAGGCCCACCTTGATCGTGGCGGCGGAGGCGGTGGAGGAACCGACCGTGGCGGTGAGCGCGGCGGCGGTGAGCGCAGCGGCGGCGAAGGCCGCGACCGGGCGGACCAGACGTCTCGGAGACCGAGCGCGTGGCGGCTTCATGTCTGACACCTCGGGTGGGAGTGGGGGATGTGAGAGCGCTCTCAAACTGCTCTCAAGCCCCGGACCGTAGAGGCGCCCGACAAGGGGTGTCAACGCCTCGAACGCGATCTGGCGAAACCTCGTCGACTTCAGTTCTCGAAAGCGAGGCACCCCCAACCCCCAAGGTTACGTTCAGGTTTCGACTACTTGACGGGAGTACGGCGACCCCGGCACGCTCCTCCCAGCGGTTGAGAGCGCTCTCAGAAGGCGCTCGGCACCGGCCGCCCCGAACTCCACTCAGCCGCGCCAGGAGGCATCCCCATGCGCCCCTTCAGAGCCCGCCGCACCGCCGCGACCCTCGGCAGTGCCGCGCTCGCCGCCACTCTGCTCCTCTCCGCCTGCAGCTCCGCCGGCACCGGCTCGCAGGACGCCGACGAGAAGGTGACGCTGACCGTCGACCTGTTCGGCACCTTCGGGTTCAAGGAGGCCGGCCTGTACGACGAGTACACGAAGCTGCACCCGAACATCACCATCAAGCAGAGCGACACCCAGGACGAGGGCCAGTACTGGCAGGCGCTGCAGACCAAGCTGGCCGGCGGCGGCGGCCTGGCCGACGTGCAGGGCCTGGAGGTCGGCCGGATCGCCAGCGTGATGCAGAAGCAGGCGGACAAGTTCACCGACCTCAGGACCATCGGCGCCGGTGACGTCAACGACGGCCTGGTGGCGTGGAAGGCCGCCGCGGCGAAGACCGCCGACGGCAAGGTGCTGGCCGCCGGCACCGACGTCGGCCCGGAGGCGATCTGCTTCCGCACCGACCTCTTCAAGGAGGCCGGACTGCCCACCGACCGCACCGAGTTGGCCGCCAAGTGGGCCGACTGGGCGGGCTACCTGGCGCTCGGCAAGGAGTACGTCGCCAAGGCGGCCCCGGGCAACGCCTGGACCGACAGCGCGGCGGGCATGTTCACCGCCGAGGTCGGCCAGCAGAAGGTCCGCTACGCGGACGAGAGCGGCAAGGCCGTGCACGAGAGCAGCCCGGCGGTGAAGACCGCCTGGGCGGACGCCACCAAGCTGGTCGCCGACGGCCTCTCCGCGAAGCTGCCGCAGTGGACCCCGGAGTGGAACAAGGCGTTCACCACCGGCAAGTTCGCCACCCTGAGCTGCCCGGCCTGGATGGTCGGCTACATCAAGGGCCAGGCGGGCGACGCCTTCGCCGGCAAGTGGGACATCGCGCCCGGCCCGGGCAAGACCGGCAACTGGGGCGGCTCCTACCTGGCCGTCCCCCGGACCGCCAAGCACCCGAAGCAGGCGGCCGAGCTGATCAAGTGGCTGAACGCCAAGGAGCAGCAGGTCAAGCTCTTCACCAAGCAGGGCTCCTTCCCGTCCAGCACGGGCGCGCAGACCGAGATCAAGGGTCTCAAGGACCCCTACTTCAACAACGCCCCGATCGGCGAGATCTTCAGCGAGGCGGCCGCGAACATGCCCGCCCAGGTGCTCGGCACCGAGGACGGTGTGGTCGGCAAGGCGTTCACCGACGCGCTCGGCGAGGTGGAGCGGACCGCCACCGCTCCCGCCACCGCCTGGCAGCACGCCCTGGACAACGTCAAGAAGGCCAGCGGCAACTGACGTCCGATCGACTCCGGCCCCGGGGCGCTGCCCGCCCCGGGGCCGGGGTGACCACCGAAGGACCCACCATGGCCACTCTCACCGCCCCGCCGGCCCCCGCGCCGCCCGGCACCGTCCCGGCCCGCGCGCGCCGGGGCGCCCGGCTCGCCCCGTACGGCTTCCTCGCCCCGTTCTTCGTCCTGTTCGCGGCCTTCGGCCTGTTCCCGCTGCTGTACACCGCGTACGTCTCGCTGCACCGGGTGGAGCTGCAGACGGCGGACCGGATGGACTGGCTCGGCTTCCAGAACTACACCCGGCTGTTCGAGGACCCGTACTTCTGGAACGCGCTCGGCAACACCTTCACCATCGGGGTGCTCTCCACCGTCCCGCAGCTGCTGCTCGCGCTCGGCCTGGCCCATCTGCTCAACTACCGCCTGCGCGGCCGGACCTTCTTCCGGGTCGCGATGCTGATGCCGTACGCCACCTCGGTCGCGGCGGCCACCCTGGTCTTCGCCCAGCTGTTCGGCCGCGACTACGGGCTGATCAACTGGGTGCTCTCCACCGTGGGGTTGAACCCGGTGGACTGGCAGGCGAACACCTGGGCCTCCCAGTTCGGCGTCTCGGCCATCGTCACCTGGCGCTGGACCGGCTACAACGCACTGATCTACCTGGCCGGGATGCAGTCCATCCCGAACGAGCTGTACGAGTCCGCCTCGGTCGACGGCGCCTCCCGCTGGCAGCAGTTCCGCCACATCACCGTGCCCGGTCTGCGGCCGACCATCGTCTTCACCGTGGTGGTCTCCACCATCGGCGCCACCCAGCTGTTCGGCGAACCGCTGCTGTACGAGGGCAACGCGGGCGGCGGCATCTCGCACCAGTACCAGACCCTCGGGCTCTACCTGTACGAGCAGGGCTGGACCTTCTTCCACCTGGGCCGGGCCGCCGCCGTGGCCTGGGTGATGTTCCTGCTGATCGTCGTACTGGCCCTGGTCAACGCGGCCATCGCGGCCCGGCGCAACCGTACGGACCGGTGACCCCGTGTTGAAGAGACGCTCCCCCCTCCAGGGCGGCCCGCTCGCCTACGGCGTGCTGATCGCCGCCACCCTGGTCTTCGTGTTCCCGTTCTACTGGACCCTGGTGGCCGCGAGCCGCTCCAACTCCGAGCTCAGCGCGGCCACTCCGGCGCTCACGCCGGGTCCGAACCTGTTCCACAACATCGCCGAGGCGCTGCAACAGGCGGACATCGGAACGGCGTTGCTCAACTCGCTGATCGTCTCGGCGGCGGTGACCGCGGGCGTGGTGCTCTCCTCCACGCTGGCCGGCTTCGCCTTCGCCAAACTCCGGTTCCGTGGAAGGGGGTTGCTGCTGGCGATCACGGTCGGCACGATGATGATCCCGCCGCAGCTCGGCGTGATCCCGCTCTTCATGGTGATCGTGAAGCTGGACCTGCAGAACAAGCTGCCCTCGGTGATCCTGCCCGCGCTGGTCTCCGCCTTCGGCGTCTTCTTCATGCGGCAGTTCCTGGTCCAGGCCCTGCCCGACGAGCTGATCGAGGCCGGCCGGATGGACGGCGCCTCCAGTCTGCGGATCTTCTGGTCGATCGTGCTGCCGGTGGCCCGCCCCGGCATGGCGGTGCTCGGGATGCTCACCTTCATGGCCACCTGGAACGACTTCTTCTGGCCCGTGGTGGCGCTCAGTTCGCAGAACCCGACCGTCCAGGTCGCGCTCAAGTCGCTCGGCCAGGGCTACGTCCCGGACCAGTCGATCGTGATGGCCGGCACCCTGGTCGGCACCCTCCCCGTGCTGGTGGTCTTCGCCCTGTTGGGCCGTCAGATCGTCGGCGGCATCATGCAGGGCGCCGTCAAGGGCTGACCCACCTACTCTCGTACCCATGGAAGGCGACATGTCCGTAGAAGCCCTACCGGCCCCCGTCCGTACCGACCTCCCCGCCGAGTTCCCGCCCGGGTTCGTCTGGGGCGCGGCCACCGCCGCGTACCAGATCGAGGGTGCCGCCGCCGAGGGCGGCCGCACCCCGTCGATCTGGGACACCTTCAGCCGCACCCCCGGCAAGGTCCGCAACGGCGACACCGGCGACATCGCCGCGGACCACTACCACCGCTACCGCGAGGACGTCGCGCTGATGGCCGAACTCGGCCTGGGCGCCTACCGGTTCTCGTTCGCCTGGCCGCGGATCCAGCCCGACGGCCGGGGTCCCGGCAACGAGGCGGGCCTGGACTTCTACGACCGGCTGGTGGACGAGCTGCTGGCCAAGGGGATCACCCCGGTCGCCACCCTCTACCACTGGGACCTGCCGCAGGCCCTGGAGGACCGGGGCGGCTGGCTCGACCGCGACACGGCGTACCGCTTCGCCGAGTACGCGAGCCTGACCGCCCGCCGGCTCGGCGACCGGGTCGGCACCTGGACCACGCTGAACGAGCCCTGGTGCAGCGCCTTCCTGGGCTACGGCTCCGGCGTCCACGCCCCCGGCCGGACCAGCCCGGCCGAAGCCCTGACGGCCCATCACCACCTGCTGCTCGCACACGGGTTGGGCGTCGGCGCACTGCGGGCCGAGCTGCCCGCCGCCGCGCAGGTCTCGCTCACCCTCAACCTGGCCGCCGTCCGCCCGCTCACCGCCGAACCGGCCGACCTGGACGCGGCCCGCCGGATCGACGGGCTGGCCAACCGGATCTTCCTCGACCCGGTCTTCCACGGCAGCTACCCCGCCGACGTGCTGGCCGACACGGCGGAGGTCACCGACTGGTCCTTCGTCCACGACGGCGACCTGGCGGAGATCTCCCGCCCGATCGACTCGCTCGGCATCAACTACTACACGCCCACCGTGGTGGCCGCCGACGACCCGGCCGACCCCGCCCCCCGGCAGGACGGCCACGCGGGCGAGCTCTCCCCCTGGCCCGCCGACGCGGGTGTCCGCTTCCTGCCCGCCGAGGGCAGCCGGACGGCGATGGGCTGGCCGGTGGACGCGGACGGGCTGTACGAGCTGCTCACCCGGCTGCGCGACGACCTGCCGGGCCTGCCGCTGCTGGTCACCGAGAACGGCGCCGCGTACGACGACTACAGCGACCCGTCCGGCGCGGTGCACGACCCGGAGCGGGTGGCCTACCTGCACGGGCATCTGGACGCGGTCCGCCGGGCGGCGGCCGACGGGGTGCCGGTGCGCGGGTACTTCCTCTGGTCGCTGCTGGACAACTTCGAGTGGGCGTACGGCTACGGCAAGCGCTTCGGGATGGTGCACGTCGACTTCGCCAGCCAGCGCCGGACGCCGAAGGACAGCGCCCGCTGGTACGCCGAGGTGATCCGCACCGGCCGGCTGCCGCGCTGAGTCGCGGCCGGACCCGAACGCGGGCCGCTGCTCCGGATCCTGACTCCGGGGCAGCGGCCCGCTCGCGGTCTCACTTCTTGGGCGAGCCGCCCATGGCGCGGTGCGTCTTGGTGATGCTCTTCCACTTCTTCAGGCGCTCGGCGGCCAGCCGGGCGTCGGTGCGCGAGGCGATCCACTCGTTCTCGCGCTGGAGCTTCTGGTAGCTGTCCCAGCGCCGCTCGGCGATCACCCCGTCGGCGACGGCGGCCTGCACGGCGCAGCCCGGCTCGCTCCGGTGGCCGCAGTCGTGGAACCGGCACTCACCGGCCAGTTCCTCGATCTCGGCGAAGGCCTGGGCCAGGCCCTCGCCGCCGAACAGGCCGACCCCGCGCAGACCGGGGGTGTCGATCACCACCCCGCCGCCGGGCAGCGGGATCAGCTCGCGGGTGGTGGTGGTGTGCCGGCCCTTCTCGTCCACCGAGCGGGTCTGCTGAACGGCCATCACCTCGGTGCCGATCAGGGCGTTGGTGAGGGTCGACTTGCCCGCGCCGGACTGGCCGAGCAGCGCCGTGGAGGTGCCCAGGCAGGCCCGCAGCACGTCGATGCCCTCGCCGGTCTCGGCGCTGACCACCACCACGGTCACGCCGGGGGCGATCTGCTCGACGTCGGCCTTGACGAACTCGGCGTCGATCACCAGGTCGGCCTTGGTGAGCGCGACCAGCGGCATCGCGCCGGACTCCCAGGCCAGGGCCAGGAAGCGTTCGATCCGGCCGAGGTCGGGGTCGGCGGCGAGCGAGGAGGCGATCAGGACGGTGTCGACGTTGGCCGCCAGCACCTGCCCCTCGGAGCGGGAACCCGCGGTCTTGCGGATCACCGCGGTGGAGCGCGGCAGCAGGGCCGAGACGGTCGGCATCGGAGCGGCCGTCAGGTCGATGCCCGCCCAGTCGCCGGTGCAGGCCCAGTTGGCCGGGTCCGGGTCGCGGACCGGCCGGATGTCGGCGCGGACGGTGCGCAGCTCGCCCGACTCGGGGTCGGCGAACAGCACGTCGCAGAGACCCCGGTCGACCCGGGTGATCCGCGCAGGGGTGAGCCCGCCCTCGGCGAGGGGGGCGAAGAGCTCGTCGAGCTCGGACGTCCAGCCGTAGTCGGCGAAGACAGGGGTGTGCTGGGAAAGAGGTGCGTAGGACAACGCGGTGGGGCCCTTCGGGAGGAATGCATCCCGGTGGGCGGCGGCTGCTGCGTGGGTTGCTACTGCCTGGTCAGCCGACGGCCGGGACGGAGGAGGTGTGCGCGAGAGCTGCCTGGGCAGCCGTGACCTGGGTGACAGCCACGAGGCTCACCTCCTGTTTCCTGATCCGGCCCGCTTCGTCCCACGGGCGCCAACGGAGAAGCACGCTACCGGACCGGTCGGGACCGGCGCATCCTATTTCTGACCTGCGGCGATGCCGCTGCTACCGCCCGTCCCACGGCCCGCGCGGGGTCGGCCGGTCGGTGTCCGGGGGCGGTGGCGGCGGCCGGCGGCGGTGGGTGCCGCCGGCGGCGAGCCGGCCGCGCAGGTTGCCCGGCTGCAGGAAGTCGGCCCAGCGCTCGGGGTACTCGGACGGCACGTGGCCCTCGTCGTCGTCCTCCAGGTCGTCCTCGTGCCCCTCGCCCAGCCCGAGCTCGCGGGCCAGCCTGGCCCGCTCGACCACCCGCCGGGCGGTGGCCTCGCGGACCACGGCGGCGGCGGCCTCCTCGCTGGCCCGCTCGTTCTCGGCCCGGGCGTCGGCGGTCTGCACGGTCGGCCAGCGGCGGTCTATGGCGGCGTTCATCGCGGCGCCGATCAGCACCGCGAGCGCGACCACACCGATCCACAGCAGCACCGCGACCGGCGCCGCCAGCGAGCCGTAGACGGACTTGCCCTCGACCGAGCTGACCAGGTAGATCCGCAGCAGCACCGAGCAGACCACCAGCACCACCAGGGCGACCAGCGCGCCGGGGATGTCCTCGCGCCAGGGCGTGGAGACCGGGACGGCCACGTGGTAGAGCGTGGTGAGGAAGACGATCAGCAGCGTGATCGCGACCGGCCAGTACAGCGCGTCGACCAGCCCGGACCACTGCGGCAGCGCGTTCAGCACCAGCCCGGGGCCGGTCAGCAGCAGCGGGAGCACCAGCGAGCCGATCACCAGCGCGCCGAGGTAGAGGCCGAGCGACATCAGCCGGGTCTTCACCAGGCCGCGCTTGCCGTCCAGGCCGTACATCACGGTGATGGTGTCGATGAAGATGTACAGCGCCCGGGAGCCGGACCAGAGCGAGAGCAGGAAGCCGATCGAGATCAGGTCCGGCCGGCCGCCCTCGTTGAAGACGCTGTCCAGCAGCGGCCGCACGGTCTGGTCCACCGACTTCGGCGAGAGCACCGCCCCGGCCGCCGTGATGATGTCGTTCTCCAGCCGCTCGATGGTGCCGGCCCCGAGGATGTCGTCGAGGTAGCCGAGCGTGCCCGCCAGGCAGAGCAGCAGCGGCGGGATGGAGAGCAGGGTGAAGAACGCCGCCTCGGCCGCGAGGCCGGTGACGCGGTACTCCACGCAGGTGTTGGTGGTGTCCTTGAGCAGACTCCACACCGTCTGGCGCCAGGTCGACCGGCGTGCGCGCCGCCCGCCCTTGCCGCGTCGTCGCGATGGCCGCTCGGCTGCCGTCCTGATGGGTTCCCCTGCTGGTTGCACGCCCCTACGGTATCGGTCCCCGGGGCCCGGGCGGACGAGGCGCCTGATGCTCCCTCAGCACCGCTCCGGCGTGCGGCGCAGCACCAAAGTCTCACTCCGTGAAACCAGACCGTCCACTATGCGGACGACGGTGGACCGGGGACCGCGCGCCGTGCGAATCTCTTGTCCATGCCGAGCGCCGGAACCACCCTAGTAGGTCGACTTCACGTCGATCTCCTCCGTGTGTCCAGCGCCATCTGTCCGGTGACCTGAGCCCCACCCCGCCGCCACCACCGCACCCCGGCGCCCATCACCTCGCCGTCCCCGCCGCAGCGGATGTGCGAGCCCCCGGCAAGGTCACTGCTTCCCATAGCCTCGCGGAAACCGCAGGTCACAGCAGTGCCGTGCCTGGATGCTCACAGCCGCCACCAGAGCCACTGCCGTAAGGACTTCACCATGGCCCCCACCCCCGAACCGGTCGAGCCCCCGGTCGACGCCGCCCCGGCGCGCCGTCCCGCCGCCGCCCGCAAGGTGACCCGCCACCGCGGCGAGGGCCAGTGGGGCATGGGCCACCGCACCCCGCTCAACCCCAACGAGCAGTTCAAGAAGGACGACGACGGTCTCAATGTGCGGACACGCATTGAGACGGTCTACGCCCAGAACGGCTTCTCCTCGATCGACCCGGCCGACCTGCGCGGCCGGATGCGCTGGTGGGGTCTGTACACCCAGCGCAAGGAGGGGATCGACGGCGGCAAGACCGCGATCCTGGAGCCGCACGAGCTGGACGCCGAGTTCTTCATGCTCCGGGTCCGGATCGACGGCGGCCGCCTGACGGTGGCCCAGCTGAAGGCGATCGCCGAGGTCTCCGAGCAGTACGGCCGCGGCACCGCGGACCTGACCGACCGCCAGAACGTCCAGTACCACTGGATCCGGATCGAGGACATGCCCGCGATCTGGCAGAAGCTGGAAGCGGTCGGCCTCTCCACCACCGAGGCCTGCGGTGACACCCCGCGCGTCATCCTGGGCTCGCCGGTGGCCGGCGTCGCCGAGGACGAGATCATCGACGGCACCCCCGCCATCGACGAGATCATGCGGCGGTTCATCGGCAACAAGGACTTCTCCAACCTGCCGCGCAAGTTCAAGTCGGCGATCTCCGGCTCGCCGCTGCTGGACGTGGCGCACGAGATCAACGACATCGCCTTCGTCGGCGTCGAGCACCCCGAGCACGGCCCCGGCTTCGACCTCTGGGTCGGCGGCGGGCTCTCCACCAACCCCAAGCTGGGCGTCCGGCTCGGTGCCTGGGTCCCGCTGGACGAGGTCGCCGACGTCTACGGCGGCGTGATCGGGATCTTCCGCGACTTCGGCTACCGCCGCCTGCGCAACCGGGCCCGGTTGAAGTTCCTGGTCGCCGACTGGGGCGTGGAGAAGTTCCGTCAGGTGCTGGAGGACGACTACCTCAAGTACAAGCTGGTCGACGGCCCCGCGCCGAAGGAGCCCAGCGGCATCTGGCGCGACCACGTCGGCGTGCACCGGCAGAAGGACGGCCGCTTCTACGTCGGCTTCGCGCCGCGGGTCGGCCGGGTCAACGGCAAGCTGCTCGGCGCGGTCGCCGACCTGGCCGCCGAGCACGGTTCGGACCGGCTGCGCACCACCGCCGAGCAGAAGATGATCGTGCTGGACATCCCGGCCGACCGGGTCGAGTCGCTGGTGGCCGGCCTGGAGGCGCTGGACCTGCGGGTCACCCCGTCGACGTTCCGCCGCGGCACCATGGCCTGCACCGGCATCGAGTACTGCAAGCTCGCCATCGTCGAGACCAAGGAGCGCGGCCGCACGCTCATCGACGAGCTGGAGACCCGCCTGCCGGACTTCGCCGAGCCGCTCACCATCAACATCAACGGCTGCCCGAACGCCTGCGCCCGGATCCAGGTCGCGGACATCGGTCTCAAGGGCCAGCTGGTGACGGACGAGAACGGCGACCAGGTCGAGGGCTACCAGGTTCACCTGGGCGGCGCGCTGGGCCTGGAGGCCGGCTTCGGCCGCAAGGTCCGCGGCCTCAAGGTCACCAAGGACGGCCTGCCCGACTACGTCGAGCGCGTGCTGACCCGCTACCAGGCGGAGAAGAACGAGGGCGAGCGGTTCGCCCAGTGGACCGCCCGGGCCAGTGAGGAGCAGCTGTCATGAGCGAGCGCGCCGCACCGTTCCACTGCCCGTACTGCGGGGACGAGGACCTGCGCCCGTCCGAGGCCGGGCACGGCTCCTGGGAGTGCCACGCCTGCCGCCGGGCGTTCCAGCTGAAGTTCCTCGGCCTGCTGTCAGCCACCAACGGGGGTACGGCACATGAGTCTCGCGACTGACTACGAGGCGCTGGCGAACGCCGCCGCCGTCGAGCTGGAGGAGGCACCGGCGCAGGAGATCCTGCGCTGGGCGGCCGAGCACTTCGGCAAGCGGTTCTGCGTCACCTCCTCGATGGAGGACGCGGTGGTGGCCCACCTGGCCTCCTCGGTGTTCCCCGGCGTGGACGTGGTGTTCCTGGACACCGGCTACCACTTCGCCGAGACCATCGGGACCCGGGACGCGGTGGCCGCGGTGATGCCGGTCAACGTCATCACGCTCAAGCCGCTGCAGACCGTGGCCGAGCAGGACGCCCAGTACGGCGCGAACCTGCACGACCGCGACCCGGACCTGTGCTGCTCGCTGCGCAAGGTCGAGCCGCTCAACCGGGGGCTCGGCGGCTACGACGCCTGGGCCACCGGGCTGCGCCGGGACGAGTCCCCGTCGCGGGCCAACACCCCGGTGGTGGCCTGGGACGCCAAGCGCCGCAAGGTGAAGCTGGCCCCGATCGCCCGCTGGACCCAGGCGGACGTGGACGCGTACGTGAACGCCAACGGCGTGCTGCTCAACCCGCTGCTGTGGGAGGGCTACACCTCGGTCGGCTGCTCGCCGCTGTCCTGCACCGCCAAGCCCGGCGAGGGCGAGGAGGGCCGGGCCGGCCGCTGGGCGGGCTCGGGCAAGACCGAGTGCGGCATCCACCTCTGATCCACCTGATCCACCATCACCACCACTCAGGAGAGAACACCGTGAGCACAGCCGACACCCTGGCCGCCGACGGAGCCGCAGAGGCGGCCCCGCAGGCCGCCGTCTGCGAGCGCGGCGCCACCGTGTGGCTGACCGGGCTTCCCAGCGCGGGCAAGACCACGCTGGCCTTCGCACTGGCCGAGCGGCTGCGTGCCGAGGGCCACAAGGTCGAGGTCCTGGACGGTGACGAGATCCGTGAATTCCTGTCCAAGGGGCTGGGGTTCAGCAAGGAGGACCGGCACACCAACGTGGCCCGGATCGGCTTCGTGGCCGAGAAGCTGGCCGCCAACGGTGTGAAGGTGCTCGCCCCGGTGATCGCGCCGTACGCCGACTCCCGGGCCGCGGTCCGCGAGCGGCACGCGGCGCTGGGCACCGCGTTCCTCGAAGTGCACGTCGCCACGCCGGTGGAGCTCTGCTCCGAGCGGGACGTCAAGGGCCTGTACGCGAAGCAGGCCGCCGGCGAGATCTCCGGTCTCACCGGGGTCGACGACCCGTACGAGGCTCCGCAGGACCCGGAGCTGCGCCTGCAGACCCAGGGCCGCGAGGTCGCCGAGTCCGCCGCCGAGCTGTACGCCTTCCTGACCGAGAGGGGCCTGGCATGACGATCGCCACGCACAGCCCGCTGGACACCGAGAACCCGTTCACCCTGTCCCACCTGGACGCGCTGGAAGCGGAGTCGGTGCACATCTTCCGCGAGGTGGCGGGTGAGTTCGAGCGTCCGGTGATCCTGTTCTCCGGTGGCAAGGACTCGATCGTCATGCTGCACCTGGCGCTGAAGGCGTTCCACCCGGCGCCGGTCCCGTTCGCCCTGCTGCACGTCGACACCGGCCACAACTTCCCCGAGGTGCTGGCCTACCGCGACCGGGTCGCGCAGCAGCACAGCCTGCGGCTGCACGTGGCCAGCGTCCAGGACTTCATCGACGACGGCCGGCTGCGCGAGCGCCCGGACGGCACCCGCAACCCGCTGCAGACCGTCCCGCTGCTGGACGCGATCGAGTCGCACAAGTTCGACGCGGTCTTCGGCGGCGGCCGCCGGGACGAGGAGAAGGCCCGGGCCAAGGAGCGGGTGTTCTCGCTCCGCGACGAGTTCGGTGCCTGGGACCCGCGCCGCCAGCGCCCCGAGCTGTGGAGCCTCTACAACGGCAAGCACGCGGTCGGCGAGCACGTCCGGGTCTTCCCGCTCTCCAACTGGACCGAGCTGGACGTCTGGCAGTACATCGAGCGGGAGAAGATCGAGCTCCCGGAGATCTACTACGCGCACCGGCGCGACGTGTTCAAGCGCGACGGCATGTGGCTGACCGCGGGCGAGTGGGGCGGCCCGAAGGAGACCGAGACGGTCGAGAACCGGCTGATCCGCTACCGCACCGTGGGCGACATGTCCTGCACCGGCGCGGTGGACTCGGACGCGGCGACCATCGCCGACGTGATCACCGAGATCGCGGCCAGCCGCCTGACCGAACGTGGCGCCACCCGGGCGGACGACAAGATGTCCGAGGCGGCCATGGAAGACCGCAAGCGCGAGGGGTACTTCTAAACATGAGCACCACCATCCAGACCAGCGCCACCTCGCTGCTCCGCTTCGCCACCGCCGGATCCGTGGACGACGGCAAGTCGACCCTGGTCGGCCGGCTGCTGCACGACTCCAAGTCGGTGCTCTCGGACCAGCTGGAGGCCGTCGAGCACGCCTCCCGCAAGCGCGGCCAGACCGCGCCCGACCTGGCGCTGCTCACCGACGGCCTGCGGGCCGAGCGCGAGCAGGGCATCACCATCGACGTGGCGTACCGCTACTTCGCCACCCCCCGGCGGCGGTTCATCCTCGCCGACACCCCCGGGCACGTGCAGTACACCCGCAACATGGTCACCGGCGCCTCCACCGCCGAGCTCGCCGTGGTGCTGGTGGACGCCCGCAACGGGGTGGTCGAACAGACCCGCCGGCACGCCGCGGTGGCCGCGCTGCTGCGGGTGCCGCACGTGGTGCTGGCGGTCAACAAGATGGACCTGGTCGAGTACGCCGAGCCCGTCTTCGCCGCCATCGCCGAGGAGTTCACCGCCTACGCGGCCTCGCTGGGCGTCACCGACGTGGTGGCCGTGCCGATCTCGGCGCTGGCCGGGGACAACGTGGTCGAGCCGTCCGCGCACATGGACTGGTACGGCGGCCCGACCCTGCTGGAGCACCTGGAGACGGTGGCCGTCGGCACCGACCCGAGCGACCAGAGCGCCCGCTTCCCGGTCCAGTACGTGATCCGCCCGCAGAGCGGCGAGTACCTCGACTACCGTGGCTACGCGGGCCAGTTGGCCTCCGGTGTGCTGCGGGTCGGCGACCCGGTCACGGTGCTGCCCAGCGGGCACACCACCACGGTCGCGGGCATCGACGCGCTCGGCGTCGAGACCGACATCGCCTGGGCCCCCCAGTCGGTGACGGTGCGTCTGGCCGAGGACATCGACATCTCGCGCGGCGACCTGATCGCGGCCGGGACGATTCCGGTGCCCACCAAGGACGTCGAGGCCACCGTCTGCCACCTGAGCGAGCGTCCGCTGACCATCGGGGCCAAGGTGCTGCTCAAGCACACCACCCGGACGGTGCGCGCGCTGGTCAAGGAGATCTCCTACCGGATCGACATCGACACCCTCGAACAGCGCTCCGGCGCCGAGGGGTTGGCGGTCAACGAGATCGGCCACGTGGTGCTGCGCACCGCCGAGCCGTTGGCCCTGGACGACTACACCGACAACCGCAGGACCGGATCGTTCCTCTTGATCGACCCGGCCGACGGCACCACCCTCACCGCCGGCATGGCGGGCGAGGCGTTCGAGACCGTACAGATCGACGCTGACGGGGAGGACTGGGTCTGATGCCCAGCGAAGCGTTCTCAGGGATGGACAAGGAAGGCGGCCGCATCGGCAGCGGCGTCCTCGGCAGTGGCCAGGGCGGACTGACGCGATGTGCAGGCGGACAGGGGCACTGACCCCCTGTCACCGGGGGTGGCCGCTTCCCACAGCAGAAGCCGCCCCCGGCTTGCTCGGCACCCGATCCGTGCCTCAATCCGACTTTCTTTCTTTCCTGCATGAAGAGGACGACTCGATGACTTCGCACCAGATCCTTCCCGGTCGCACCAGACGGACCGCCGTCGCCGCGGTGGCCACCCTCACCGCCCTCGGCCTGCTGACCGCCTGCGGCTACGGCTCCTCCAAGAGCGAGGACAAGGCCACCCCGGCCGCCGCCGCCTCGACCGGGGGCGCCAAGCTCTCCGCCGACACGGTGAAGATCGGCTACTTCGCCAACCTGACCCACGGCACCCCGCTGGTCGGCCTCAAGGAGGGCCTGTTCCAGAAGGAGCTGGGCGCCACCGAGATCAAGACCCAGATCTTCAACGCGGGCCCGGCCGAGATCGAGGCGCTGAACGCGGGCTCGATCGACATCGGCTGGATCGGCCCCTCCCCCGCGATCAACGGCTTCACCAAGTCCAACGGTGAGTCGCTGAAGATCATCGGTGGTTCGGCCTCCGGCGGCGTCCGCCTGGTGGTCAACCCCGACAAGATCAAGTCGGTGGACGACCTCAAGGGCAAGAAGATAGCCACCCCGCAGATCGGCAACACCCAGGACGTGGCCCTGCTCAGCTTCCTGGCCGGCAAGGGCTGGAAGGTCGACGCCAACTCCGGCGCCGGTGACGTCTCGGTGGTCCGCTCGGACAACAAGGTCACCCCGGACGCGTACAAGTCCGGCTCCATCGACGGCGCCTGGGTGCCGGAGCCGACCGCCTCCAAGCTGATCACGCTCGGCGCCAAGGAGCTGCTGAACGAGAAGTCGCTCTGGCCGGACAACAAGTTCGTGATCACCAACATCATCGTCTCGCAGAAGTTCCTCAAGGAGCACCCGGACGTGGTGGAGGCCGTGCTGCGCGGCTCGGTGAACACCAACGCCTACATCAAGGCCAACCCGGCCAAGGCGAAGGAGTCCGCCAACGCCGCGATCAAGGAGGCGGCCGGCAACGCGCTGGAGCCCGCCATCCTCGACCCGGCCTGGGCCGACATCGAGTTCATCGACGACCCGCTGGCCACCACCCTCCAGAAGGAGGCGGACAACGCGGTGACCGCCGGTCTGCTCAAGAAGCCGAGCCTGAACGGGATCTACGACCTCACCCTGCTGAACAAGGTGCTCAAGGCCAAGAACGCGCCCGCCGTGGCGGACGCCGGACTCGGCACCAAGTAACAGCGTTCCCAAGCTCCGTGGTCCGTGCCCCCGCCCAGCCCAGTCGATGCCCGTCGCCGGGCCGGGCGGGGCCGGACCCCGGCTCCCAGCCCCGAACTTCCCGCCAGACCAGTCACCCAGGAGGTGCCCGGATGACCACGGCACTGACCACCTCGCAGAGCGCCCCGGGCGTCGAGGTGCCCGGCGGCACCCCCGCCGTGCGGCTCTCACACGTCCACAAGTCCTTCGGCCGCCCCGGCGCCGCCACCCACGTGCTGGACGACATCACCCTCGATGTCGCGCCCGGTGAGTTCGTCACCCTGCTCGGTGCCTCCGGCTGTGGCAAGTCGACCCTGCTCAACCTGGTCGCCGGCCTGGACCAGCCCTCCGCCGGCACCATCGAACTCCCGGGCCACCGGCCCGCGTTGATGTTCCAGGAGCACGCGCTCTTCCCCTGGCTGACGGCCGGCAAGAACATCGAGCTGGCACTGCGGCTCGGCGGCACCCCCAAGGCCGAGCGCCGCGCCGAGGCCGAGCGCCTGCTGGAGCTGGTCCGCCTCGACGGCGCCCACGGCAAGCGGGTGCACGAGCTCTCCGGCGGCATGCGCCAGCGGGTCGCGCTGGCCCGGGCGCTGGCCCAGGGCAGCGACGTGCTGCTGATGGACGAGCCGTTCGCCGCCCTGGACGCCATCACCCGGGACGTGCTGCACGACGAGCTCACCCGGATCTGGGCCGAGCGCAAGCTCACCGTCCTGTTCGTGACCCACAACGTGCGCGAGGCCGTCCGCCTCGCCCAGCGGGTGGTCCTGCTCTCCTCGCGCCCCGGCCGGGTCGCCAAGGAGTGGCGGATCGACCTCCCGCAGCCCCGCCGGATCGAGTCCGCCGGCGTGGCCGACCTGTCCATCGAAATCACCGACGAGCTGCGTGGGGAGATCCGCCGCCATGGCAAGCACTGACACCGCCCCCGCGCCCGTTTTCGACAAGGGCAGCGCCGCCGACGTCGGCGCCGGCCTGGACGCCCTGGACGCCGTGGTCACCCAGCGGACCCCGCTGCTGATCACGCTCCGGCAGAAGGCACTGCCGCCGCTGCTCGCGATCGCCCTGGTGCTGCTGGTCTGGCAGCTCGCGTTCAGCCTGGAGCTCACCGACGAGTACAAGCTGCCCAGCCCCGGCATGGTCTGGGCCTCGCTGACCGACCTGTGGAGCCAGGGCACGCTGTTCAGCATCGTCTGGACCAGCCTGTGGCGCGGCCTCTCCGGCTTCGTCGCCGCCGTGATCATCGGCACCCCGATCGGCCTGCTGGTCGCCCAGGTCAAGCCGGTCCGCGCCGCGATCGGCCCGATCCTCTCCGGCCTCCAGTCGCTGCCGTCGGTCGCCTGGGTCCCCGCCGCCGTGATCTGGCTCGGCGTCAACAACTCGACCATGTACGCGGTCATCCTGCTCGGCGCCGTCCCCTCGGTCGCCAACGGCCTGGTGGCCGGCATCGACCAGGTCCCGCCGCTGCTGCTGCGGGCCGGCCGCACCATGGGCGCCACCGGCCTCTCCCGGGCCCGGCACGTCCTGCTGCCCGGCGCGCTGCCCGGCTACCTGGCCGGCCTCAAGCAGGGCTGGGCCTTCTCCTGGCGCTCGCTGATGGCCGCCGAACTCATCGCCGCCTCCCCCGACCTCGGCATCGGCCTGGGCCGGTACCTGGAGAACCAGCGCGAGTTCGCCGACATGTCCGGCGTCCTGCTCGGGATCATCCTGATCCTGATCGTCGGCGTCGCCATCGACCTGCTGTTCTTCAGCCCGCTGGAGCGCCGCGTGCTGCGCAACCGCGGCCTGCTGGTCAGCAACCGGTAAGGACGTCCACCATGCACCACGGCCAGCTGCCCGCACCGCCGCGCACCATCGGTGCGGGCAGCCCCGCCCTGCTGCTGATCGCCCACGGCAGCCGGGACCCCCGGCACGCCGCCACCGTGAACGAGCTGGTCCAGCAGGTCCGTTCGCTCCGCCCCGGGCTCCGGATCAGCGCCGCGTACCTGGACCACTGCACCCCCCGGCTGGACCGGGCGGTCGACCGCACCAGCACCGCCGTCGCCGTGCCGCTGCTGCTCAACCGGGCCTTCCACGCCCGCAGCGACATCCCGGCCGCCCTCCGCGAGGCCGGGGCCGACCTGCCGCTCGCCGATGTGCTCGGCCCCTCCCCGCTGCTGCTGGACGCACTGGACCGGCGGCTGGCCGAGGCCGGCTTCGACCCGGCCGATGCGCACCGGACCGGCCTGGTGCTGGCCGCCGCCGGCTCCTCCGACCGGGCCGCGAACGCCGCCACCCGCGCGGTAGCCGCCGAGTACCGCCGCACCCGGGGCTTCGCCGCCGTCGAGGTCGCGCACGCCTCCGCCGCCCCGCCCCAACTGGCCGACGCCGTGGCCGCGCTGCGGGCCCGGGGCCTGCGCCGGATCGCCGTCGCGCCCTACCTGCTCGCCCCCGGCCTGCTGCCGGACCGGATCACCACCGCCGCCGCGGCCGCCGGGGTCGACACCGTCGCCCCCGTCCTGGGCGCCGCGCCGGAGATCGCCCGACTGCTGCTCCGGCGCTACGACCTGGCCCGGTCGGGCGCCGCCGCGCAGCGCAGCGCAACGTCAGCCGCGTAACGCAACGTCAGCCGCGGGCCCAGCGGAGCGCGTCCGCCGAAGCACCCGCCGCCAGCAGGTCCGCCTCCGCCCGGCGGCGCCCCACCGCCGAGGCCAGCACCACCACCAGCCAGCGCGGCGAGTTCACGTCCCGGTCCGCCACCACCGCGCGCAGCACCGCCGGGTAGTGCCCGAGCACCAGCCGCCGATCCGCTTCCAGCGCCCGCAGCGCCAACTGCCGCTTGTGGCCGATCCGGTGGTAGCAGCGGTAGTCCGGGTACCGCTCCGCCAGCGCCTCCACCCGGGGGTCCGGCGACTCGCTCCAGACCACGCCGAGGGCGGTCAGCAGCTCGTCCAGGCAGTGCTCCTGCGCGGTCAGTCCGTTCACCCGGCGAGCCTACCCGTGGAAGGCGGCCACCAGCGGGTCGGCGTTGCGGGGCAGGTCGGCGGTGACGCCGGCCCAGGAGCCGTCCCGGAACACCAGGTCGATCCGGCCGCGCTGGAGCACCCCGGTGGCGTTGCGGCGGAACTGCACCACCTCGCCCCGCGGGGCGGCCCAGTGCACGGCGTGCTTCTCGCTGAACAGCTGCCAGAGCGCCGCCTGGTCCACCACCATCAGCACCCGCCGGTCGGTGACCGCCAGCAGGCCGGTGGTGGCGCCGCCCTCCTCGTACATCCGGACCACGAACCGCCCGGCCGCGCTGGCCCAGCCGCCGTCCATCCCGGTGCCGTGCACCAGGTGGTCCGGCACCGCGTCCATCATCCGGTCCTCGACCCCGCCGACCGCCGCCGACACCGGGTTGACCACCGTGTACGCCCGGCGCAGGACGCCGAACGGCTTGGTCAACCGCTGCTCCAGCGCGTTCGGCCGACGGGGCGCCAGCAACTCCTCGGGCGGGCGCGGGATGCCCGGCACCAGCGTGACCTTCGCCGCCTCGGCCAGGCGCTCGCCCGGCTCCAACAGCGGCTCCACGGCCTCGCGTACCGCCTGCAGCATCGCGCGCCCCCTTCCCTCGGTCCCGTCCCGTGGCCCGGCTCAGCCGAAGGCCTGGTCGAAGCGCTGCTTGCGCTGCTCCGGGGTCAACTCTACGGTCGGCGGCAGGTTCTCGGGGTTGGTCCGCTTGTCCGCCTCGTCGGCGCCGAAGGCCAGACCGTCCTGAACCGCCGTCTTGAAGGTCTCGCCGACCGGGTCACCGGTGAGTCCGACCCCGTGCAGCGCGGTCTTCCCGACCGTCTTCACCACCACCTTGGAGGCGTAGGCCTCCACGTCCAGCGGCTTGTTCCAGGTCCACGGCTTCTTCGGGTTCAGGTGCGGGCGCTTGGAGGCCAGCTTGAGCGCCTTCATGGCGTCCGCCACCTTCTTCAGCGCGGTCGCCAACTTCCGGACCAGGTTGGCGATCCGGGCGCTGGCGATGGCCCCTTCGGCGGCCGCGGCGGCCGCCTCTGCGGCGAGCGAGACACCGGCCGTGATGACGCTGAAGGCGACCGAGGCGGCGAAGGTGATGATCGCCCACTCGATCAGCTCGCGGATCACCGTCTCGACCAGGTCCTGGGCCACCCGGCACTGCGCGGCGGCCTCCTCGAGGTGGTAGGCGGTGTTCTCCATGTCGTCCGCCTCCTCCTCCAACGCCGTCTCGTAGTCGGCGAGTTCCTGCTGGAGTTGGTCGGCGGCCTGCCCCTGCCAGTCGTTGGCGAGCCCGGCCCGGTCCCGGCGCTGGTCGGCCACCACCTCGCGGAGTGCCTCCGCCTGCTTCTTCCAGAGCTCGGCCGCCTCCTCGAGGCCCTCCGGGTCGCCGGTGACGAACTCCAGCATCTCCGCGAACGGCTCGACGATCGGACGCAGGATGGCGTCCACCACGCTGCCCAGCGGGCTGAGCCAGTTGTCGATCTTCACATAGGCGTTGACCGCCTCGGACGCCGGGCCGCTCATGCGCCCAGCCCCTTGGTCATGGCCTGCATGTTCTCGACCACGGCCTGGTCGGCGTTCTCGTACGAGCGGGCCAGCGCGTCCGCGTGCTCGGCGATCCGCTCCATGGTGTCGGCGGCGGAGATCAGGTTGACCACCGCGGCCTCGTGCCGCTCCTGGTAGTCGGCGGCTATCTCGTCCGACTCCGGCAGCTTGCCGAAGCTGCCGGGCTGCAGCCAGTGCCCGCCCAGCTGTGCGCGGATCTCGCGCACCTGGTCCGCCCGGGTGGCGGAGGTACGGCCGAACCGCCGTATCGCCTCCGGATCGACCCTGTACTCACCCGACATGGCAGGCTTCCTTCCCCCGTGGTCTCGACCCCGTGACGAGGCCGGGAAGAAGCTAACACACCGTCCAACTCCCCTGACATGCCCGTTCGATGGGCGGATCGTCGCGGGAACGCCACAGGGGCACCAGGCCTGTCGGCCCGGTGCCCCTGTGCGAGGAGTCCCGAAGGGTCAGTCGGACTTGCGGCGCTGGCGGCCGGTGCCGTAGTTGGAGCCGGTCTTGGAACCCGAACCCGGCTTGCTGCCCGCCGACTTGCCGATGAACCCGGCGGCCGTACGGCCGTTGCCCGCACCCGCGGCACGGCCGGAGCCGCCACCGGTGGCGGCACCCGCGCCCATCCGCTGCTTGGGGCGCGAACGGCGGGCGTTGCCGTTCATGTCCACGTCGGCCGGCAGGCCGGAGCGCTTGGGGGCGCGGCGGCGCGGCTGGGCCGAAGCGGCCGCCGCGTCGGCGGTGGCCACCGGGGCCAGCGTCACCGGGATGTTGCTGGGCGTGCGGGCACCGGTGATCCGGGTCAGCTCGGCGTCGCCCGGACGGACCTTGGTGGTGGTCGGGCGGATGCCGGCGGTGGTCATCAGGCGGGTGACCTCGCGGCGCTGCTCGGGCAGCACCAGGGTCACCACGGTGCCGGACTCGCCGGCCCGGGCGGTACGGCCGCCGCGGTGCAGGTAGTCCTTGTGGTCGATCGGCGGGTCCACGTTCACGACCAGGTCGAGACCGTCGATGTGGATGCCGCGGGCCGCGACGTTGGTGGCGATCAGCGCGGTGATCTGCCCCTCACGGAACTGGTCCAGCACCCGGTTGCGCTGCGGCTGCGACTTGCCGCCGTGCAGCGCGGCCGCCTTCACGCCCGCGGCCAGCAGCTGCTTGGCCAGGCGGTCGGCACCGTGCTTGGTGTGCACGAACATGATCATCCGGCCGTCGCGGGAGGCGATGTGCGCGGTGACCGAGACCTTGTCGGTGGCGTCCAGCTGGAGCACGTGGTGGTCCATGGTGGTGACCGCGCCGGCCGACGGGTCGACCGAGTGGGTCACCGGGTCGGTCAGGAAGCGCCGCACCAGGCGGTCCACGTTCCGGTCCAGGGTGGCCGAGAAGAGCATGGTCTGGCCGCCCTCGGCGACCTGCTCCAGCAGCTTGGTGACCTGGGGCAGGAAGCCCATGTCGGCCATCTGGTCGGCCTCGTCGAGGACGGTGATCTGCACGTCGTCCAGCCGGACGTCCTGACGGTTGATCAGGTCGTCCAGGCGGCCGGGGGTGGCGACCAGGACCTCGGCGCCGCGGCGGACGGCGTTCGCCTGCCGGGTGATCGACATGCCGCCGACCACGGTGGCGATCCGCAGGTTGACCGCGGTGGCGTACGGGGTGAGCGCCTCGGTGACCTGCTGGGCCAGCTCGCGGGTCGGCACCAACACCAGGGCCAGCGGGTGCCGGGCGTCGGCCCGCTTGCCGGCCGTGCGGGCCAGCAGCGAGAGGCCGAAGGCGAGGGTCTTGCCGGAGCCGGTACGGCCGCGGCCGAGCACGTCCCGGCCGGCCAGCGCGTCCGGCAGGGTGGCGGACTGGATCGGGAAGGGCTCGGTGACGCCCTCCTTGCCCAGCGCGGAGAGCAGGCCCTTGGGCATCTCCAGCTCGGCGAAGGTGGCGGCCGGCGGCCGGGCCGGGGTGCCCTCGACGACGGTGAAGTCGGCGGGCGGCTGCTGCGAGGCGGCGCTGCGCTGCGGGCGGCGGTTGCCGCCGCCGGTGCGGGCGAGGCCGCCGCTGCTGGTGCCGGTGCGGGGCGGGCGGCCGGTGGACTGCTGCGGGCTGCGACGGTTGCGCGGCGGGCGGGCAGGCGTGGTCATGTGTTCTCCGTCCTGGGCGGCCGATGGCCACGGCTGTACGCGTGGCGAAGGACCAGAAAGTGGCACTCCCGGCCCGGAAGCTGGGAGAGGTCGGCCGTCAGGAGTTTGTGTGCGCCGCCCCGGCCGTTCGGCGGCATGAACGAGGGCCCGCACCATGCGGTGCGGGCCCTCGCTACGCGAAGACTGAGCTTCAGCCGGCGATGCGGATGTTCTCGGCCTGCGGGCCCTTCTGGCCCTGCGTGACGTCGAACTCCACGTGCTGGCCCTCAACGAGCTCACGGAAGCCGTTGGCCTGGATGTTGGAGTAGTGGGCGAACACGTCCGGGCCGCCACCCTCCTGCTCGATGAAGCCGAAGCCCTTTTCCGAGTTGAACCACTTCACGGTGCCGGTAGCCATAACCGTCTCCTTCTGCTGGGGCAAGGGACCCACACCTCGCAGGCCCCAAGTAGCCGCGATCCCCATCCGGAGGTAGAACACCGGACAAAACAAATGCGCCTGTTGGTTGGTACCAGCAGGCGCACACGTACGTTCATGGGAACCAAAACTGCAACTGAGTCGACTGTAGCACGGGGCCGCCCGAGATGATCGGAGAATTTCCCCCGATCGGCCCACGGCCGGAAGCCGACACACTGCGTTCATCTGTGCCGCCCACCTGCACCGGAGCGGTGGGCGGCATGATCGCCGCCCACCGCTCCCGCACACCGTTCAGGGCCGTCGGGTCAGTGCTGACCGGCCGGCTGCGGCTCCTTCTCGAGCGAGGCCTCGGCCTCGTGCCCGGGCAGCTCGGCGTGGCCGGGCCACCAGGCCCACTTGCCGAGCAGCGCGGTCAGCGCCGGGGTGAAGAACATCGACATCACGAAGGCCGACACGATGATGCCGAAGGCCACCGAGAAGCCGATCTCGCTGAAGAAGATGTTGCCCGCGAGCAGCATCGTGCCGAAGGTGCCGGCCAGGATGAAGCCGGCCGCCGCGACGGTCGGACCGCCGTGCTTGACCGCCAGTGCGGCGGCCTCGCGCGGGCTGTGGCCCTCGGCCGCCTCCTCGCGGAGGCGGGCGATCATCAGGATGTTGTAGTCGGTGCCGATCGCCACCACGAACAGGTAGATCAGCATCGGCAGCATGAACATCAGGCCGGTCTCGCCCTGGACGTGCTGGAACATCAGGCTGGTGGCGCCGATGGTGGCGGTGAAGCCGAGGCCGACGGCCACCATCAGGTACCAGGGTGCGACCGCGCTGCGCAGCAGCAGGCCGAGGATCACCATGATCAGCAGCGCCGCGATCGGGAAGACCAGCGAGTAGTCGCGGGCCATCGCGGAGTTGATGTCCTTGTAGACGGAGGTCAGACCGCCGACGTAGGCCTCGGTCCCGGCCGGCGCGGAGGCGTGGGCCACCTTGCGCAGGTCGGTGACGGTGTCGATCGCCTCGTTGGTGGCCGGGCCGTCCTTCAGCAGGACGGTGAAGTCGGCGGTGCCGCCGTCCTTGCTGAGGTTGGGCTGCGGGAAGGACTTGTCCACCCCGTCGACCTTGCCGAGCGCGGCGGCGTAGCCCTCGAAGCCGGCCGGGTCGAGCTTGGCGCCGTCCTTGGCGGTCAGGTAGACGTGGCTCGGGTCGGCGGCGCCGGCCGAGAACGCCTTCATCAGGGTGTCCTGGACGACCATCGACTCCTTGGACTTCGGCATCGAGCCGGCCGCCAGGTCGAAGGTGCCCTTGTAGCCGAGCGCGGCCGCCGAGAAGGCCAGCAGCAGACCGCCGGAGACCAGCGCGACCATCAGCGGGCGGCGCTTGACCGTCTCGCCGAGCACGGCGAAGCGGGCGTTCTTCGGCTCCTTCTGCCAGGCCTTCGAGGGCCAGAACAGCACCTTCTCCGGGATCAGCGACAGGATCGCGGGCACCAGGGTGACCGAGGCGAGCGCGGTGACCGCGACCGCGATGGCCAGCGAGGGGCCCATCGCCTTGAACATGCCGAGGCTGGAGAGCAGCAGCACGGCGAAGGCCACGATCACGGCACCGGCGGCGGAGGTGATCGCCTCGCCGACCCGGCCGACCGCGTTGGCCACCGCGTCCTTGCGGTTGTCGCCGGCCCGCAGCCGCTCGCGGTAACGGAACATCAGGAACAGGAAGTAGTCGGTGCCGACACCGAACAACACGATGATCAGGATCGCCGAGACCGAGTTGTCGGCCTTGAGACCGAAGGCCTTCACCGCGTACCCGATCAGGCCGTTGGCCACCATCGAGTAGACGAAGACCGAGATCACCGGCAGCAGCGCGATGATCGGGCTGCGGAAGATGATGCCGAGCGTGAGCATGATGATCACGATCGTGCCGATGCCGATCAGCGCGTTGGCGAGCTCACCGGAGTCCTTCTGGTCCAGGTTCTGCGCGGCCTGGCCGCCGAGCTGGACCTTGAGGGCGCTGCCCTCGGCCAGCTGCTTGGCCGTCTCGCGCAGCTCCTTGGCGGAGTCGGCGGCCTCGGGCTTGTAGGCCGCGTCCTTCTCCATGCCGACCATGGAGAGGGCGTACTTGCCGTCCTTCGAGGTGCCCTGCGGGGTGACCGGGGTCACCTGCTCGACGAACTTGACCTTCTTGTCCGTCAGGCCCTGGACGACCTTGGCCATGGTGGCCTTGTCCGCTTCGTCGAGCGGGGCGCCGTCGGTACGCTCGAAGAGCACCATGGCCGACGGGGTGAAGTTGGCGGGGAACGCGTTCTGCTGCACCACCGAGGCCCGGATGGACTCGTAGTGCCGCGGCAGGAAGTCGCTCGCGTCGCTCTGTGCGGTCAGCTTGGGCGCGGTCGCGACGATGGCGACGGCGGCGACGATCCAGGCGAGGATCACCCACCAGGCGCGCTTGACGACGAATTGTCCGATCCGGTGGAACATGCTCGCTGTGCCTCCTGGGCATGGTTCACCGCAGCCCTTGGGGGACGGGACACTGGGCGACGGCTGTGAACGGCCGGGCCCGGAGGCTCCTAGCCGGTCGGCAGGTAAGTAAGTGTGAGCATCCTACGTGAGCCGCCCCGCGACCGGGCAGGCGGGCTCCGGTCGGTGCACCCCCCGGGGCCGCGAAACGACCCCACCCCATCTTGACCCGGTGCCGAGCCCGCGTTCCTCCTGCTCCAGACGGAGACGCCTCCCCCTCAGGGTGGAGTGCCGCTGCCCTCAAGGAGGAGATCCGGCCCCCGGCCGACCCCGGCCGGCCTGCGCGATGATGCCGGTATGAGCACCTTCGACGCCGCCGCCCGCTCCCTGCTCACCCGGGCCTGTGCGGCCGCCGGGCTCCCGGGGCCGGCCGGGGCGGAGCTGCTGGCCCTCGGCGAGAACGCCGCCTTCGACCTCGGCGACCCGGCCGTGGTGGCCAAGGTCGGCCGCGGCCCGGCGGTGGCCGACCGGGCCGGGCGCGAACTGGCCGTCTCCGGCTGGCTGGCCGGGCAGGGCATCCCGGTGGTCCGGCCGTACCTGCCCGAGCCGGTGCTGGTGGACGGACACCCCGTCAGCTTCTGGCACCGGCTGGCCCCCGCCGTCCGCCCCGCCGTCGCCGCCGACCTGGCCCCGCTGCTGCGCGCCCTGCACGCACTGCCGGCCCCGCCGTTCGCCCTCCCCCCGCGCGAGCTGCTCGCCCCCGTCGACCGCTGGCTGGCCGGCGCGGAGGGGCACGTCGACCCGGCCGACGTCGCCTTCCTGCGCGCCCGCAGCGCCGATCAGCTGGCAGCGATCGCGGAGCTGGTACCGGAGTTGGCCCCCGGGGTGATCCACGGCGACGCCCTCCCGCGCAATGTCCGGGTCGGCCCCGACGGCCCCGTCCTGCTCGACCTGGAGACCATCTCCGGCGACCTGCGCGAACACGACCTGGTGGTGCTCGCACTCAGCCACGACCGGTACGGCGTCCCCGGCGCGGAGTACCTGGCCTTCACCGCGGCGTACGGGTGGGACGTCCGGGACTGGCCCGGCTTCGCGGTGCTGCGCGGTGCCCGGGAGACCGCGAGCGCCTCCTGGGTCGCCCAGCAGGTGCCCGGGAATCCCGCCGCGCTGGCCGAGTTCACCCGCCGGGTCGGCTCGCTCCGGGACGGGGCCACGTCGGTGCGCTGGTACCCGTTCTGACCCGCGCCCGTTCGTACACGCCTTCGGAACCGGCGCATACGCTCCTGACGTCCACTCGGGCGGACGCCCTGCCCGGGCGGCCGGTACGACGTCAGGAGTCGTCGCCATGCGGATCCGCCCCGACCGCCGCACCCGGTACGGCCTCACCGCCCTGCTCGCCGCCGCGCTGCTGCTCTCCTGCACCAACGCACCGCACCCCGAACCGAGTTCGGCCGCACCGGTCGGCCATCCGGTCTCCCCCTCGCCCGCCTCCAGTCCGCCCGGGTCGCCGACACCGTCGCCCTCCCTGCCGCCCCGACCGGCCACCAGCCCGTCCAGCAGCAGCGCGCCGCCCCCGCCCGCGCCGCCGACCGGCAGGCCGAGCAGCGACACCCCCAAGCCGCCACCCACCGCCCCGGCCACGCCCAAGCCGCCACCGGCGCCCGGGACTTCGAGCTCGGTGGTGCGCAGCACCGCCTCCGGCGGCCGGACCGTGGCGCTGACCTTCGACGACGGCCCAGGCGCCGCCACCGGTGCGGTGCTCGACCTGCTCGCCCGGTACGGGGCCCGGGCCACCTTCTGCGTGACCGGCCGGAACGCGACCGCCCACCCGGCCGCCGTCAAGCGGATCAGGGCCGAGGGGCACCGGCTCTGCGACCACAGCGTGAACCACCCGCAGCCCTTCGCCGCGCTCCCGCGCCAGCAGCAGGAGTACGAGATCACCGCCGCCGAGGAGATGATCGTCGGAGCGGGCGGCGCGGGCACCGAGGTCGCCTGGTTCCGGGCGCCGGGCGGTGCGTTCACCGCCGACAACCAGCTGATCGCCGCGCAGCACGGCCTGCGCCCGCTCGGCTGGTCGGTCGACCCCCGTGACTGGGCCCGCCCCGGCACCCCCGCGATCGTCGCCACCGTCCAGCGCGAGCTGCGCCCGGGCGGGGTGGTCCTGCTGCACGACGCCGGCGGCGACCGCAGCCAGACCGTCGCCGCCCTGGGCCGGCTCCTCCCCTGGCTCATCGCCCAGGGGTACGCCTTCGACTTCCCGGCCGTCTGACCGGCCCCGGCGCAGCGGCCCGGTGGATCAGCGCAGCGGCCAGGTGGAGTCGACCTCGGCGGCCGGGTCCTTCTCGCGCCGGAGCCAGGACTGCAGGTCCTCGGCCCAGCTGCGGTACCAGCCGATCTGACGGGTGTGCAGCTGGTCGAGCGTCAGCCCGCCGACCTCGGCGGGGTAGCGCTCGCCGAGCGCGACCGCGACCCGGACGGCGGCCAGCGCGTCGCTGCCCGCCTCGTGGGCGTCCGTCAGCTCGACACCGTAGACCGTGCAGACGTGCTGCAGGGTGCGGGAGCCGCGGCGGTACTTGTCGACCGCGCGGTCGATCACCAGGGCGTCGATCACCGGGGCCACCGCGCCGCCGAGGCGGTCGGCCAGCGAGGGCCGGCCATGCCTGGCCAGCTCGGCGTCCAGCAGGGAGAGGTCGAACGGGGCGTTGAAGGCCACCACCGGACGGCCCGCCAGCAGGCGCTCGCAGAGCGCGTTGGCTATCTCCTCCACCGCCATCGCGGCCGGGCGGCCGTCCCGGCGGGCCTGCTCGTCGCTGATGCCGTGGATCGCCGTCGCCTCGGCGGGCACCGGGACGCCCGGGTCCAGCAGCCAGTTCAGCACCCGCTCGGGCCGGGGCCCGAAGGTGTCCACCAGTGCCGCGGTGACGATCCGGGAGCTCGCCGGGTCGGTGCCCGTGGTCTCCAGGTCGAAGCCGACCAGAGGCTCCTTCCACCAGCTCATCCGAGATGTCCTTCCGTCGGTCCGTCGCGAAGTCCCCATCATCGCGCGCACCAGTGACAGCAGGAACCTCCGGGTACCGGCCAGCAGTCGTCGGACCGGCCGGCTCACCCGGCCAGCATTCCCCGGCCGAGCCAGTCGTTCGCGTCCACGACGCCCGGCAGGGCGAAGAAGTAGCCGCCGCCGGTGCAGACCAGGAAGTCGGCCAGCGGCTCGTTCTCCAGCCGCCGCTGCACCGCCTCGAACTGCCGCACCACGTCCTGCTGGTAGCAGCAGAAGGCCAGCCCGGTGTCGATCCGGCCGTCCTCGGCCAGGCCCCGGTCGTAGGTGTAGCCCCGGCGCAGGATCCGGGAGTCGTCGGTCTCGGGGGTGCGCGGGTTGGCCAGCCGGATGTGCGAGTCGAGCGGGGTGACGGCCCCGGCCGGGTCCTTGGTGTAGTCCGGCAGGTCGGTCTCCTTCGTCCCGTCCAGCGGGGCGCCGGAGTCGCGGCGGCGGCCGATCATCCGCTCCTGCCGCTCCAGCGGGACCTCCTGCCAGGCCTCGCAGAGCACCCGGACGGTGCGCAGCACCTGGTAGCTGCCGCCCTCGGCCCAGGCGGGCTCGCCGCCGCCGGGCACCACCCAGACCAGCCGGTCCAGCTCGCGGGCCGAGGCCGGGTCGGGGTTGACGATGCCGTCCTTGAAGCCCATCACGTTGCGCTGGGCGCCGTCCGGCCGGGCCGGGTTGAGGTGGCCGTCGGTGCGCCAGAGCGGCTGCAGCCGGCCCCGGGTGCGGCGGGCGAGGTCGCGCAGCGCGTACATGATGACGTCCTGGCTGTCCGCGCAGAGCTGGAGCGAGAGGTCGCCGTGCAGCGCCCCGGCGCGCGGCCGGTCGCCGCGGAACAGCCGCATCTGGTTCAGCCGGGCGGGCTGCACCCGGGCCAGGCCGTAGCGGCTGTCGAACAGGGTGGCGCCGACGCCGACCGTGACGGTGAGGCTGTCGGCGGGGACCACCGGGCCCAGCGTGCCACTGTCCGCGGGCGGGGCGCCGGGCTCGGTGGCGGGGGCGGGGCCGCCTGCGGTGAGGAAGCGGATCCGGGCCGTCAGGTCGCGCAGCAGCTGCTCCAGTCCGGCCCGGTCGGGCACGGTGACGGCGAAGGAGGTGAAGCTGGCGAAGCCCTGCGCGGGGGTGATGATCCCGGCCTGGTGGGTGCCGTGGAACGGGAGCACCGCGCGCGGTCGGCGCACCTGCGCGGCGGCGGGAGTCGGCCCGCCGCCGAGCGCGACGGCGCCGGCGGCGAGGGTGGTGGCCTTGACGAAACTGCGGCGGCCGAATCCGGCCGGGCAGGTCTGATCGGTCATCAGGCGGACTCCCTGGGCTCGGGTTGGTGCGGACCCGGCGGCTCGCGTCATCGGTGCACCCGGCACCGGCCACCGGTGCTCAGCATCCTGACACCCGGCCAGCCGCCCGGCCCGCCGGGCGCGGCCCGCCGACACTCGGTCAGCCGCCCCCCGTTCCGGTACGGCTGTCGACCCGCAGCTCAGGACACCGCCCGGGAGTCCCCCCAGACCCCTTCGAACTCCTCCCGGTAGACCTCCAGCAGCCCGGGCTCCTGGCCGCCCGGCTCCTGACCGGCGCCACCCCGCAGCACCAGCGCCGGGGATTCGATCCCGCGCGCCCGGCGCAGGTACGGCTGCACCACCCCCAGGTCCCCCGAGCGGCGCCGCCCCGGCGGCCTGGCCCCCTCCACCAGGTAGGCGGTGAAGCGCGGCATCTCGTCGAAGACCCGGATCTCGAACCCGGCCTGGTCCCGCAGCCGGGCCCGGACCCGGCGGACGTGCATGATGTTCATCTCGATCGAGCGGGCCAGCTCACCGCGCCCGAGCCCGAGCTCGCGCTCGCGCCGGCGCACCGCGCTGCTGGTCGGGTTGAGGAAGAGCAGCCGGACCCGGCAGCCCTCCGAGGCCAGCCGCACCAGGCGCTTGCCGGTGTAGTTCTGGCAGAGCATGCCCAGCCCGACGCCGAGCGCGTCCAGCTTCCTGGCCCCCTCCAGCAGGTCCTCCACCGGGAGGTCGCGCTGCAGCCTGACCCGGTCGGCGTGGACCGAGACCACGTCCGCGAACCGACCGCCGACCAGGTCCTCGACCACGTCGGCGGGCACCCCGCCGGAGCCGCCGTCCAGCAGGGTGAGCAGCCGGGCGGCGGCCCGCTCGGTCTGCGCCAGCACCGTCCCGGACAGGCTGCGGTTGCGGGAGACCACGTGCCGGGCGACCTCCAGCTCGTCCAGCGCGAGCTCGATCTCCCGACGGTCGATCAGATAGGGCTCGAAGCACGGCCAGTGCTGCACCATCAGCTCGCGCAGCTGCGGCAGGGTGAGGAAGACCAGCGGGTCGTCGTCGGCCGGGTCGAGCAGGTAGCCCTTGCGGCGGCTGACCTCGCGGACGGCGCCGGCCCGGTGCACCCACTCCTCGCCGGCCGGGCCCGCGGCGGCGGTCACCCAGTCCTCGCCGTGCGCGGGCGCGTAGACCGGCCGGAGCACCTCGTCCACCAGGGCGCGCAGCCGCTGCTCGACCAGGTTGAGCCAGACGTAGGCCCGGCCGGCCAGCCGGACCCGGCGGTCGGCCAGCCCCCACTGGTCGGCGGACCAGGCCAGCGGCGCGACCTCGACCGGGCCGCCCTGGGCCGGCACGCCCGGGCGCTTCGGCGGCCTGCCGCGCATCACCACCGTCGGTGCCTCGCTCCGTCCGGGGCTCTCCGAGCCGTCCCGGCCGTCTGCGGGGACCACCATGCGCTACCTCACTCTCGGCCCACCCCCGGCGGACCGGCGAGATGACGGACCGTCCGCTGACCCTGTCTCAACCATGGCGACCAGGGCACAGCCTGCGTCCGCACGGTGTCCGGAGCGCGTGCCGGACGATCAAGGGTACTGCCCGGGTCGGCGGGGGCGCAGCCCCTTGTCCGCACAACCATCCGTTCGGAGAAGTGGGATTAGCCAGTAGGCGGACACTCGTTCGGGCGAAGTAGCGGCCGATTGCTCGCCCTGGCGGCACCTGGTTGGGCAGGATTCGGTGTGCCGTGCATCACGGTACGCGGGGTCCGTACATGGTCCGGCAGCCAGCCGGGCAGATTCCTGCACAGCGCCAATTCCGGTTGGCACCATGGAAGTTGAGGCGATATGCAGGTCTGGCCAGGGCAGCCGTACCCTCTCGGTGCCACCTACGACGGGGCCGGCACCAACTTTGCGGTGTTCTCCGAGAGCGCCGATCGGATCGAGCTCTGCCTGCTGGGCGAGGACGGCTCCGAGACCTCGGTCGAGCTCCGGGAGACGGACGCCTTCGTCCGGCACGCCTACCTGCCCGGCATCCAGCCCGGGCAGCAGTACGGATTCCGGGTGCACGGCCCGCACAACCCCGGGCTGGGCCAGCGGCACAACAGCGCCAAGCTGCTGCTCGACCCGTACGCCAAGGCGATGAGCGGCCACATCGACTGGGACGAGTCGGTGTACGGCTACCACTTCGGCGCGCCCGAGCGGCGCAACGACCTGGATTCGGCGCCGCACACCATGCACTCCGTGGTGATCAACCCGTACTTCGACTGGGGCAACGACCGCCCGCCGCGCACCGACTACCACCGCACCGTGCTCTACGAGGCCCATGTGAAGGGCCTGACCAAGCTGCACCCCGGCATCCCGGACGAGATCCGCGGCACCTACGCGGGCCTGGGCCACCCCGCCGTGATCGAGCACCTGGCCAAGCTCGGGGTGACCGCGATCGAGCTGATGCCGGTGCACCAGTTCGTCCGGGACCACCGGCTGCGCGACCTCGGGCTGTCCAACTACTGGGGCTACAACACCATCGGCTTCTTCGCCCCGCACTCCTCCTACTCCTCCGGCGGGGACCGGGGGCAGCAGGTGCAGGAGTTCAAGTCGATGGTCAAGGCGCTGCACGCGGCCGGCATCGAGGTCATCCTCGACGTGGTCTACAACCACACCGCCGAGGGCAACCACCTCGGCCCGACGCTCTCCTTCCGCGGCCTGGACAACGCCTCCTACTACCGCCTCGCCAAGGACCAGCGGTTCTACGAGGACACCACCGGCACCGGCAACAGCCTGCTGATGCGCAGCCCGCACGTACTCCAGATGATCATGGATTCGCTGCGCTACTGGGTCACCGAGATGCACGTGGACGGCTTCCGCTTCGACCTGGCAGCCACCCTGGCCCGGCAGTTCCACGAGGTGGACCGGCTCTCCTCGTTCTTCGACCTGTGCCAGCAGGACCCGGTGGTCTCCCAGGCCAAACTGATCGCCGAGCCCTGGGACTTGGGCGAGGGCGGCTACCAGGTCGGCAACTTCCCCCCGCTCTGGACGGAGTGGAACGGCATGTACCGGGACACCGTCCGCGACCTCTGGCGGGGCGAGGCCGCCACCCTGGCCGAGTTCGGCTCCCGGCTCACCGGCTCCTCCGACCTCTACCAGGACGACGGCCGCCGCCCGATCGCCTCGATCAACTTCGTCACCTGCCACGACGGCTTCACCCTGCGCGACCTGGTCTCCTTCAACGAGAAGCACAACCAGGCCAACGGCGAGGACAGCCGCGACGGCGAGAGCTTCAACCGCTCGTGGAACTGCGGCGCCGAGGGCGCCACCGACGACCCCGGCGTGCTCGCGCTGAGAGCCCGTCAGCAGCGGAACTTCATCGCCACCCTGCTGCTCTCCCAGGGCGTGCCGATGCTGTCCCACGGCGACGAGCTCGGCCGCACCCAGGACGGCAACAACAACGCCTACTGCCAGGACAACGAGCTCTCCTGGGTGCACTGGCCCGACACCGGCACCCCCGAGGCCGAGCTGCTGGAGTTCACCCAGGGCATGATCTGGCTCCGCCGGGACCACCCCGTCTTCCGCCGCCGCCGGTTCTTCCACGGCCGCCCGGTCTCCGGCACCCACGACGACCTCACCGACATCAACTGGTTCACCCCGGGCGGCGAGGAGATGACCAAGCAGGACTGGTCCACCAGCTACGCCAAGTCCCTCACCGTCTTCCTGAACGGCAACGCGATCTCCGAGCCGGACCGGCGCGGCGGCAAGATCGTCGACGACTCCTTCCTGCTGCTCTTCAACGCCCACTCCGAGCCGCTGGAGTTCACCGTCCCGGCCGACCACGGCCAGGAGTGGCAGACGGTGGTGGACACCACCCTCGCCGTGCTGCCCGCCCCGGGGTCGGGCACCCGGGTCAAGGCGGGTGACACACTCTGGCTCACCGACCGCTCCCTGATGGTCCTTCAGCGGCCCGCCTGACCCGGGGTTCCGGCCCGGGCTCCGGACCGTCCCTATTACGCCGTTCGCACCAACACCGCATTGGCCCGCCCGCCCACCGGGTAGTCATCCCGGCATGACCTCCGAGCAGCCACGCCCGGCGGCGGGCGCCGTCGGTCCGCCCACGTCCAGCTACCGGCTCCAGCTCCAGCCCGCCTTCACCCTGCACGACGCCCGGCACGCCGTCCCCTACCTGGCCGCCCTGGGCGTCTCGCACCTGCACCTGTCACCGCTGCTGGAGGCCGCCCCCGGCTCCACCCACGGCTACGACACGGTCGACCACGGCCGGGTCAGCGAGCAGCTCGGCGGCGAGGGCGCGCTGCGCGAGCTGGCCGCCGAGGCGCACCGCCACCAGCTGCGCCTGATCGCCGACGTGGTCCCCAACCACATGGCCCTGCCCGTCCCCGAGCAGCTCAACCAGCCGCTCTGGAGCGTGCTCGGCCAGGGCCCCGACTCCCCGTACGCGCACTGGTTCGACATCGACTGGACGGCGCAGACCGGCCCGGCCGACGCCCCCGGGCGGGGCCGGCTGCTGCTGCCGCTGCTCGGCGACCGGCTCGGCGCCGTGCTCGACCAGCTGACCGTGGAGGGCGACACCCTCCGCTACCACGAGCACGCCTTCCCGCTCCGGCCCGGCACCGCCGGTCTGCCGATGGCCGAGCTGGTGCGCCGTCAGTGGTACCGGCTCGCCTGGTGGCGGCTGGCCGACGGCGAGCTGAACTACCGCCGCTTCTTCACCGTGAACCAGCTGATCGCGGTCCGGGTCGAGGTGCCCGAGGTGTTCGAGGCGACCCACCGCACCTTGCTGCGGCTGCACGCCGACGGTGTGCTGGACGGCTTCCGGATCGACCACCCGGACGGCCTGGCCGATCCGCGCGGCTACCTGCGCAGGCTGGCCGCGGCCACCGGCGGGGCGTACACCGTGGTGGAGAAGATCCTCACCGGCCCGGAGCGGCTCCCCGCCGACTGGCCCTGCGCGGGCACCACCGGGTACGACGCGCTGCGCCGGATCGACGGGGTGCTCACCGACCACGCCGGGGCCGAGCGGCTGGTGCACGCCTACCAGCGGGACTGCGGCGCACCCGCCGACTCCGCCGAGGAGGGCCGCCGGGGCCGGGCCGAACTGACCGCGCCCGACGGCGAGCTGGCCGCCGAGGTGGGCCGGCTGGTCCGGCTGGTGGAGCGGATCTGCGCCGCCGAGCCCGCCCTCGCCGACCATCCGGCCCCGGCCATCCGAACCGTGCTGGCCGAGCTGCTGACGGCCTATCCGGTCTACCGCCCGTACGTGGTCCCCGGCGAGCCCGCCCCGGCCGAGGCGGTCGCCGACCTCACCGCCGCGCTGGCCGCCGTACCCCCCGAACTCGCCGACACCGCCGCCCTGGTCCGTGACCTCGGGCTCGGCCGGCTCGGCCGGAGCCCGGCCAAGGACGAGTTCTGCGCCCGGCTCGGCCAGACCGCCTCGGCGGTGGCGGCCAAGGGCGTCGAGGACACCGCGTTCTACCGCTTCAACGCCCTGCTCAGCCTGAACGAGGTCGGCGGCTACCCCGCCCACCCCGGCCAGCGCCCGGCCGAGTTCCACGACTGGTGCGGCTACCTGGCCGAGCACTGGCCGCACACCATGACGGCGCTCTCCACCCACGACACCAAGCGCAGCGCCGACGCCCGGGCCCGGCTGACCGTGCTGGCCGAGCTTCCCGAGCGCTGGGCCGCCGAGTGCGCCGCCTGGACCACCGCCGCCGGTCCGGGCCTGGACCGGCCGACCGCCTGGCTGCTCTGGCAGACCCTGATCGCCGCCTGGCCGGTCGAGCCGGACCGGCTGGTCGGGATACTGCTCAAGTCGGTCCGCGAGGCCAAGCGCGCCACCTCCTGGACCACCCCCGACGAGCGCTACGAACGCGAGCTGGCCGAGTACGCCCGCGCCGCCCTCGCCAACCCGGGCCTGTGCCCCCGGATCGACGGCTTCGTCCGGGCGATCGCCCCGCACGCCCGGAGCAACTCGCTGGCGGCCGCGCTGCTGCACCTCACCATGCCGGGCGTGCCCGACCTGTTCCAGGGCAGCGAGGAGCCGCTCTACACCCTGGTCGACCCGGACAACCGGGCCCCGGTCGATCTCGGCTCGCTGGCCGTCCGGCTGACCGACTCCCCCACCGACCGCCCCGGCGACCTGGCCAGGGAGAAGCTGCACCTCACCGCGACCGCCCTGCGGCTGCGCCGCTCCGGCGAGCTGGGCCCGTACCGGCCGCTCGGCGCCACCGGCCCGGCCGCCGCCCACCTGCTCGCCTTCGCCCGCGGCGGGCGGACGGTCAGCGTGGCCACCCGGCTGCCGTACGGGCTGGAGCAGGGCGGCGGCTGGCGCGACACCGTGCTCGACCTGCCGCCCGGCTCCTGGACGGACCTGCTGACGGAGCGCCGCCTCGACGGCGCCGGGGTGCCGGTGGGCGAACTGCTGACGGACCATCCGGTCGCGCTGCTGGTGAGGTCCTGATGCATGGAGGCGACGGCGTGACGGAGTACCAGGTCTGGGCCCCCGAGGCGTCCCGGGTCGAGGTCGAGGTCGACGGCTCGGTCCACCCGATGGCACGGCGGCCGGGCCACGACGGCTGGTGGAGCGCCACCGCCCCGAGCGGCGACTACGGCTTCCGGCTGGACGGCGGCCCGCCGCTGCCCGACCCGCGCTCCCCGCGCCAGCCGTACGGCCCGGACGGCCTGAGCCGGCCGGTGGACCACGCCGCCTTCCACTGGTCCGACACCCCGTGGCAGGGCCGTCCGCTGCCCGGCGCGGTGGTGTACGAGCTGCACATCGGCACCTTCACCCCGGGCGGCACCTTCGAGGCGGCCGCCGAGCGGCTCGACCACCTGGTCGAACTCGGGGTGGACTTCGTGGAGTTGCTCCCGGTCTGCCCCTTCCCCGGGCGGCACGGCTGGGGATACGACGGGGTCTCGCTCTGGGCCGTGCACGAGCCGTACGGCGGGCCCGAGGGCCTGAAGCGGTTCGTCGACGCGGCGCACCGCAAGGGGCTCGGCGTGATCCTGGACGTGGTGCACAACCACCTCGGCCCGTCCGGCAACTACCTGCCCGCGTACGGCCCGTACTTCACCGACCGGCACCAGACCCCGTGGGGCTCGGCGGTGAACCTGGACGCGGCCGGCTCCGACGAGGTCCGGTCCTATCTGATCGGCAGCGCGCTCGGCTGGCTCCGCGACTACCGGATCGACGGCCTCCGGCTGGACGCGGTGCACGCCCTGGCCGACGACCGGGCGGTCCACTTCCTGGAGGAACTCTCCACCGCGGTCGACCACTTGGCCGCCGCCACCGGCCGACCGCTGTTCCTGGTGGCCGAATCGGACCTGAACGACCCGCGCACCACCAACCCGCGCCAGGCCGGCGGCCTCGGGCTGACCGCGCAGTGGAGCGACGACTTCCACCACGCCCTGCACGCCGCCCTGACCGGCGAGTCCCAGGGCTACTACGCCGACTTCGCCCGGGCCCCGCTGGCCGGGCTGGCCAAGACCCTGACCGGGGGCTTCTTCCACGACGGCAGCTGGTCCTCGTTCCGGGGCCGCAGCCACGGCCGCCCGTTCCCGGCGGCGTTCGGCCACCGGCTGCTCGGCTACTCCCAGACCCACGACCAGATCGGCAACCGCGCCCTCGGCGACCGGCTCGCCGCGACCCTGTCCCCCGGCCGACTGGCCGCTGCGGCCGCGCTGGTGCTGACCTCGCCCTTCACCCCGATGCTGTTCATGGGCGAGGAGTGGGGCGCGGGCACCCCCTGGCAGTACTTCACCAGCCACCCCGATCCCGCCCTGGCCGAGGCCGTCCGGCGCGGCCGCCGCCGCGAGTTCACCGCCCACGGCTGGTCCGCCGACGCCATCCCCGACCCGCAGGCCCCGGCCACCGTGCTGACCTCCACCCTCGACTGGACCGAGCCCGCCGCTCCGCCGCACGCCGAACTCCTCGCCTGGTACCGCCGCCTGATCCAGCTCCGGCGCGCCCACCCCGCCCTCACCGACCCCGACCTGGCCCAGGTCCGGGTCGACCACGACGAGGCCGCCCGCTGGCTGCTGGTCCACCGCGGCCGCTACCGCCTCGCCGTCAACCTCGGGCCCGCCGAGCAGCTCCTCCCCGTCACCTGCACCACCCTCCTCGCCACCTTCGGCCCGGCCGACCCGGCCCCCGACGGCCTGCTGCTCGGCCCCGACTCGACGGCGCTGTTCCTGGTCTGAGCAGTGCTGTCGGTGGCTGCAGGCAGACTTGGCCCTCCGTGCCGTCGCATGCCGTGGCGTGCCGGCGTGTGCCGTCGCGTGCCGTCGAGAGGGAGCTGTCCGATGTCGATCCGCCTGGCCGGCCGCCGCCGCAGTCCGGCTTCGCTCGCTGCCGCGTTCCCCGGCGCGGAGATCATTGACGTGACCTCCAGGGCGGCGGACCCGTGGGTGCGGCTGAGCCCCTTCTACCCGCACGGCGGCCTGCCGGTCCCGTACGCGGACGGCCTCACCAGCCAGTCCGTGGAGGGCGTCTGGCAGGCCTTCAAGGTCTTCGAGCACGCCGACATCGACCTGGGGAAGCTCGACATCACCACGATGAAGGGCCTGAAGCGGACGGTCCGCCGGTACGGCCCCGTCCGGGGCCACCGGGCCGGCCCGCACGGTGAGCAGCTGCTGTCGTACGAGACCGCCAGGCGGCGCATCTACCTGCCGACCTACCGCTGGATGCTGGAGCACCGGGCGGCCGATCTGGTCGAACGCCTGCGCGGCAGGCCGGACGTGGTCCTGCTCGACTACACCACCAACGGTGACGTGACCGACCCCAGCAGTCCGCTCTCCCACGCCGCGCTCATTCAGCTGCACCTCGAAGGCCGGTGGCCGGAGGAGATCTGACCGGTCGGCCGGTCCGTCGCAGCACTGAGTCAAGTTCGGGCAATATTCGGCTCCCCCACCGCAGTTGCGGGCTAACTTCGGGCGCGCATGCGTTCGACGGGGGAGGTTTCGCATGGCTATCGAGCTGCCCGACGAGGTGGTCACATTCCTCTCGTTCATCGGGATCAACTGGCCGACGGTGAACGAGGACAAGGTCCGTGAATTCGCATCCCACGTGCGGGAGTTCGCGGACAACGTGGAGGGGGCGCACCAGGACTCCACCGCGACGATCAACCAGCTCGCCGATTCGTACCAGGGCGCCTCGTACGAGGCACTGCTGACCAAGTGGGCCGCCCTGTCGGACAGCCACCTGAACGACCTGGTGCAGGCCTGCCACGTGGTGGCGAGCGCGCTGGACGTGGCGGCGGACGTGATCGTGGCGATGAAGGTCGAGACGATCGCCGAACTCGTCGTGCTGGCAGCGGCGTTCATCGCCGACCAGGCGGCGGCCGTGGCCACCTTCGGGCTCGCGGAGGCGGCGGTGATCCTGATCGAGGAGACCGCGAAGCGCCTGATCAACTACCTGGAACAGCAGTTGGAGCAGTACATCATCGCCCAGGTCGTCGAGGCCGCCATCGGGCCGCTGATCGACACCGTGGCGGCGGCGGTGAGCGGCCTGGTCTTCGAGGCCGCTGCGAACGCACTCGGGGTGGACAGCGGCACGGCCGGCGGCAGCGGGTTCATGGTCAACCCGGATGCGCTGGAGGCGCACGCGCTCACCATGCACAACCACGCCGAGACCGTGGTCGGCCACGCGCAGGCCTTCCAGTCCAAGATCGCGGGGGTGAGCTTCGAATGAGCAACCAGATCGTCAAAGCCCTGGAGCACGGCGCCGAGAAGCTCGGCAAAACCCTGGCGGAGGACGCCGGCAAGGCCCTGAAGAACTTCTACCGCAAGGCCGGCGACAACCTGAAGAAGGTCGCCAAGAACACCCGCGACGCCGACACCAAGCACGCCAGGGACCTGCAGAAGCTCTTGGGCGGCGACCACAAGGGTGTGCCCCACCCCCACTCCCCCGGCGGCCGGGGCCGCCCGGGCAACTCCCACCCCAAGGGCCGGGGCCGCGACCAGGTCAAGAGCCCGCGCACCGAGGGCCGCCCGCTGGACACCCGCAAGTGCCCCGGCGAACCGGTCGACATCGCCACCGGTCGGATGTTCATCGACCAGGTCGACGCCCTCCTCCCCGGCTCCCTGCCACTGGAGTTCACCCGGACCTACGAATCGGGACTGGTCACCGGCCGCTGGATGGGCACCAAGTGGCTCTGCCCCTTCGACGAACGCCTTGAGCTGGACGAAGCGGGCGTCGTGCACATCCGCCCCGACCGGATCACCCAGGCGTATCCGCACCCCGAACCCGGCGACCCGGTGCATGCCTCGGCCGGCTCCCGCCACGAACTCGACCTGGCCGACGGCCTCTTCACCGTCACCGACCGCTCCACCGGCCTGGTCAGGGAGTTCACCCCCACCAGCGACGGCGACGAAGCCCTGCTCACCGCGGTGCGCGACCGGCACGGCCGCCACTACGAACTCGCCTACAACGAGAACGGCGCCCCGGAGTCCATCACCCACTCCGGTGGCTACCGACTCCTGGTCACCGTCGACGCCGAGCGCATCACCGCCCTCCGCCTGGCCGGCGCCGACGTCAGCGGCGGCGATGCCCTGCTGATGCGCTACGGCTACACCGACGGCCACCTCACCTCGGTCTACAACTCCTCCGGCAAGCCGATGCGCTTCACCAACGACGCCACCGGCCGCCTCACCTCCTGGACCGACCGCAACAACTCCCAGTACCTGTACACCTACGACGCCCACGACCGGGTCACCGACGAGGGCGGCGCCGACGGCACCCTCCGCTTCCACTTCAGCTACGGCGACCCCGACCCCGCCACCGGCCTCAAACTCCACACCGAGACCAACGCCCTCGGCCACACCACCAGTTACCACATCAACGAACACGCCCAGGTCACCACCCAGACCGATCCACTGGGAAACGCCACCCACTACGAGCGCGACGAGTACGACCGCCTCCTCGCCGAGACCGACCCCCTCGGCCGCACCACCCACTACGAGTACGACGGCGCGGGCGACCTGATCACGGTCACCCGGCCGGACGGCGAGCAGGCCCACGCCAGCTACCTCGGCACCCTCAGCCTGCCGACGCAGATCACCGAGCCGGGCGGCGCCACCTGGCACCAGAGCTACAACGAAAACGGGCTGCGCACCTCGGTCACCGGCCCGGCCGGCACCACCACCCACTTCACGTACGACGAACTGGGCCACCTCGCCTCGGTCACCGACGGCCTCGGGCACACCACAGCGCTCCGTCACGGCCCCGCCGGCCTTCCGATCGAGATCACCGATCCGACCGGTGCCACCACCAGGTACGAGCACGACGGGTTCGGCCGTCTGGTCGCCGCCATCGACCCGTTCGGGGCAGTGAGCCGGATGACCTGGACCACCGAGGGCCACCCTGCCACCCGCACCGCTGCCGACGGCGCCACGGAGTCCTGGAGCTACGACGGCGAAGGCAACGTCCTTGCGCACACCGACGAGTTGGGCCAGGTCACCTCCTTCGAGTACTCACACTTCGAAACGCTGTCCGGCCGAACAGCTCCCGACGGCAGCCACTTCACCTTCACCCACGACACCAACATGCAACTCGTGGCGGTGACGAACGCCCTGGGGCAGACCTGGAACTACGAGTACGACGCAAGCGGACGCCTGGTCCGGGAGCTCGACTTCCAGCAACGCAGCATCAGTTACCGCCTCGACGCCGCCGGTCAGCTCGTCGCGCACACCAACGCACTTGAGCAGGAGACCCGGCACAGCTACGACCTGCTCGGGCGCACGACCGCAGTGGACGCCGACGGACGGGTCACGACGTACGGCTACGACCCGGCCGGGAACCTGGTCCTCGCCACCAGTCCCGATGCCGCCCTTGTCCGCACCGTCGACGTCATGGGGAACGTCCTGACCGAGACTGTCAACGGACGACAGCTCCGCTACATCCGCGATGCCCTCGGCCGCTGCACGAGCCGGGTCACCCCCACCGGCCATGTCAGCAACTGGTCCTACGACGCCACCGGGCGACCTACCTCCCTGACCAGCGGAGACGGGCGGCTCCGCTTCGCCTACGACGCACTCGGCCAGGAGTACGAACGGTCCATCAACGAGCACCTGACCCTGGCCAGTTCCTGGGACGGCCAGTACCGCCTTACCGGCCAGGAGCTTCGTGGCGCCCAGGCGGTCATCCAGCGGCGCACATACTCCTACCGCTCCGACGGCCACCTGGTCGGCATCGAAGACCTGTTGGCCGGCCCACGGACCTTCGAGCTCGACCCCGTCGGACGAGTCACCGCTGTCAGCGCCGCCGGCTGGACCGAAACCTACGCCTACGACGGGGCCGGCAACCTCACTACTGCCGACTGGCCGGCCGCCGGTGCCGGCCGTACGGCGACCGGCACCCGTACCTACGCCGACGGCCAACTCCTCACCGCGGGCCGGGTCCGCTACGAGTACGACGCAGCTGGGCGCATCACCCTCCGCCAAGTCACCCGGCTCTCCCGCAAGCCGGACACCTGGCACTACCGATGGAACGCCGAGGACCGGCTCACCGACCTCAGTACGCCCGACGGGACCCGGTGGCACTACCTGTACGACCCACTGGGCCGACGGATCGCAAAGCAGCGGCTCGGTCCCGACGGCAGCACCGTCGTCGAACAGACCGAGTTCAGCTGGGACGGCACCAACCTGGCCGAGCAGATCACCCGCGCACCGTACCTTCCCGGCCCGCACACCATCACCTGGGACTACCGGGGGTTCCACCCACTGACCCAGAGCGAGAGCATCAGCACCGGCGAAGACGGACAGGAGCAGGTCGACCGCCGGTTCTTCGCGATCGTCACCGACCTCGTCGGCACCCCGACCGAGCTCGTGGACCCGACGACGAACAGCGTCGCATGGCGCGCCACCACCACGCTCTGGGGACAGACCACCTGGCCGACCGCCAGCACCACCTACACCCCGCTGCGCTTTCCCGGTCAGTACTTCGACACGGAGAGCCACCTCCACTACAACGTCCACCGCTACTACGATGCCGAGACGGCGCGCTACACCAGCCCCGACCCGCTGGGATTGGCACCTGCTCCCAATCCGGACACCTACGTCCACAACCCGCTCACCTGGACGGACCCCCTGGGTCTGTCACCCCACCGCACCCAGCCGAGAATCGAGGACGGCAACCAAAGGCACGGATGGCAGCACATCGACGAACGCCACATCTCAGGGACCGCCCCTGGGGGACACGGCGACCTGATGCCACCTGGTACCACCCGTGCCCAGGTCCAGAGCGCCGCCGAAGCGATCATGAAGAAGGGGCAGCGCATCTCCGACCCCAGCAAGACGATGCAGGTATTCGAACGGAGGATGGTTGTGAACGGCATGCGGGCCCGCTACCGACTCGTGGTCGATGCGGACGACGGCAACCGGGTGATCACGTTCTTCCCGGTCGGCAGGAGCTACCAACCGTGATCGAGTACAGGTTCTCCATCAGGCCCGACCAGGGGTCGCCCAGCGGGTTCGACCTGGGAGACATGGAGATCTCCGGATCCGGCGGCAGCACGAGCTCGGCCGGCCGGCAGCCCGACCAGGGCATGATGATCTTCCTGTCCGTCGCCCTACTCCTCGACCAGGTCCGGCACCTGCTCTCGGCCGGCCGGGGCAGCGTGCAGTTCTGTGCGGTCGACTCGTCGTTCCAGGTGCGCTTCACCGTGAAGAAGGGCGAGGTCACGATCGCCGACGGCAAGCAGGTGATCGAGAAGGTACCGGTCCGGGACTTCGTCCCTGCGCTGCTGGCCGCCGCGAACGGTTTCGCCGATGCGGAGCTCGGCGCGCTCCCGGAGTCGGATCCTGCGCGAAGCGATCTCCTGCACTCACTCGCCGGCTTCCGAGGACTGGCCTGACGGACCGTCACCGGGCTGGGCCGGCGCTTCACCGAGCGCCGGACCCGGCACCGGTCTCACCACAGGTACGAGGTGATCCGCTCCCGCAGCCCCGCCTCGTCCAGCCCGTAGGCGGCCAGGTGCTCGGCGATGGAGCCGTAGTGGCGGTGCTCCTCCTTGGGGACGCCCAGGCCGAGCACCCGGTGCGGGACGGCTTCGAGGGCCTGGTTGACCTCGCCGGCCGAGGTGCCGGCGAGGTAGGGCTCGACCAGGACCACGTTGGCCGGGTCGTCGCCGACGGCGGCTCGCAGGCCGGCCCGGTCGAACGGCCGCACGGTGGCCGCGTACAGCACCGTCACGTCCAGCCCCTCGGTGGCCGCCAGCACGGCGTCCAGCATCGGGCCGACCGCCAGCACCACCCCCCGCCGCCCCTGGCGCAGCGTCAGGAAGCGCCCGGGGGCGACCGGCTGGGCGGTGGCGTTCTGGTGCGCCGACAGCCGGAGGTAGACCTTCTCGTCGCCGTCCGCCGCCGCGTGCCGCAGCAGCCGCTCGGCCTCGTCCGGGTGTCCGGGGACGTGGACGGTCCAGCCGGGCAGGGTGTCCAGCAGGGCCACGTCCCCAGGAGCCATGTGGGTCCGGCCCCCGGCCGGCCAGTCGTACGAGCCGGCCGCGCTGACCAGGACCGCGCCGACACCCTGGTGGCCGAGGTCCAACTTGACCTGCTCGAACGGGCGTTCCACCAGGAAGCTGGCGAAGGTGTGGGCGATCGGCCGGATGCCGGTCAGCGCCAGGCCGCCCGCCACGCCGATCAGCAGCTGTTCGCGGATCCCGACGTTGACCACCCGGTCGGGGTGGCGGTCCCGGGCGGCCCGGAAGCCGTCGGCGCCGATGTCGGCCAGTACCACCGCCAACCTCGGGTCCCGGTCCAGCAGTTCGGTGGTGACGGCGGCGAATCGCTCGCGCATGGTGTCCATGGTGTGTTGCTCCCCCACTCAGTTCTTCGGCTCGACCCGGGCGACCACGACGTGCGGCCGGCCCTCGTGCGGCATGGTGAACGCCTCGTACAGTGCCTGGTGGTCCCGCCCGTCCACGGTGGCGGCCGACCAGCCCGCGCCCTCGAACCTGGCCGCGATCCCGCCCGACCAGCCGAGGCTGGCCGAGGAGTTGTCGATCACCACGGTGTGCAGCCGGTCCAGCCCGTACGCCCCGGCGAAGGCGACCGCCTCGTGGTTGCTGCCCTCGTCGAACTCCGCGTCGCCGATCAGCACCCAGACCGCCGGGTCGGTCAGGCCCTGGGCCTGCAGGCCGAGCGCGGTGCCGACCGCCAGCGGCAGGCCGTGGCCGAGCGAACCCGATCCGATCTCCGCCCCGGGCACCAGCAGCCGGTCCGGGTGGTGGCCGAGCGGCGAGTCGTACCCGCCGAAGCTCGCCAGCACCTCCGGGTCGAGGAAGCCCTTGGCGGCCAGCACGGCGTAGTAGGCCATCGGGCCGTGGCCCTTGGAGAGCAGGAAGCGGTCCCGGTCCGGCGCGGCCGCGGTCTCCGGGCCGACCCGGAGCACCCGGTCGTAGAGCACCCAGATCGTGTCCAGGGTGGAGGTGGCGGCGGGGCCGTGCTTCTCGTCCCCGGTCATCCGGGCCATCAGCCCGGCCAGGTCGCCGAACGCGTACTGCTGCGGTGTGATCGCTGCGGTGGTCATGGGAGAGATCGTGCAACTTGAAGCCGACTTCAAGTCAAGCCCGGTATCGTTCCGCACCGTGACACTCTCCCGGCACGACCTGCTCACCATCGGTCAGCTCGCCGAGCGCAGCGGCATGGCCACCTCCGCACTGCGCTACTACGAGAAGCTCGGGCTGATCGACGCCGAGCGAACCACCGGCGGCCAGCGCAGGTACCCGCGCGCCACCCTGCGCCGGGTCGCCTTCATCCGGGCCGCCCAGCGGGTCGGCCTCTCGCTGGACGAGGCCCGCACCGCCCTCGACCGCCTCCCCGGCGACCGCGCGCCGAGCAGCCAGGAGTGGAGCACGGTGGCCGAGTCCTGGCAGGCCAGGATCGACCAACAGATCGCCGAGCTGGAGCGACTCAAGCAGAAGCTCACCGGCTGCATCGGCTGCGGCTGCCTGTCGCTCTCCCGCTGCGCCCTCTACAACGCGGGCGACCGCGCCGCCGCCGCCGGGCCCGGCGCCCGCTATCTCCTCACCCGCGATCCGGCCACCGGGCCGGAGCGGCCCACCGACGGCCCCTGATCCATCTATGCTGCCTCTCGACACTTCTCGTCGACGGATCTCGTCGACGCATCCTGTCGACACATCTCGGCACCCGGCCGATGCGAACAGCCACGGGGGAGAACAGACATGACCGAGCATCAGGACGTCTCGCTGGACTGGATGTCGAGCGACCAGGACGAACTCCGTCCGCCGACCGACCTGCGCCCGGAGATACCGCACCCGGCCCGGATGTACGACTACTACCTGGGCGGCAAGGACAACTTCCCGGCCGACCGGGAGGCCGCCGAGAAGATCATCTCGCTCAGCCCGCTGGTCCGGATCAGTGCCCTCGCCAACCGCTCCTTCCTCCAGCGCGCCGTCCGCCACCTGGCCGCCGAGCACGGCATCCGCCAGTTCCTGGACATCGGCACCGGCATCCCCACCGCCGGCAACACCCACGAGATCGCCCAGCAGGTGCACCCCGACGCCCGGGTGGCGTACCTCGACAACGACCCGATCGTGCTGGTGCACAGCCGTGCGCTGCTCGCCGGCGCCGGGGTCGGCAACGCCACCGTGGTCCAGGCCGACCTGCGCGACCCGGCGGCCATCCTGGACAACCCCGAGGTCCGCAAGGTGATCGACTTCGGCCAGCCGGTCGCCCTGCTGCTCTTCGCGGTGCTGCACTTCATCGACGAGAGCGACGACCCGAAGGCGATCGTCCGCCGCCTGCTGGACGCGCTGCCCTCGGGCAGCTTCCTCGCCCTCTCGCACGCCACCGCCGACTTCACCGACCCGGACCAGGCGGCCAAGGGCCCCGCCGTCTACAAGGCCGCCACCGCCCAACTGACCTTCCGCAGCAAGGCCCAGGTCACCGGCTTCTTCGACGGCCTGGAGCTGCTGGAGCCCGGCGTGGTCACCGCCCCCCACTGGCACCCGGACCAGGAGCCGCAGAGCAGCGACTCCGAGGTCGCGATCTGGGCCGCAGTGGGGCGCAAGGCCTGACAGTCCGTCATATCCCTGACAGGGCTTCCCCCGAGGCGTAGGGTGCTCGGCACCGGAAGCGCTGGGGGGTGCGATGGAACTGGGCCTCGCCGTAACGAAGTCGGCTCGACGCCGACTGTTCGCGGTCTGTCTGGCACTGATCGTGCTGGGCAGTCCGTGGGTCCAGACCTGGTTACTGGACCGGCGCGCGCTGAAGAACCAGACCCTGGACTGGCTGTGGCGCCAGCTCCTGGCGGCGAACTGGTGGGTCACGGGGGACCGGGCCGACCTGGTCTGGTCCTTCAGCCAACTCGCCGGCACCGTCACCTTCCTGGGCGCCCTGCTGTTGCTGACCCCCCGGCTGGTGCCGCTGAACCGGGGCCGGCCCGCTCTGCTGATCGGCTGCCTCGGCACCGGAGCGGTGGCGGGCCTGCTGTCGGCGCTGCCGATCTGGGTCATCCTGTGGCAGGGCGACCGGCTGCACGGCCTGTACCTCAGCCCCGACCAGGAGTTCGTGCGACAGACCACCGTCGGCCTGACCTTCGGCATGTTCACCGGGCTCCTCCTCACCGCCGTCCTGTACTCCCTGGCCGCCCCCGCGCCGGGCACCCCGCCGACCACCGGGCGGGCCGCCCGCAAGCGTGAACGGAGCACCGCCATGGCCGAGTACCAGCGCCCGAACTCCACCCCGCTGGGCAGCGTGCCGGGCGACGTGACCCGGTACCTCAGCGCGGCCGCCTACACCGATCCGGCCTTCGCCCGGCTGGTGGTCGAGCAGTTGGTCGCCGACGAGTTCGGCGCCGTCGCCTCCTCACCCGGTCTCGACCTGGTCCCGGTGGCCCGGCACAGCCTGGCCGCCCGGGTCCTGCGGCAGAAGCGGGACCTGGCGCTGGCAGCGGTGCTCGGGGTGCTGCTGCTGGCGGCACCGCTCTGGCTGCTGCCCGCCTGGCTGGGCCTGCGGATGCTCACCGCAGCCGCCCGGGACGCCCGGGGCGACCAGGTCGCCCGCGGCCGCAGCCAGGCCACCGCGCCGGGTGTGCCCGGGCGGCTGATCGGCATCACGACGCTGCTGGCCGTCAAGTGGTTCGCCCTCGCCGTGGTGCTGTCCCTGCTGTCGCCACCCGGGGTCGTGGCCTGGCTGCTCGGCTCCTACCTGTACGCCGTCCCGGCCTCCGTCCTCACCCTGCTCGTCCTGGTGACCGCCTACCTGCTGACGGCCCGTCACTCGCTGGAGGTCGACGCCCGGCTGCGCGGACAGCTCCGCCGGGAGGTGTTCCGCCCGGACGCCCCGGTCTCGCCGGTCGGCCCGAACTGGGTGCCGGACCGGCTCCGCACCGTCGCGCAGGCGCAGCAGGGCAATCTCACCGTCTACAGCGGCTTCAACCCGTTCATCGGCTTCGCCGGCTCCTACAAGGACTGGAAGCTCGCCGTCCCGCTGCTGCCGCCGGTCGCCCTGGGCCACAGCCCGGGCCCGGTGACCGAGTTCGACGTCTGGGACGTCCTGACCGAGGTCCGCCGACGGCTGCGCGACACCTCGGCCCGGCACTCGGCCGACCGGCCGGAGAGCCCCCAGGCGGACCTCTCCGACCTGGTCCTGAAGGACCGCGTGTTCGCCAACGGCGCCGCCCTGGCGGGGGACGGCGACATCCTCGCCGAGGACCGCCTCTCCCCCGCCGTGGAGCTGACCCCGGACCAGGTCCGGCGGATCGCGCTGCACCCGGACGGGGTGGTGCGGCACTACCTGGGCGCCCATCTGCCGCTCTGGGGCGACGACGTGGTGCCGAGCATGTTCCTGCACATGTCCACCAACGGGAAGACCCTGCACATCCAGGCCGAACTGCGCATCCTGGCACCGGTGCACGCGAGGTACCACGCGATCGACCAGCTGCCGGCCACCCTCAGCACCGGTCGGCGCGGCGTGCTGCGGCTCGCCGCGCTGGAGCAAACCGGCCGGGCGCTGTTCGGGGCGCCCCGGGCCGCGCTGGACTACCTGACCTTCGGCAGCCGGCGCCGGAAGCGGCAGCTGCGCGAGCTGGTGGCGATCGAGGAGGACCCGACCTTCGACTACGGCGCCCAGCTGAGCATCCGCGAGCACGCCAGTGACGGGAACTACCAGAACTACTTCCAACGGGTCGACTCCGAGCGGGCGTTCGCCACCCTCACCGAGCACACCCTGGCCGCGATCCGGGAGTTCCTGGAGGCACACGGCGTGGACACCGCGGACCTGCGCAAGCAGCAGCAGTCCATCCTCAACCACGGTGTCATCCAGCAGGGCGGCATCAGCGTGGTCGCCAACCAGGCGGTCGGCCAGTACTCCACCGCGAACAGCGCACCCACCGTGCCGCCGCAGAGCGGCCCGCCCGTTCCCGCCCCGGCACCGAGCAAGACGTCGTAACGGAGGAGCAGTCGATGACGAACGAACCCGTGGCCAACCACGGCGTCCAGCAGTTCGGCGGCCACAGCCAGGTCGGCAACCAGGCGATCGGCCAGCACGCCCGCGCGGTCAGCGGCCCGGTCGGCTTCCAGCAGCTGGCCGTCGACCACCAGGCCCTGGCGGTCGAACTGCTCGGCACCGTCGAGCGGTTGCTGGCCGAGCACCGGGCGGCGCTGCCGGACGGCGACACCCCGCAGCTCGAAGTACGACGCTTGCGCGAGGAGTTGGCCGAGGAGAGCCCCGAGCCCGGCGTGCTGCGCCGGGCCCTGGACCGGCTGACCGCGATCGCCGCCCCGGTAGCGCCGCTGGCCGTCGCGGTGGCCGAACTGACCACCGCCGTCCGGGGCATGCTCGGCAACTAGGGCAGGCCTACGCCCGCTTCTGCAGCTTCTCCCAGACGTCCTGGACCCGGGGCGCGAGTTCGGCCAGCGAGCCGCTGTTGTCGATCACCAGGTCGGCGATCGCCAGCCTGGTCTCCCGGTCGGCCTGGGCGGCCATCCGGGATCTGGCCTCGGCCTCGGTCATACCGCGCAGGCGGACCAGCCGGTCGATCCGGACCTGGTCGCTCGCGTCCACCACGATCACCTGGTCGTAGAGCGGCGCGAGCCCGTTCTCCGCCAGCAGCGGGACGTCGTGCACCACCACGTCCCGCTCCCCGGCGGCCGCCTCAAGCTCGGCGGACCTGGCCCGGACCAGCGGGTGCACGATCGCGTTCAGCGCCGCCAGCCGCTCCGGGTCCGCGAAGACCAGCGCACCGAGCGCGGGCCGGTCCAGCGAACCGTCCGGCTGCAGTACCGAAGGCCCGAACTCGGCCGCCACGGCGCGCAGTCCGGCCGTCCCGGGGGCCACCACCTCACGGGCGATCAGGTCGGAGTCCACGATCACCGCGCCCAGCGCCGCCAGTTGGCGCGAGACCTCGCTCTTGCCCGCGCCGATCCCGCCCGTCAGTCCGATCCTCAGCATGGCGTCAGGCTACCGCCCCGCCGAGATCGAGCTGCTCACCGGGCACGGGCTGCACGATCTCGGCCTCCACGTTGCCGCCGATCAGCCGCCCGTGAATGGCCAGACCGGCCTGGCTGAGCACCGCCTCGTGCACCGCGACCGCCCGCCGGGGCGCCACCTCCCGGACGTACTCGACCAGTTCGGAGACCTTGGACCAGGGGGCGGCGATCGGCAGCAACAGCGTCTCCACCGGCTGCGGCGGCAGGGTCAGCGCGTCACCGGGGTGGAACAGCCGGCCGTCCAGCAGGAAGCCGATGTTGGTGACCCGGGGGATGTCGGGGTGGATCACGGCGTGCCACTCGCCGTGCACGCTCACGCCGAGGCCGTTCACCTCGAAGGCGTCGCCCTCCCCCACCACCTGCACCCGGCCGCCGAGCCCCGCCAGTTGCCCGGCCACCGAGCGGTTGGCCCAGATCCGCAGCCCCGGGTCGGCCGCCACCGCCGCCCGCAGCCGGTCCTCCACGAAGTGGTCGAAGTGCTCATGGGTGATCAGGACGGCGTCCGCACCGCGCAGCGCGTCCTCCTCGGTGAACGCCCCGGGGTCGATCACCACCGTGGCCCGGTCGGTCTCGACGCGTACACAGGCATGCCCGAACTTGGTGAGTCGCATGGTCGAAACTGTACAGCAGAACTGTACAGTTCTGCTGTACGAAATCCCGATAGACTGCCCCCATGAGCACTCCTGGCCCGCCCGACCCGCTGGATCTCGCCGCCGAGCTCCGCACCGCCATCGGCACCCTGGTCCGCCGCCTGCGGGTCGACGACGAGCTGCCGCAGAACCAGGCCGCCGTGCTCGGGTGGCTGGTCCGGGAGGGTCCGCACACCACCGCCGAGCTCGCCGAGCGCCAGCGCGTCCGGCACCAGTCGATGGCCCGCACCGTGGCCCTGCTCACCGAGGCCGGGCTGGTCGAGCAGCAGCGCCACGCCACCGACGGCCGCAAGGTGCTGAACGCCGCCACCGCCGACGGCACCGCCGCCCTGCACGCCCAGCGCACCCGCCGGGAGCGGGAGATGGCCGCCGCGATCGCGGCCCGCCTCACCCCGGCCGAGCAGCAGCGACTGCGGGACGGCATCGCCCTGCTCCGCCGGCTCGCCTGATCCGCCGTACGGATGACGGGGCCATTCCCTCCGGCGGGCGGGCGCGTTGAGCAGGTCGCTCCGTACCGTCCCGAAGGGAACCCGCCATGAAGCTCACCAAGACCAAGTTCGCCGTCCTGCTGCTGGCCGCCGTCGGCAGCCTGCTGCTGGCCACCGCCGGTCAGGCCTCGGCCTGCGACGCGCTCGGCGGCCTGGCCGCGCTCAACGGCGACTTCGGCAACAGCTGCCTCAGCCGCTGACGGCGACCGGCTCCCGGTCCTCGGCCCGCTGCGCCGGGACGACCGCGGCCGGGATCGGCGGCAGCGCGACGTGCTCGGTCAGCCCGATCCGCCGGTGCAGCCGCCGCAGCGGCCCGGGCGCCCACCAGTTGAACTCGCCGAACAGCGTCATGGCGGCCGGCACCAGCAGGCAGCGCACCAGGGTCGCGTCCACCGCGACGGCCACCGCCAGCGCGATGCCCATCTCCTTGACCATCAGCATCTGCCCCGCCGCGAACCCGGCGAAGACGATCACCATCAGCAGCCCGGCCGAGGTGATGATCCGTCCGCTCCGCTGCAGCCCGAGCTCCACCGAGCGGGAACAGCTGTACCCCTCGTCCCGCAGTTCCTTGATCCGGGCCAGCAGGAAGACCTCGTAGTCCATCGAGAGGCCGAACGCGAAGGCGAACACCAGCACGGGTATGAAGGTCTCCAGCCCGCCGGTCGGCGTGAAGCCGAGCAGCCCGCTGAAGTACCCGTGCTGGAACACCAGGGTGAGCGCGCCGAGCGAGGCGCCCAGCGAGAGCAGGTTCATCAGCAGCGCCTTGACCGGCATCACCACCGAACCGGTCATCAGGAAGAGCAGCACCAGCGTCCCGACCGCGACCAGCGCCAGCGCCCACGGGCCCCGGGTGGCGATCTCGTGCTGGAAGTCGACCACCGAGGCGGCGTCACCGGTCACGTGCGTGGTCAGCCCGCCCCGCTGCTCGCGGAGCTCGTCCACCACCTGCTTGGCCCCGCTGCCCTGCGGGTCCCCGGCGACCAGCACCTCGACGGTGCTCAGCCCGGGCGAGACCGGGGTGACGGCCCGGACGCCGGTGACGCCGGGCAGCTTGGAGACCACCTGGTCGGCGTACTGTCGGGCCTCGGCCTCCCCGGCCTCGACCACGACGGTGACCGGTGCGGCGGCCAGCTGCGGGAAGCGCTGGTCGATCGTCTCGGCGACCTGACGGCCGGCCGAGGAGCTCGGCAGCACCGAGGCGCCCGAGCTGCGCCAGTCCGAGCCGAGGAAGGGCGCGCCCGCGGCCATCAGCAGGGCGACGCAGATCAGCACCACCGGAATCGCGCGGCGCTGGACCCGACGGACCGTCCGGGCGAAGAAGCCGTCGTCCGACACCGGCGCGGTGGGGGTCCTGACCCGGTGTCCGACGAAGCCGAGCAGCGCGGGAATCAGGGTGAGCGCCGCCGCGACGGCGATCACCACCACGCTCACGCCCGCCACCGCGACCGCCCGGAAGACCGGGCTGGTGAAGACGAAGAGTCCGGCGAGGGCGACCGCGACGGTCAGGCCGGAGAAGGCGACCGTCCGGCCCGCCGTGGCGGCGGTCCGCTCGACGGCGGCGGCGATCCCGGCCCCGTGCCCGCGCTCCTCGCGGAAGCGGTTGACCATCAGCAGCGCGTAGTCGATCGAGAGTCCGAGCCCGAGCACGGTGGCGATCGGCAGCACGCTGGTGTCGATGTCCATCAGTTGGCTGAATCCGAACATCGCCAGCAGGGCCCCGCCCACCGAGGCGACCGCGCCGATCACCGGAAGGCTCGCGGCGGCGAAACCGCCGAAGACCAGCACCATCACCAGCAGCGTCAACGGGAGCGTGACGATCTCACCGAAACGGGTGTCCCGCTCGGTCTGGTCCTTGACCTCCTGCTCGACCACCAGGTCCCCGCCGACGGTGACGTGCGCACCGGGGGCCTGGATCGAGGACAGCCCGGAGGTGACGGCCTTCAGCTGGGCGTCGGTGCTGCCGTCGGCCATCCGCACCGAGACCAGGCTCGCGTTGCCGTCGGTCGAGGTCAGCGCGCCGTTGCTGCCGTACGTGTCGGAGACCGAGGCCACCCCGGGCAGCGCGGCGATCCCGGCGGTGGCGGAGGTGACGGCGGACCTGACGGCCGGATCGGTCACCGCGGCGCCGTCCACGACGGCGGTCACCGTGCCCCGGGCGGGATCGGCGGCGGCCACCACGGCGGTGCCGCGGGCCGACTCGGAGCCGCCGGCCGCGGTGTTGGAGACGCTCCCCTCGAACACCTTGCCACCGATCAGCACCCCGAGCAGCAGCACCCCGACCCAGAGGCCGAGCACCCAGCGCCGGTGGCGGTGGCAGAACCGGCCGAGGGCCGCGAGCCGTCCGCCGACCTGAGGTCCGGCGGGCTGGGGGGAGGTGGGCGATGCCGCAGTGAGGGTGGTGCGCATAGGTGCGTAACCTTTCGGGCAGTTCCCCTCAAAGCTAGGTGTAAACACACCAATGCCCTATACCTCCGGCCGGAGTTCCATCTCACACGGGCGGACACGAACGAACCCCCCGTCCCGGGAACCGGGACGGGGGGTTCGTCAGTGACTAACCCTCAGTGATGAGGATGAGATCAGCTCTGGCCACCGGCCAGCTTCTCGCGCAGGGCGGCGAGCGCCTCGTCCGAAGCGAGAGCGCCGGAGCCCTCGTCGCTGCTGGAGGAGTACGAGCCACCGGCAGCGGCGACAACGGCCTCGCCACTCTCGGCAGCGGCCTCGGCATCGGCCTCACGGCTCTTGATGACCTGGGCCTGGTGGGCCTCGAAGCGGGTCTGCGCCTCGGCGTACTGGCGCTCCCACTCCTCCCGCTGCTTCTCGAAGCCCTCGAGCCAGTCGTTGGCCTCGGGGTCGAAGCCCTCGGGGTAGATGTAGTTGCCCGCGTCGTCGTACGAGGCAGCCATGCCGTACAGGGTCGGGTCGAACTCGGCCGCGGCGGCGTCGCCACCGAGGGCCTCGTTCGCCTGCTTCAGCGACAGGCTGATCCGGCGACGCTCGAGGTCGATGTCGATGACCTTGACGAAGATCTCGTCGCCGACCTGGACGACCTGCTCCGGGATCTCCACGTGGCGCTCGGCCAGCTCGGAGATGTGGACCAGGCCCTCGATGCCCTCGTCGACGCGCACGAACGCACCGAACGGAACGAGCTTGGTGACCTTACCGGGGACGACCTGACCGATCTGGTGCGTCCGGGCGAACTGCTGCCACGGGTCCTCCTGGGTCGCCTTCAGCGACAGGGAGACGCGCTCGCGGTCCATGTCAACGTCGAGAACCTCGACGGTGACCTCCTGGCCGACCTCGACAACCTCGGACGGGTGGTCGATGTGCTTCCAGGACAGCTCGGAGACGTGCACGAGACCGTCGACGCCACCCAGGTCCACGAAGGCACCGAAGTTGACGATCGAGGAGACGACGCCGGAGCGCACCTGACCCTTCTGGAGGGTGGTGAGGAAGGTCTGGCGGACCTCGCTCTGGGTCTGCTCGAGCCAGGCACGGCGGGACAGGACCACGTTGTTGCGGTTCTTGTCCAGCTCGATGATCTTGGCCTCGAGCTCCTTGCCCACGTAGGGCTGGAGGTCGCGGACGCGGCGCATCTCGACGAGCGAGGCCGGCAGGAAGCCACGGAGGCCGATGTCGAGGATGAGACCACCCTTGACGACCTCGATGACGGTACCGGTGACGATCCCGTCCTCTTCCTTGATCTTCTCGATCGTGCCCCAGGCGCGCTCGTACTGAGCCCGCTTCTTGGACAGGATCAGACGACCCTCCTTGTCCTCCTTCTGGAGAACCAGGGCCTCGATCTCGTCGCCGACCTTGACGACCTCGTGCGGGTCAACGTCGTGCTTGATCGAGAGCTCGCGGGAGGGAATGACACCCTCGGTCTTGTAACCGATGTCGAGGAGAACCTCGTCACGGTCGACCTTCACGATGATGCCCTCGACGATGTCGCCATCGTTGAAGTACTTGATGGTCTCGTCGATCGCGGCGAGGAACGCTTCCGCGTCGCCGATGTCATTGATCGCGACCTGCGGGGTGGTGCTGACAGAGGTGTCGGTCGTCATTAGGAAAAGGGCTCCGGTACGGACAAGAAGTCGTAGGTAATGCCACGCGGAGGGCCCGTATCGCTCCCACCGAAAGCCGGACAGCCAAGAAAACGGCCCACCATTTTGGTTACCCAAGAGGTGTCCGCCGTCTTGCGACCGTGGGGTCTTCGACAGATGCGAGCGCGACCTGCTCCGTCCGAGGCGCGCAGGCCCGCAGCGCAACTTGTAGCATACGGGGACAGCCGGGCACGGTCAACGTCAAGAGCGACGAGACGGTGGAGGCCGGGATGGATCAGGCCATATCCTCCGATTGCGCATCTCACGACGGCAACCGCAGGGGCCTCTCCCCGGATGCCACCGTCACGATCCGGTACCTTGCGGCTCCGGTTTCGCGACAGCAGCGCTTCCGCAGTCCATACCCTACGCGACGGGCTCTATGACCTTGGCCACCACCCCCGCCTTCGACCCGGACGATCTTGCTCCCGCCGACCTCCCGGAGGAGGAACTGGACGACGCCCTGCGGCGGGACGCCGAGGCCGGTGAGTCCAGCCGGGCCAGCCGGCTCTGGTGGGACCGGAACGCCGACGAGTACCAGGACGAGCACGGCGAGTTCCTCGGCGACGACCGCTTCACCTGGTGCCCCGAGGGCCTGGACGAGACCGAGGCCGGGCTGCTCGGCCCGGCCGGGTCGCTGAAGGGTCTGCAGGTGCTGGAGATCGGCTCCGGCGCCGCCCAGTGCTCGCGCTGGCTGGCCGCCCAGGGCGCCCGGCCGGTCGCGCTGGACATCTCCTACCGCCAGCTCCAGCACTCCCGCCGGATCGACCTCGGCCGGGGCGTCGAGCCGATCGCGGTGGTCCAGGCGGACGCGTCGGTGCTGCCGTTCGCGGACGGCTCGTTCGACCTGGCCTGCTCGGCGTACGGGGCGGTGCCGTTCAGTGCGGACACCGCCGCGCTGATGCGCGAGGTGCACCGGGTGCTCCGCCCGGGCGCCCGCTGGGTCTTCTCGGTCACCCACCCGATCCGCTGGGCCTTCCCGGACGAGCCGGGCGAGGAGGGGCTGACCGCCACCTCCTCCTACTTCGACCGCACCCCGTACGTCGAGCAGGACGCCGAGGGGCGGGCCACCTACGTCGAGCACCACCGGACCCTCGGGGACCGGGTGCGCGAGCTGGTCGGAGCGGGCTTCCGGCTGCTGGACCTGGTCGAGCCGGAGTGGCCGGAGGAGCTGGAGCAGGAGTGGGGCGGCTGGAGCCCGCTGCGCGGGCAGCACTTCCCCGGGACCGCGATCTTCGTGGCGGAGCGGGGCTGACGCGTGCGCTCCGTCGGGCTCGAACTGCCGGTCCGTACCGCCGTGCCCGCGCTGCAGCGGGCGCTCGACTCGGCCGGGGTCGCCGTGCTGGCGGCGCCGCCGGGCACCGGGAAGACCACGCTGGTGCCGCTCGCCCTGGCCGGGCTGGTGAACGCCCTGCCGGGGCCGGCCCGGCGGGTGCTGGTGGCCGAACCGCGCCGGCTCGCGGTCCGGGCCGCCGCGCGGCGGATGGCCTGGCTGCTCGGCGGCGCGGTCGGCGAGCAGGTCGGCCTGACCGTGCGCGGGGAGCGGCGGGCCGGGCCCGACACCGTGGTCGAGGTGGTCACCACCGGCGTGCTGCTGCAACGGCTCCAGCGGGACCAGGAGTTGACCGGGGTCGACGTGGTGGTGCTGGACGAGTGCCACGAACGCCACCTGGACGCCGACACCGCGCTGGCCTTCCTGCTGGACGTCCGGGCCACCCTGCGGCCGGAGCTCCGGATCGTCTGCGCCTCGGCCACCTCGGACACCGCCGCCTGGGCCGAACTGCTCGGCGGCGCACCGGTGGTGGAGGCGCACGGGGTCTCGCACCCGGTCGAGGTGGTCTGGGCCCCGCCGCCGCGCGGGGTGAAGCCGCCGCAGGGCACCAGGACCGACCCGCTGCTGCTGGAGCACGTCGCGGGCACGGTCCGGCGGGCGCTGGCCGAGCGGGACGGGGACGTGCTCTGCTTCCTCCCCGGGGTCGGTGAGATCACCCGGGTGGCCGGGCAGTTGGGCGGCTCCGTGCAGGTGCTGCAGCTGCACGGGCAGGCGCCGCAGGCGGTGCAGGACGCCGCGCTGGCCGCCGGTACCGGGCGGCGGGTGATCCTGGCGACCTCGGTCGCGGAGTCCTCGCTGACCGTCCCCGGCGTCCGGGTCGTGGTCGACTCCGGGCTGGCCCGGGAGCCGCGCACCGACCACGCCCGCGGGCTGGCCGGACTGGTCACCGTACGGGCCTCGCTGGCCGCTGGGCGGCAGCGGGCGGGGCGGGCCGGACGGGAGGCGCCCGGGGTGGTGTACCGCTGCTGGGCCGAGGCGGAGGACGCGCTCGCGGCGCGGTTCCCGACGCCCGAGATCGCCCAGGCCGAGCTGAGCTCGTTCGCGCTGCAGGCAGCCTGCTGGGGCGATCCGGACGCGACCGGCCTCGCCCTGCCGGACCGGCCGCCGGGCGGGGCGATGGCCGCCGCCCGGCAGGTGCTGGTCGGGCTCGGCGCGGTCGAGCCCGACGGCCGGGCCACCGCACGCGGGCAGCGGATCGTCCGCAGCGGGCTGCACCCCCGGCTGGCGCGCGCCCTGCTGGACGGCGCCGAGCTGGTCGGCGCGCGCCGGGCGGCCGAGGTGGTCGCGCTGCTCTCCGAGGAGCCGCCCCGCGCCTTCGGCGACGACCTGGCGGAGGTCTGGCGCCGGGTCAGGTCCGGCTCGGAGGACCCGTACGCGCGGCGCTGGAAGGACGAGACCCGGCGGCTGCGCCGCCTCGCCGACGCCCCCGACACCCGGATACCGGACGCCCGGGCCGCCGCCCTGGTGGTCGCGCTGGCCTACCCCGAGCGGGTGGCCCGGGCCCGGAGCACGGACGGCCCCTACCTGATGGCCTCCGGGACGGCCGCCGAGCTGGGCACCGGCTCCCGGCTGGCCGGGACGGAGTGGATCGCGGTGGCCGTGGCGGACCGGCCGGCCGGGTCGCCGTCGGCCCGGGTGCGGCTGGCGGTGGCGCTGGACGAGGAGACCGCCCGAAGGGCCGGTGCGGCCCTGCTGGCGGAGCGCGAGGAGGTCGAATGGTCGGTCCGGCAGCGCGAGTTGACGGCCCGTCGGGTCGCCTCGCTGGGCGCGATCGAGCTGGCGGCGGTGCCGCTGGCCAAGCCGGACCGGTCACTGGTGCGGGCGGCGCTGCTGGACGGGCTGGCCCGGGAAGGCGTGGACGCACTGCTGCGGTGGACCCCGGACGCGCTCTCGCTGCGCGCCCGACTCGCCTTCCTGCACCGGGAGTTGGGCGGCGACTGGCCGGACGTGGGTGCGGTCGCCCTGGCGGACGGCGACTGGCTGGAGCCGGAGCTGTCCCGGGCCCGGCGCCGGGCCGACCTTGAACGGATCGACCTGGTCGGGGCGTTGCAGCGGCTGCTGCCGTGGGCGAGCGGCCAGGCCGGACGGCTGGAGGAGCTGGCGCCGGAGCGGATCACGGTGCCGACCGGTTCGAAGATCCGGGTGGACTACTCAGGGGACCGGCCGGTGCTCGCCGTGAAGCTGCAGGAGCTGTTCGGCTGGCAGGCCGCACCCGCACTGGCCGGCGGGCGGGTGCCGCTGACCGTCCACCTGCTCTCCCCCGCCGGGCGGCCGGCCGCCGTCACCGGCGACCTGGCCACCTTCTGGCGCGAGGGCTACAAGGCCGTCCGGGCCGACCTCCGCGGCCGCTACCCCCGCCACCCCTGGCCCGAGGACCCCGCCACCGCAGCACCGACCCGTCGAGCGAACCCGCGCCGCTGACCCACCAGGGGCTCGGGGAACCGCACGCCGGATGGCGTCGCCGTTCCCCGAGCCCCTGATGGTGCAAGCTCAGGAGTTGCCTAGTGCGCGGCGATCTCCCAGTTGGGGCCGACGCCGACCGAGACGTCGAGCGGGGCGCGGAGCGGGTAGGCGCCGGCCATCTGCTCGCGGACCAGGGCCTCGACCCGGTCGTGCTCCCCCGGGGCCAGCTCCAGCACGATTTCGTCGTGCACCTGGAGCAGCATCCGGGTCTTCAGCCCGGCCTCGGTCAGCGCCCGGTCGACGTTGAGCATCGCGATCTTCACGATGTCCGCGGCGGAGCCCTGGATCGGCGCGTTGAGCGCCATCCGCTCCGCCATCTCGCGCCGCTGCCGGTTGTCGCTGGTCAGGTCGGGCAGGTAGCGGCGGCGGCCGAGCAGGGTCTCGGTGTACCCGATCGCGCGGGCCTCCTCGACCACCCGGTGCAGGTAGTCGCGGACGCCGCCGAAGCGCTCGAAGTAGGTGTCCATCAGGCCCTGCGCCTCGCCCGGCTTGATGCCGAGCTGCTGCGAGAGCCCGTACGCGGACAGGCCGTAGGCGAGCCCGTAGGACATCGCCTTGATCTTGCGCCGCATCTCGGCGTCGACCGCCTCGGGGGCGACCTCGAAGACCTGGGAGGCGACCGTGGTGTGCAGGTCCTCGCCGGACTCGAAGGCCTCGATCAGGGCGGCGTCCTCGGAGAGGTGGGCCATGATCCGGAGCTCGATCTGCGAGTAGTCGGCCGTGAGCAGCGCCTCGTACCCCTCGCCGACCACGAAGGCGCGGCGGATCTGCCGGCCCTCCTCGGTGCGGACCGGGATGTTCTGCAGGTTCGGGTCCTGGGAGGAGAGACGGCCGGTGGCGGCGACCATCTGGTTGAAGGTGGTGTGGATCCGGCCCTTCGGCGAGACCGTCTTGAGCAGGCCCTCGACCGTGGTGCGCAGCTTGGCCTGGTCGCGGTGGCGGAGCAGGATGACCGGCAGCTCGTTGGTGGTCTGGGTGGCCAGCCAGGTGAGCGCGTCGGCGTCGGTGGTGTAGCCGGTCTTGATCTTCTTGGTCTTCGGCAGGGCCAGCTCGCCGAACAGGATCTCCTGGAGCTGCTTGGGCGAGCCCAGGTTGAACTCGTGCCCGGCGGCGGCGTGCGCCTCCTCGACCACCCGCTGGATCTCGGTGGCGAACTGCGACTCGATGGTGGTGAGCCACTCCCGGTCGGCCGCGATGCCGGTGCGCTCCATCCGGGCCAGCAGCTCGGCGATCGGCAGCTCCATCTCGTGCAGCAGCTTGGTCGCGCCGGCCTCGGCGAGCTTGGTGTCGAAGAACGCGGACAGGTCGAGCACCGCGCGGGCCTGCGCCATCAGGGCCTGGGCGCCGGCGGTGGGGTCGTGCTCGGGGGCGTCGAAGGAGAGCTGGCCGCTCTCGGCCACCTCGGCGGGGGCGAGCGAGCGGGCCAGGTACTCCTCGGCGAGCACGTCGAGGGTGAAGGTGCGGCGGCCGGGCTTGTCCAGGTAGGCGGCCAGGGCGGTGTCGGCGACGATGCCGCGGATCAGCCAGCTCCGCTCGGCGAACGCCCGCATGACCTGCTTGGCGATGTGCAGCGCCTTGGGCCGGTCGGCGTCGGCGAGCCAGGCGGCGAGGGCCTGCTCGTCCTGCTCGGCCAGCTCGGCCGGGTCGATCCAGGCGGCCGTCTCACCGGTGGCGAACGCGATCTGCTCGACCTCACCGGAGCCCAGGGCCCACTGGTAGAGCGCGGCGACCGCGATGGTGCCGGTGCTGTGCTCGGCCAGCCAGCCGGCCAGCGCGCCGGGCTCGGTGAGCAGGGTGCCCTCGACCGCGATGCCGGGCGCGGCGGCGACCTCCTCGGCCAGCTCGACACCGCCGGGGTCGACGCCGTAGACCCGGTCGCGGAAGTTGGGGTTGCGGAACTCCAGCGACTCCAGCAGCTGGCCGACCGCCTCGCGGTCGAACGGGGTGCGGACCAACTCGGGCACGCCGAGCGGGAGTTCGACCGTACGGACCAGCTCGGTGAGCACCCGGTTGCGCTTGACCGAGTCGAGGTGCTCGCGCAGCTTCTCGCCGATCTTGCCCTTGACCTCGTCGGCCCGGGAGACCAGCTCGTCGAAGGAGCCGAACTGGTTGACCCACTTGGCGGCGGTCTTCTCGCCGACGCCGGGGATGCCGGGGAGGTTGTCCGACGGGTCTCCGCGCAGGGCGGCCAGGTCGGGGTACTGACTGGGGGTCACGCCGTACTTCTCGGCGACCTTCTCCGGGGTGTAGCGGGTGAGCTCGGAGACGCCCTTGGTCGGGTAGAGCACCGTGACGTGCTCGGTGACCAGCTGGAGCGCGTCCCGGTCGCCGGTGACGATCAGCACCTCGAAGCCCTCGGCCGCGGCGGCGGTGGCCAGGGTGGCGATGATGTCGTCGGCCTCGAAGCCCTCGACCGACATCCGGGCGACGTGCATCGCGTCGAGCAGCTCGTGGATCAGGCCGATCTGGCTCTTGAACTCGTCCGGCGTCTTGGCCCGGTTCGCCTTGTAGTCGGGGAACTCCTCGGAGCGGAAGGTCTTCCGGGAGAGGTCGAAGGCGACCGCGAGGTGGGTCGGCTGCTCGTCCCGCACGGTGTTGGCGAGCATCGAGGCGAAACCGTAGATCGCGTTGGTGGTCTGGCCGGTGACGGTGGAGAAGTTCTCCGCGGGCAGGGCGAACCAGGCCCGGTAGGCCATCGAATGCCCGTCGAGCAGCATCAGCCGCGGTCGGCTGCCCGAACCGGCGCCACCCGGCGCGCTCTTGTCTGCACTCTGCGTAGCCACGTCAACGTCCGTTCCTGCCGATTTCTCTGCCACTGACCGATCCTAGGGCCCGTGGCGGACAACCCGCGGCCGACAGCCCCGCCGCCGACGGGCGGCGGTCGTACGATCACGGGAGCGGCACCACCAGACCCTCGAACGGCAGGAGCACCATGACCGACGCGGCCCCGATCCTGAACGTCCCGCAGGACGTCCTCGACCACTTCGCCAAGCTGGGCGTCGACCCCGGCACCTTCTCCGGCGGCCACCTCGGCGACCGGCTGGGCATCAAGGTGCTGGAGGCCAGCGCGGACCGGGTGGTCGGCACCATGCCGGTCGAGGGCAACCAGCAGCCGTACGGGCTGCTGCACGGCGGGGCCTCGGCCGCGCTGGCGGAGACGCTGGGGTCGATCGGGGCGATGCTGCACGCGGGGCCCGGCCGGTACGCGGTCGGGGTGGACCTGAACGCGACCCACCACCGGTCCGCCACTTCGGGGTTGGTGACCGGGGTGGCCACCGCGGTGTTCAAGGGCCGGACGGCCGCCACCTTCGAGATCGCCATCACCGACGACACCGGCAAGCGGATCACCAGTTGCCGGCTGACCTGCATGCTGCGCGACCTGTAACCCCGCCCCGCCCCCTTGTTTGGCCCCTGCCCCGGCCGGGCAGGTAGCTGGCCGGACCAAGGGGGCGGCGGCATGTCCGGCGAGCGGCGGGACGGCACCGGGGCGGGGGGTCTCGGGCCGATCGAGGCGGGGGAGGGCACCTTCTCCGCCCCGTCCGGGCCGCCCGCGCCCGGGCCCTCCGCGCGGCGCCGGCTGACGGGCCGTCAGCGCTTCGCGGTGGCCGCGCTGTCGATCGCCGGGATCACCCTGGTCACGGTCCGCCTGCTGGACCAGTCCGCGCCCCCGGCCGCCGCTCCCGTTCCGCTCGCGCCTTACCCCGCCCTGGTGACCAAGCTGACCTACCGCTCGGTCACGGCCGGGGAGCCCGGCGGCTTCAGCATGCTGATGAGCGTCGAGGTGGCCGGTTCCCATCCGGTGGAGGTGATCGGGCTCAGCCAGCCCTACCCCGGGTTACGGGTTTCGGCGCACCGGGCCCTCCCGTACGAGGTGATGGCTGGTCAGAGCGCGCCCCTGACCCTGGACTACCGCGTGCTGGACTGCATCGGCCTCCCGCTGGACGCCGGTCTGCCCTATCTGGATGTAACGCTGCGTAACATCCGCGCAATCCAGACCGTCAGCCAGATCCCGGGGGACGGATATGCGCTAGCACTTTCCCGACAGCTCCACATTGCCTGTCCAAAATCCGATATGCGGACATCTCTGGTCGATGGGACCCCTGCGGACGCGTCCGTCCGATAATCGGATGGATCGCTGCCACCTGCCATTTATAGGGGCAGTTCAGGTGCAACGTCCCGGGAAGCTCATGTCACACCCCGTCAGATCCGGCCCGAACGACCACATGGTGAGATTACTTCGGCATGTCCTCATAACAAGAGAATCACAGCATGCCCGCACCCCTGCCCGACTGGCCGAATGCGTTCTAGAGTCACGGCCAGTCACCGCGCCACACAATCGGGCCTGGCCCCAGCGCGCGACCGAGCACCAAGGCACTTCCGGCCCGGTGCTTTTCCTCAGAAAGGGACCCTCGTGCGTAATCGTTCACTGATTGTCGTGAGCATCGCAGTCGCCGGCGCGCTCTCCGTCACCGCCTGCGGCTCGCGCGGCGAGAAGAAGGCCGAAGACGGCGCGGCCGGTTCGACCACCGTGACCATCGGCGTCGACGCCCCGCTCACCGGTGACCTCTCGGCGCTCGGCCTGGGCATCAAGAACTCGGTGGACCTGGCCGTCAAGCAGGCCAACGCCAAGAACGAGGTCCCGGGCGTCAAGTTCGAGATCAAGGCGCTGGACGACACCGCGAAGCCGGCCCCCGGCCAGCAGAACGCCACCAACCTGGTCGCCGACAAGAGCGTCATCGGCGTGGTCGGCCCGCTCAACTCCAGCGTCGCGCAGTCGATGCAGCAGATCTTCAACGACGCCAACCTGGTGCAGATCTCGCCCGCCAACACCGGCGTCGCGCTGAGCCAGGGCGAGGCCTGGGCCAGCGGCAAGAAGGCCCGTGCGTTCAAGTCCTACTTCCGCACCTCCACCACCGACGCCGTGCAGGGCCCGTTCGCGGCCCAGTACCTGGTGAACGAGGCCAAGAAGAAGAAGATCTTCCTGATCGACGACCAGAAGACCTACGGCGCCGGCCTCGCCGGTACCTTCAAGGGCGAGTTCACCAAGCTCGGCGGCACCATCGTCGGCGAGGAGCACGTGAACCCGGACGACCGCGACTTCAACGCGATCGTCACCAAGGTCAAGTCCTCCGGCGCCGAGGCGATCTACTACGGCGGCGAGTACCCGGCCGCCGGCCCGCTCTCGCTCCAGCTCAAGGAGGGTGGCGTCAACATCCCGCTGATGGGCGGCGACGGCATCCAGAGCGGCGACTTCATCAAGCTCAACCCGAAGAGCCAGGGCGACCTCGCCACCGCGGTCGGCCTCCCGGTCGAGCAGCTGCCCTCCGCCGCGAAGTTCATCGCGGACTACAAGGCCGCCGCCTACAAGGACGCCTACGAGACCTACGGCGGTTACTCCTACGACAGCGCCTGGGCCATCATCCAGGGCGTCAAGGCCGTCGTCGCCGCCAACAACGGCAAGCTCCCCGCGGACGCCCGCGCCAAGGTCGTGGCCGCCGTCCAGGCCATCTCGTTCGACGGCGTGACCGGCAAGGTCTCCTTCGACGAGTTCGGTGACACCACCAACAAGCAGCTCACCGTCTACGCCGTCAAGGACGGCAAGTGGGCCGTGGAGAAGACCGGCACCTTCGCCGGCTGACACTGATCGGCCGGGCGACCGGCCGACCGGGAGTCGACTCCTGAACAACCCGCGCGGGGGCGCCACGAGCGCCCCCGCGCACCCACATCCACCCCCACACGCGTACCACGCGCGCACTACGGAGGCCGAGCGGTGCACGAACTACCGCAGCAGCTGGCCAACGGCCTGATCCTGGGAGCCCTCTACGGGCTCGTCGCGATCGGCTACACGATGGTCTACGGCATCGTCCAGCTCATCAACTTCGCCCACGGCGAGATCTTCATGGTCGGCGGCTTCGGGGCCCTCACCGCCTTCCTAGCCCTGCCCGGTGGCACCAGCCTGTGGATAGCCATCCCGCTGATGCTGCTGGCCGGCATCCTGGTCTCCACACTGGTCGCCGTCGGCGCCGAGCGGTTCGCCTACCGGCCGCTGCGCGGTGCCCCCCGGCTCGCCCCGCTGATCACCGCCATCGGCCTCTCGATCGTGCTGCAGCAGCTGGTCTTCTCCTTCTACCCGGACGCCAAGAAGGCCCGGGTCTTCCCGAAGATCCCCGGTGACCCGTTCGAGCTGCTGGGCGTCACCATCCAGCGCAGCGACATCTTCCTGATCGTCGCGGCCCCGCTGTGCATGGTCGTGCTCGGCTGGTTCGTCGCCAAGACCCGCTCCGGCCGGGCCATGCAGGCCACCAGCCAGGACCCGGACACCGCCAAGCTGATGGGCATCGACACCGACCGCATCATCGTGATGGCCTTCGCCATCGGTGCCGCGTTCGCCGCCGTCGCCGCCGTCGCCTACGGCCTGCGCACCGGCCAGGTCGACTCCCGGATGGGCATCCTGCTCGGCCTCAAGGCGTTCACCGCCGCCGTCCTCGGCGGCATCGGCAACATCTACGGCGCCATGCTCGGCGGCCTCGCCCTCGGTCTCACCGAAGGACTCGCCACCGGCTACATCCAGCACGTCCCCGGCATGGAGCTGTTCGGCGGCGCCGCCTGGAAGGACGTCTGGGCCTTCGTACTCCTCATCGTCGTCCTGCTGGTGCGGCCACAGGGTCTGCTCGGCCAGCGCGTCGCGGACAGGGCGTGATCACCATGACCACCGAGACCACCCCGGTCATCCCGCTCCCCGTCGGCGCGGCCCGCGCGCTCACCGCCGTCGGTGCCCTCGCCACCGCCGCCTCCGCCTTCCTCGCCTGGACCTGGACCGCCGACTTCCCCGGCGACCTGACCGTCACCGGCTACCCGGGCGGCCTCCAGTGGCTCACCCTCACCGCCGGCCTGGTCACCCTGGTCCTCGCGCTCGCCTCCTACGGCGTCCCGGGCCTGCGCTGGACCAGCCCGAGCGGCAGTGACAACGGCCTGCTGTACGCCGCGTTCGGCGGGGCGGCCGTCACCTGGTTCACCATCATCGCCATCGCCACCGACCTCGGCGGCCTGGCCAACCTGGAGCCCGGCGGCTGGATCGCCGGCCTCGCCTCGCTGGCCGCCCTGGCCGGCGCGCTCGGCCTCCCGGTCGACCGCCACCCCAAGGGCAGCAGCTGGGGCCTGCGCCTCGCCAAGAGCGACCGGCCGCTGCCGACGGCCCGTCAGCTGCCCTCCTCGGTCGAGGTGCTGCTGATCGTCGCGGCCTTCGCGGTCGGCCTGTTCGCGATCACCTTCGGGATCGACACCGAGTACGGCGAGCTGTTCGCCGGGTACCTGATCCTGACCGCGTTCGTCGTCGCCGCCCTCTCCAAGTCCGGGCTGCTGCCCCGGCTCCGGGCCCTGACGATCAAGCACCGCCCGGTCGCCACCGGCGCCGCCTTCGCGGCCGCCGCCGGGTTCCCGTTCACCCAGAGCAGCGACCAGTACACCTCGGTCGCGGCGAACATCCTGATCTTCGCCACCGTCGCACTGGGCCTGAACATCGTGGTCGGCCTGGCCGGTCTGCTCGACCTCGGGTACGTCGCCTTCCTCGGTGTCGGCGCGTACGCCGCCGCGCTGGTCTCCGGCTCCCCCGCCTCCCCGATCCACGTCCAGTTCCCGTTCTGGGCAGCCATGCTGACCGGCGCGGCGGCCTCGATGATCTTCGGTGTGCTGATCGGCGCCCCCACCCTGCGGCTGCGCGGCGACTACCTCGCCATCGTCACCCTGGGCTTCGGCGAGATCTTCCGCATCACCATGAACAACCTGAACGGGACCACCGGGCCGAAGATCACCAACGGCTCCAACGGCATCCCGCGGATCCCGGACCTGGAGATCCTCGGCTTCAACCTCGGCCAGAAGCACATGGTGGCCGGCGTCGAACTCGGGCGCTTCTCCAACTACTACCTGCTGATGCTGATCGTGACCGCGTTCGTCGTCCTGGTCTTCGCCCGGGTCGGCAACTCCCGGATCGGCCGCGCCTGGGTCGCCATCCGCGAGGACGAGACCGCGGCCGAGGCGATGGGCATCAACGGCTTCCGGCTGAAGCTGCTCGCCTTCGCCCTCGGCGCCTGCCTGGCCGGCCTGGCCGGTACCGTCCAGGCCCACGTCAGCTACACCGTCACCCCCGACCAGTACACCTTCGCCGAGGCGCTCCCGCCGAACTCGGCCTTCCTGCTGGCCGCCGTCATCCTCGGCGGCATGGGCACCATCAGCGGGCCGCTGGTCGGCGCGACGCTGCTGTTCCTGGTCCCGAAGAAGCTCGAGTTCCTCTCCAACTACCAGCTGCTGGCCTTCGGCATCACGCTGATCATCCTGATGCGGGTCCGCCCCGAGGGCATGATCGCCAACCGGCGCGCCAAGCTGGAGTTCCACGAGGCGGACATCCCCGCCCAGAGCTCGCCGCCCAGCGAGACCGCACTCACCAAGACAGGGGCGTGAGCACCCAGATGAGCACCACCACCAGCGCCCCCGTGCTCGAAGCCCGCGGCGTCACGATGAAGTTCGGCGGCCTCACCGCCGTCAACAACGTCGACCTCACGGTCAACGCGGGCGAGATCGTCGGCCTGATCGGCCCCAACGGCGCCGGCAAGACCACCTTCTTCAACTGCCTGACCGGGCTGTACGTCCCGACCGAGGGCAGCGTCAGCTACCGGGGCACCGTGCTGCCGCCCAAGCCGCACCTGGTGACCCAGGCCGGCATCGCCCGCACCTTCCAGAACATCCGGCTGTTCGCCAACATGACCGTGCTGGAGAACGTCCTGGTCGGCCGGCACACCCGCACCAAGGAGGGCCTGTTCTCGGCCATCCTGCGCGGCCCCGGCTACCACCGGGCCGAGGCGGCCAGCCGCCAACGGGCCATGGAGCTGCTGGAGTTCACCGGTCTGGCGGCCAAGGCGGACCACCTGGCCCGCAACCTCCCGTACGGCGAGCAGCGCAAGCTGGAGATCGCCCGGGCGCTGGCCAGCGACCCCGGTCTGCTGCTGCTGGACGAGCCGACCGCCGGGATGAACCCCCAGGAGACCAATGCCGCCGAGCAGTTGGTGTTCGCGATCCGGGACCTCGGGATCGCGATCCTGGTGATCGAGCACGACATGAAGTTCATCTTCAACCTGTGCGACCGGACGGCCGTCCTGGTCCAGGGCCAGAAGATCGTCGAGGGCGACAAGGAGACCGTCCAGAACGACGAGCGGGTCGTCACGGCGTACCTCGGTGCGCCGCTGGAGACCGCGACCAGCACCGACGAGCAGGCGGAGGACGCCACATGACCGCGCTGCTTGAGGTCAAGGACCTCCGCGTCGCCTACGGCAAGATCGAGGCCGTCAAGGGCATCAGCTTCACCGTGAACCAGGGCGAGGTCACCACCCTGATCGGCACCAACGGCGCCGGCAAGACCACCACCCTGCGCACCCTCTCCGGCCTGCTCAAGCCGACCGGCGGGACGGTCACCTTCGACGGGCAGCCGCTCGCCTCGGTGCCCGCGCACAAGATCGTCTCGCTCGGCCTGGCGCACTCGCCCGAGGGCCGGCACATCTTCCCCCGGATGACGATCGAGGAGAACCTCCTGCTCGGCGCCTTCCTCCGGAAGGACGCGGCCGGCATCACCGAGGACGTGGAGCGGGCCTACCTGCTCTTCCCGATCCTCGGGGAGCGCCGGAAGCAGGCGGCCGGCACCCTCTCCGGCGGCGAGCAGCAGATGCTCGCGATGGGGCGGGCGCTGATGTCCCGGCCGAAGCTGCTGATGCTGGACGAGCCCTCGATGGGGCTCTCCCCGCTGATGATGCAGAAGATCATGGCGACCATCGTCGAGCTCAAGGCCACCGGCACCACCATCCTGCTGGTCGAGCAGAACGCCCAGGCGGCGCTCTCGCTCTCCGACCAGGGCTACGTGATGGAGACCGGCCGGATCGTGCTCACCGGCACCGGCCGCGAGCTGCTCGGCAACGACTCGGTCCGCAAGGCCTACCTCGGCGAGGACTGACCGCCCGTCAGCACCCGCCCGCTCGGCCCGTACCACTCGGTGGTGCGGGCCGAGCCCGTTCGCAGGCACCGGCGGATCGGGGCGGGATGCCGATCAGCACCGAACCGTGACGTCCGGCTGCCACCTTTCGGCGGCCCGGCGCGTGTAGGAAGTCGAGGGGCCGATCACGAGCGGATCGGTCCACCGACCGACGTGCTGGGAGTGGCGAGAGTGAAGTCGATGCGCAGGGGCCTTGCGGTGGGGGCGCTCGGGGGTGTCCTGGTGCTGACGGCCACGGGGTGCAGCGGCGAGGGGCGGAGCACGGCCGCGCCCGGCCCGGGCGGCGCGGCCGCCTCGCAGAGTGCGACCCCGGCCACCCCGGCCAGGCCGACCGTGTCGGCAGCCGTGGTCTCGATCGAGCCGGCCGACGGCGCCAAGGACGTCAAGCCGGCCGGTGCCCTGAAGGTCTCGGTGGCCGGCGGGAAGCTGACCGCCGTCAACGTGACCGGGCCGGACGGCCGGGAGGTACCGGGCGCGGTCACCGCCGACGGCCTCGGCTGGGCCCCGGCGGCCGGCCGGCTGGAGGTCTCCTCGGCCTACACGGTCAGCGCCCTGGCCACCGACGCCGCGGGCGTGACCACGACGGCCGGGAGCAGCTTCAGCACCCTCACCCCGACGAAGGGCGCGGGCACCCGCACCAACGTCGACGACGGCCGGACCTACGGCGTCGGCATGATCGTCTCGGTCGGCTTCGACCAGGCGGTCAAGGACAAGGACGCGGTGCTCAAGGGCATCACCGTCGAGGCGTCGGACGGCACGGTGGTCAAGGGCCACTGGTTCGGCGACACCCGGCTGGACTTCCGGCCGGAGAAGTACTGGACCCCGGGCACCACGGTGACCGTCCACCGCCGCCTGAAGAGCGTCGAGACCGCACCCGGCGTCTACGGCGGCCCGGACAAGGACGAGCCGTTCACCATCGGCCGCGCCCAGATATCCACCGTGGACCTGGACACGCACCGGATGACGGTGGAACGGGACGGGCAGACCACCGACACCGTCCCGATCACCGGCGGCAAGCCCGGCTTCGACACCTGGGGCGGCGCCATGGTGGTCGAGGCGATGGAGGGAACGACCCGGATGACCTCGAACGGCGTGACCGCCGCGGGCTCCGGCGACGAGTACGACCTGGTGGTGCCGCACGCGATCCGGCTCACCGACTCCGGCACCTATGTGCACGGCAACTACTGGAGCAGCTCGATCGGTTCGGCCAACGGCAGCCACGGCTGCATCGGCGTCCAGGACGTCCAGGGCGGCAGCGACAGCTCCCGGGCCGGCCGGTTCTACGCCTCGACGATCGTCGGCGACGTGGTCCGGGTGGTCAACTCCAAGGGCGACGTGGTCCCGCCGGACAACGGCCTGAGCGGCTGGAACCTCCCCTGGGGCTCCTGGTAGCCGACAGTCCGTGGGACGGCCGGGGCCGTCCCACGGACCGGGCTCAGGCCCCGTCGGTGGCGGGCTCGGCCTTCTTCTGGTCCTGGGCGACGCCCTCCTCGATCACGGCCTCCGCGACGGCGGCCATGGTCATCCGGCGGTCCATCGAGGTCTTCTGGATCCAGCGGAAGGCGGCGGGCTCGGTCAGCCCGAACTTGGTCTGCAGCACGCTCTTCGCGCGGTCGACCAGCTTCCGGGTCTCCAGCCGCTGGGTGAGGTCGGCGATCTCCTCCTCCAGCGTCCGCATCTCGGTGTACCGGGAGACGGCCATCTCGATCGCGGGCACCAGGTCGCTCTTGCTGAACGGCTTCACGATGTACGCCATCGCGCCGGCGTCCCGGGCCCGGTCCACCAGCTCGCGCTGCGAGAACGCGGTCAGCATCAGGACCGGTGCCAGGTGCGCCTCGTGGATCCGCTCGGCGGCCGAGAGGCCGTCCAGGATCGGCATCTTCACGTCGAGGATGGCCAGGTCGGGCCTGAGCTCCTCGACCAGCCTCACCGCCGTCTCGCCGTCGCCGGCCTCGCCCACGACGGTGTACCCCTCCTCCTCGAGCATCTCCTTCAGGTCGAGACGGATCAGGGTCTCGTCCTCGGCAATGACAATTCGGGTGATCTGGGGCAAGTCGGTGTCAAGCGGCTGGGCCTGCTCGTCGGCGGTGCTCACGGGGCTCCTCGTTCCGGCGGGGTGCTGCATGCACGAGCCTACCTAGACACGGTATGTTTGGTCGCACAGGGTCGGGGCTCGCCTTTGATTCTCCGGGCGCCCCGGTAGCCCAGCGGTAGAGGCAGTGGTCTCAAACACCATCCAGCGTGGGTTCGAATCCCACCCGGGGCACTTTCCTTCGTATCGAAGGTTGATCACTCCCAGGGTGTCCTCACTCCCCCGGGTCCTTCCGGTTCATCGGACTGAAGCAGTTGTTGACGGTGCGGCACCCCGCCGGGGTGCCGCACCGTTTCCGTGCCGGGTCAGTTGTCGAGTTCGCCGACGTGGTGGACCCGGACCAGGTTGGTGGAGCCGGCCAGGCCGGGGGGCGAGCCGGCCGTGATGACGACGATGTCGCCCTTCTGGCAGCGGCCGAGGGAGAGCAGCTGGGCGTCGACCTGGGCCACCATCTCGTCGGTGGTGGGGGCGAACGGGCCGAGGAAGGTCTCGGCGCCCCAGGTGAGGGCGAGCTGGCTGCGGACGGCGGGCTCGTAGGTGAAGGCGAGCACCGGGATGGGCGAGCGGTAGCGGGACAGGCGGCGCGCGGTGTCGCCGGACTGGGTGAAGGCGATCAGGTACTTGGCGTTGAGGAAGTCGCCGATCTCGGCGGCCGCCCGGGCCACCGCGCCGCCCTGGGTGCGGGGCTTGTTCCGCTCGGTCAGCGGCGGGAGGCCGGCCGCGAGGACGTCGTCCTCGGCGGCGGTGATGATCCGGGCCATGGTCTTGACGGTCTCGACCGGGTACTTGCCGACCGAGGTCTCACCGGAGAGCATCACCGCGTCGGTGCCGTCGAGGACGGCGTTGGCGACGTCGGAGGCCTCGGCCCGGGTGGGGCGGGAGGCGTTGATCATCGAGTCCAGCATCTGGGTGGCGACGATCACCGGCTTGGCGTTCCGCTTGGCCAGCTTGACGGCCCGCTTCTGCACCAACGGCACCTGCTCCAGCGGCATTTCGACGCCCAGGTCGCCGCGGGCGACCATGATGCCGTCGAAGGCGTCGACGATGGACTCCAGGTTGTCGACCGCCTGCGGCTTCTCGATCTTGGCGATGACCGGGAGGAAGCGGCCCTCCTCCGCCATGATCCGGTGGACCTCCTCGATGTCCTTGCCGGTGCGGACGAAGGAGAGGGCGATCACGTCGGCACCGGTCCGCAGGGCCCAGCGCAGATCGGCGACGTCCTTGTCGCTGAGCGCGGGCACCGAGACGGCGACGCCGGGGAGGTTGAGGCCCTTGTGGTCGGAGATCAGCCCGCCCTCGATCACGATGCAGTGCACCCGGGGGCCGTCGACGTGGGTGACCTCCAGGCAGACCCTGCCGTCGTCGACCAGGATGCGTTCGCCCCGGGAGACGTCGTTGGCGAGGCCGCGGTAGGTGGTGCCGCAGATGTCCCGGTCACCGACCACCCCGTCCTCGACCGAGATGGTGAACTCGTCGCCGCGTTCAAGGAGTACGGGCCCCTCGGCGAAGGTGTCGAGTCGGATCTTCGGGCCTTGGAGGTCGACGAGCACGCCGACGCTGCGGCCGGTCTCGTCGGAGGCCTTGCGGACCCGGCGGTAGCGCTCCTCGTGTTCGAGCTGGGAGCCGTGACTGAGATTGAAGCGGGCGACGTCCATGCCGGCGTCGACCAGTGCCTTGATCTGGTCGTACGAGTCGGCGGCAGGCCCGAGGGTACAGACGATTTTTGCTCGGCGCATGGCACCGAGCCTAGGCATTACCGGTACGTAACATCGACGTTCCCGCCGACTGCACCATGGCAGTTGTCAAACGATTAGGTGAACGAAATGACACAACGTGACTTCGCCTGCTGTGAGGGCGTGTTGGGGTTCTGATGCGGTTCCGTGAAGGCCTGTTCACCCCTGGTTCATCCGCACTTCGCACGCCGCTCCGGGCCGGGCGGGACCCTCAAGGTCCTGAAATGCCGCTCATGGGGGAAGGGTTGGCGATGAGAAGAGTCATCAGCGTGCTGGTGGCCGTACTGCTGCTCTGTGGGGTGGGCTATGCGGTCATCCGGTCGATCGATCCGCCCGGTGTGACGACCGCGCAGGTCAGGGTACTGATCGGGTCGGAGAAGGCCGAGTTCTTCAACGACCCCGAGGTGATCGAGGAGTTCAAGGCCAAGGGCTTCGAGGTCAAACAGCAGACCACCGGCTCCTGGACCATGCCCACCGCGAACCTGGACGGCCTCGACCTGGCCTTCCCGGCCAGCCGGGGGCCGGCCGAGGACATCAAGAAGAACAAGGGGATCACCGCCGAGGCGGTGACTCCGTTCTACTCGCCGCTGGTGGTGATCGCGCACAAGAACGCGGCCGATGCGCTCGCCAACGCGAACCTGGCGACCAAGGGCACGGGACCGGTCCCCTGGAAGCTGCAGATGCAGCCCTACCTGGACAAGGTCCGCACCGACACCAAGTGGACCTCGCTCCAAGGAGCGGCCGCCACGGGCGAGTTGGCCGGCGACATCTATCTGACCACGACCGACCCGACCACCTCCTCCTCGGGCGCGCTGCACCTGGCCGCCGTCTCGTACCTGGAGAACGGCGAGCGGGTGGTGGCGGACGACGCCGCGCTGGCCAAGGTCGGCCCGCTGCTGAAGAAGCTGACGGACAAGCAGGGCGACCAGAAGACCAGCTCCGACGGGCCGTTCAAGGACTTCCTGTCCGGGGTCGGCAACCCGCTGGTGCTGGTGTACGAGTCCCAGGTGGCCTCGCTGGTGGCGCACGGGGTTTCGACGGGCGACCTGGTCGTGCTCTACCCGGACACCACCGTTTCGAGTGACCACACCGCGGTCGGCTTGACGGCGAACGGGCGGCAGGTGGCCGACCTGCTCAAGGACGACCCGCGGCTGCGGGAGCTGGAGGCCAAGCACGGCTTCCGCCCGCAGGCGGACCCGGCCGCGTTCGGCAAGGCGCTGGCAGGGCACTCGGACCCGACGTTCGCGACGGAGCTCTCCGCCGCCGGAATCAAACAGGCACCGGTGGCCTCGGTCGCGATGCTGGGCAAGCTGGTCGATGCGGCGAAGGGCAAGTGAGATGAGGACGACGAGCGTGCTTCGACGACTGGCCCCGGCCCTGCTCGTGCTGGCCCTGGCGGCGACGGCCTGCACCTCCGAGCCGTCACCGGCACCGCAGCCGGACCCGCCCAAGGACGGCGTGCTGCGCGTGCTGGCCGGCAGTGAACTCCAGGACATGGCACCGGTGCTGGCGGAGGCCAAGAAGGCCACCGGGGTCACCGTCCAGTTCACCTGGACCGGTTCGCTGGACGGGGCCGACACCGTCGCCTCCGGCCAGGCGGACGGCAAGTACGACGCGGTCTGGTTCCCGTCCAACCACTACCTGCGGCTGGACCCCGCCGCCCAGGGCAAGCTGCTCTCCGAGACGCCCGTGATGACCACGCCGGTCGCGGTCGGGGTGCGCTCGGTGATGCTGAACGAGATGGGCTGGGGCGACGGCTCGCAGGTGACCTGGGGTCAGCTCGGCGACGCCGCGGCGGCCGGGAGGCTGTCGTACGGGATGGCCGACCCGTCCCGCTCCAACTCCGGCTTCTCCGCCCTGGTCGCGCTGGCCTCGGCCTTCTCCGGCGCGGGCGCCGCACTCACGGACGCGGACGTGACCAAGGCGGCGCCGCAGCTCAAGCGCTTCTTCGAGGGCCAGAAGCTCACCTCGGGCTCCTCCGGCTGGCTGGCGGAGGCGTACCAGCGGCCCGGCCAGAGCCGGGTCGGGGCGCTGGTGAACTACGAGTCGGTGCTGCTCTCGATGAACCGGACCCTGCCCGCCGACGACCGGCTGACCGTGATCCGGCCGCAGGACGGGGTGATCTCGGCGGACTACCCGTTCTCCCTGCTGGCCTCGGCCGGGCAGCCCGCGCAGGACTCGTTCCAGCGGCTGGCCAAGTACCTGACCACGGCCGGGGCGCAGCAGCGGATCTCCGAGACCACCCTGCGCCGCCCGGTGACGCCGAACGTCGCCCCGGCGGCCGGGGTGCCGACCGACCGGCGCCGGGAGCTGCCCTTCCCGGGCACCCGGGCGGTGGCGGACGGCCTGCTGTCCTCGTACCAGAACGATCTGCGGCGGCCGTCGCGGACGGTGTACGTGCTGGACACCTCGGGCTCGATGAAGGGGCCCCGGCTGGAGGCGTTGAAGACGGCGATGGCGCGGCTGACCGGCCAGCAGGACCCGCGCGGGGTACGGCGGTTCCGGGAGCGGGAGGAGGTGACGCTGGTGGAGTTCGCCTCCAAGGTGAAGTCGGAGCGGACGTACGCGGTGCCGGAGACCTCGCCGGCGACGGAGCTGGCGCGGATCGAGGCCGACGTCCGGGCGCTCCAGGCGGACGGCGGGACGGCGGTGTACAGCAGCCTGCGGGAGGCCTACGAGCTGGTGGCCCGTCAGCAGGCGGCCGCCGGTGACGACCGGTTCACCTCGATCGTGCTGATGACGGATGGGGAGAGCAACGAGGGGTTGAAGGAAGGGGAGTTCCGCAGCTGGTTCGGTGCACTGCCGGAGCGGCAGCGGGCGGTGCCGGTGTTCCCGATCCAGTTCGGGGACGCGGCCAAGGCGCAGCTGTCGGGCATCGCGGAGCTGACCGGCGGGAAGCTGTTCGACGGTACGAGCTCCCTGGACGGGGCGTTCGAGGAGATCCGTGGCTATCAGTAGGGCGTTGGAGTACCTGGAGTCGCCGCGCAACCTGGTCGGTTGCGCGGCGGGTGCCGGTGGTCTCGGCCTGTACTTCGCCGGGCTGACCGGGGCCTGGTGGCCGGCCGTGGTGGCGGGGCTGTACGGCGCCGGCGCACTGCTGGTGCCGGGCCGGAAGCGCGAACCGTCAGGGCCCGGGCCGGAGTTGGCCGCGCTGGCGGAGCGGATGGCCGCGATCGGGCTGCCGTCCTCGGTGGGGACGGGGCCACTGCTGGCGGCGCTCGGGGCGGCCGATCCGGCTCGGGTGGAGCGGATCGTCGACTGGGAGCTGCCGATGGCGCTGGACAGTTACGTCCGGGCGCGCTGCTGGGAGACGCTCTCCCCCGGCGGGGTGGACCCGACGGCGGCGCTGAAGGCCGAGCTGGACCGGGTGTCGGGGCTGCTCTGACACCAGGGCTGTCCGGGCCTCGGGCCGCTCGGGCCTTGGGCTGCTCGGGTCTCGGGCCGCCCGGGTCTCAGGCTGATCCGGAGTCGGGCTGCTCCGCCATCCGGGCGGCGATCTCGGCGCGCCGACGGATCCCCAACTTGCGGAAGCTGTTCGTCAGATGGGTCTCCACGGTGCGCAGGGCCAGGTGCAGCAGCTCGGCGATCTCGGGGTTGGAGTGGCCTTCGGCCGCGAGCCGGCAGACCCGCTGTTCGCTGGCGGTGAGGGCCTGGGCGCCGGTCTGCGGCTGCTTGACCGGGCGGGCGCCGGACTCCCGGAGCAGGTCGGTGCCGAGGGCCACCAGCCGCACGGCGCCGATCCGTTCGGCGTGGGCGACCGATTCGCGCAGGGTCTCCCGGGCGGCGGCCCGGCGGCCGCTGCCGAGCAGCAGTCGGCCGAGGGTGTGCAGGGCGGGGATCAGTTCGACTTCGAGGCCGTCGGCGCGCAGCAGCTCGACCGCCTCGACCGCGGCGCTCAGGCCCTGGCGGCCGCCGGTGGCGGCGCCGAGCACGTGCAGGGCCCGGCCGATGGTGCGCGGGGTGTTCCAGATCCGGGCCAACCGGAGTTCCTCGGTGGCGAGTTCGGCGGCGGCACCGAACTGGCCGAGGCGGAGCCGGCAGTCGGCGGCGGCCGAGCGCCAGGGGGTGACGATCGGGCTGGTGACCTTGCGTTCGGTCTGCCGGCGGCCGCACTCCAGCAGGTCGGCCAGGGCCTCGGCGAAGTGGCCGGTGGCCAGCATGAGCAGGCCCCGGGCGTAGAGCAGTTCGTTCCACTCCCAGGAGCCCTCGCTGCCGATCGGAGTCTCCGCCACCGCGGCGGCGGCGAGCCGGCGGGCCTCGGGGCCCCGGCCGGTCTCCAGCAGGGCGATCACGGCCTGGGAGGTGAGGTGCGAGTTGTTCAGGGCGAGGACGCCCCGGTGGTCCTCGCTGCTGTTCAACTCGGCCAGCAGCAGGGCGTACTGGCCGCGCATGATCCGGCTCTCGGCCCGGACGCTGAGCAGGCACTGGTAGGCGGGGTGCAGCGGGGTGCCCCGGTGGGCGGCCAGGCCGCCGGCCACCAGCCGGTCGGCCAGCGGGAGCAGGTCGGCCCACTGGGCCAGCGTGGCGACCGAGGCGTTGACGAAGCTGCGGGAGAAGTTGTCCGGGCTCAGGGTGGTCAACTGGTCGATCCGTACCGCCACTTCGGCGGCGGAGAGCCGTCCGTTGGTGGCGTCGTACTCGGTCAGCATGCCGAACGCGGCCGGGGCGAGCCCGCCGGGGGTGCGGGCCTCGATCCGGCGGAGCCCCTCGACCACCTGGAGCCAGCTGTCGCCGTCGTGCGAGGCGATCAGGGCGGCGGCGGCGTGGACGGCGCGGGCCAGTTCGGGCCGGTCGGCGAACCGTTCGGCCAGGTCCTCCATCACCTCCAGCGCGGCGGCGGTCTCGCCCCGGCCCGCCAGCACCGAGCCGAGCGCGTTGGCGGCCTCGAAGACCGTCTCGTCGGACTGGTGCAGCCGGACCGCCTCGGCCAGGTGCCGGGTGCCGGTGACGGACTCGGGCGGGCCCAGGGTGACTTCCTGGCAGCCGAGTTCGACCAGGACGGTGCCCCGGCGGTGGCGGGTGAGCGGTTCGCGCAGGGCACGGCGGAGGAGTCGGACGGCGCGCTTGGTCCGCCCGGCCCGCTGGGCGGCCCTGGCGGCGCCGATCAGGACGTCGGCGGCCCATTCGGTGCCGCAGACCTCGGTGCGCAGCAGGTGGTCGGCGACGAGTTCCTCGGACTCGCCCCGGCCGTAGAGCAGGGTGGCGAGGTCGCGGTGCACCTCGGCCCGCCGCTCCTGGCTCCAGCCGGCCAGGACGGCGGTGCGCAGCCAGGGGTGGGCGTAGTCGTCGAGCCGGCCGGTGCTGCCGTCCTGGACCATGCCGAGGGCGCGGAGTCCGCGCAGCCACTCGGCGACCCGCCCGGTGCTGTCGCCGGCCAGGGTGGGGAGGTCGATGCCGCCGGTGGGGTGGTCGGCCAGTTGGGCCAGGACGCGGGCGGCAGTGGCGACGGGTTCGCCGGCGGTGCGCAGCCAGTGGCCGACGGCGTCCTGGAAGGCGCCGCCGGGGTTGTCCCCCAGCGGGTGGCCGGTGCCGCCGAGATCCGGGAGCAGGGCCGCGAGCAGGGCGTGCAGCAGCAGCGGGGTGCCGCCGGTGGCGCGGTGGCAGTCGTCGACCAGGTCGTCGGGGGCGGGGCCGCCGAGCCGGGACTCGATGAGTTCGGCGACGCCGCCCCGGGTGAGCGGGGCGATCCGGTACGGGTGGACGACGGCGGCGGGGAGGTCCTGGCCGAAGCCCGGCGTACGGGCGGTCCGGCCGGGCTGCCGACGTTCCGTCACCACCAGCAGGACGGGCAGCCGGTCGAGCCGTCGGACCAGCTGGCCGAGCCAGCGGGCGGAGGGGGCGTCGGCGTACTGGACGTCGTCGACGAGCAGCAGCAGCGGCCGGCGGACGGCGTGTTCGCGGAGCAGGTCCCAGGAGGCGACGCCGTCCGGGCCCGGGCCGAACTCCCGTCCGGCGCCGGTGAGCTGGTGGGCGGCGGCATAGGGGTGGTCGGCCTCGTCGGCGGCGCAGTTGGCGCGCAGGACGGTCATCAGCCGGGCGGCCGGGGAGCCGGCCAGGGCGTCCAGCAGGGCGCTGCGGCCGACGCCGGTGGGTCCGGTGAGCAGGAGCAGGCCGCCCTGGCCCTGCTGGGCGCGGTCCGCCAGTTCGGCCGCGTGCTCCAGCACGGTCCGTCGTTCCACCAGTCGGGGCGTCGGCCCGCCCTGGCCGGAGCCTGCCGACGCGGCACTGCTGATCATCTGTGTTCGCCTCCCGATCGCCCTCGTCTGTTCCACGCGCCGGCCGGGCGAAACGGTCGCCCGGACCCCGGCGCATCGCTGTGACCTTGCTCTCACGGGGCGATCTCGTGGTGAACCACGATGGTAGGCCGCGTCGGCCCGCCGTGAGCATGGGGCCGGGGGTGGGGCACCGGTGGGACCGTTTCACCCGCTTGTCAGGGCATCGACACCAGGGGGAACATCGTGACCGTCCAGCACGTCGCCGAAGGGCTCCGGGCTCCGGCCGCAGGCCGCGCACCGGCCGTGGTCCGGGTGCTCATCCACGCCACCGACCCGATCTCGCACGCCGGGGCAGTGAGCCAGCTCCGCCGGTGCGCGGGCCTGGAGATCACCGAGGACGGCGAGGCGGGCCCGGGGTCGGTGACGGTGCTGGTGGCCGAGACGGTGGACCGGGCGGTGACCGGGACGCTGCGGCGGCTGGTGCACCTGGACGAGCACCGGGTGGTGCTGGTGGTGGACCAGATCCGCGAGGCCGACCTGCTGGAGGCGGTCGAGTGCGGGGTGTCGGCGATCCTGCGGCGGCGGGAGGCGACCGCGGAGCGGCTGGAGCAGGCGGTGCTGGCCGCCGCGCGCGGCGAGGGCGACCTCCCGGGTGACCTGCTCGGGCGGCTGATCACCCAGATGGGGCGGCTGCAGCGCAGTGTGCAGGGGCTGCCGGGCTTCACCCCGCCGGGGATCTCGGAGCGGGAGTCGGACATCCTGCGGCTGGTGGCCGAGGGCTGGGACACCGGGGAGATCGCGGGGAAGCTCTCGTACTCGGAGCGCACCGTGAAGAACGTGCTGCACGGCCTGACGAGCCGTCTGAACCTGCGCAACCGGGCCCACGCGGTGGCGCACGCCCTGCGGGAGGGCTACATCTAGGCGTCCCGCGGGGGCGGGCGTCATGTGCGGGTCTTCTGGTTCTCACCTGCTGGAAACGTGCCGGGGTCTGTTCGCGGAGGGGTTTTGCGGGCAGACTTCTACGCGCGTCACCACCCCTGCTGACGGACCGTCCGCCCCACGTTGGAGTCGTCCATGCCCCTGAACCGTCGTGACTTCGTCGCCCGTTCGGCGGTCACCGCCGCCGGTGCCGCCCTGGTCGGCGGGCTGCCGCTGGTGACGGCCGCCCCGGCCGCCGCCGCTCCCGCCGAGCAGCGCGGCAAGGCCCCGAAGAAGCAGACGTTCACCGTGATGGGCACCACCGACCTGCACGGCCGGGTGCTCAACTGGGACTACTTCACCGACGCCGAGTACGACGACAAGGCGCACAACGACGTCGGCCTGGCCAAGATCGCCACCCTGGTCAAGCAGGTCCGGGCCGAGAAGGGCTGCAACCGGACCCTGCTGATCGACGCGGGCGACACCATCCAGGGCACCCAACTGGCCTACTACTACGCCCGGGTGGAGCCGATCACCGGCAAGCGCGGCCCGGTGCACCCGATGGCCGCGGTGATGAACGCGCTGGACTACGACGCCGCCGCGCTCGGCAACCACGAGTTCAACTACGGCATCCCGCTGCTGCGCGCCTTCGAGCGCCAGCTGGACTTCCCGTTGCTCGGCGCCAACGCGCTGGACGCGAAGAACGAGCGCCCCGCCTTCCCGCCGTACGTCATCAAGGAGATGCACCTCGGCAGCGGCCGCCCGCTCAAGGTCGGCATCCTCGGCCTGACCAACCCGGGCATCGCGATCTGGGACAAGGCCAACGTGGCCGGCCAGCTGGTCTTCCCCGGCATCGTCGAGCAGGCGAAGAAGTACGTGCCCCGGCTGCGCGCCGCCGGTGCCGACGTGGTCGTGGTGGCCTGCCACTCCGGCGTGGACGAGCCCAGCTCCTGGGGCGACCAGCTGCCCTGGGGCGAGAACGTCTCCGGCGAGCTGGCGGCCGCGGTGCCCGGGATCGACGCGATCCTGGTCGGCCACGCCCACAAGGAGATCCCGCAGCGCCTGGTGGTGAACCGGGAGACCGGGAAGACCGTGGTGCTCTCCGAGCCGTTCGCCTGGGGCCAGCGCCTGACCTGCTTCGACTTCGAGGCCGAGTACGCCCGTGGCGAGTGGACCGTGACCGGGGTGACCTCGCGGGTGCTCAACTCCAACACCGTCCCCGAGGACGCCGGGATCGTCCGCCTGATCGACAAGCAGCACAAGAAGACCGTCGCCTACGTCAACCAGGTGATCGGCACCTGCAAGACCGAGCTCTCGATCGCCGAGGCCCCGTTCAAGGACGTCCCGATCATCGACCTGATCGGCCGGGTGCAGGCCGACACGGTCAAGGCCGCGCTCGTGGGCACCCCGTACGCCGCGCTGCCGGTGCTGGCGCAGGCCGCGCCGTTCAACCGCACCGCGGTGATCCCGGCCGGCACCGTGAAGCTGCGCGACGCCGCCGGGCTGTACATCTACGAGAACACCCTGGAGGCCCGGATCCTGACGGGTGCCCAGATCAAGGACTACCTGGAGTACTCGGCGAAGTACTTCGCCCAGCTGGCGGTGGGCGCCCCGGTCGACCCGGCCACCCTGACCAACCAGGCGAACACCCCGGACTACAACTTCGACTCGGTCTACGGCGTCTCCTACGACATCGACCTGACCCAGCCGGTCGGCTCCCGGATCACCGGCCTCACCCACCAGGGCGCACCGGTCGACCCGGCCGCGCAGTTCGTGCTGGCGGTGAACAACTACCGGGCCAACGGCGGCGGCAACTTCCCGCACGTGGCCAAGGCCACGGTGGCGTGGTCCAACTCGGAGGAGATCCGGAACACGATGATCAGCTGGGTGAAGGCCAAGGGCGTCATCGACCCGGCCGACTTCGGCGGCGTCACCTGGCGGCTGGTCCGGGCCGGGGTCCCGCTGTTCTAGCGACTACCGCAGCGGGGCGGGGGGGGGCCCCCGGGGCCCCCCCCCCCCCCCGGCCCCCCCCCCCCCCCCCGGGGGGGCGCCCCCCCCCCCCCCGGCCGCGCCCCCCCCCCCCCCCCCCCCCCCCGGGGCG
>NZ_JBEOXV010000005.1:0-255 GCF_040296785.1 Kitasatospora sp. NPDC002040 | reverse complement strand
GCCGGGGGGGGGGGGTGGGGGGGGGGGGGGGGGGGGGCCCCCGCGCGGGGCGGGGGGGGGGGGGGGGGCCCCCGCCCCCCCCCCCCCGCCCCGCTTTCGCGCGCTCGGCCGGCTGAGCTGCCGTCACCGGCTCGATCGGGCCCGGCTCCTGTGCCACCGTCGCCCGGGGCGGAGGCGTGCGAGGGCGACCGGTACCGACCTCACAGCACCGAGCGGGGCCGGGGGGGCCCGGGGGGTGCACCGGGCCCGCGCGGC
>NZ_JBEOXV010000004.1:0-474990 GCF_040296785.1 Kitasatospora sp. NPDC002040 | reverse complement strand
GCCCGGTTACATTCCGAACCCGGAAGCTAAGCCTCATAGCGCCGATGGTACTGCAGGGGGGACCCTGTGGGAGAGTAGGACGCCGCCGAACAATCTTTGGTCAGAAAGCCCCGCCGGGTAACCGGCGGGGCTTTCTGCATTTCCGGGCCGACCACTTTGTCCGGTTGCCCTGACGTTCCGTCCACGGCACACTGGCCCGTCATGGGCGGTGACCGAGGGCACGAGGCGGAGAGCGACTTCCGGGCGTTCTACGAAGGTGCGTACGGTCAGCTGGTCGCTCACCTCTATGCGCTGACGGGCGATCTGGGCGACGCCCAGGACGCCGCGCAGGAGGCGTTCGTCCGGGCCTGGAGTCACTGGGGGCGGCTCAGCGAGTACGACAACCCGGTGGCCTGGGTGCGGTTGACCGGACAGCGGATCGCGATCAGCCGGTGGCGGCGGGCGCGGACCGCGTTGCGGAGCTGGGTGCGGCACGGTGAGAGCAGTCCGCTGCCGGGGCCCGGGCCGGAGTCGGTGGCGTTGGTGGAGGCGTTGCGGCAGTTGCCGGAGGCGCAGCGGTCGGCACTGGTGCTGCATCACATGGGGGGCCGGGCAGTGGCGGAGATCGCGGCCGAGGAGGGCGTCCCGGTCGGGACGGTCAAGGCCCGGCTGCACCGGGGCCGGCAGGCCTTGGCGGAGCTGCTGGGCGAGGAGGACGGCGGGAGCGGCGTCCGGCTTTCGCTCCGTCAGCCGAACGTGCCGTCGGGGCCGGTGGCGGGGCGGGTCCCGGAGCAGGCGGCGCGCAGGAAGTCCGTGCCCCGGTCGGGGGACGGACCCGGTCGCCCGGAGTCCGACCGGCCGGCGGCCGGGCCGGGGCCGGACGGTGCGGTCGAGGCAGGATCCGCTGCTGCGGTACCGGGCCAACAGCCCGTCCTGGGGCGTAGCTTGAAGAGGACGCTGAGCGCTCGTGGCTGAGAGGACGCCGATCACCATGGACGATCCCGATCGTCCAGCCATCACGACGGCCCGGCTGGACGGGCTGTTCGAGGGGCTGCGCGGAGAGTTGAACGGGCTGCGGGTACCCGACCCCGAGGTGCTGGTGTGCCGGGCGGTGCGGCGTCGGCGTTGGCGCCGGTTCGAGCTGGTGTTCATGGCCGGGGTGGTCGCCTCGGCGGGTGCTTGGAGCGTGTGTGCCGTGACGGACGGCGGTGCGGGGGCCGAGTCGACCGCGATGGTGGGGCCGGCGTCGGTGCGGACCCTCTCGCCGACCCTGTTGCTGCCGGGGCCGGAGCAGGTCGGTGGTCCGGTGGACCAGGTGATGCCGGTGGGGGCCACGGGTGATCGACTGCTGCTGGACCGGGACCAGTTGCCGGTCAGCCCGGGGAGGTACGGCCCCTGGGGGACGCAGGCGGTGGCGGCCTCGGTGTTCGCCCTGCCGATCGTCCAGGGGTGTGCGCCGGGGGTGGTGAACTCCTTGGGGGCGTCCCGGCGCTGGGAGCTGCTGCACGAGGATCCGGCCCGGGCGAACGTGACGGCGGTTCAGTACCTGTTGGAGTTCGACGCGGAGGAGCAGGCGGCGGAGGCTTCGACCCGCCTGCTCGGTGCGGCCGAGTGCTCGACGTGGCAGTGGGTGCCGGGTGGGCGGGCCGATCGGGCCCTGGCGCTCGGGTCGCTCCGGTGGCCGGGTCGGGTGGAGGAGTTCACCACCCGGGTGAGCGGGCGTCAGCTGGCGGTGCTGATGGTGCAGTACTGGTCCGACGGGCCGGCTGAGGCCGCGGTGCTGGACCAGGAGTTCCTGTCCGCGTCGGAGCAGTTCAGCCTGGTCGGGACGGGCCAGGTGCCGCGAGGACCGACCAGTCCGGGCTGATCGTCGGACCGGTGGTACCGGCCGGGCAGGACCCGGCGAAAGTTTTCCTGTTTTCGATGCAACCTGTTCCCTTCCCGCAGCGTGTCCAGTACGAGCCGGGGCCGAGGCAGCGATCGCCCCGTCCCGGCCGCGTGGGTGCTGTGGGGAACAGGGGACTCCACAGCACCCACGGTGCTGTCCGCCGGCCCAGGGTCGGCCGCCCCGGGTTTCTTCCGGCGGGGGAACATTCATTGACCGGGCTCCGCGGCGCTGGAACGCTGAGGGACGTGAGCCGAGCCGTGAGCCTTGTGGGCCGCCTGCACGTCGATCTCCGACGGCACGCGAGCGCGATCTGTGCCGTCTGTCGCTGACGACGACGCACCACCCGCTCCTGCCCGGCTGTCCGGCCGTCCTTCGCCTCGCCACTCCGTGACGCCGCCTCAGTCGCCTCAGGCACCCAAGCTGCCCCAGCCGCACCCGCCCCGGCGTCAGCCCCGCTGATCCGTCGGCCGCGCATCCGGGCCCGCCCGCTCGTGGGGCGGCCCGTTCCACGACCCCGTAGCCCGAGACCGCGCCGTCGGTCCGGTGCCCCCTGCCCGCAAAGGATCAGCCATGGCCCCGATCACCTCCAGACGCACCTTCCTGGCGCTGGCCGCCGTCGGCGCGGCGTCGGCCGCCTGCGGCCGCGCGACCGCCACCGGGGGCAGTGGCGGGGGCGAGACGAAGAAGATCCGGTACCAGGGCTGGGCCGGGCAGGTCACGCTGCCCGAACTGGCGGAGGACCTCGGCTACTTCGGCGAGGTGAAGCTGGAGTGGGTCGGCAACACGATCAGCGGACCGCAGGACATCCAGTCGGCGGCGACCGGTCAGACCGACTTCGGCGGGGCCTTCAACGGCGCGGTGGTGAAGCTGATCGCGGCCGGTGCCCCGGTGAAGGCGGTGATCAGCTACTACGGCGTGGACGAGGCCACCTTCAGCGGTTACTACGTGCTGGCCGACAGCCCGGTCCGGTCGGCCCGGGACCTGCAGGGCAAGAAGATCGGGATGAACACCCTGGGCGCGCACAGCGAGGCGATGCTCGACATCTACCTGCAGCGCAATGGGCTGTCGCCGGCCGAGATCGGCAAGGTCGAGCCGATCGTGATCCCGCCGGTGAACGGTGAGCAGACGCTGCGGCAGAAGCAGATCGAGGTGGCGGTGCTGGGCGGTGTCCTGCGGGACAAGGCGCTGGCGGCAGGCGGGATCCGGCCGCTGTTCAGCGACTTCGACCTGCTCGGCAGGTTCAGCGCCGGCACCTTCGTGCTGACCAACCGCTTCCTGAAGCAGAACCCGAACACCTCCCGGATCTTCGTCACCGGGGTGGCCAGGGCGATCGAGTGGTCCAGGACCACCCCGCGGGAGGAGGTGATCGCCCGGAGCACCGCGATCATCCAGCGGCGCGGCCGGAACGAGGACACCAGCACGCTGAAGTACTGGCGCTCCACCGGTGTCGCGGAGACCGCGGGCCGGATCAACGACGAGGAGTTCAAGCTCTGGATCGACTGGCTGGTCTCGCACGGGGACATCAGGGCCGGCCAGGTCAGGCCGGGTGACCTCTACACCAACGAGTTCAACACATACGGGGGTTGAGCACATGACCAGTCGGATCAGTTTCGACCAGGTGACCAAGACCTTTCCGGCCGGGCGGCGGGGCGGCACCGAGTTCACCGCGCTGGACCGGGTGGACCTGGACGTCGCCGCCGGCGAGTTCGTGGTGATCGTCGGCCCGAGCGGCTGCGGCAAGTCGACCCTGCTGGACCTGGCCGGCGGCCTGACCCGGCCGACCGGGGGCCGGATCCTGCTGGACGGCCGCCCGGTCACCGGGCCCGGGCTCGACCGCAGCGTGGTGTTCCAGCAGTACGCGCTGCTGCCCTGGCGGACGGCGCAGGGCAACGTCGAGTTCGGGCTGGAGGCGACGGGGGTGCCGCGCCGTCAACGGGCGGCGCTGGCACGGGAGTACCTCGACCTGGTCGGCCTGACCGGCTTCGAGGACCGGCATCCGCACGAGCTGTCCGGCGGGATGAAGCAGCGGGTGGCGATCGCCCGCAGCCTGGCCTACGACCCGGGGGTGCTGTTGATGGACGAGCCGTTCGCCGCGCTGGACGCGCAGACCAGGGAGTTGCTGCAGGACGAGCTGCTGCGGATCTGGGAACGCACCGGCAAGACCGTCGTGTTCATCACGCACGGCATCGAGGAGGCGGTCTACCTGGGGCAGCGGGTGGCGGTGCTGACCTCCCGGCCGGGCCGGGTGAAGGAGGTGGTGCCGATCGAGCTGGGTGACCGGACCAAGGCCCAGGACCTGCGCTCCGCCCCGGAGTTCGCCCGGTACCGGCACGAGATCTGGAACCTGCTGCACGACGAGGTCAGCCGGGCGCAGCAGTTGGAGCGGGAGGTGGTGGCGGTATGAGCACCGACCTGCGGCCGGCGCCGTCGCTCAGCCGGCCGGCGCCGAGGACGCTGCCGCCCGCGCACCGCCCCTCCTGGTTCCCCGGGGCGTTGCTGACGGCGGTCACCAAGTCGGTGGCGATCGCCGTGCTGCTGGTGGTCTGGGAGCTGGCGCCGCGCCTCGACCTGGTGGACCGGACCTTCCTGCCGCCGGTGAGCGAGGTGCTGGAGGCCTGGCTGGGCCTGCTGGACAGCGGGCAGCTGGCGGTCAACACCTGGGCCAGTCTGGCCCGTTCGTTCAGCGGCTTCGGTCTGGCGGTGGTGATCGGGGTGCCGCTCGGCCTGCTGATCGGCTGGTACCGGCCGGTGGCCAACCTGCTCAGTCCGCTGCTCGAACTCTTCCGCAACACCGCCGCGTTGGCGCTGCTGCCGGTGTTCGTGCTGATCCTCGGGATCGGCGAGACCTCGAAGATCTCGATCGTGCTGTACGCCTGCCTGTGGCCGATCCTGCTGAACACCATCAGTGCCGTGCGCAGCGTGGACCCGACCCTGCTGCGGCTGGCCAGGTCGCTGGACCTGTCGCCGGTGCGGCTGTTCCAGAAGGTGATCCTGCCCGCCTCGGTGCCGGTGGTGTTCACCGGCATCCGGCTGGCGGGGGCGGTCTCGATCCTGGTGCTGGTGGCGGCCGAGATGGTCGGCGCCAAGGCCGGGCTGGGCTATCTGATCAACGCCTCGCAGTACAACTTCGCGATCCCGCAGATGTACGCGGGGATCGTCACGATCTCCGTGATCGGGGTGGTCTTCAACCAGCTGCTGGTCTGGCTGGAGCGCCGGTTCACCGCCTGGCGCGCGCCGCTCAACGGTTGAGCGCTCCCCGTTCCCGTACCGAGCACCTCCTGAACATCCGTCATGAGAGGACACGAGTCATGAGCCTGGAGATCCACAAGGTCGGCGGCCGGATCGGCGCCGAGGTCACCGGAGTCGACACCTCGCAGCCGCTGGACCCGGACACCTTCGGCCGGTTGAACGAGGCGCTGGTGGCGCACAAGGCGCTGTTCTTCCGGGCGCAGCACCTGGACGACGCGGGGCAGCTCCGGTTCGCCGCCAACTTCGGCGCCCTGACCGCCGCGCACCCCACCGTGCCGTCGCTGGACGGACAGCCGAGCGTGCTGCCGGTGGACAGCGAGGACGGCGGCCGGGCCAACCGGTGGCACACCGACGTCACCTTCGTCCGGACCCCGCCGAAGGCCAGTACGCTGCGTGCCCTGGTGGTGCCCCCGTACGGCGGCAACACGCTGATCGCCAACACCCAGACCGCGTACCAGGACCTGCCCGAGGCGCTGCGCGAACTCGCGGACCGGCTCTGGGCGGTGCACACCAACGACTACGACTACGCCCAGGGCAAGGAGTTGGACGCGGCGGACGCCGAGCGCCGCCGGGTCTTCACCGCGATCACGTACCGGACCGCTCATCCGGTGGTCCGGGTGCACCCGGAGAGCGGTGAACGGGGGCTGTTCGTCGGCGGGTTCGCGCAGAGCATCCTCGGGCTGCCGTCCGCCGAGTCGCACGACCTGCTGCGCACCCTGCAGTCGTACGTGACCCGGCCGGAGAACGTGGTCCGCTGGCGCTGGTCGGTCGGCGACCTGGTGCTGTTCGACAACCGCTCGACCCAGCACTACGCGCCGGACGACTACGACGACCTGCCGCGCCGGCTGCACCGGGTGACGGTGGCGGGGGACGTGCCGGTCGGGGTGAGCGGGGAGGCGAGTTACCTGATCGAGGGGGACGAGGCCGCGCACTACACCTCCTGACACCTCCTGACCCGACGCCGAAGGGGCGCCCACCGACCGGTGGGCGCCCCTTCGGCGGTTCGCGGGTTCAGGAGAAGCGGCCGGCCGGGCGGGGCAGCCCGTAGTGCTCGCGCAGGGTGCGGCCGGTGTAGCCCTCGCGGAACAGGCCGCGCTTGCGCAGGATCGGCAGCACCTGCTCGATGAAGTCGGTCAGTCCGTCGGGCAGGATCGGCGGCATGATGTTGAAGCCGTCGGCGGCGCCCTGGGTGAACCAGGTCTCGATGTGGTCGGCGAGCTGTTCGGGGGTGCCGACGACGACCTGGTGGCCGCGTCCGCCGCCGAGCCGGCCGACCAGTTGGCGCAGGGTCAGCCGGTCGCGTTCGGCCAGGTCGCGGATCAGCTCGAACCGGCTCTTGGCGCCGTTGATCTCGGTCACCGGCGGCAGCGGCGGGAGCGGTTCGTCCAGCGGGTGGTCGGTGAGGTCGACGCCGAGCACGGTGGAGAGCACGCCGACCGCGCGGGCCGGGTTGATCAGGTCGTCCAGCTCGCGGTCGAGGCGGCGGGCCTCCTGTTCGGTGGAGCCGAGCACCGGGACGACGCCGGGCAGCACCACGAGCTGTTCGGGGGCCCGGCCGAAGCCGGCCGCCTGCCGCTTGAGGTCGGCGTAGAAGGACTGCCCCTCGGCCAGCGTCTGCTGCGCGGTGAACACCGCCTCGGCCCAACGGGCGGCGAACGCACGGCCGTTGTCGGAGGAGCCGGCCTGCACCAGCAGCGGGTGGCCCTGCGGCGGGCGGGGGATGTTCAGCGGGCCGCGGACCTGGAAGTGCTCGCCGACGTGGTCGATCTCGTGCACCCGGTCGCCGTCGGCGAAGGCGCCGGTGGCCCGGTCCAGGGTGAGTGCGCCGTCCTCCCAGCTGTCCCAGAGCGCGGTGACCACGTCGAGGAACTCGGCGGCCCGCCGGTAGCGGACGGCGTGCTCCTGGTTGGCCGTCCGGCTGAAGTTCTGCGCGGCGCGCTCACCGGCCGAGGTGACGATGTTCCAGCCCGCCCGGCCGTGGCTGATGTGGTCCAGCGAGGCGAACTGCCGGGCCAGGTTGTAGGGCTCGGTGAAGCCGGTGGAGACGGTGCCGATCAGCCCGATCCGCTCGGTCACCACGGCCAGCGCGGTGAGCAGGGTGAACGGCTCGAAGTGGCTGATCAGCCCCCAGCCGCCGTCCGAGCGGGCCTCCACGCCGTCGGCGAGGAAGACCGAGTCGAACGAGGCCGCCTCGGCGGCCTGCGCCAGCTGCTGGAAGTGGGTGATGTCGGCGGCCCGGTGCGGGTCGGTGCGCGGGTGGCGCCAGGCCGCCTCGTGGTGGCCGACGCCCATCAGGAAGAGGTTGAAGTGCAGGTGCCGGTCGGCAGTGGGCATGGCGGAGTACTCCGGGTCCGGAGGAGACAGGGGATGGTCCCCAATTCTCCTTCCGGACACGGGAGTCGGACAGTTATTCGCCCGCCGACGGAATTAATCCGGACGCCACGGGAGGTCATGAACTGCGCGCGGTGCGCAGCTCCATCGGCCGTTGGTACGCGCTGTCCAGCACGCCCGCGCAGGCCGCCACCGCCAGCACGTCGGTGCCGAACGAGGCGGCCGTCACCAGCTGTCCCGGCTCGACCCGGCCGTGCCGGGCGACCTGTTCGTCCAGGTAGCCCGCCAGCTCCGGACGGACCGTCAGCCCGGCCTCGCTGACCACCAGGACCTCGGGGTTGAGCACGTTGAGAAGCAGTGCGGCGGCGGGGGCGGCCAGCCGCAGCCGCTCCTCGATCAGTGCCACGGCGCGCCGGTCGCCGGCCCGGACGAGTGCCAGCAGCAGCTCGAAGTCCGGTGCGGCGATGAGTCCTTGGGCGTGCGCGCGGCGGGCCACGGTGCGTTCGGAGACGGTGGCCTGGAGGCAGCCGGTGCGGCCGCAGACGCAGGGCTCGGTGGAGCCGGGGACGGGCAGGTGGCCGACGTCGCCGGCCCGGGAGCGGCGGCCGCGCAGGACGGTGCCGCCGGTGGCGAAGGCGGAGTCGACCACGTTGCCGACGAAGAGCTGGACGAGTTCGGTCGCGCCGTTGCCCGCGCCGAACAGCAGCTCGGCCTGGGCCAGCGCCCGGGCGTGGCTGTCGACGTGCACGGGCAGCCGGGTGGCGCGGGCGAGTTCGGCCCGGACGGGGACGTCGCGCCAGCCGAGCGGGCCGTGCTCGACCACGGTGCCGCGTTCGGAGTCGACCCAGCCGCCGGTGACCACCCCGAGGCCCAGCAGCGAGCGCCCGGCGGCGCGGCGGGCCACGAAGCCGGGCAGGTGGCCGCGGACGGCGGCCAGCACGGCGGCGGCGTCGCCCCGGCGGGGGAGGCGCTCGTGGGCGACCACCCGGCCGCGCAGGTCGAGCAGGGCGAAGGTGAGGAAGGGGACGCCGATGTGCACGCCGCAGGCGAGGTGGTGGCGGCGGTCCACGTCGAGCGGCAGCTGCGGCCGGCCGGCCCGGGGCGGGCCGTCGGGGGCGGGCAGTTCGCGGACCAGGCCGAGGCCGATCAGGTCGGCGGTGTGCCGGGAGACCGCGGCCGGGCTGAGGCCGGTGGCCCGTCCGACGGCGCCCCGGGCCAGCGGCCCGTCGGCCAGTACGGCGCGCAGCACCGCCCCGGCACCGCCGCCCTCGGCGGGCTGCGGTGCCCGGGCCGGTGCGGGGGGAGCGACCAGAGAGAGCATGCGGTCGATGCTCCCAGCGGGGTGTTGCACGGGCGTGGCGGCGGCATGAAGGGGCGCCGGGCGGCCGGTGCGGGGGCGGTGCGGGGGGCGTCAAGACTCCGTTAGGACTGGCCGGGGAGTCACCTGATCAGCGGAATCGCCCGCGATCGGCCGTAGGCTCAAGGTGGCGAACAGGTGTCCGGGGGCGTGGCCCGCCGGGCTGACCAAGAATGGTGCGCATGGCACGCGGCAGGCTGCGGATCTACCTCGGGGCGGCACCCGGCGTCGGCAAGACGTACGCGATGCTGGCCGAGGCGCACCGCCGTACCGGGCGCGGCACCGACGTGGTGATCGGTTTCGTCGAGGACCACGGGCGGGACCGCACCGCCGAGCTGATCGAGGGTCTGGAGCTGGTCCCGCGCCGGGAGCTGACCCACCGTGGGGCGCTCTTCGGCGAGCTGGACCTGGATGCGGTGCTGCGCCGTCGCCCCGCCGTCGCCCTGGTGGACGAGCTGGCCCACACCAATGTGCCGGGCAGCCGCAACGCCAAGCGCTGGCAGGACGTCGAGGAGCTGCTGGCGGCCGGGATCGACGTGGTGTCGACCGTCAACATCCAGCACCTGGAGTCGCTCGGGGACGTGGTCGAGGGCATCACCGGGGTCCGGCAGCGCGAGACGGTGCCGGACGAGGTGGTCCGGCGGGCCGACCAGATCGAACTGGTCGACATGTCGCCGCAGGCGCTGCGCCGCCGCCTCGCCCACGGCAACGTCTACCCGCCGGAGCGGATCGACGCCTCGCTGGCCAACTGGTTCCGGGCCGGCAACCTCACCGCGCTGCGCGAGCTGGCGCTGCTGTGGACCGCCGACCGGGTGGACGAGTACCTCCAGCGCTACCGGGCCGAGCACGGCATCGAGGGCACCTGGCAGGCCCGGGAGCGGATCGTGGTCGGCCTGACCGGCGGCCCCGAGGGCGCCACCCTGGTCCGGCGCGCGGCCCGGATCGCCGACCGGGCCTCCGGCGGCGAGCTGCTCGCCGTGCACATCGCCCGCTCCGACGGCCTGACCGGCGAGAGCGGCTCCCCGCAGACCCTGATCGAGCAGCGGGCCCTGACCGAGAGCCTCGGCGGCAGCTTCCACACCGTGCTCGGCGACGAGCCGGCCGCCGCGCTGCTGGACTTCGCGCGCGGGGTCAACGCCACCCAGATCGTGCTCGGCAGCAGCCGCCGCCGGGCCTGGCAGTACCTGTACGGCCCCGGCGTCGGCGCCACGGTCACCCGGGGCAGCGGCGACATCGACGTCCACACCGTCACGCACGAGCAGGTCGCCAAGGGCCGGGGCCGGGTGCCGCTGCGCAAGGTCACCGACCTGGGCCGGACCAGGACGGTGCTCGGCTGGCTGATCGGCGTCGGCGGCCCGCCGCTGCTGACCCTGCTGCTCACCCAGGTGCACGGCCTCGGGCTCTCCACCGACATGCTGCTCTTCCTCTGCCTGACCGTCTGCGCGGCGCTGGTCGGCGGCCTGTTCCCGGCGATGGCCTCCGCGCTGGTCAGCTCCTCGGCGCTGAACTACTACTTCGCGCCGCCGCTGCACACCTTCACCATCTCCGAGCCGCAGAACATCCTGGCCGTGGCGATCTTCACGGCGGTCGGCATCGCGGTCGCCTCGGTGGTCGACCTGGCCGCCAGACGCACCCAGCAGGCGGCCCGGGGCCAGGCCGAGGCCCAGTCGCTGAGCGCGCTGGCCGGCACCGTGCTGCGCGGCGCCCCGGGCGCGGGCGGCGACGGACTGCTGGCCGCCCTGCTGGACCAGGTCAGGGAGACCTTCCAGCAGGACTCCGCCGCCCTGCTGGAGCGGGCCGACGACCACGCGCCCTGGCAGGCGGCCGCGGCCCGCGGCCCGCACCCGCCCGCCCGGCCCGAGGACGGCGACGTGGACGTGCCGGTCGGCGAGCACCTGGCCCTGGTGCTGCGCGGCCGGGTGCTGCCCGCCGCGGACCGCCGCCTGCTCGGCGCGTACGCCGCCCAGGGCGCCGCCCTGCTGGAGCGCCGCCGGCTGGCCGGCGAGGCCGCCGCCGCCCGCCGGGAGGCCGAGGGCAACCGGATCAGGACCGCCCTGCTGGCCGCCGTCTCGCACGACCTGCGCACCCCGCTGGCCGGCATCAAGGCCGCCGTCAGCTCGCTGCGCGCCGACGACGTCGAGTGGAGCCCCGAGGACGAGGCCGAACTGCTGGCGGGCATCGAGACCGGTGCCGACCGGCTCGACCACCTGATCAACAACCTGCTCGACATGAGCCGCCTGCAGACCGGCACGGTGGCGCCGCTGATCCGCGACACCGACCTGGACGAGGTGGTTCCGTACGCGCTCGGCGGGGTGCCGCCGGGCTCGGTCCGCCTGGACGTGCCCGAGACGCTCGCCATGGTCCGGGCCGACGGCGGGCTGCTGGAGCGGGCGCTCGCCAACCTGGTGGAGAACGCCGTCAAGTACAGCTCCGACGTGCTGGTGCGGGCCGCCGCGATCGACCGCCCCGGCGCCGACCGGCAGGTCGAGCTGCGGATAGTGGACCGCGGCCCCGGCGTGCCGGAGCACGCCAAGGAGCGGATCTTCGCGCCGTTCCAGCGCCACGGCGACGCCCCGCGCGGCGCGGGCGTCGGGCTCGGCCTGGCCGTGGCCCGCGGCTTCGTCGAGGCGATGGGCGGCACCCTGGCCGCCGAGGACACCCCGGGCGGCGGGCTGACCATGGTGGTCGTCCTGCCCGCCGCCGTTCCCGAACCCCCTGCTGACCGAAAGGCGGAGCCGGTATGACCCGGGTCCTCGTCGTGGACGACGAACCGCAGATCGTCCGCGCCCTGGTGATCAACCTCAAGGCCCGGAAGTACGAGGTGGACGCCGCCCATGACGGCGCGTCCGCCCTGGAGCTGGCCGCCGCCCGGCACCCCGACGTGGTGCTGCTCGACCTCGGCCTGCCCGACCTGGACGGGGTCGAGGTGATCCGCGGCCTGCGCGGCTGGACCAGGGTGCCGATCATCGTGCTCTCGGCCCGGCACAGCTCGGACGAGAAGGTCGAGGCGCTGGACGCCGGTGCCGACGACTACGTCACCAAGCCGTTCGGCATGGACGAGCTGCTGGCCCGGATGCGGGCCGCGATCCGGCGGGCCGAACCGGTGGCCGGCGAGGACGAGTCGACCGTGGTCACCGAGGGCTTCACGGTGGACCTGGCGGCCAAGAAGGTCAACCGGGACGGCACCGACATCCGCCTCACCCCGACCGAGTGGCACCTGCTGGAGGTGCTGGTCCGCAACGCGGGCCGGCTGGTCAGCCAGACCCAGCTGCTCCAGGAGGTCTGGGGCCCGGCCTACCGCACCGAGACCAACTACCTGCGGGTCTACCTGGCCCAGCTGCGCCGCAAGCTGGAGGCGGACCCGAGCCACCCGAGGCATTTCATCACCGAACCCGGCATGGGCTACCGGTTCGAACCCTGACCCGGAGATCCACGGGCCCTGCCGTTCGAACAGCTGAAACCGGTACCCTTCCGACATGAGTGGTGACAACAGCAGCGAGCAGCCGCAGGGCCGTTTCCGCCGCATGATCAGCCGCCTCACCTCCTCGTCCGAGGAGCTGGACGCGGAGGAGCTGCGGCAGGACACGGCGGAGTCGGGCTGCACTCCGATCGCCAGCTGCGGGGACCGTGAGGTCGTCTCCGTGGCCGGGACCCTGCGCACCGTTACCCTCCGCCCCCGGGCCGGGGTCCCCGCCCTGGAGGCCGAGCTCTTCGACGGCAGTGACGCGCTGGACGTGGTCTGGCTCGGCCGCCGTTCGATCATCGGCATAGAGCCGGGCCGTCGGCTCATCGCCACCGGCCGGATCAGTCACGCACGCGGGCGCCGCGTGCTGTTCAACCCCCGCTACGAACTGCGTCCGGCCGGACACGGGAGCGAGTGAGTGTGACCAACCTGCCCGGCGGCGACCCCGCCGTCCAGCTCGACCTGGCCAAGCCCGTTCCGCCCGCCGTGACGGCGGAGCAGGAGCAGGCCGACCGGGAGGCCGCCTCCAAGGAGGCCGCCGACACGGTGCTGCAGGCCTTCGGCGGTGTCCGGGGCATGATCGACATGACCCTGCCCGGCCTGGTCTTCATCATCACCTTCAACATCACCCACGAGGTGGCCCCGGCCGCCTGGGCCGCGCTCGGGCTGAGCCTGCTCTTCGTGGTGGTCCGGCTGTTCCGCCGGGAGACCGTCCAGCACGCCTTCAGCGGCGTGTTCGGGGTGGCGCTCGGCGCCTGGATCTCGATGAAGACCGGCAAGGCGGAGAACTTCTACCTGCCCGGCCTGCTCTGGAACGTCGGCTACTGCATCGGCCTGGCCGTCTCCGCGCTGGTCCGCTGGCCGCTGATCGGCGTGATGCTCGGCCCGATCACCGGCGAGATGTTCACCTGGCGGAAGCAGAACCCGGGCCGGCTGGCCGCGTACACCAAGGCCACCTGGGCCTGGGTGGTGATCATGGGCATCAAGCCGGTGATCCTCTTCCCGCTGTACTTCACCGGGAACGTCAACCTGCTCGGCTGGCTCAAGGTCGCGCTGGGCATCCCGCCGCTGCTGCTGGCGATGTACGTGACCTGGCAGATCCTGCTCAAGGCCCCGCCGCCGATCAAGGCGGAGGTCGAGGAGGACGAGCAGGCCGAGGAACCGAGGTAACGCCGAAAGGCCCCACCGCAGCGGTGGGGCCCTTCGTCCGTTCCCGGAGGTCCTACTGCGCGCCGGAGCCCGCCGAGAGGAGCTCCTCGAGCTCCTCCTCGCGCTCCTGGGCGGCCACGAAGAGCAGCTCGTCGCCGCCCTCCAGGGTGTCGTCCTTGTTCGGCACCAGCACCCGGCCCTCGCGGATGATGGTCACCAGCGCGGTGTCGGCCGGCCAGGCCACGTCCCCGACCCGGGTGCCGACCAGCTCGGTGTCGGCCGCCAGGGTCAGCTCGACCAGGTTGGCGTTGCCCTGGCTGAAGCGCATCAGGCGGACCAGATCGCCGACGCTCACGGCCTCCTCGACCAGTGCCGACATCAGCCGCGGGGTGGAGACGGCGACGTCCACGCCCCAGGACTCGTTGAACAGCCACTCGTTCTTCGGGTTGTTCACCCGGGCGACCACCCGGGGCACCCCGTACTCGGTCTTGGCCAGCAGCGAGACGACCAGGTTGACCTTGTCGTCACCGGTGGCGGCGATCACCACGTGGCAGCGCTGCAGCGCGGCCTCGTCCAGCGAGGTGATCTCGCAGGCGTCGGCCAGCAGCCACTCGGCCATCGGGACCCGCTCGACCGAGATGGAGTTCGGGTTCTTGTCGATCAGGAGGACGTCGTGGCCGTTCTCCAGCAGCTCGCCCGCGATCGACCGGCCGACCGCGCCGGCTCCGGCAATGGCGACTCTCATCAGTGCTCATCCTCCTGCGGGCCCCGCGCGAACGCGGCCTCGACGGTGTCCAGGTCGGCCCGGCGCAGCATCACGTGCACCAGGTCGCCCTCCTGGACCACGAGCTGAGGGGTCGGCAGTACGCCCTCGCCCAGCCTGGTGAGGAAGGCGATCCGGGCCCCGGACGCCTCCTCCAGCTCGGTCAGCTTGTGGCCGACCCAGGACAGCGCGTACGCCACCTCGGCCAGCTGGACGCCGCCGCTCGGGTCCTGCCAGAGCGGCTCGCCGCCGCTGGGCAGCAGCCGGCGCAGCATCTGGTCGGCGGTCCACCGGACGGTGGCCACGGTCGGGATGCCCAGGCGCTGGTAGACCTCGGCCCGGCGGGGGTCGTAGATCCGGGCGGCGACGTTCTCGACGCCGAAGTTCTCCCGGGCGACCCGGGCGGCGATGATGTTGGAGTTGTCACCGCTGGAGACCGCGGCGAACGCCCCGGCCTCCTCGATCCCGGCCTCGCGCAGGGTGTCCTGGTCGAAGCCGACCCCGGTCACCCGCCGGCCGTTGAAGTGCGAGCCGAGCCGGCGGAAGGCGGTCGGGTCCTGGTCGACCACGGCGACCGAGTGACCCTGTTTCTCCAGCGCGCGTGCGAGGGCCGAACCCACGCGTCCGCAGCCCATGATGACGATGTGCACGGGACTACCTCACCCGGTCCGTTGGGATCATGACCTGCGCAGACACCGATCGTCATCCTTCCGCCCCCGGCTCCGGGGGGAACGTTCGCCGAGCTTTCGGCACCGTTTGGCGCGGGCGATCAGGGTGATTCCCGCGGACTCATCATCGGACACGCTAGCCGGTCCACCGAACACAGTCCCGACGAAGGGGCCACCGGGGGGCATCTATTCCCGAGCGAACCCCTACGATTCCTTAACGTGCCTATGCCTGCTGACCTACCGAAACGCATCCTGATCGGCCGCGCGCTGCGCAGCGACAAGCTCGGGGAGACTCTGCTCCCCAAGCGCATCGCCCTGCCGGTGTTCGCCTCCGACGCCCTGTCCTCGGTCGCGTACGCCCCCGAGGAGATCCTGCTCACCCTCTCGGTGGCGGGTGTCTCGGCGATCCACTTCTCCTGGCAGATCGGCATCGTGGTCGCCGTCGTGATGCTCGCGGTGGTGGCCTCGTACCGGCAGAACGTGCACGCGTACCCGAGCGGTGGCGGCGACTACGAGGTCGCCACCGTCAACCACGGGCCCAACTCGGGCCTGGTGGTGGCGAGCGCCCTGATGGTCGACTACGTGCTGACCGTGGCCGTGTCGACCACCTCGGGCGTGGCCAACGTGGTGTCCGCGATCCCGTCGCTGCGCGGCCACGAGATGGGGATCTCGATCACGCTGGTGATCGTGCTGATGGGGATCAACCTGCGCGGCGTCCGGGAGTCCGGCAGCGCGTTCGCGATCCCGACCTACGCCTTCATGTTCGGCATCATGGGCATGATCGGCTACGGCCTGGTCCGGGACGTCTTCTTCGGCTCGGACATGTCCGCCGAGAGCGCCGGCTTCAAGCTGGAGGCGCTGCCGGGGGACGAGGGGCTGGCCGGGTTCGCGCTGGTCTTCCTGCTGCTGAAGGCGTTCTCCTCGGGTTGTGCCGCGCTGACCGGGGTGGAGGCGATCAGCAACGGTGTGCCCGCCTTCCGGAAGCCGAAGAGCAAGAACGCCGCGACCACGCTGCTGATGATGGCGGTCTTCGCGGTCGTGATGTTCATGGGCATCATCTACCTGGCCCGGCTGACCGGCGCCCAGATGGCGGAGGAGCCGAGCCAGCTGGTCGGGGCCCCGGCGGGCTACCACCAGAAGACGGCGCTGGCGCAGATCAGCGAGGCGGTGTTCTCCAACTTCACCCCGGGCTTCTACTTCATCGCCGCCGTCACCGGGCTGATCCTGGTGCTGGCCGCGAACACCGCCTTCAACGGCTTCCCGGTGCTCGGCTCGATCCTGGCCCAGGACCGCTACCTGCCGCGGCAGCTGCACACCCGCGGTGACCGGCTGGCCTTCTCGAACGGCATCATCCTGCTGGCGGGCGCGGCGATCCTGTTCATCGTGGCGTTCGACGCCGACCCGACCCGGCTGATCCAGCTGTACATCGTCGGCGTCTTCGTCTCCTTCAACATGAGCCAGTCCGGCATGATCCGGCACTGGACCAGGCTGCTGCGGACCGAGAGGGACCCGAAGAAGCGCGCCCACATGCAGCGCAGCCGGGCGATCAACACCTTCGGCCTGGTGATGACCATGGCGGTGCTGATCGTGGTGCTGGCCACCAAGATCAGCCACGCCTGGATCGCGATCGCCGCCATGGTGGTGCTGTTCGTGATGATGAAGGCGATCCGCCGGCACTACGACCGGGTCTCCCGCGAGCTGGTCGCCGCCGAGGAGGCGGACGACGTGGTGCTGCCGACCCGGGTGCACGCCATCGTGCTGGTCTCCAAGCTGCACAAGCCCGCCCTGCGCGCGCTGGCGTACGCCCGGCTGACCCGGGCGCACACCCTGGAGGCGGTCACCGTCAACGTGGACCCCTCGGACACCGAGGCGCTCCGCCGGGAGTGGGACGAACGCGGCATCGAGGTGCCGCTGAAGGTGCTGGACTCGCCGTTCCGCGAGGTCACCGGGCCGGTGCTGGACTACGTGAAGAACCTCCGCCGGAGCAGCCCGCGCGACGTGGTCGCGGTCTACATCCCGGAGTACGTGGTCGGGCACTGGTACGAGCACCTGCTGCACAACCAGAGCGCGCTGCGGCTGAAGGGCCGTCTGCTGTTCAAGCCCGGAGTGATGGTGACCTCCGTACCCTGGCAGTTGGAGTCCTCCGAACGGCGCAAGCCGCAGAAGGCCTGGTCCGCTCCCGGCGCCGTCCGGCGCGGTGAGCCCCGGCCGCAGCGCGTAGAGTCGAGGACTTCCGCATCCGCCAGTACCGCCAGCAACCCCAGCAAGGACGCCGACTCGTGACCCCCAACAACCCGCCCCGTTCCTCCGGCTCCGGCCGTACCGGCAAGGGCAAGGGCAAGTCCGGCTCCGGCAGCAAGCCGGGTCAGGTCGCCCGGCCCCGCTGGGGCGCCCGGCCGGCCCGCCCGGAGGCGACCGACCGTGACGGCTTCACGGCGCAGACCGCGCCGCTCGCGCCGGGTGAGCCCGAGGTGCGCCCGGCGTCCAAGCGCGCGGCCGGCGCCGCTGCCGCCAACGCCGCGAAGAAGCAGACCGTGCGCCCGCCGAAGGCCGCCCGCACCGCCACCCCGGTCGCCCGCGCGGCCCGCCCGCTGAAGACCGAGCGCTCCACCAAGGCACCGTCCACCCCCCGGGTCCCGGCCGGAGACCCGCTGGTCGGCGAGCGGTACGAGGTCGAGGTCGGCGCGGTCGCGCACGGCGGCGGCCACTGCGTGGCCCGGCACGAGGGCCGGGTGCTCTTCGTCCGGCACGCGCTGCCCGGCGAGAAGGTGATCGCCCAGGTCACCGAGGGCACCACCAAGTCCCGCTTCCTGCGCGCCGACGCGGTGGAGATCCTGACGCCCGCCAAGGACCGGATCGCCGCCCCCTGCCCGTTCTCCGGCCCCGGCAAGTGCGGCGGCTGCGACTGGCAGCACGTCACCTCCGGCGGCCAGCGCAAGCTCAAGGTCGCGGTGCTCACCGAGCAGCTCACCAAGCTGGCCGGCCTGACCCCCGCCGAGGCCGGCTGGGACGGCAGCGTCGAGCCGGTCGGCGGCAAGCTCCCGGCCGGCGAGGTGCCGGCCTGGCGCACCCGGATCCAGTACGCGATCGACCCGGCCACCGGCAGGACCGGCCTGCGTCGGCACCGCTCGCACGAGCTGGAGCCCGTCGACCGCTGCCTGATCGCGTCCGAGGGCGTCAGCGAGCTCGGCGTCGAGTCCCGCACCTGGCCCGGCATCGCCTCGATCGACGTGATCGCCGCGGCCGGCTCCTCCGACCGCCAGGTCATCCTCGCCCCGACCCCCGGCTCCCAGCTCCCGATCGTCGAGCTGGACAAGCCGGTCTCGATCGCCCGGGTCGACGAGCAGGACCTGATCCACAAGGTGCACGGCCGGTCCTTCGTCCGTGAGCGGGCGGCCGGCCGCACCTGGCGGGTCTCCAACGGCGGCTTCTGGCAGATCCACCCCGAGGCCCCCGACACCCTGGTCAACGCCGTCCTGGACGGCCTCGACCCGCAGTGGGGCGAGAGCGCCCTCGACCTCTACTGCGGCGTCGGCCTGTTCGCCGGCGCACTGGCCGACCGGGTCGGCGAGGACGGTGCCGTCCTCGGCATCGAGTCCAGCAAGCAGGCCGTCGTCGACGCCCGCCACAACCTGGCCGTCCTCGACAACGTCCGGATCGAGCACGACCGGGTGGAGACCCTGCTGCCCCGCACCGGCATCACCTCCACCGACCTGATCGTCCTCGACCCGCCGCGCGCGGGCGCCGGCCGCGAAACCGTCGCCCACCTGGCCGGCCTCTCCGCTCGCCGGATCGCCTACGTCGCCTGCGACCCCGCCGCCCTCGCCCGCGACCTCGCCTTCTTCCGCGAGGGCGGCTACCGCCCGGTCTCGCTCCGCGCCTTCGACCTCTTCCCGATGACCCACCACTTCGAGTGCGTGGCCATCCTGGAGCCGATCGGCGAGCCGACGAACTGACCGTGCGTCACCGATGGGCGCGGAGCCACGGGCTCCGCGCCCATCAGCCGTTCCGGGACAGCCAGTGGTCGACCACGGCTTCGACCTCGCGCGGGCCCGGCGTCCCGGGTGCGCCCGAGTCCCAGTGGGGAGCGGCAGTGGCGATCTTGTCGGCGAGCTCGCGGGCCAGTGCGGACCGTTCGGGCCCGGCCGCCGCTCCGGCGATCCGGTGGCTCCAGCGCACGGTGTCCACCACGGCCGACTTCACGGCTTCGAAGGCCAGGTAGTAGTCCAGGGCGGAGCGCCACTGCCGGCTGCACTCGGGCGGTGCCGCCCGCTCCCAGGCCGCGGTGATCAGGCGGCGGTCCTCCGACGGGTAGGACATCTTGTGCAGGTGGTCCGCCAGGTCGTAGACGGGATCGCCGAGGAGGGCGAGTTCCCAGTCGAGGAAGGCGACCTCGTTCCGGTCGGTGAGGATCATGTTCTTGCGGTGGATGTCCGCGTGCAGCAGGCGGAAGGGGCGTTCGGTCAGATCGGCGGCCCGGGACCGGAGTTGACCGCAGGGGTCATCCGGGATGCCGAGCGCCTTGTACAGGCCGCCCACGGCGGCACCGTCCCGCTGCCGGATGTCCCGCACCAGTTGCAGCAGCCGCAGGGCGAAGGCCTCGGTGTCCCCGTCCGCCGGCCAGTCGTCAGGAACGGCCGGCAGTACGCCGACCGGGACCCGCAGCAGCCGACCGAAGAACCCTTCGATGTCCGCCCGGACCTTCGGGGGCAGCGGGCTGCCGTCGGGAGCGAGGTCGTCGATCCGCCGCCCTTCGACGAACTCGTGGATCTGGAAGTCCGGATCGACCCCCACGTGCATCAACCGAGGAGCCGAAGGCACGTACGGCCCGATCGCGGCCAGCAGCTCGGCCTCCGGCCACAGCGTGAGATCCATGGCGTCACCCGCGCCCGACCGGGTCCGGACGACGACCGGGCCGCTCGCGGCCTCCACCCGGACGTTGCGGTTGTAGTGGCCCGCCAGGGAGCCGTCCTTGGCCAGGGCCTCTTCGTACAGGGCGACAGCGTCCACGACTATCTCTCCGACCATGGGGTGAGAGCGGCGGCGACCCGGTCCGGGGTCAGGTCGGGGGATGATCCCCAGAGCGGGCGGGCGGCATTCAGCTTCCCTGCCAGTCGGGTGACGAGGAAGTCGTGCTGTGCCGGCGATGCGGTGCCGAGCTGCTGGGAGTAGCGAACGGTGTCGACGATCGCCGACTTGATCCGTTCGTGGGCCAGGTAGAGGTCGAGGTCGGCGAGTGGACCGGTGGTCGACTCCGCGGGCAGGCGCTCCCGCCACTGGCGGGTCAGCTCGGCCCGCTGGTCGAGCGGGTAGTCCATCTTGTGGAGGTGGATCCCGAACTCGTACAAGGGGTCGCCCCACAGGGCCAGTTCCCAGTCGAGGAACCAGGTGGTGGCGTCCCGCACGATCATGTTCTTGCGGTGCAGGTCCGCATGCAGCAGTGCGAAGGGCCGGGAGGTGAGGCCGTCCCAGAGCGGTTCGACCACGGCCAGCGGCTCCTCCGGGATGCCGAAGCCGGCGAACACCTCCCGGTACTCCGCCAGGTGCTTGCGGTGGATCCGGTCGGTGAGACCGGAGAGCACGCGGCCGAAGCCCGGGCTGTCGCCCGAGACCGGCCAGTCCGGCGGCAGCGCGGGCGCCTTCTCCTGCGGCACCCGGACCAACCGCTCCAGCAGTGCCACGATGTCCGTCAGCACATGCGCGGGGACCGAGCTGCCGCGCGGCGAGAAGGCGTCGAGGACCCGCCCCTCGATGAAGTGGTGGACCTGGAACCTGGGGTGCTCACTCACGTGCCGCAGCTCGGGTACCCGGCCGACATAGGGGCTGATGCAGGCGAGCACCTGCTCCTCGGGCCAGAGCCGGACATCCATGGCGTCCGCGGCAGCCAGCGGGATGCGGACGTTGACCTTGCCCTCGGGGGTCGGCACCCCGACGTTGCGGTTGTAGTAACCGGCGGCCGCCTCCGCCCCCAGCGCCTGTTCGTAGAGACCCAGCCAGGTCATGCGGTCACCTCGAGAAACATCGACAGCAGGTCCTCGGTCCGGCGGTTCAGTTCTTCGGGGCTGCCGAGCGGCCGGAGCAGCGGCCGGGCCCGTTCGGCCGCGGCCGCGAATTCCGGTGACCCCAGTCCGAGCCGCTCGGTCGCACGGTGGATGGCCAGCACGAGGGAGGGGTAGACCTGGCAGGCCTCGAACTCCTGCGCGGCGTGCAGCAGCAGGTCACGGGCGGCTTCCTGCTCGTCGCGGCGCAGCAGCAGGAAGGCCCGGAACATGTCCGCCCGGGCCCGCCCCGACCGGTAGCCGGCCCGGTCGAGTGCGGTGTGCGCGTTGCGGAACGACAGTTCGGCCCGGTCCAGTTGGCCCAACCGGATCTGGGCGATGGCCATCGCGGTGTACGCCTTGCCGATCTCGTGCTGGGCACCGAGATCGCGCTGCACGTCGAGAGCGGCGGTGGCCTCCGCCACAGCTCCCTCGGGATCGGTGAAGGCCAGCAGCTCCGCCCGGTTGGTCCTGATGTTGGCCAGACCCACGACCGAGCCCGCGGCCCGGTACTCCTGCTCGGCCTCCGCCAGCAGCTCGGCCGACCGGTCGAAGTCCATCAGGAAGCGGTGCCCGAGGTGCATCAGCCGCTGGAGGTCGCCCCGGATCACCCGCTCGTGCGGCGCACAGATGCCGTGCACCTCGGTCGCCAGGGCGAAGGCGCCGGCGAAGTCGCCCTGCCACATCCTGATGTCCGCCACGCACAGTCCGGCCGAGGTCCGGGCGGCGCCTGTGTGCTCGTCCCAGACCCGTTCGAAGATGCCCGCCGCGAGGGTGCTCTGGCCCGCGATCCGGCGTGCGTTGGCCGCGGCCAACGCGAGCCGTGCGGCGACGACCGACCGGACGGGGCGGTCGAGTTCAGGGGTCAGCGCGATGGCGGCGGCACTGTCGCCGATCTCCAGCTTCGACTCCGCCTCCAGGCAGTCGGCAGCATCCCGGATGTCCGGTAGTACGGCGTTGGCCGGATCGGTGTCGGTGGCGGCGGCCAGGTAGTCGCGAAGGTCCTTGACCATGCCGTCCACCGCCTGACGGCCACTCATCAGTACGGCGCGGTCGGCATGCCGCTGGATCTCCTCGGGGGAGATGTTCTCCGCGTGCAGCCCATGGTGGACGGCCTCGCGGAGCGGCGATGAGCGGGTCACCCCGGACTGCTCCGTGCCGGCCTCCATCCGGCCGGCCAGCTGCTCCCAGTGCCCGCGCAGGACCGCGTGGACGTGTCGGCGCACGGCAGGGGAGAGGTGCTGCTGGAGCGCGCCGATCATCAGTTGGTGCAGCCGGTACCAGCCGCCGGGCAGCGGATAGGCGAACGAGTAGGAGGTCAGCGACTCCCAGGTGAGCAGGTTGGTGGGCAGGTCGAACGCCCTGCCGATCACTCGGAACACGTCCAGGTCGAAGGTGCGTGCGACGCCGAGCAGTTCCAGGATCCGGACCTCGTCCGGCGCCACGTGCTGCAGGAAGCGCTGGACGATCTCCTCGGCGGTGGCGGCCGCCACCGAGCCGGTGGGGTTCTGCAGGTGGGTGTCCACGGCGAGGTGGAGGTAGAACGGCACCCCGGCGCTGGCGTCGGCGATCGACCGCTGCCGGGGCAGATCGACGATGCCCGCCTGGGCGAGCAGGGCGAGCCGGGCGGGCATCGGCAGCCCCCTGATCAGGATGCTCCGGATCACGGTCGCCCAGTCGCTGTCGTGGGCGGCCCAGGTGAGGGGTTCACGGCTCGCCAGCACCGTGAGGCCGCCGCCCAGTTGACCGAGCAGATCCCGCAGCCAGGCGTCGGAACGCAGGTTCCGCCCTCCTGACAGCGAGGTGGGGGCCATGGCCTCGTACGCGTCCACATGGATGACGTACGGCCGTTCCTCCGCTGACCGCTGCAGGTCCTGGGCGAACAGGTAGGTGACCGCGTGCCCCAGATCAGCGTTGGAGAGGCTGTCCAGTTCCTGGAGGGTCGGATCCGACTCGATCCGGTGCCTGCGCTGACGGTTGGCCACCGCCCGGCCGGTGAGCCGGACCAGCCCGGCCGCCGTCCCGAAGATCGGCAGCCCCATGGCATCGTCGAGGATCTTCGACAGCACCTCGCTCTCCTCGGCGAAGGGCGTGTTCTTCCGGTCCAGCTGCAACTGGGGGTGCACCCGCTGCCACAGGACGGCGTAGGCGATGTCGAAGCGGTCGAACTTGACTCCCTGGGCGCCGAGTTCGCTGCGCAGCACGGCCAGCGCGTCCTCCTGCTGACGCAGCGTCGGCAACTGCAGGTCCAGCCGGGCGGTGCGGTACGTGTCCGGTGTGCGGGTCCGCAGCTCCTGGAGCAGCCGGGACTTCCCGATTCCGCCGACTCCCACGACATTGAGGACGCGTGGTTCCGCGGAGATCCCCCGTAACTCCTCGTCGTGGATCGCGAGCATTTCCTCGCGGTTGAAGAACTGTCGCTGCAGCGCCGAAACCCGGCGATAGCGCGGCTTGATGGGCAAGATGATCCCCCTCAACTACCCAGCACGGTGCGGTCACGAGGCTACCCATCGCGGTGCCGCCGGGAACAGGGGATTCGGGTGCGCATGATGGCCCGTCCGGGTCGTGTGCGCCGGTGCTGCGCTGCGTCGGAGCCGGACCCGGGCGTACCGGACCTAGCCTGCGGGGATGGTCTCCGATCCTCCGTCAGCCGTCCCGCCGTCCGTGCGGACCACTGCCCTGCGCCTCGGCGCCGCCTGTGTCGGAGCTGCGCCTGCGGTGGTGCTGCGGTTGGGCGGGGTGCATCCGGAGCCGGTGGTGGGGATGGCGGTGTTCGGGCTGGGGGTGCTGTCGGCGGCGCTGCTGCTGATGTGGGCGGCGGAGACGGCGCGGGCGGACATCGCCGGGCCGCTGGCGCTGGCGCTGCTGGCGTTCATCGCGGTGCTGCCGGAGTACGCGGTGGACCTGTGGTTCGCGTACACGGCCGGGACCAGGCCGGAGTACGCGGCGTACGCGGCGGCCAACATGACCGGCGCGAACAGGTTGCTGGTGGGCGTGGGGTGGCCGTTGGTGGCGCTGGCGGCGTACTTCGCGGCGCGGCGTGCGGGCGTGCGCCCCGGGGTGGGGTTGCGGGAGCACCGGCGGATCGATGTGGCGTTCCTCGGGGCGGCGGCGCTGTTCGCCTTCGTGATGCCGCTGACCAGGGAGATCTCCTGGACGGTGGCCGTGGTGCTGATCGCCTGGTACGCCTACTACCTGTTCCGGATCGGGCGGTGCAGCGAGACCGACGAGGAGGAGATGATCGGGGTTCCGGCCCGGCTGGCCCAACTGCCCACCACGAAACGGCGGATGACGACCGTGCTGGTGTTCGCGGTGGCGGCCGGGGTGGTGTTCGCCTGCGCGGAGCCGTTCGCGACCGCGCTGGTGGACGCCGGGGCCTCGCTCGGGATCGACCGGTTCCTGCTGGTGCAGTGGCTGGCGCCGCTGGCCTCGGAGGCACCGGAGCTGATCGTGGCGGTGGTGTTCGCGTGGCGGCTGCGCGGCGACGACGGGCTCGGTGCGCTGCTCTCCAGCAAGGTGAACCAGTGGACGCTGCTGATCGCCTGCCTGCCGCTGGCGTACGCGGCGGGCGGCGGCAGCTGGGCGCTGCCGCTGGTCGAGCGGCAGGTGGACGAGGTGATGCTGACGGCGGCCCAGACGGTGCTCGCCGTCGTGCTGCTGCTGGACCTGCGCTTCCTGCCGTGGAAGGCGGGGCTGCTGTTCGGCCTGTTCGTGGTGCAGTTCGTGCTGCCGGGGGAGGGTGCCCGGCTGATGCTGAGCTACGTCTACCTGGGGCTGGCGGTCGTCCTGCTCACCCGGTACTGGCGTGAACTCGCCCCGACCACCCGGGCCCTGGCCGGCCTGGTCGAGGGCGACCGGCACTGACCCGGGCGAGCGGGTGACCGGTCCGGTGGCTGAACTTCGCCGGTGCTGGGTAGGAGACCGGCAGCAGCATCTCGGGCGTGGACGGAGAGTGCGGGGGAGTGCGGGGGCTGGAATGCGCCCTTGTTGTGCTAGCACATCGGCGCTAGCGTGAAGCATGGCCAAAAAGCAGCTGAACGTCAGGGTGGATGCCACGACCGCCGAGATCGCCCGTGAGCGGGCCGAGCAGCAGGGGATCAGCATGAACCAGTACATCGAACGACTGGTACAGCAGGACATGGGCGAGGCCGGGCGACTGTTCGTCGACACCGCCGCGCAGTTCATGAAGGAGTACGAGACCGCCTTCCTCGCCGAGTTCGAGCGCGGGGCCGAGCTGCAGGACGTGCGCCGTTGAAACTTGAGGTAGACCTGTCCTGGCTGCTCATGACAGCCGAGCAGTACACCCCGGGCGACCCGCAGGTGACCGACTACGGATCGCTGCTCGCCTCGGTTGCCCGGCACCAGGCCGAGATCTTCGACATCGCCGTCTACCCCGAGCCGCAGGACCGAGCCGCGGCCCTGATGCACCAGCTGATCCGCGTCCCGGCCCTGGAGCGGACCAACGAGCTCTTCGCGACCGCCGTCGCCTACTCCTACCTGGTGGCCAGCGGCTGCACCGTCGCCACCACCGCCCGTGAGGTACGCAGCCTGGCCCGGGCCATCCGCGAGGGCAAGCTCAGCGTCAGCGGAGTCGCCGAGCGGCTGGGCGGCTGGATCGTCGACGACCCCGAGGACGAGGAGGTCAGCGGGGACGACGACGGCGAAGAGGGCGAAGCGGATTGAGTAGCCTGGTGGTCCACCCCCACACCGGCGAGGACCATCCACGTTGCTGCAGGACATCGAGCGCTACTTGGCCTGCCCGCACTGTGCCCGGCCGCTGACCCTGGACGGTCGGACCCTGCGCTGTGCGGCAGGCCACAGCTTCGACCAGGCGAAGCAGGGCTACGTCAGCCTGCTCGCCGGCGACGCCCACACCGGCACCGGTGACACCGCCGACATGGTCGCCGCCCGGGGGGACTTCCTGGCCGCAGGCCACTACCGCCCGATCGCCGACGCACTCGCCCACGCCGCGGGCGAGGCCGCCGAGGCGACGGGCGGGTCCGGTGCCGCAACGGGCGGGGCCGGTGGCCTGGTCGCCGACCTGGGGGCGGGCACCGGCTACTACCTGGCCCACGTCCTGGAGCGGACCGGCGGGATCGGGGCGGCCCTCGACATCTCCAAGTTCGCCCTCCGGCGCGCCGCCAAGGCGCATCCGAGAATCGGCGCGGTGGTCTGCGACGCCTGGCGCCCCCTTCCGCTCCTGGACGGCTCCGCCGACCTGCTGCTCAATGTGTTCGCACCGCGCAACGGCCCCGAGATCCGCCGGGTGCTCCGCCCGGGCGGCCGGATGCTGCTGGTCTCGCCGACCTCCCGCCACCTCCGGGAGTTGGTGGACGCGTTGGGGCTGCTCTCGGTGGACGAGGACAAGGACCGCCGCACCGACGAGAAGCTCAGCCCCTGGCTCACCCGGGCCGACCGGACCGAGGTCGAGTTCCAGCTCCGCCTCTCGCACGCCGAGGCCACCGAGGTGGTCGCGATGGGCCCCAACGCCTGGCACACCGACCCGGCCCGGCTCGCCGCCGCGCTGGCCGGGCTGCCCGACCCGGTCGTGGTGACCGGCTCGGTCCAGCTGACCACCTACCACTGACCACCCGGCACTGACCGCCGGTCGCTGGACGGTCGCCAACTCCCTTCCCCCGTCCGGGACTCGTTGGGATGAACATCCGCAGCAGGCACGTTTCGGCAGAGTTGGCGGCGGCTAACGTCCCCCGAGTGACCAGCGAAGTCGTCCGTCCCGCAGCCGTCCGCCCTGTCCTCCGCCCCACCGTGGAGGAGCTGCGCCTCACCTCCTTCAAGTCCTACCGCCGGACCACCTTGCCGCTCTCCCCGCTGACCGTCCTGCACGGCCCCTCGGGCGTCGGCAAGTCGAACGCACTGGACGCGCTGGCCGCCCTCTCCCGGCTCGCCCTCGGCGAGTCGATCGGTCCCTCGCTCGACGGCCTCGGCGGCACCGGCCCGCTCGCGCTGCCGATCCGCGGCGGGCTGCTCGGCTGCGTCCCGCACGGGCGGAACGCGATCATCCTGGGCTGCACCGTCCGCTCCCCGGCCGGGCTGATCCGGCTCGAACTGGTGGTGCGCACCGACGGCCCGGTCCGGGTCGCCCGGGAGTGGCTGACCTGCGCCGGGCAGACCCTGGTGGAGACCGGGGAGCAGGACGTCGCCCACGGCAGGGTCAACGTCACCTGGCACAACGACTCCCGGCAGGGCGACATCCGGGCGCCGTTCCCCAACGACAGCCTGATCACCGCGCAGATCCCGCTCCGGGTGGCGGGCTCCTCGAACGGCGAGCGCCAGGTGCTGGCCGCCGCCGAACAGCTGCTCACCGCCCTGCGCGAGGTCTTCCCGCTGCACCCGGTGCCCGCGCTGATGCGCGACTGGGCCGAGCCCGAGCCGGACGCCCGGCTGGTCGCCTCGGCCGCCAACATCTCCCCGGTGCTGGCCCGGGTGAAGCAGGAGTGCACCCGCCGGTACGGCCGGCTGCTCAAGGCCGTCCAGCAGGCCGCCCCGCACCCGCTGCTCGGCCTCGACGTGGCCCGGCGCGGCCCGGAGGCGAGCGAGCAGTTGCTCGCGGTCTTCGACGAGGGCGTGCTCGGCCGGACCGGCGCGGACCAGGCCTCGGACGGCATGCTGCGCCTGCTCGCCTTCGCCGCCGTCCTGCTCACCGGCGCCGGGGTGCTGGACGTCGACCCGGCCGCCGAGATCCCGTCGGCGCACCGTCAGCTCACCGTGCTGGCCGAGGACCTGGCGGCCGGTCTCGGGGCGGAGCAGATCTCGGCGCTGCTGCGGCTGGCCAGGGAGGTGTGCGAGAAGGAGGACATCCGCCTGCTGGCGGCGGTGCAGGACCCGGCCCCGGCCCGGGAGCCGGGCCTCGGTGCCGAGCTGATCGAGTGCCGGCGCGATCCGGCCAGCGGGCACAGCGTGCTGCGGCCGGAGACGGCCCGGGTGCCGGTGCAGGGAGCCCGGAGCGGGCCCGATGGGGTAGACCTGTAGTCGTGACGGACAAGACCATCGACGAACTCCAGCAGCGGCTCACCGACTTCGCGGCCGCCCGCGGTTGGGAACCCTTCCACACCCCGAAGAACCTGGCGGCGGCGCTCAGCGTGGAGGCGGGCGAACTGCTGGAGATCTTCCAGTGGCTGACGCCGGAGCAGGCGGCGACGGTGATGGCCGACCCGGACAGCGCGCACCGGGTCCGGGACGAGGTCGCCGACGTGCTGGCCTACCTGCTCCAGTTCTGTACGGCGGTCGGGGTGGACCCGGCGGCCGCGCTGGCGGCCAAGATCGAGCGGAACGAGATCCGCTTCCCGGTCTGAGCCGCCGTCCTTCCCTCGTGTGGGTGACGGAAGTTGTCCACAGGGGGTGGGTTGTCCACAGGCCACGGGCTGTTTCCCGCGCACCGATCCGGTCCGCCGCACTCTTGCCGCATGACACACCGTCGGCGACAGCGGTCGGACGGTCGGACGCGAGCGAGGGGAGCGGCGAGGCATGGACGCGCTGCGATTGATCAAGACGGCCCGGCACGCCCTGGCGGAGGCCCGGAGCGTTCCGGACGCGCTGGTGGAGGCCTGGCAGGCGGGGCTGCTCACCGAGGCCGTCGGGGCCGGGATCGCCGAGCGGGAGAGCGGGGAGCTGGCCGCCCTCGGCCAGCTGCTGTGCGACGCGGGCGCGCATGCGGTCAGCTGCCTGGAGCAGCCGGAGCCGGCCGAGGGCGTGGGCGAGACCGCGGACCCGGAGTGGCACCGGGCCGACTGGGCCGGTAACGGCCGGGCCGCCCGGCTGGACGAGCTCGGGGAGCTGGAGCCGGCCCTGACCGAGCTGGGCCTGCTGCTGCACGACATGGCCGAAGCCCTGGTGGTGCTGGCCTGCGGGGCGGACGGGGAGAGCCTCTACTGGCGCTGCATCGACGGCGTGGATGCCGGCTCGGAGTGCAAGGACGTGGTGGTGGAGCTGCTCCGGGCCCTCCGCAGCGAGGCGGCGGCCGAGGGTCCGGACGCGGTGGCGGCGGCAGAGACCGTCGGGCGGACCGCATCGGCTGCGCGGACGGAGTCTTCCGCCGGAGCTGAGGCCGGGGCTGGAGCCGGGGCCGGGGCCGGACCGGCGGGGTGCCAGGGGGTGCCGACCTTGGTCGTACCGCTGGGGCCGCCGGCCACGGCTCGGGGCGGTCAGCCCCGGGCGGAGGATTCGGCCGAGCGGCCGTCCGTCCCACGCTGCTCGCCGGTCCGGTCGGCCGAGGACTGCAGATCGGCGTCCAGCCCGGCGAGGTTGGCGTTCAGGTCGGCGAGCATCTGCTGCATCTGCTCCAGCAGACTTCCGGGGGAGGCGGCCGGGGTGGGCGCGTCCTGCTGCGGTGTAACGGGTGCCTCGGACCAGGGCTCGGACATGAGCGGACCCCTCCAGCTCGGTAGTGCGGTGTGAACCGACGGACGTCGGTGGCAGGCCGCCGCTCGGGCAAGCGGCCCTCCGGGTCCAACGACCTCTGCCGACGTCCGGTCACCGCAGACCACTCGTAGAGGTCCAACACCCGCCTTCGGTCAGTCTCCGGAGTGATCCGGGTTTGCGGCTCGCCCGCCTCCTCGGCTACATGCCCTTCAACTGCCATCGGGACTCACCGGACTCACCGGACACGTCCAGACATGCCGGAGGCGCGGGTCCGGTCGCCTGGTCCCGCGCCTCCCTGGTCCCACCTGTACGACCTGCCCTGACGGGAGATCAGTTGTGCGCGTGCAGCTCCGCGTTGAGCCCGCCCCACGAGCCGGACCGCGCGATGACCTCGACGGCGCCGCTCTGCGAGTTGCGGCGGAACAGCAGGTTGTCCTGGCCGGACAGCTCCACCGCCTTGGCGATCTTCCCGTCCGGAGTGGTGACCCGGGTGCCGGCGGTCACGTACAGACCGGCCTCCACCACGCAGTCGCTGCCCAGCGAGATGCCGATGCCCGCGTTGGCGCCGAGCAGGCAGCGCTCGCCGACCGAGACGACCTGCTTGCCGCCACCGGAGAGGGTGCCCATGATCGAGGCGCCGCCACCGATGTCGCTGTGGTCGCCGACCACGACGCCCGCGCTGATCCGGCCCTCGACCATCGAGGTGCCCAGGGTGCCCGCGTTGAAGTTCACGAAGCCCTCGTGCATCACGGTGGTGCCGACGGCCAGGTGCGCCCCGAGCCGGACTCGGTCCGCGTGCGCGATCCGGACGCCGCTCGGCGCGACGTAGTCGGTCATCCGGGGGAACTTGTCGATCCCGTACACGGCCAGCTGCCCGCCCTGGGCGCGGACGGCGAGCCGGGCCCGCTCGACCTGGTCGACCGGCACCGGGCCGATCGAGGTCCAGGCGACGTTGGCGAGCAGGCCGAAGACGCCGTCCAGGTTCTGGCCGTGCGGCTTGACCAGGCGGTGGCTCAGCAGGTGCAGCCGCAGGTACGCGTCGTGCGCGTCGATCGGCTTCTCGTCCAGCGAGGAGATGGTGGTGCGCACCGCGACCACCTCGACACCCCGGCGGGCATCGGTGCGCAGCGCCTCGGCGGCGCCGGCGCCGAGCGCGGCCTCCGCCTCCTCGGCGGTCAGCCGGACGGTGCCGGCCGGGCCGGGGGCGGCCGCCAGCTCCGGGGCGGGGTACCAGGTGTCGAGGACGGTGCCGTCGGTGGCGATGGTCGCCAGGCCGACGGCCACGGCACCACTTGCGAGGGAGGAGGTTTCAGCAGTCACATCGAGCACGTTAACGAATCACCCCCCGGGCTGACGAACACGCTCACCGTGCGGACAGTGCACCACCCCTCACCTCGGGGAAAACCCGATGTCCCCCTCACCCCGCTCTGGGCAATACTCGGACGGGTGTTCATCTCGATCTCCACCACAGGCACGGCCGAACGCCCGGCTTCCGACCTGGGCTTCCTGCTCCACAAGCACCCCGACAAGGTGCAGCAGTTCTCCACCTCGCACGGCACGGCCCACGTCTTCTATCCGGAGACCGGTGTCGAGTCCTGCACGGCGGCGATGCTGCTGGACATCGACCCGATCGCACTGGTCCGCAAGGGCCGGGGCAAGGGCCGCGGGGGCTCCCCCGACTTCGCGCTGGCGCAGTACGTCAACGATCGCCCCTACGCAGCCTCCTCGCTGCTCGCGGTGGCGTTGCGGACGGTGTTCCGGACGGCGATGAAGGGGGTCTGCGAGCTCCGCCCCGGTCTCGCGGAGCAGCCGCAGCCCCTGCGGATCTCGCTGCCTGCGGTGCCCGCCAACGGAGCGGGCGAGGAGGGCGGCCCCGGCATGGTGCGGCGGCTGTTCGAGCCGCTGGGCTGGCAGGTCAAGGCCGAGGCGATCCCGCTGGACGAGTCCTTCCCCGAGTGGGGCGACTCCCGCTACGTCCGGGTGGAGCTCTCGGCCGAGCTCCGGCTGGCCGACGCCCTGCAGCAGCTCTACATCCTGCTGCCGGTGATGGACGGGGCCAAGCACTACTGGGTCGCGCCCGACGAGGTCGACAAGCTGCTCGCGGCAGGGGAGGGCTGGCTCGGGGCGCACCCGGAGCTGGCCCTGATCACCCGTCGGTACCTGGCCCGCCGCTGGTCGCTGACCAGGACGGCGCTGGAGCGGATCGAGCTGGCCCGGCTGGCCGAGGCCGACGACCGCGAGGCCGAGGAGCTGGACAACGCCGTCGACGACGCGCCCGACACCGAGGAGGCGGAGCAGCAGACGGCTTCGTCGGAGCCGACGGAGGACCAGGAGAAGCAGGAGGACCGGGAAGACCAGGAGGCCAAGCCGGTCGGCCTGGCGGTGCTCCGCCGGGAGGCGATCCTGGCCGCGCTGGCCGAGGTCGGCGCCGCCCGGGTGCTGGACCTCGGCTGCGGACAGGGCGAGCTGGTGGCAGCGCTGCTCAAGGACCGCCGGGTCACCGAGGTGCTCGGCGTGGACGTGTCCTCCCGTGCCCTCACCGCCGCCTCCCGCAAGCTCCGGCTGGACCGGATGTCGGAGCGTCAGGCGGCGCGGGTCCGGCTGGTCCAGGGCGCACTGACGTACACCGACGACCGGCTCAAGGGCTACGACGCCGCAGTGCTCTCCGAGGTGATCGAGCACCTCGACCTGCCCCGGCTGCCCGCGCTGGAGTACGCCGTGTTCGGGGCGGCCCGCCCCGGTACCGTCGTGGTGACCACCCCGAACGTCGAGTACAACGTCCGCTGGGAGACCCTCCCGGCCGGGCACGTCCGGCACAGCGACCACCGCTTCGAGTGGTCCAGGGCGGAGTTCCTGGCCTGGGCCGAGCGGATTGCGGCCGATTACGGGTACGCCGTCACCGTCCGCCCGGTCGGCCCGCTGGACGAGCAGGTCGGCTCGCCGACCCAGCTCGCCCTGTTCCGCCGCACCCCGGAAGGCCGCACCGACCGGACCGCGAGCCGCACCGGCACCACCGAGACCGGCACCACCGAGACCGTCACCACCGAAGGGAGCGCAGCCCGATGACCGCCGACACCGATACCGGCACCCCGTCCGAGCGCCCGTCCACCCGCTCCCTTCCCGTCACCGACGTCTCGCTGGTCGTCCTGATCGGCACCAGCGGCGCTGGCAAGTCCACCTTCGCCCGCCGCCACTTCCGCCCGACCGAGGTGGTCTCCTCCGACTTCTGCCGGGGCCTGGTCGCCGACGACGAGAACGACCAGTCGGCCTCGGCCGACGCCTTCGACGTGCTGCACTACATCGTCGGCAAGCGCCTGGCGGCCGGCCGGCGCACCGTGGTGGACGCCACCAACGTCCAGCCGGAGAGCCGCAAGCAGCTGATCAAGCTGGCCCGTGACCACGACGTGCTGCCGATCGCGATCGTGCTCGACCTCCCGCAGGAGGTCTGCGCCGAGCGGAACCGGGCCAGGGCGGACCGCCAGTTCGGGGCCCACGTGATCCCCCGTCAGCACCGCGAGCTGCGCCGTTCGCTGCGCGGCCTGGAGCGCGAGGGATTCCGCAAGGTGCACGTGCTGCGCGGCGAGGCCGAGGTGGCCGCCGCCGAGGTGGTCACCGAGAAGCGCTACAACGACCTGCGCGAGCTCACCGGCCCGTTCGACATCGTCGGCGACATCCACGGCTGCCGGTCCGAGCTGGAGACCCTGCTGGCGACCCTCGGCTACACCCTGGCCAGGGACGAGCAGGGCCGTCCGGTGGACGCCGTGCACCCCGAGGGCCGTACCGCGGTCTTCGTCGGCGACCTGGTCGACCGGGGCCCGGACAGCCCGGGCGTGCTCCGGCTGGTGATGGGCATGGTCGAGGCGGGCCACGCGATCTGCGTGCCCGGCAACCACGAGAACAAGCTCGGCCACTGGATGGACGGCCGCAAGGTCACCATCGCCTACGGCCTCCAGGAGACCATCGACCAGCTGGCCGGGGAGACCGAGGAGTTCCGTACCCGGGTCCGCGCCTTCATGCGCGGCCTGGTCAGCCACTACCTGCTGGACGGCGGCGCCCTGGTGGTCTGCCACGCCGGTCTGCCGGAGAAGTACCACGGCCGGAACTCCGGCCGGGTCCGCTCGCACGCCCTCTACGGCGACACCACCGGTGAGACCGACGAGTACGGTCTGCCGATCCGCTACCCGTGGGCGGAGGAGTACCGGGGCCGGGCCCTGGTGGTCTACGGCCACACTCCGGTGCCGACCGCGAGCTTCGTCAACAACACCGTCTGCCTCGACACCGGCTGCGTCTTCGGCGGCAGCCTGACCGCGCTGCGCTACCCCGAGCGGGAGCTGGTCTCGGTCGAGGCCGAGCAGGAGTGGTACGCGCCGGTCCGCCCGCTGCGCACCGACGCGCCGGGCGCCCGGGAGGGCCGTCCGCTGGACCTCCAGGACGTGGCCGGCCGCCGGATCGTGGAGACGGCCCAGCACGGCCGGGTCTCGATCCGGGAGGAGAACGCGGCCGCCGCGCTGGAGGTGATGAGCCGGTTCGCGCTCGACCCGCGCCTGCTGGCCTACCTGCCGCCGACCATGGCGCCGGTCGACACCTCGCGTCGGCCCGGCTACCTGGAGCACCCGGAGGAGGCCTTCCTGGGCTACCGCAAGGACGGGGTCCAGCAGGTGGTCTGCGAGGAGAAGCACATGGGCTCCCGCGCGGTCGTGCTGGTGGCCCGCACCGGGGCGGCGCTGGAGCGCCGGTTCGGCGTGGCCGGTCCGGGCGCGATCTGGACCAGGACGGGCCGGGCCTTCCTGAACGACGAGGAGCTGACCGGCGCGGTGCTGGACCGGCTCCGCACGGCGGCCGAGCAGGCCGGGCTGTTCGAGGAGCTGGCCACCGACTGGCTGCTGCTGGACGCCGAGCTGATGCCCTGGTCGCTGAAGGCGGTCGAGTTGCTGCGGCGTCAGTACGCGGCCGTCGGTGCGGCGGCCGGTGCCGCCCTGCCGGAGGTGCTCTCCGCGCTGGACCGCGGCGCCGCCCGCGGTCTGCCGCTCGGCGAGCTGATCGGCCGTCAGCGGCAGCGGGCGGCGGATGCCGAGGCGTTCACGGTCGCCTACCGGCGCTACTGCTGGCCGACCGAGGGTCTGACGGGTCTTCGGCTGGCCCCGTTCCAGGTGCTGGCCGCCGAGGGGGCGAACCTCGCGGTCCGCTCGCACGACGAGCACCTCGCCTGGATCGACCGGCTGGTGGCGGCGGACGACCCGTCCGCACCGATCCTGCACCGCACGGGCCGCCTGCTGGTCGACACCTCCGACGAGGCGTCGGTCGCGGCCGGTGTCGCCTGGTGGGAGGAGCTGACCGCCGCCGGCGGCGAGGGCATGGTGGTCAAGCCGCTGGCCTCGCTGGTCCGGGGCAGCACGAGCGGCCGGGGGAACCTGGTCCAGCCCGGGGTGAAGGTCCGCGGCCGGGAGTACCTGCGGATCATCTACGGCCCGGACTACACCGAGCACCTGGACCAGCTGCGCCAGCGCTTCCTGGGCCACAAGCGCTCGCTCGCCCTGCGCGAGTACGCCCTCGGCCTGGAGGCGCTGGACCGGCTGGCCGGTGGCGAGCCGCTCTGGCGGGTGCACGAGGCGGTCTTCGCCGTCCTCGCCCTGGAGTCGGAGCCGGTCGACCCCCGGCTCTGACGCAGGCCCACCTCCGACGCCGGCCCGGTTCCGACCCGAGCCTGGATCGCGGCGGGCCACCCTTCCCCGACGGGCGGGTGGCCCGCCGCGCCCGCCCCTTGCTGCATAAGAATGTCAGGAGTCGTATACACTTCCCGTCTCACTGTCCCACCGTCCCCGCAACCCAGGAGCCCGGCATGGCCTTCAACCTCCGGAACCGGCACTTCCTCAAGGAGCTGGACTTCACCGCGCAGGAGTTCCGCTTCCTGCTCGACCTGTCCGCCCAGCTCAAGGCCGCGAAGTACGCGGGGACCGAGCAGCCCCGACTGACCGGCAAGAACATCGCGCTGGTCTTCGAGAAGACGTCCACCCGCACCCGCTGCGCGTTCGAGGTGGCCGCCCACGACCAGGGTGCCAGCACCACCTACCTGGACCCGTCCGGCTCGCAGCTCGGCCACAAGGAGTCCATCAAGGACACCGCCCGGGTGCTCGGCCGGATGTTCGACGGCATCCAGTACCGGGGCCACGGCCAGGTGCTGGTGGAGGAGCTGGCCGCGCACGCGGGCGTGCCGGTCTGGAACGGCCTGACCGACGAGTGGCACCCCACCCAGGCGCTGGCCGACATCCTGACCATCATCGAGCACAGCACCAAGCCGCTGGAGGAGACCACCCTGGTCTACCTCGGCGACGCCCGCTACAACATGGGCAACTCACTGGTCGTCACCGGCGCCCTGCTCGGCATGGACATCCGGATCGTCGCGCCGAAGCAGCTCTGGCCCTGCCCGGACGTGCAGAAGGCAGCCCAGGCGCTGGCCGAGACCAGTGGCGCCCGGATCACCTACACCGAGGACGTGGCCGCGGGCGTGGCCGGGGCCGACTTCCTCTACACCGACGTCTGGGTCTCGATGGGCGAGCCCAAGGACGTCTGGGTCGAGCGGATCGAGCTGCTGAAGCCCTATCAGGTCTCGATGGAGACCGTCCGCGCGACCGGGAACCCGGCGGTGAAGTTCCTGCACTGCCTGCCGGCCTTCCACGACCTGGGCACCGCGGTCGGCCGCCAGATCCACGAGGCGACCGGCATGAGCGAGCTCGAAGTCACCGACGAGGTCTTCGAATCCGTCCACTCGGTGGTCTTCGACCAGTCCGAGAACCGCCTCCACACCATCAAGGCGGTGCTGGTCGCGACCCTGGGGTCCTGATCCTGAGGAGCGCTCAGAAGTCCACGTTGACGCAGCCGACGCGCTGCGCCAGCGCGTGCCCCTGCCCGTCCGCTCCGGCGTGCAGCACCAGCGACCCGGCCTCCCCGGCCCGGAACTCCCAGTCCACGGTGGTGCTCGCGGCGGCATGGCCTTGCCGGTCGGTGGCCAGCGTCAGCCGGACCTCGTTGCGGTCGTTGGCGTAGGCCGGGTCGGTGGAGGGCTGCACCGGGTCCGGCCGGTCCTGGTAGTGCAGGCCCGAGTCCGCCGGGGCGGTCCCGCAGGCGCGCGCGTGCGCGTGCACGGGGTAGAGGTGATCGGGCGTCAGCCCGTCCACCGTCATCGACACGGTGGTGCGCCCCTCCGCCCGCTGCACCACGACCCGGACGCCGGCACCGTACGGGACGGCGTCCGGCGCGAAGCTGACGGCCGTGGCCGGCACGATGCCGTCCGTCCGGTCGAAGGCGGCCTCCACCGTGCTGACCGGCGGGAGCAGCGGATGCAGCAGGGCGAGGGCCAGGACGGGGGCGGCGTACATGGGCGGGCCTTTCCGGAGTGGGTGCGCAGCCCCAAGCTGTCAGGTCCGTCCGGCGCCCGGCATGCCCCGGCCACGCAAGTCACCCGTACGAGACCCGGTGGGTCACCCCACCGGGCCGATGCCCCGGATCTCGCACCGGGGCCCGGTGGCCCGCATCAGCCGCAGATCCGCCGTCACCAGCGGCACCCCGAGCTGCTCGGCGACGGCCACGTACGCGGCGTCGTCCGGCGTCAGGTTGTCCTTGAGCTCCCAGACCCGCCCGAGCAGCGGGGCGACCGAGACCTTGCGGATCGCCAGCCCGGGCAGTTCGGCGGCCAGTTCGCCCACCCGCTCGGCCGATACCTCCCGGGCCAGGTACAGCCCGCGCAGGGACTGCATGACCTCGATCAGCACGTGCTCCGGTGCGGCCCACTCCTGATCGGCCGCCAGCTCGGCCCGGGCGGCGTCGCCCCGGGGTCCCTGGTCGGCCAGCGCCAGCACCAGCGCGGAAGCATCGACGACGATCACGGGTGACTCCCAACAGACGGACCGGCCCGGCGGACCTCGCACACCGTAGCCTGACGGGCCGCCAGGAAGGGATGCCGGGGCCGCCGGGGCTGGGGCCGGGCCCCACCGGATCCGCCGGGCTCCGAACGGTGCCTCAGGGGGCCTTCGGGCTGATCGTCGCGCGGCCGTCGGTGTAGGGCGTGATCTCGGCCGCCGCCCGGGCGGCCTGTGCCGCGGTGATCCGGGCCTGCCAGGCCGGGCTGAGCACGAGGGCCTCCAGCTGCTCCGTGGTCAGCGGCGGCTCCGCCCGGAGCACCTTCTCGTGCCCGCTGTCCATCAGGCTCTCGGTGGCGGCGGTGATCCGCACGCCGTCGGCCCGCAGGACGTCGGCACCGCGGTTCACCTGCCCCCGGACCAGTGACTGCCACACCAGCAGCCTGCTGCCGTCCGGCCGGACGGTGCTGTGGCAGGTCACGGCGGAGCTGGGGCCGCGATGGGCGCAGTCGTAGAGACCGTCGATGCCCAGGTCGAGCTTGCCGTCCGGGGCGAACTGCGGCGTCACGGTGACCCCGATCGAGGCGGTTCCCGGCCCGCTCCGGTAACTGACCTCCGCCCGGACCTCCGGCTGGGCCTGGCCCGGCAGGCCGTCCCGGCCCACGTACTGGCCGACCGGCATCCCGGCCGGCAGCAGCCCGAGCAGGGTCTGGACGGCGGCCTGCCCGCCGAGCGCCACCTGCTCGGCGGCTGCCGACGCCACCCCCGCCCCCGAGCCCGCCCCCGGCGTCCCCCCGGTCGGGGTCGCCGCCAGCACGGCGCCCCGCTCCGGTGCGGCCATCAGCGCGCCGCCGATCGCCACGGCCGCGACCGCCACCGCGACCGCCGCCACGGCCCCGGCCGTCCCCACCGTCCGCCGCCGGAGCGCCGCCCCGTCCCGGAGTGCCCCGGCGACCAGCGGTCGAAGCTCGGGCGAGGCGTCCCCGACCGCTTCGTCGAACACCTGCTTCAGGTCCATCTGTCATCCCCTCGGAAAGGTCTACACGGCGAGTTGGTCGAGCGGTCCGAGAGCGGCCCGCAGCCGCCCCAGCGCCCGGTGGCTCTGGCTGCGCACGGCTCCGGCGCTGACGCGCAGCTCGGCCGCGGTCTCCTCGACGCTGCGGTCCTCCCAGTACCGGAGCACCAGCACCGCCCGGTCCCTCGGCGGCAGCCGGGCCATGGCCTCGAGCAGGGTGACGCGCAGCGTCGGGTCGCTGTCGGCGGTGGACCGCTCCGGCAGTGCGCCGAGCGAGGGTCGCTCGCCCGACCGCTTGAGCCGGCGGTGGGACAGGAAACAGCGCAGCAGGACGCCGCGCGCGTACGCCTCCGGCGAGTCGGCCCGGCGGACCCGGGCCCAGGAGGCGTAGATCCGTGCCAGCGCGTTCTGGGTGAGGTCCTCCGCCAGATGCCAGTCCCCGCACAGCAGTAGTGCGGTACGGAACAGCGCCCCGCCCCTGGCGTGCGCGAACTCCTCGAACTCCAGCCGGGCCTCCGCCCGTCGCCCGCTTCCGTTCAACTCCGACCCCCTCGCCGGTCCGGCCTGCTGCCGGACTGCCGGAACTCAGACGCCCGAGCGTCGAAGTTGCGTTACGGGGGCGGGGACGGAAGTTTGGAGAGGTATTGGGGCAGGCTCGTCAGACAGGGGCCTGCCTGACGCAGGGCTCGCCCGGGCATGCACTATGGTTTATCTCGACATCGAGATAACTCGCGCTATGGTTTATCTTGACGTCAAGATACTTTCCGAGAGGCGTACGCCGCCACCGGAGGCCCGGGTGGGCCCAAGTTAGGGTCACCTTACCACTGGGTGGATCCAGAAGGAGTCAGTCGTGTCCGCGAACAGCTTCGACGCCCGCAGCTCGCTGCAGGTGGGCGACGAGTCGTACGAGATCTTCAAGCTCTCCGCCGTCGAGGGTTCCGAGCGGCTGCCGTACAGCCTCAAGGTGCTGCTGGAGAACCTGCTCCGCACCGAGGACGGCGCGAACATCACCGCCGACCACATCCGGGCGCTCGGCAACTGGGACGAGAACGCCCAGCCGAGCGAGGAGATCCAGTTCACGCCCGCCCGCGTGATCATGCAGGACTTCACCGGCGTCCCGTGCGTGGTCGACCTGGCCACCATGCGCGAGGCCGTGAAGGAGCTGGGCGGCGACCCGGCGAAGATCAACCCGCTGGCCCCGGCCGAGCTGGTCATCGACCACTCGGTGATCGCCGACAAGTTCGGCACCCAGGACGCGTTCACCCAGAACGTCGAGATCGAGTACGGCCGCAACAAGGAGCGCTACCAGTTCCTGCGCTGGGGCCAGACCGCGTTCGACGAGTTCAAGGTCGTCCCCCCGGGTACCGGCATCGTCCACCAGGTCAACATCGAGCACCTGGCCCGCACGGTCATGGTCCGCAACGGTGTGGCCTACCCCGACACCTGTGTCGGCACCGACTCGCACACCACCATGGTCAACGGCCTGGGCGTGCTGGGCTGGGGCGTCGGCGGCATCGAGGCCGAGGCCGCGATGCTCGGCCAGCCGGTCTCGATGCTGATCCCGCGCGTGGTCGGCTTCAAGCTGAGCGGTGAGCTGCCGGCCGGCACCACCGCCACCGACCTGGTGCTCACCATCACCGAGATGCTGCGCAAGCACGGTGTGGTCGGCAAGTTCGTCGAGTTCTACGGCGCCGGCGTCACCGCCATCCCGCTGGCGAACCGCGCCACCATCGGCAACATGTCGCCGGAGTTCGGCTCGACCTGTGCGATCTTCCCGATCGACGCCGAGACGATCAGCTACCTCAAGCTCACCGGCCGTTCGGCCCAGCAGCTCGCGCTGGTCGAGGCGTACGCCAAGGAGCAGGGCCTCTGGCACGACCCGTCGGTCGAGCCGGTCTACTCCGAGTACCTCGAGCTGGACGTCTCCACCGTCGTCCCGTCGATCTCCGGCCCGAAGCGCCCGCAGGACCGGGTGATCCTGGCCGAGGCCGCCACCAAGTTCGCCGAGGCGCTGCCGACCTACTCGGCCGAGGCCTCGAAGCCGACCGCGGTGACCGCCCCCGACGGCTCGCAGTACGAGATCGACAACGGCGCGGTCGTGATCGCCTCGATCACCTCCTGCACCAACACCTCCAACCCCTCCGTCATGCTGGGCGCCGCCCTGCTGGCGAAGAAGGCCGTGGAGAAGGGCCTGCGCGTCAAGCCCTGGGTCAAGACCACCCTGGCTCCCGGGTCCAAGGTCGTCATGGACTACTACGAGAAGGCCGGCCTCGTCCCCTACATGGAGAAGCTCGGCTTCAACCTGGTGGGCTACGGCTGCGTCACCTGCATCGGCAACTCGGGCCCGCTGCCCGAGGAGGTCTCGGCCGCCGTCAACGAGGCCGACCTGGCGGTCGTCTCGGTGCTCTCCGGCAACCGCAACTTCGAGGGCCGGATCAACCCCGACGTCAAGATGAACTACCTGGCCTCCCCGCCGCTGGTGGTCGCCTACGCGCTCGCGGGCAACATGAACATCGACATCACCCGGGACGCGCTCGGCCAGGACCAGGACGGCAACGACGTCTTCCTCGCCGACATCTGGCCCTCCGAGAAGGAGGTCGCCGACACCGTCGCGTCCTCGATCGACGAGGCGATGTTCGACAAGGGCTACCAGGACGTCTTCGCCGGTGACCACCGCTGGCAGTCGCTCCCGATCCCGACCGGCAACACCTTCGAGTGGGACGCCGAGTCCACCTACGTCCGGAAGCCCCCGTACTTCGAGGGCATGGCCAAGACCCCGAGCCCGGTGAACGACATCGCCGGTGCCCGCGTGCTGGCCAAGCTGGGCGACTCGGTCACCACCGACCACATCTCCCCGGCCGGCAACATCAAGCCGGGCACCCCGGCCGCGCAGTACCTCACCGAGAACGGTGTGGAGAAGCGCGACTTCAACTCGTACGGCTCGCGCCGTGGCAACCACGAGGTGATGATCCGCGGCACCTTCGCCAACATCCGGCTGCGGAACCAGATCGCCGAGGGCACCGAGGGCGGCTACACCCGCGACTTCACCCAGGCCGACGCGCCGGTGTCGTTCATCTACGACGCCTCGCAGAACTACCAGGCCGCCGGCATCCCGCTGGTCGTCCTGGCGGGCAAGGAGTACGGCTCCGGCTCGTCCCGCGACTGGGCCGCCAAGGGCACCGCGCTGCTCGGCGTCAAGGCCGTCATCGCCGAGTCGTACGAGCGCATCCACCGCTCGAACCTGATCGGCATGGGCGTCCTGCCGCTGCAGTTCCCGGAGGGCCAGACCGCCGAGTCGCTGGGTCTGACCGGCGAGGAGACCTTCTCCTTCACCGGCGTGACCGAGCTCAACGAGGGCCGCACCCCGAAGACCGTCAAGGTCACCGCGGGCGACGTCAGCTTCGACGCGGTCGTGCGCATCGACACCCCCGGTGAGGCGGACTACTACCGCAACGGCGGCATCCTGCAGTACGTGCTGCGCAGCCTGATCGGCTGATCCACGGCCAAGGACTGACCAGGAGGCCCGGACCGATATGGTCCGGGCCTCTTGTGCGTTCGCGCTCAATGGACTAAACCTCTCAACCAGCACTTGGTCCAGACCATTTGACGCTGTTTCAGAGAGTGGGTCCGCAATGCCCAGACGAACCTCTGCACTGCTCGCGGCCGTCACGGCGGCCGCCGTCCTGGCCCCCGTCACCGCCCAGGCGCACGACGGCCGGGTGCCGCAGCTGAACGGCCAGCGGGTCGGTTACTTCACCCAGTGGGGCGTCTACGGCGGCTTCGAGTTCAAGCACGTCCAGACCTCCGGCCAGGCCGGGAAGCTCACCGTGATCAACTACGCCTTCGGCAACGTCAGCGCCGAGGGCAAGTGCTTCGAGGCCAACGAGGCCGGGGTGGGCGACGCCTGGGCCGACTACCAGCGCCCGGTCGGCGCCGGTGAGTCGGTGGACGGCAGGGCCGACGCCGAGGGGCAGCAGCTGAAGGGCAGCTTCAACCAGCTGCGCAAGCTCAAGGCGAAGAACCCGCAGCTGAAGGCCGTGATCTCGCTGGGCGGCTGGACCTGGTCGAAGTACTTCTCGGACGCCGCGCTGACCGACGCGTCCCGGAAGGCCTTCGTCTCCTCCTGCCTGGACCTCTACCTCAAGGGCAACCTGCCGCAGCTCGGTTCGGCCGAGGGCGGGCCGGGGGCCGCCCTCGGCGTCTTCGACGGCATCGACCTGGACTGGGAGTACCCGGGCGGCGGCGGGGACCCGGGCAACGTCTCCCGCCCGGAGGACGGGCGGAACTTCACCCTGCTGGTGCAGGAGTTCCGGCGCCAGCTGGACGCGCTGGGCGGGAAGGCGCGCAAGCACTACCTGCTGACCGCCGCCGTGGCCGCCAACGAGACCGTGGCGGACCGCCTGGAGCTCCCGCAGGTGGCCAAGGCGGTGGACTGGCTCAACCTGATGACGTACGACCTGCACGGCCCCTGGGAGGGCACCGGGCCGACCGCCCACCAGGCCAACCTGTTCGCGGACGCCGCCGACCCGTCACCGAAGCAGCGCAGCGGGGACAAGGTGGTCCGGCACTACGTCGAGCGCGGCCTGCCGGCCCGCCAGACCGTGCTCGGGGTGCCGTTCTACGCCCACGGCTGGACCGGCGTGCAGTCGGGGCCGAAGCGGAACGGCCTCTACCAGCCGGCCGCCGCCGCGGCCGCCGACCTGCCCTACAGGGACGTGAAGGACCTGCCGGGCACGGTCCACACGGACTGGCTGCGCGGCGCCAGCTGGAAGTACGACGGCACCGCCCTGTACACCTACGACACCCCGGAGGTGCTCGCCTACAAGGCGGCCTATTCCCGGATCGCCGGTCTGGGTGGTGTGATGGCCTGGGCGCTCGACAACGACGACAGCAACGGCACCCTGGTGAAGGCCCTGGACAAGGGCCTGAAGTTCTGACGGGTGCTCAACCCGTAACAAAAGCCACGCGCAGCTCCGTGCGTCACTGTTCTGTGATGCGCGAAGCTGCGCGTTTCTATGTTCAAACGCGCACAAGCGCGCTAGATTCTCCCTCGCCGACGGGTCGCACGGGTAAATATGCAGGTGCCCTGCACATTGCACATGCTGCACCGCCGACAACACTTTGGCCCCCAGGGGTCGCATCGGGCGGTCCGGCTATTGCCGCCAGATGAACAGTGGACTATACCTTTGCGCATCACAGAAACCGCCTCTGACCGGCCCCTTGGCCGCTGGGCGCACCTCACTGGCAGGAATTGACGATCCGTCAGTCCCTGTATGCATCTTCTGGACCACACCGAGGGGTTAGGGCACTCATGGGCTCTGCAACCGAGTACAACCGCCGGGACATCTTCAAGCGCGCCGCGGCCATCACCGTGCTCGCGGCCGGCAGCGGTTCGCTGCTCGCCGCCTGCGCCGGCGGCAGCAGCAGCAGTGACAGCAAGAAGGCCGGCGAGTACAACCTGAAGGACGCCAAGAACCCGTTCGGCGTGGACGCCAAGAAGGGTCTTGAGGTCTTCATCTTCGACGGTGGCTACGGCAAGGACTACCTGGCCGCCTTCGCCGCGATCTACGCCAAGACGTACCCGGACGCCAAGATCGACCAGCAGGCCGACAAGGACATCACCGGGAAGCTGCAGCCGCGCTTCAACGCCGGCTCCCCGCCGGACGTCATCGACGACTCGGGCAACAAGCAGATCAAGCTCGACGTCCTGGCCAAGGACAAGAGCCTGGTCGACCTGGCCCCGCTGCTGGACGCGCCGTACATCGACGACCCGTCGAAGAAGGTCCGCGACGTCCTGATGCCCGGCACCATCGAGTCCGGCACCATCGACGGCAAGGTCTACAACCTGTCGTACGCGTACACCATGTGGGGCCTGTGGTACTCGGGCAAGCTCTTCAAGGACAACGGCTGGACCGCGCCGAAGACCTGGGCCGAGTTCATCACCATCTGTGAGCAGGCCAAGGCCAAGGGCATCGCCCCGCTCGCCCACCAGGGCAAGTACCCGTACTACATCAACGTCGCCATCCTGGACATGATCGCCAAGCAGGGCGGCCTCGACCTGATGGCCCGGATCGACAAGCTCGACCCGACCGCGTGGGACGACCCGGCCGTCAAGACCGCCGTCGAGGCGTTCTTCCAGGTGGTGGAGAAGGACTTCCTGCTCCCCGGCACCAACGGCATGACCCACACCGAGTCGCAGACCGCGTGGAACCAGTACAAGGCCGTCTTCATCCCGTCCGGTTCCTGGCTGGAGAACGAGCAGCTCTCCTCCACCCCGGCCGACTTCGAGATGACCTTCCTGCCGATGCCGTCGCTCCCCGGCGACAAGCTTCCGTTCGAAGCCATCCGGGCCGGCTCCGGCGAGCCGTTCGTGGTCCCGACCAAGGCCAAGAACGTGGCCGGCGGCCTGGAGTTCCTCCGGATGATGCTGACCAAGGAGGCGTCGGGCAAGTTCGCCCAGGCCGCCAACAGCCTCACCTGCCTCAAGGACGGTGTCGGCCCGGACGTCCAGCTGAAGCCGGGCACCAAGTCCACCGTGGTGGCGCTGAAGGCCGCGGGCGACAAGGTCTTCAACTTCCAGTACCCGAACACCGCGAGCAAGTTCGACGAGGACCTGCAGAACGCCTCCGGCGAGCTGCTGGCCAAGCGCATCACTCCGGCGGAGTGGATCAAGCGCGCCAAGGAGTCGGCCACCAAGAACAAGGGCGCCTGACCGGCGAAGTGACATAGGCGCGCCGGGGGCCTCCCGCACCAGGCCCCCGGTGCGCCCACGCCTGACGGACAGGAGATGTGACCATGCGTCACGGCAAGTACCCCTTCATCGTGGGGTTCCTCTTTCTTCCGATCCTGCTGTACGTGGGCCTGGTGCTCTGGCCCTACGCGCAGACGTTCGGATACTCCCTGACCGACTGGTCGGGACAGAGCCAGGAGATGAACTTCGTCGGCCTGGACAACTACACCAAACTCCTCGGTGACGAGGTCTTCCTCGGCGCGCTCTGGCACAACCTGCTCCTGCTCGCGGTCCTCCCGATCGCCACCATCCTGATCGCGCTGTTCTTCGCCTTCATGCTCAACGTGGGCGGCAAGGGCGGCACCGGTGGTGTCCAGGGTGTCGCGGGTGCCGCCTTCTACAAGGTGGTCTTCTTCTTCCCGCAGGTCCTGTCGATCGCCATCCTGGCGGTGCTCTGGCAGGCGGTGTACCGCAGCGACGGCGCCGGTCTGGCCAACGGCGCGCTGCTGAAGCTCGGCCTGGGCGACCCGCAGCACCCGGTCGAGTGGCTGAACGACCCGAACCTGGTGCTCTGGTGCATCATGGGCGTCCTGATCTGGGGCGGCGTCGGCTTCTACCTGGTGCTCTTCTCGGCGGCCATGCAGTCGATCCCGAAGGACATCTACGAGGCGGCGCTGCTGGACGGCGCCAAGCGCGGCCAGACCTTCTTCAAGATCACTCTGCCGCTGCTCTGGGAGACCATCCAGACCGCCTGGGTCTACCTCGCCATCGTGGCGATGGACGCCTTCGCGCTGGTGGCCAGCATGACCCCGGGCCGCACCTACGGCGGTGGCCCGGACCACCACAGCGAGTTGATGTCGACGTACCTGATGCGCAACTTCCTCGCCTTCGGTGAGGCGGGCTACGCCTGCGCGATGGGTGTTGTGATCTTCTTCTTCACCCTCATCCTGTCCGTCGTCTCGCTGCGGGTCACCCGGCGCGAGCGCATCGAGTACTGAGCGGGGCATGGCATGAGTACCAGCATCGACAAGACCACGACCGTTCCCGCCCAACGCTCCGTCAAGCCCCGGCCGCCGGCCAAGGAGGCGCGCTTCGCCGACGGCGGCGGGGTGCTGAACGTGTTCTCGCACGGCTTCCTGGCCATCTGGGCGCTGCTCATCCTGTTCCCGCTGGCCTGGGTGGTGCTCGGTTCCTTCAAGACCGACACCCAGATCAACACCAGTGCCTGGAGCTGGCCGACCTCCTGGAGCTTCAAGAACTTCGGCAGCGCCTGGGAGAAGGGCATCGGCGGCTTCTTCGCCAACACCCTGATCGTGCTGGCCGGTTCGCTCACCCTGACCATGCTGCTCGGTGCGATGGCGGCCTACGTGCTGGCCCGCTACGAGTTCAAGGGCAACCGGGCGATCTACTTCCTGTTCGTCGCGGGCGCGATGTTCCCCGTCTACCTCGCGCTCGTCCCGCTGTTCTTCATGGTCCGCAACCTCGGCGAGATCAGCCCCTACCTGGGTCTGAACAGCTACGGCGGCCTGATCCTGGTGTACACGGCGTACTCGCTGCCGTTCACCGTGTTCTTCCTGCACTCGTTCTTCCGCACGCTGCCGACCGCGATCCACGAGGCGGCCATGCTGGACGGCTGCTCGCACGCGCGGGCGTTCTTCCAGGTGATGGTGCCGATGGCCAAGCCCGGCCTGATCAGCGTCGGCATCTTCAACGTGCTGGGGCAGTGGAACCAGTACATCCTGCCGGTCACCCTGATGCAGCCGACCTCGGCCGGCGAGGCCGACCACTCGATGCTGGCCCAGGGCCTGGTCAACCTCGCCCTGCAGTCCGGCTACAAGAGCGACGCCCCGGCGCTGTTCGCGGGTATGACCATCGCGATGCTGCCGGTGCTGGTGGTGTACCTGTCCTTCCAGCGGCAGGTGCAGTCGGGTCTGACCTCGGCCACCCTCAAGTAACCGTCCGCGCATGAAGGAGGGGCCGCCCCGGTCGGGGCGGCCCCTCCTTCATGCTCAGCCCCGGTCGGCGGCCTGGGCGCGCAGCGCGCGGTCCAGGTCGTCCCGGCACTCCAGTACCAGGCGGCGCAGCGCGGGGGCGGCGTCCTGGTGCCCGGTCAGCCAGGCGTCGGTGGCGGCCAGGGTCGCCCCGTCGGTCTGGAACCGGGGGAAGAAGCCGCCGACGATCCGCATCGCGATCTCGATCGAGCGCTGGGCCCAGACCGACTCGATCACCTCGAAGTACCCGGCGGTGTAGCCCGCGGTCAGCTCGCGCTGGCCGGGCTGGGCGAAGCCCGCGATCTGGGCTTCCACCAGGGCGTTCGGCAGCTCGTCCGAGTCCACCACGGCGGCCCAGGCGGTGGCCTTGGCGCCGGGGGTGGGCAGTGCGGCCAGACAGTGCGTCAGGTGCTGGCGCCCGCTCGCGGTGTTGTCCAGCTCCAGCTCGCCGCGCAGCTGCTCGGGCTCGGCCCGGCCGGCCGAGGCCAGCGCCAGCCAGAGCGCCCAGCGCAGCTCCTGGTCGACGGCCAGACCGTCGATCCGGGCGGTGCCGGCCAGCAGGCCCTCGACCAGCAGCAGGTGCTCGGCCCCGTCGGCGGTCAGCGCCAGGAAGCGGGCCCAGGCCAGCTGGTGGTCGCTGCCCGGCTCGGCGGCGCGCAGCTCGCGCAGCGCACAGGCCGCCAACTGCCGTCCGCCCTCGGCCCGGTGGTCCGGCGCGGCGTACAGGTCGAGCGCGCCCTTGGCCTGCTGGTGCAGCGACTGCAGCACGCCGATGTCCGACTCGGTGCCCGCGAACCGGTCCACCAGGGCGAGGTAGTCGCGGGTGGGCATCAGCCCGTCCCGGGTCAGGTTCCACACCGCCGACCAGGCCAGCGCGCGGGACAGCGGCTCGTCGATCTCGCCGAGGCCCTCGCGCAGGGTCTCCAACGACCGGTCGTCGAACCGGATCTTGCAGTAGGTCAGGTCGTCGTCGTTCAGCAGCACCAGCGCCGGGCGCGGCCGACCGGCCAGCTCGGGCACCACGGTGCGGGCGCCGTCCACGTCCAGCTCGACCCGCTCGGTGCGCACCAGCGCGCCGTCGGTGTCGCGGTCGTAGAAGCCGATCGCGATCCGGTGCGGCCGCAGGGTGGCGCCGTCCTGGAGCACGGCCAGCTCGGTGATCCGGCCTTCGGCGTCCACGGTGAGCTGCGGGGTGAGCGAGTTGACCCCGGAGGTCTGCAGCCAGGCGGCGGCCCAGGAGCCGAGGTCCCGCCCGCTGGTCCCCTCCAGCGCGCCGAGCAGGTCGCCCAGCACGGTGTTGCCGAAGGCGTGCCGCTTGAAGTACTGCCGGGCCCCCTCGAAGAACGCCTCCGCGCCGACGTACGCCACCAGCTGCTTGAGCACCGAGGCGCCCTTGGCGTAGGTGATGCCGTCGAAGTTGAGCTTGGCGTCCTCCAGGTCACGGATGTCGGCCGTGATCGGGTGGGTGGTGGGGAACTGGTCCTGCCGGTACGCCCAGGCCTTGCGCCGGTTGGCGAAGGTGATCCAGGCGGCCTTGTACTTGGTGCCCGCGCCGATCAGCGCGTACGAGCCCATGAAGTCGGCGAACGACTCCTTCAGCCAGAGGTCGTCCCACCACTTCATGGTGACCAGGTCGCCGAACCACATGTGCGCCATCTCGTGCAGGATGACGTTGGCCCGGCCCTCGTACGCGGCCTCGGTGACCTTCGAGCGGAAGACGAACTCCTCCCGGAAGGTGACGCAGCCCGGGTTCTCCATCGCGCCGATGTTGTACTCGGGGACGAAGCACTGGTCGTACTTGCCGAACGGGTACGGGTAGTCGAACTCGGTGTGGAAGAAGTCCAGGCCCTGCTTGGTGACGGTGAAGATCTCGTCGGCGTCGAAGTACTTCGCCAGCGACTTGCGGCAGGTCGCCGCGAGCGGGATCTCCAGCTTCGAGCCGTCGGCCGACTCGCGGCTGTAGTGGTCGCGTTCGACGTGGTAGGGCCCGGCCACGACGGCGGTCAGGTAGGTGGAGATCGGCTGGGTCGGCGCGAACTCCCAGACCCGGGCGGCGTCGTCGCCGGTGACCGAGGTGTGGACCGCGTTGGCGTACACGTCCCAGGCGGCCGGGGCGGTCACCGTGAAGGTGAACGGGGCCTTCAGGTCGGGCTGTTCGAAGTTGGCGAACACCCGCCGGGAGTCGGCCGGTTCGAAGTGCGTGTAGAGGTAGGTCTCGCCGTCGACCGGGTCGACGAAGCGGTGCAGGCCCTCGCCGGTCCGGCTGTAGGCGCAGTCGGCCTCGACCACCAGCAGGTTCTGCTCGGCCAAGTCGGCCAGCAGCACCCGGTGGCCGTCGAAGACCTCGGCCGGGTCCAGCGACCGGCCGTTCAGGGTCACGGCCCGCACGGCGGGGGCGAGCAGGTCGGCGAAGCTGGTCGCCCCGGCCTCACTGCTGCGGAAGGCGAGGGTGGTGGTCGACCGGAAGGTGGCGGCCGTCGGGTCGACGGCGGACGTCAGGTCGAGGTGGACGCGGTAGCTGTCCACCGAGAGGATGGCGGCCCGGTGCTGGGCTTCCTCGCGGCTCAGGTTCTTGCCCGGCACGGGCGGTACTCCTTTGTCCGGCTCGCACGGTGTGTTCGGGAGGTCCTCCCGGAGGAGCATCCTTTCACGTGCGCCGCTCGGTGCCATTGCACCGGGCACCCGGAATCAGCGGCGCAGCTCCGCTGTTGCTGATCCGTGGAACCGCCCGTACCCGACCGAAGGACGCCGTCAGTGACGACCGCAGACTCCAAGAAGATCGCCGACTTCTGGTTCGACCCCACCTGCCCGTGGGCCTGGATGACGTCCCGCTGGATGCTGGAGGTGGAGCAGCTCCGCCCGGTGGAGACCCGCTGGCACGTGATGAGCCTGTCGGTGCTGAACGAGAACCGCGAGGACCTGCCGGAGCGCTACAAGACCTTCCTGGCCGCCGGCTGGGGTCCGGTCCGGGTGCTGATCGCCGCTGCCCAGGCGCACGGTGAGAAGGTGCTCGGCCCGCTCTACACCGAGCTCGGCACCCGCTTCCACAACCAGGGCCTGCCCAACGAGCGGGCCACCGTCGAGGCGGCCCTGATCGCGGCCGGTCTGCCGGTCGAGCTGGCCGACGCGGCCGACTCCACCGAGTACGACGAGGCGCTGCGCGCCTCGCACGCCGAGGGCATCACCCTGGTCGGCGAGGACGTCGGCACCCCGGTGATCGCGGTCGACGGCCCGGACGGCGGCCGGGTCGCCTTCTTCGGCCCGGTGGTCACCCCCACCCCGCGCGGCGAGGCCGCCGCCCGGCTGTGGGACGGCACCCTGCTGGTGGCCGGTACGCCCGGCTTCTACGAGATCAAGCGCACCAGGACGGCCGGCCCGTCGTTCGAGTGACGGTGCGACAGCCGAGGGCGTGACAGTGGCCCCGTACCCGGCACGGGTACGGGGCCACTGTCGTCGGGTCAGCCGGTGCGCTGCTGCCGGACCCACCCGGTGACGGCGAGCACCACGGCCAGCCCGGCCGTGAAGTAGAGCTGGATCCGGTTGGCCTGGTCGAAGGTCATCAGCGCCAGCACCGTGACGATCCCGGCCAGCGCCAGCCAGGTCAGGTACGGGAACAGCCACATCCGGACGGTCAGCAGCTCGGGCTCCTCGCGCTCCAGCCGCCGCCGCATCCGCAGCTGGGCCACCGCGATGAAGCCCCAGACCACCAGCACGGCCGCGCCGACCATGTTGAGCAGCCAGCTGAACACCGTCTCCGGCCAGACGTAGCTGAGCAGCACCGCGGCGAAGCCGAAGGCCGAGGAGGCCAGCACCGCGAGCCGGGGCACGCCGCCCTGCACCTTGGCCAGCACCCGGGGGCCCTGGCCGCGCTGGACCAGCGAGTACGCCATCCGGGACGAGCCGTAGATGTTGGCGTTCATCGCCGAGAGCAGTGCGATCAGCACCACCACGTTCATCACCTGCGCGGCCGCCGGGATGCCCAGCGCGTCCAGCACCGCGACGTACGGGCCGCTGCCGACCACCTCGGGGTCGTCCCACGGCACCAGGGTCACGATCACGGCCATCGAGCCGACGTAGAACAGCGCGATCCGCCACATCGCGGTGCGCACCGCGCCCGCCACGCTGCGCCGGGGGTCCTCGGACTCGGCCGCCGCGATGGTCACCGTCTCCAGTCCGCCGTACGCGAAGACCGAGGCGAGCAGGCCGGTGACCAGGCCGCCCGCACCGTTCGGGAAGAACCCGCCGTGGCCGGTCAGATTGCTGCTGCCGGGAGCCGAAGTGCCGGGCAGCAGGCCGCAGATGGCGAGCACGCAGACCACCAGGAAGGCCACGATGGCGGCCACCTTCACGGCGGCGAACCAGAACTCGAACTCGCCGAAGTTCTTCACGGCGGCCAGGTTGGTGGCGCAGAAGAAGGTCATGAAGAGGGCGACCCAGACCCAGGACGGCACCGCGGGCAGCCAGCTCCCCATGATCCCGGCGGCGCCGATCGCCTCGGCGGCGACGCCGACGCAGAGCAGGGTCCAGAACAGCCAGCCCACCGTCAGCCCGGCCCAGGGGCCGATCTCCCGCTCGGCGTGCACCGAGAAGGAGCCGCTGGCCGGGCGGGCCGCCGACATCTCGCCGAGCATCCGCATCACCAGCATGACCAGCAGCCCGGAGGCGGCGAACGCCAGCACGATGGAGGGGCCGGCGGCGGCGATGCCCGCCCCGGAGCCGACGAACAGGCCGGCCCCGATCACGCCGCCGAGCGCGATCATCGACAGGTGGCGCTGCTTCAGGCCGTGCGTCAGCTTGTCACCGGCGACGGGGTGCTCGGTCGGCTCCAGCGTCGGCTGGGGGGAGGAGGGCGGCATCAGGCGGGTCCAGACTGTACGGATAGCGGAAGGATCTGTTCACTATTCGGCATGAACGGTGGGCATGCCAATGAGTGACGCCGCTGGACCGCCATCCGGACACTTATCTGACTGAAAGTGATCCGATCCTCACGCTGACTGGCCGGAACAGGTCGAACACGACAAGTCGGAGTACTGACCATTGGCCGGACCCGACGCCCTCGCCGACCCGGCGGGCGGCATAGGTTCACAAGTGTTCACCGAACGAGCCGTCAGGAGACCTGCTCATGGCCACCGCCACCGTCCCGTCCACCACCCCGGTCCTCGCCGACCTGCTCCCGCAGGCCGGCTCCCGCCTCGGCGTCCAGGCCCGCGAACTCGCCCTGGTCGCCGGGGGAGCGGTGCTCACCGGACTGGCCGCCCAGCTCTCCGTCCCGGTGCCCGGCTCGCCCGTCCCGGTCACCGGCCAGACCTTCGCCGCCCTGCTGGTCGGCACCGCGCTCGGCACCCGGCGCGGCATCGCCGCCCTCGGCCTCTACCTGCTGGCCGGGATGGCGGGCATGCCCTGGTTCGCCGACGGCAGTTCGGGCTTCGCCATGCCCAGCCTCGGCTACGTGATCGGCTTCGTGCTCGCGGCCGGACTGGTCGGTGCCCTGGCCCGGCGCGGCGCGGACCGCAGCCCGCTCCGGACGGCCGGTGCGATGCTGCTCGGCACACTGACCATCTACGCCGTCGGCGTCCCCTACCTGGCCGCCTCGCTCGGCGTCCCGCTGGCCCGCGCGGCCGAACTCGGGCTCTACCCCTACCTGGTGGGCGACGCCCTCAAGCTGGTGCTGGCGATGGGCGCCCTGCCGCTGGCCTGGAAGCTGCTGCGACGCGCCTCCTGATCTGACGGACCGGCACGGGCCCGGGTACCCGCGCATGCCACAATTCCCCCCATGCGCGTGTACCTGGGTTCCGACCATGCCGGATACGACCTCAAGAACCACCTCGTCCAGTGGCTGAAGGAGAACGGCCATGAGCCGGTCGACTGCGGCCCGCACATCTACGACGCCGTGGACGACTACCCGCCGTTCTGCCTCCGGGCGGCCGAGCGCACCGCCGCCGACCCCGAGTCGCTCGGCGTCGTGATCGGCGGTTCGGGCAACGGCGAGGCGATCGCGGCCAACAAGGTCAAGGGCGTCCGGGCGGCGCTGGCCTGGAGCGAGCAGACCGCCTCGCTCGGCCGCGAGCACAACAACGCCAACGTGATCAGCGTCGGCGGCCGGATGCACACCGAGGCCGAGGCCACCCGCTTCGTCGAGATCTTCCTCAACACCCCGTACAGCGGCGAGGAGCGGCACACCCGCCGGATCGAGATGCTCTCCGAGTACGAGACCACCGGCGAGCTCCCCCCGATCCCCGCCCACCACCCGCAGGTCTGACCCCCCGGACCGGTCGGGATCGACGAACAGGGGCGCGGGGGACCTACCGGTCCGCCGCGCCCCTGCCCGTTCGGTCAGAAGCCGTGCGGGAGCCACGGGGCCAGGGCGGAGGCGAAGGCCCGGTCGGTCTCGGCCAGGGCGCCGTCGGAGAGCTCGCGCACCAGCCCGGCCCGGCCGAGCGCCGCGAGCCGGACCCCGCCCAGATAGGCCGCCCCCAACTCCCGTACATCCAGCGCGAGATCGGCCGCGTCACCGGTGCGGACGCAGCTCGCGCCCTTCCCCGGCCCCTCGCTGTGCAGCCGCCACCGCCCGGCGTTCCACGGCGCGAAGGCGTCGGTCAGCTCCAGCACCACGTCCACCGCCGCCGCGTACTCCCGCAGCTCCAGCGCCTCCCCGACCCGGACCAGCCGCACGTGCAGCGCGTCCGCCGGGCGCGGGTCCAGCCGCCGGGGGTCGTCGACCAGGTGCAGCACCGGGTCGTCCACCGGACGGTTGGCGACCGTGACCCGCTCCATCAGGTCCAGGTCGAGCAGGTACTCCCACAGCGCCGCGTACACCCCGGGCGTGAGCGCCTCGACGTCCCGGACCCGCACGGTGCCGTCCGCGAGGTCGTCCGTGCCCCAGACCATGGACACGGAGTACCGGGCGTAGCCGAGCAGTTGGCCGCTCGCGCGGTCCTCGGCGAGCACGCACTGCTGGGGCGAGGCGCCGTCCCGCCCGCCGGGCGGGTCCAGCAGCGGGAGCTGCTCCCACCCCGGCCGGCGCTCCAGCATCCCGGGCCGCCCGGGGACCAGCTTGGCGTACAGCTCCTCACAGGCCGGGCCGCTCGCGGCCGGATCGGCCAGCCGTAGCCGGACGCTCCGGTCCACCGGGGCCTGCACCCTGACCTTGCCGGTCGGGACGGTCAGCGCCATCCGCCAGCTGCCCAGGCCGTAGCCGAACCGCCCGTAGATGCCGGACTCCGAGGCGGTCAGCACCGCGACCGCCTCGCCGCCGTCGCGCAGCCCGTCCAGTTGACGGCGCATCAGCCCGGTCAGGATCCCGCGCCGCCGGTGCGTCGGCAGCACGCCGACCATGGTGACGGCGGCCACCGGGACCACCGCACCGCCCGGAACGGTCATCCGCAGCGAGAACGCCCCGGCGCAGGCCACCGGGGTCGCGCCGTCCCGGACCACCAGTGAGCGGGCCGGCTCGGTCAGCGCCTTCCAGAGCGCGCGCTCCTCGGGCTGCTCCTCCGGGCCGCCGAAGGCGACCTCCAGGGCCCGGTACCAGTCGTCCCACTCCTCGGCCGTCAAGGTACGTACCGTCAGGCCGTCAACTGTTGCGTCGTCAAAGGGTCCGGTCTCAGCGGTCATATGCCAACAGCTACCACCGACCTGCGTCGTGCGCGACCGACTTTCGGCGGCTTGACGTGACGTGTCCGGGCTCCCGGGGGCTCCCGGGCGGCTCCGGCGGCCGAAACCCGCCGGGCCGGTGCACGCGCGTGCGCCCGGCGGCGCCCCAACCGTCGACGGCGGGCCACAGCGGTGGATAAGGTCAGAGGCCATGGCTGGCAGCACGCCGGGCGCGACGCCCCGGCCGACTGAGACGGGCCCGGGCGCGCAGGCGGCCGACACCCCGTGGACGGCCCGGTTGCGCAGCAGGCTCTACCGGGTCCGCCGAGTGCTGCGCCGGACCGGGGTGGACTACTTCCGCGGCGACGCCTCCGACTGGCTCGCCTTCGCGGTGCTGTTCGCGGCCGTCCCGCTGCTGGTCCTGCTGAACGTGCTGATCCCGGCCTGGGCGCCGCCCACCGCGCTGGTGCTGCCGATCCTGGCCGGTGCCCTGCTGCTGCGGCCCGGCACCCTGGTGCTGCTCTACGCGGCGGCCGCGCTCGGCCTGTCGGTCGAGTCGCTGATCCACACCGGCGAGCGGGTCGCCAGCACCAGCCCCGACACCTATGTCTACGGCGTCACCCCCGGCGCCGCCCTGGTGGTCGGCGCGGTCGGGGTGGCCGGGCTGCTGCTGGCCCAGTTCCGCAGCCGGGTCGGGGTGCCCTGGCGGGGCGGCGGCTCGATGCTGTTCGACCTGCGCGAGCGGCTGCGGGTGCAGAGCCGGGTGCCCGCGCTGCCCGAGGACTGGTCCGCCGACATGGCGCTCCGCCCGGCCGGTGGCCAGTCCTTCTCCGGCGACTTCGTGGTCGCGGCCAGGACCGGCCCGGGCCGCCGCACCCTGGAGGTGGTGCTGGCGGACGTCTCCGGCAAGGGGATGGACGCGGGCTCCCGGGCGCTGCTGCTCTCCGGCGCCTTCGGCGGCCTGCTCGGCTCGCTGCCCGCCCAGCAGTTCCTGCCCGCCGCCAACGGCTACCTGCTCCGGCAGGACTGGGAGGAGGGCTTCGCCACCGCGGTCCACCTGGTGCTGGATCTGGACACCGGGGAGTACGAGCTGTTCTCGGCCGGACACCTGCCCGGGATGCAGCGGCACGCCGGCACCGGCTGCTGGGAGGTCAAGGAGTCCACCGAGGGCGCGCTGCTCGGGGTGTACGACGGCGCGGTGTTCGAGGCGGTGCGCGGCCGGCTGGACCGGGGCGATGTGCTGATGCTCTGCACCGACGGCATGGTGGAGATCCCGGGCCGGGACCTGACCGAGGGGATGGACCGGCTGATGGGCGAGGCGGACCGGCTGGTCGGCGGCGCCGCGTTCTCCCAACACGGCGGCCGGGGCTCGGCGGTGAAGCTGATCGAGTCGGTGGCCAAGGACGTGAACGACGACCGCGCGGTGCTGCTGCTCTGGCGCGGGTGACGGTCCGGTGGCCGGTGTGTGTCAAGTCGGTGCGCCGGTCTTCGGCCATTCCTGATCGCCGCCGGGCGGAGTGGATCTAGGTCGGCCCCCACCAGCACGGGAACGGTCAACTTCCAGTTGGGGGCACCCGTCCGACGGACCGTCAGCTCGGCTGGGCTATCGTCTCGGTCGGCGGAAATTCGTCTCACATCGCAGGATCTTCGCGGCTGCCTTCCGGCAAGTCCTTTACGCAGTCCGCACGAACGACCACACTGAGTCCGGGTGGGACGGTCGGTTCTCGGGGGTCTCGGGGGATTGGGCCCGCCACGAAGCCTCGCTACGAAAGAATGAGGAAGTGAGTCCGGGTGGCCTTCTCCGTCTCTGCCCTGGTCCTGTTCGGGATCATCGTCATCATCTTCATCCGCAACAAGCAGTTGAAGACGAGCCATGCGATCATCGCCGCGCTCTTCGGTTTCATGCTGAGCCAGTCCACGGCGGCCAAGCCGATCCAGGACTTCCTCAGCCAGCTCGCGCAGACCATCTCCTCGGTCGCCAGCTGATCCGTCAGCGCCGTTCGGGCCTTCCGGTCCGCTAGCGACGGCCCCGCCACCAGCGACCCAACCGTCCACGCGGTGGCACGGGTTCGGCCTGCGGCGGGGCCACGGCACCGGGGTGCTCGGCGACCATCAGCAGGAACAGCCGGGCCCAGCGCAGCCGTTCGCCGCGCGGCCAGTCCTGCGCCCGCAGGGCCGCCGAAGCCGCCTGGCACACCGCGCCGTTGACCCGGACCTCGGCGACGTCATGGCCGGTCTTGCCGCCGAAGAACAGCTTCACGCCGTTCACCTGGCGGTCGGTCAGCTCCGGCAGCTCGGCGGCGGTCAGCACCGGGGTCAGTTCGCGCCCGGCGAGCCAGTCGGTCAGCGGGCCGGTGTCGGCTCCGAAGACGGCGGCCGGGCCCTGCACCACGTGCCAGCCGGGGAAGTCGGGCGTGGAGCAGTGCGCACCGCTGCCGCCGAGCAGCCCGACCACGGTGGTCGCCGTGGTCCCGGCCCACATCCTGACCGCGCTGTCGAGCTGCTCCACCTCGGTGCCGCCTACGCCGGCTGCACAGTCCCAGATCACCGGGGCGTCGCCCCGGCCGAGGTGCAGCACGTAGCCGAGGTCGAGGTGGCCGCCGGTGCCGGGCTCGGTGTGCTCGCGGAACGCCACCGCCGTGGTGCCTGGTCCGCGCACCACCGCACCGTCCACCGTGAACTCCTGACCCAGCCCGGCCATCTCGCGGACCACACCGCGCTGGACCACGGCCAGCCGCTCCTCGGGGCGCACAGACGGGTCTCCTCGCTTCGCAGCACTTCGAACAGCGGCTCTCGATGCTCGAACGCCGCGAGCGTATCGGCCCGACGTGAGCGGTGTCACGGTGAAGGTTGGCGGAGCGGGATCGAGCGGGTACGCACGGCGATTTCCGCCACCCTCCGTGGGCGGGCCGGGGACGAAGCGTCAGCGAATCGGGCCCCCAGAGGCCCAGGTCCCGTCCGGAGCGTGACCTTCGTCCCTGATCATCCTTATTGACCGTTCAACCGGGGCTTGCCAGCAAGCGGAGGATCGGCTTCTATTCGAGGCCTGTCCGGTGAACGACCGGACGGGCTCAACCGGGCGGAACGCCGAGTCCTGCCGCCGCCCGGCGCCTCGAACAAGGCACGCATGGCAGGAGCGGGGGACCCAAGGTAAGTCGCCGAACCGGTGTGACCGGTCCGGCTTGGGGTGAAGCCGCATTCCTGCGGCCGGGCAACTCCAGCCCGAACCCGACAGCTCACCTCGTAGGCGTCGGAGAGGACCACCCATGTCCGCACAGGGCAAGCACCGTCGCGTCCAGCTGTCCCACCTGACCCGGATCGCCGTCGCGACCGGCGTCCTCGGCGCCACCTTCGCGCTTCCGGTGGCCGCCGCCAGCGCCCACCAGGGCCACGCCACCGCCGTCGCACCGCAGGCCGCCCCGGCTGCCGCGAGCACTCTCGCCACCGAGACCGCCACCGAGACCCCGGCCGTGGCCCCGGTCGCGGACGCCACCCCGGCGGCGAGCCAGTACAAGGTCGTCGGCGGCGACACCCTCTCGAAGATCGCCACGGCCCAGCAGGTCGACGGCGGCTGGGAGAAGCTCTACCAGGACAACCGCAGCGTGGTCGGCGGCAACCCGAACCTGATCTTCCCGGGCCAGCAGCTCTCGCTCTCCGGCAAGGCCGCGGCCGCCGTCGCGCCGAAGGCCGCCGAGGCCCCCAAGGCCGAGACCAAGCCCTCCACCAACTCCACCGCGGACACCTCCACCAAGGCGTCCCGCTCCAAGTCGGCCGTCGCCCCGAAGGCCGTCGAGGCCCCCAAGGCCAAGCCGGCCACCACCGCGCCGAGCACCGCCGCCGCCAAGCCGGCCACCGTGGCCACCGGCGGTTACGTCGCCCCGGTCAGCGGCGGCACCTCCACCGCGTACCACGCCTCCGGTTCCTCCTGGTCCAGCGGCTACCACACCGGTGTCGACTTCCGCGCCTCGACCGGCACCAGCGTCAAGGCCATCACCGCCGGCACCGTGGTCTCGGCCGGCAACGGCGGGTCCTACGGCAACGAGGTCGTCGTCAAGCACGCCGACGGCAAGTACTCCGAGTACGCCCACCTCTCCTCGATCTCCGTCTCGGTCGGCCAGTCCGTCTCGGCCGGCCAGCAGCTGGGCCTCTCCGGCGCCACCGGCAACGTGACCGGCCCGCACCTGCACTTCGAGGTCCGCACCGGCCCGTCCTACGGCTCCGACATCGACCCGGTCGCGTACCTCCGCGCCCACGGCGTGAGCCTGTAACGGTCTGACCCCGTCTCAGACGCCTTCGGCCCCCGGATCACCGATCCGGGGGCCGAAGGCGTACCCGCCCTGCCGCACAGACGACTTCGGCCCCGGGCCGGCGACTTGGTCGCCGGCCCGGGGCCGAAGTGGGTGGAGCGGGTGACGAGAATCGAACTCGCGTGACCAGTTTGGAAGACGTAGCCACCACCTGGCCCTTGAGCAGCGCACTCTCTGACTAGCAGGGGAGCGAGTTCGTCGCCATGATTCCCTGTGGTTCCCCGGGGCTAGCTGGCGGACCGGGCACGCAACGGGCACGTGGCTGGGCTCCGACTGCCTGCAGGAGTAGCATCCAGCCATGACGAAGGTCGCACTCATCGGTAGCCATGAAGTGTTGAGTAAGAAGATCGACGTTCAGCTCGTCAAGGGCAGGGCGCTCTTGGACCTTCCTCGTGCGAGTGTTGCAGAGGTCGAGACATTCCAGTCGAGCTTCTTCACTTGGAACGAGTACACGCAGACTCTCCTGACGATGAGCTTCAAGGTTGAGGGAGCACTGACATCAGCGCCGCCCGGTGAGTTCATCGCCCTTGATCTTGGTGTGTTTGATGTCAAGTACGGAACGGCCAAGACAGCTGAGGCCGTGAGGTCTTCAGTCCTGGCGACCCTTGAGAAGAAGTTGCGGGTGCTGGAGTCGATCAATGATCGTCTTGAGATCTGGGTTGAGGCTGCTCCACCAGTGCCGCGTCACGTTTCGGGCGATGCGATCTTCCTGGTGCATGGTCGAGATCACGCAACCCGCGAGACTGTTCGCAGCTTCCTGCAGCAGGTCGCCTCGCGAGACGTGATCGTGCTTGATGAGCAGGCAGGTAAGGGAGCCGACATCCTTGGGAAGCTCCTGAACCATGCCCAGAAGGCTGCCTACGCCATCGTGCTTCTGACAGGAGACGATGAGGGCCGCCTGGCAGGCGAGGGTGACCTCAAGCCCCGGGCGCGCCAGAACGTGATTTTGGAGCTCGGCCTGTTCTTGGGCCTGCTCGGTCGCCAGAACGTCATGGCCTTGTACGAGCCGGGAGTTGAGATCCCCAGCGACTTCCTAGGCGTCACCTACGTTGAACTTGACCCCTACAAGGCGTGGAGGATGGGCGTCGTGAGCGAGCTTCGTGCGGCTGGCATCGACGCTTCGATTGACCGGACCCTCGGCTAACAGATGGATGCCGCGCTGAGCGTCACCGCGCGGGTGGTGGAGCGGTTTTGGCCGGTGTCCTGTCTGGTCTGGGGCCGAGCATGATCGGGGGGCCGTAAGCTCGCCGCGTCTCGGTCAGGGCTTTTGGGCCTGACCGCAATTTGGCCGAGTGGCCCCCCGGTCTTGCTCGGTGCGGGGCCCGGTCCTGGCAGGTGGGTAAAACCGCGGAGCCGCCCGCCCTCAGCCCCGTTTGGGTTTGGTCCTTCGACCGGTCATGGTGCTCTCGCTCAGGCGCGCGGCCGGCGGCCGGGCCGGGAAGCGGGGCGGAGACAGGAGCGCACGGCCCGGCGTCGAGCCGGGCAAGCGCGCGCCGAGCGGAGCGAGGCGCCTTGAACCCGTAGAGAAGGTTTTTACTCAACTCCCCGACATCGTCAACGTTCGCCCGTCATGGGCACGGACATGGGGCGGCTCGTCCTGGAGTGCATCCGTGATGCGGACCGCATAGACCTCGCCCATCTGGGCAATGACCTCGTCCGGGGTCAGCCAGTCGACGGCGGTGGACTCGTCGGACAGGCGCTCGTGCCCGCTCTCGGGGTGGCAGCGGAAGACCAGGGCGACGATTCCCCTGGCCATGTTCTTGTAGACCCCGGTGAGCCGGTCGACCTGGACCAGGATGCCGGTCTCCTCGAAGACCTCGCGCCGTACCCCGTCCTCGACGGTCTCCCCGAGTTCGAGCACCCCGCCCGGCGGCTCCCAGGTTCCGTTGTCGGCTCGGCGGATCGCCAGGACCCGGCCGTCCTCCCGGACCACGACGCCGGCCACCGACACGGAGTGGAGAGGCGTTGACGCTTGAAGTGAGGGGCTGCTACTCATGTACAGGAGAATAGGAGCCCGAGAACAACTATGGCGAGCGGTGAAGCGGCCTCGACGGCCAAAGCGAAATATCTGCAGATCGCGGATGACCTTGCGGCGCAGATCCGTTCGGGGGCTCTGGGTCCCGGGGCTGCGGTCCCGAGCGAAACCGAACTGATGGAGCGCTACGGCGTGGCGTCCGGCACGGTCCGGAAGGCGGTGGCCGAGCTGCGGACGACCCAGCTGATCGAGACCCACCATGGCCGGGGCTCCTTCGTCCGCTCCCGGCCCCCGGTGCAGCGCAAGTCCTCGGACCGGTTCCGGCGGGCTCACCGCCTGGCGGGCAAGGCTGCGTACCTGGCCGAGGCCGAGCAGTCCGGCGGTACCCCCTCGGTCAACGTCCTCTTCGTTGGCGCCGTCGACGCGCCCGCCGAGATCGCTGAGCGGCTGGGCATCCCGGCCGGCACCAAGGTGCTCGCCCGGAAGCGGCGCTACTTCCGTGACGGCACACCGACCGAGGAGGCCACCTCCTACCTGCCGTGGGACGTGGTGAAGGACATCCCGGAGATGTTCGCCGAGAACCCTGGCGGCGGCGGCATCTACGCCCGGCTCGAAGAACACGGTTACGCGCTCGCGGAGTTCACCGAGACGGTCCGGGCCCGGCTGGCGACCAAGCCCGAGACTGCTGCCCTGGCGGTGAGCCCTGGCTCCCCGGTGATCCATCTGGTTCGAGATGCGACGACTTCCGCCGGTCGCGTGGTTGAGGTCTGTGACACGGTGATGGCCGCTGACCAGTTCGTTCTGGACTACCGGTTCGCCGCGCGCGACTGACGGACGATCAACTTCCGCAACCCACTACGAGATTGTTCTCGTAGTGGGTTGACTCATGTACAGGAGTCGGGCACTCTCTATCCATCAGCTCATGTACATGAGTGCATGAGGTCGCCTCTTTTAGAGGAGATGGACCCGAGTGGCTACCTTCAAGATCGACACCTCGACCGCCTTCGTGTTCGTCGTCGTGCCCCCGGCGCCCAAGCTGGTCAACAAGCAGACCGGCGAGATCGCCCTCGACCGTGAGACCGGAGCCAAGCTGCTGACCGTGGGTCTGACCATCGCGGACGACGGTGAAGCGAACCTCTACACGGTCACCGTCCCCGAGACCGGCATCTCGGACGGGCTGACGGTCGGCATGCCGGTAGCGGTCACCGCGCTCAAGGCCCGGGACTGGGAGAACGAGTTCAACGGTCAGAAGCGGCACGGGATCTCGTTCCGCGCCATGGCCATCACCGCCCTCGCCCCGGCGCGGAGCTGATCGCCATGTCCGAGCTGCTGACGCTGGCTCAGGTGGGTGGGCCGCTGGCCGCCGTGACCGGCGGTGCGATGGTCGCCCGGGCAAAGACCCCGGCCCTGTACTGGTCGGCGATCGGCCTGCCGGTCACGGCAGTGCGGTTCTCCGCCACTTACGGCAGCACCATGGACGCCTGCGGGCTGACCGTCGAACCGTCCCGGCTGCGGGTCCTGGTGACCCGGGCGCTCACCCGGCGGGAGATCCGGCCGGTGCCGCCCAAGGTCCGCCGAGTCCGCCCGACTTCGACGGGCCTGCGGATCCAGCTGCGGCTGGCACCCGGTCAGGAACCGGCCGACGTGGCCGCCTCGGCGGAACGTCTTCGCCATGCGTGGGGTGTCCACGCCATGCACGTCTCGATCGTGAAGCCTGGCGTGGTGGAGCTACGGATGACCGGCTTCGACGTGCTCCGCAAAGTGCGGATGCCGCGCGGCCTGCCGACCGATGACCTGCTGGTCCCGGTGGCTGTGCGGGACGACGGCACTGCCTTCGTTCGGGACTACCGGGTCATCCCGCACTGCCTGACCCTGGGCACGACCCTCTCCGGCAAGTCCGTCTTCATGCGCAACCTGATCGCGGGGCTCGCCCGGCGGAAGGTCGCCCTGGTCGGGATCGACTGCAAGCTCGGCGTCGAACAGGCGCCGTTCGCACCCCGGCTCTCAGCCTTGGCCACCGACTCGCAGCAGGCCAGTGCACTGCTGGACAAGCTGGTTGAGGAGATGGAAGCCCGGTACGACCTGATCCGCGACCACCAGGGCATTCCCGGCATGGTGTTGGACGAAGAGATCACCTCGGACGTCTGGGGCTTGCCGGTCGAGCTGCGGCCGGTGCCGCTGGTGCTGATCGTGGACGAGGTCGCGGAGCTGTTCCTCGTCGCCTCTCGCAAGGACGAGGAGCGGCGCGACCACATGGTCACGCAGCTGATCCGCCTCGCCCAGCTGGGCCGCGCTGCAGGGATGTTCCTGGAGGTCTGCGGCCAGCGGTTCGGCTCCGAGCTGGGCAAGGGTGCCACCATGCTCCGGGCTCAGCTCACCGGCCGGGTGGTCCACCGGGTCAACGACAAGCCGACCGCCGAGATGGGGCTCGGCGACATCTCACCCGAGGCGGTGCTCGCCGCTACCCAGATCGCCCCGGAGATGCCGGGCATGGCGGTGGCAGGCGACTCCTCCGGCGGCTGGTCCCGCATCCGGACACCGAACCTGTCCCTCGCGGACACCGCCCGGATCTGCCGGGAGACCGCTCACTTGGCTCCCGTGTTGCCCGGCTTGGCGGCCTTCCGCCCCGTCGCTGTACACGCCTCGGCTGATGGCGCTCGGCTGCTCAAGCCGCATCCCCTCGCCGACTGACCACCTCAACCCCGCGCGGCGTGACGGAACTTCACGCCAGGTCCCTACCCCTGCCATGTCCGAAAGGGATGCCCCTGATGCGACTGCCCCGCCCGGACGCCGTGCTTGTGCAAGCCGCCATCGCCGGAGCACTGTCCTTCGCCCACCTCCATGACCTTGCCCAAGCCGCCGGACAGGACGGCTGGAAAGCCTGGGCCTACCCGGTCTCGGTCGACCTGCTCCTGGTCGCTGCCTGGCACCGGATGCGCGTCCTCCGAGCCACCGGCGCCCCAGCTTCGGCCGCCTGGATCTGGTTCGCCATCGCCCTGGGTGCCTCGCTCGGTGCCAACGTCGCCACGGCCGGACTGCTCGACCTCGGCGAGGTCCCGGCCTGGCTCCGCATCCTCGTCGCTGGTTGGCCCGCACTCGCCTTCTTCGGCGGCACCCTGCTCGCCCACGGCGCGAGCGATACCCGCCCCGCCGGAGCCGAGCCGGAACTCCCGCTCTACGAGCCCGCACCTCCTCTGGCCGAGCCAGAGACCGAAGTCGTCGAAGCGCCCGAGCCGGCGCCCGCGCTCCCGCCCGTTCCGCCGGCCGTTGCGGTGCCCGCCGCGCTGATCGAGCACGCCCGCAAGGTCGCCGCCGAGCACCACACCCGCACCGGAACGCCGATCGACTCGGAAGCCCTGCGCGTCCGGCTCGGCGTCCCCGCCCACTTTGCCGACGCCATCGCAGCCCAGCTCACCTGACCGGAGGTCAGACCGTGCCTCGTCCGATCCGTCCCCGCAACAGCATCCGCATCGGCCCCGTCCAGGTCGCCACCTACTTCGACGGCCGGGGCCGCGAGAAGCACGCCGCCGTCTGCACCGCCCCGCGCTGCGGATTCTCCGCCGACTACGACTCCCGCGCCGCCGCCGAGATCGCTGCCCGCACCCACCGCTGCACCGTCCGCTGACAGGAGACCCACCTCATGAACGTCACCCTGCCCCTGGTTGTCGTCCTCGGCGCCGCCACTTGGACCGCCATGAAGCTTCTCGGCATCCGGCTGTGGGTCGCCGCCCTGATCGCCCTCTTCGGCTTCTACGTCGCCGGGACCTTCATCGCCCCGGTGATCGAGGAGACCACTCGTTCCGGCGTCAACGCCGTCACCTCGAAGTGACCGGGGGAGTCGCCATGAAGACCGATCTTCTGACACTCCCTCCGCTGGACCTTGGCCCGGACGTCTCGGGCTTGGTCGCCGAGATCGAGGCGTACCTCGCCTCCCTCCCCGTCCCCGCCCAGGTCGTCGTGCCGTACGTCTGCCCGCTCGGCAGCACGGTGCAGTCCTGGCACATCGGCTTCCCGCTCCCAGCTCCGACGCTGCTCGACCGCCTTGCCCGGCGCTCTGCCCGGCCGGTGCTGGTGAGCGTGGCGGATCACCTGCGGTTGACCTCCCGCTACCTGCACCACGCGGGCTGGACCCAGGGCGCCCTGTGGGACCACAAGGGCCGCGTCTGCCTCCTCGGCGCTCAGGCCGCCGTCCTGGCCCACGGCTTCGGTACCCCGCACACGGTCGGCCGGGCCCGCAACCAGGTGATGGAGGTCCTCCACGCCACCGGCCGCCCGGTCACCTCGCCGGACGCCTTCAACGACGCCCCGACGACCCGTCAGGCCGACGTGCACCACCTGCTCGACCGCGCCGCTGCCCGCGCCCTGTCGCTCGGCATCTGAAGCGCAGACCCCGGGGCCGGACAAGCCGCCAAGCATCCCACCGACCCCGGACCCGCACCCCTCCGTGAACCGTCCCGGAAGGAACCGCCCGATGGACCTCGCACCGCTGCTCGCCGCCGGCGTCCCGCTGATCGGCTGGAGCGCCCACAGCACCCTCCTGGTCCGGCGTCTGGCCACAGCCCGCCGCGACCCGCTGACCGGCCTGCTGACCCGGGACGGTTTCACCGCCCGCGCCGAGAAGCTGATCCGCTCCCACCCGGAGCGCACCACGGTCCTGCTGATCGACCTGGACGACTTCAAGCACGTCAACGACACCTACGGCCACGCCGCCGGTGACGCAGTCCTGGCCGACACTGCCGATCGGCTCACCGCCTGGTGCGGCCCGAAGGGGATCGCCGCCCGCCTCGGCGGGGACGAGTTCGCCGCCGTCGTCCTTGACGCTTCCGACCGGCTTGAGCTGCTGAGCGCCGTCCTTACAAGGCGGATGTCGCTCGCTGACCGGGAGATCACAGTGGGCGCCTCGGTCGGGGTCTGCTGCCTGGCCGACCTGCTGCATCCGTTGCTCACGGACGCGCTCGCTATCGCGGACCGCGACATGTACACCCGCAAGGCCGACGGCCGAACCTCCCGCTGCCGCTGAACAGCGAAAAGCCCCGGGGCGGCAAAAGCCGCCAAGCATCCCACCGCCCCGGAGCCGCACCCCTTCCCGAACCGAAGCCCGACGAAGGAGACCACCACATGATGCCCCGACCCACCGCACCCCACGCCCGGATCTGCCGCGACTGCCACGGCTTCGGCCGCGCCCACATCGCCACCGGCCTCACCCGCCCCGACGGCACCCGCGACACCACCGGCGTCAACTGCCAGACCTGCCACGGCCTCGGCACCGTCGCCCGCCCGGTCGCCCTCGTCGGCTCCCGCGCATGAGCGCCACCACAGCGCCACCCGTCGCCGACCTGCTCGGCCTGGCCCGACTCGGCACCATGCCCGCGCTGATGCGCCAGCTCTCCGGCCTCGCCGGGTGCACCACCCCCATCCGCCTGCACGGCTGGCGGACCGAAGCCGACGCTGCGACGGGTCAGGTCCTGCACCACCTGGAGTCCGCCGAACTCCCCGCCGGCCACCTGCTGGTGCGCTGCGGCAACCGCCGCACCTCCCGCTGCCCGTCCTGTGCCGAGACCTACCGCCGCGACACCTTCCACCTGATCACCGCCGGACTCACCGGCGGCAAGGGCACTCCCGAGAGCGTTGCCACCCACCCCCGCGTGTTCGCCACCTTCACCGCTCCGAGCTTCGGCCCGGTCCACAACCGGTCCGCCTCCGGGCGCTGCCGCTGCGGCGCTACCCACCCGGCCGACGACCCGTTACTCGGCTCACCGCTGGACCCGGAGCGCTACGACTACGAAGCCGCGGTGCTCTGGAACGCCCACGCGGGCAAGCTCTGGGCCCGCTTCTCCATCCACCTCCGCCGCGAGATCGCCAAGCGAGCCGGGCTGACGCAACGCGAGTTCCGCGACCACGCCCGGGTCTCCTTCGGCAAGGTCGCTGAGTTCCAGAAGCGCGGCGCCATCCACTTCCACGCCGTCATCCGCCTCGACGGCCCCGAAGGCGACATCGACCGTCCACCGGCTTGGGCGTCGGCCGAACTGCTCACCGATGCGATCCGCGCCGCCACCTACCGCACTGAGATCCCCGGCCCGTACCTCGACGGCCGTGACCACCGGTTCGCCTTCGGCACTCAGCTCGACATCCGTCCCATCCGCAGCGCCGACTTCACCGGCCCCGTCCAGATCACCGAACGGGCAGTCGCCGCGTACATCGCCAAGTACGCGACCAAGGGCGCCGAGACAGCCACCGGCGCCCTCGACCGCCCCGTGAAGTTCCTCGCCGATATCGCCCACCTTGACGTCCCCGAGCACGCCCGCCGCATGATCCGTACCTGCTGGAACCTCGGCCGCCACCCCGCCCTTGAAGAACTTCGCCTCCGGGCCTGGGCTCACATGCTCGGCTTCCGGGGCCACTTTTCAACGAAGACCCGCCGCTACTCCACCACCCTCGGCGCACTCCGCGACGCCCGAACCGCCTGGCGCCGAGCCCGGACCCTCGAACGCCTCCACGGCCCCGATGCTCCGGCGGTCGAGGAGACCACCCTCGTCCTCGCCCACTGGGTCTACGCCGGCACAGGATTCACCCCCGGCGAGTCCTGGCTCGCCGCCGCCCTGCAACCAGCCCCCGGAACGGAAGGAGAACCCACCCATGCCTGACCTCGACCCCTTGCTGAGCGTCGACCAGGTCGCCGAGCTGCTCGGCACCACCCCGCGCTTCCCTCGCCGCCTGATCGAGGAACGGCGGATCACCTTCGTGAAGGTCGGTCGCCACGTCCGCATCCGGGCCTCGGTCCTGGCCGCCTTCATCGAGGCGAACACCGTGCGGCCGACCGTTCGCCGTACTGGGCTGGGGGTGGCTGCCTGATGGCCAGGAAGCGCACCTTCGGCCGGGTCCGCAAGTTGCCCTCCGGCCGCTGGCAGGCTCGCTACCCGGGCCCGGACGGCATCGACCGCCCGGCGCCCAAGACCTTCGCCACCAAGAAGGAAGCGGACGACTGGCTAGCCGCCACCCAGACCGAGCTGCGGGTGGGGGACTGGTTCGACCCCGACGCCGGGCGGGTCACCTTCGAGACCTTCGCGAAAGCCTGGATCGCCGAGCGCGGCCTGGGCGTCCGGACAGTCCAGCTCTATGACTCGCTCCTTCGGCTGCATCTCGCCCCGACCTTTGGGCACCTGGCCGTCGCCGACATCACCCCGGCCGCCGTCCGGGCCTGGCGGGCCGGCCGACTCGCAGCAGGCACGGGCGCTTCGACGGTCGCCAAGTCGTACGCGCTGCTCCGCTCGGTGCTGAACACTGCGCTGGCCGACCGGCTGATCCGCCGGAACCCCTGCCAGATCAAGGGCGGAAGTAAAGAGGAGACCCCGGAGCGCCCGACCGCCACGGTCCCCGAGGTGTACGCCATCGCCGAGTGGATGCCGGAGCGGTACCGCGCCCTGGTCCTCATCGCCGCATTCTGCGGGCTGCGCTGGGGCGAGCTGATCGGCCTCTCCCGCCGCGACGTGGACACCGAGGCCGGGACGATCCGGGTCCGCCGCTCGATCGCCGAGCTGTCGAACGGCGAGCGCGTCGCCAAGCTGCCCAAGTCTGCGGCCGGCGTCCGCACGGTCGGCCTGCCCGACGTGATCCTGGCCGAGGTGCGGCACCACATGGCTACCTTCGCGGAGCCGGGGTCCGACGGCCGGGTGTTCGTGGGGGAGAAGGGGGCGACGCCGCGCCGCAACCACTTCAACCGGCTGTGGCGCCGGGCCTGCGCCGCCGTGGGCGTCAACGGCCTGCACTTCCATGACCTCCGGCACCTCGGCAACCAGCTGGCCGCCTCGACCGGGGCGAGTCTCAGGGAGCTGATGGCGCGGATGGGGCACAGCACCACTCGGGCGGCGCTCATCTACCAGCACGCCACGGCCGAGCGCGAACGTTCGATTGCCAAGGCAGTGAGCGACCTGGTGAGAAAGGCCCGGCCGGAGAGTCGCAACCCCAAAGCGCCGGAGGCGCTCGACGACTCAGCACCCTGAAAGACGCTCGACGGACCGGCCCTGGTCAGGTGATCACATCGCCGACCGGGGCCGGTCTGCTGCTCTCGGCGGCCTTCGCCAAAGGGGACGGGGCGCAGGTGCGCCGCTGATACGTTGAATTGTGTGATCAGTCAGGTCGTTACTCTGCTTGGCGTGCTGGCTGGGGCCCTCACGTCGTACTTCGTGACCTCAGCCTCCGAGCGGGCTCGGCACCGCAGGGCGATGGACACCCGGTGGGACGAGCGGAAGCTCAACACCTACGTCGAGTACGCGTCGGTGGTGAAGGAAGCCCACCGTGCGGCCAAGGCGGCGTTCCAGGCCAGACAGACTCCGGATGAAGCAGTGGCTCTGCTCGCCGAGATGGATGACGCCGAGAGCCGGCGGTCGGTGCTCTTCGAGACCCTCATCCTGCTGGCCGAGCCCTCGGCGATCACAGCGGCGAACGCCGTGAACGGCCGCCTCTGGGATGCCCTTCGCCTGGCTCGCCGCCAGCAGGGCGAGGACAGCGACTGGGACAGCGTCGGTGCGGGGCTGATCGCGGCCCTCGGCGAGTTCCACGGGCGGGCACGCTCGGACCTTGGAATAGCGGGTGCACTCAGCCCGGCGACCTAGCCGGCCTGGAGCCCGACCCGGACCCCGGCACCAAGCCCGGCTTGGACGGGCACGCCACGGGCACAGCGCTCTGACGGACCCTCAAACGACCTCGGCCCCAGGCTGGCGACAATGTCGCTGACCTGGGGCCGAGTTGGTGGAGCGGGTGACGAGAATCGAACTCGCGTGACCAGTTTGGAAGACTGGGGCTCTACCATTGAGCTACACCCGCGTGTGTGCCTGGGCACAGAGTGACCCCGGGCCGTTGCCGGTCGCGAGGACAGGGTCAGCGTACCTGGTCGGGTCGGTTGGTTGCACACCGCTTTGGGGGTCGGGGCGGTTCGGCGGGTCTCCGATATGACCGCTGGGGCGGCATGGGCGGCGTGTACGCTTCCTCTCGGCACCACGGGGTGTGGCGCAGCTTGGTAGCGCGTCCGCTTTGGGAGCGGAAGGCCGTCGGTTCGAATCCGGCCACCCCGACAGTGCGGCAGGGTCTCGTCGACGAGCGGGGCCCTGTTGGCGTTTCGGGGGTCGGGCGGGCAAGGTGGAATGTTGAGCATTCACCCACCAGTCGCACCGGAGCCCGCAGAGATGTCCGTCCGCACCGTCGAGCCCAGGATCGCCGTCGGCGTGGTCTTCGTGGCCTCCCTGTTCATGTCCATCATGGACACCACCATCGTGAACGTGGCCCTCCCCTCCATCGGGCGGCAGTTCTCCGTCGATCCGGCCTCGGTCGGGGTGATCAACGTCGGGTACCTGGTCAGCCTCGCGGTGTTCGTGCCGCTGTCCGGCTGGCTGGGGGACAGGTACGGCACCCGGCGGGTGTTCCTGGTCTCGCTGGCGCTGTTCACGGTGGCCTCGCTGCTGTGCGGAAGTGCCCAGAGCCTCGGGCAGTTGACGGTGTACCGGATCTTCCAGGGGGCGGCGGGCGGCCTGCTCACCCCGGTCGGGATGACCATGCTGTTCCGGGCCTTCCCGCAGGAGGAGCGGATGCGGGCGACCCGGGTGCTGATGCTGCCGACCGCCGTGGCCCCCGCGCTCGGTCCGGTGCTCGGCGGCTGGCTGGTGGACGGCTGGTCCTGGCACTGGGTCTTCATCGTCAACATCCCGATCGGCGTGCTCACCCTGGTGTTCGGCCTGCTCTTCCTGCCCGACTACCGCACCGAGCGGGCCGGCCGCTTCGACGCGGCCGGCTTCCTGCTCGCCGCGGCCGGCTTCGGCCTGGTGATGTACGCGCTCTCGGAGGGGGCGGGCCAGGGCTGGGGGAGCCCCGGCATCGTCACCGCCGCAGCGGTCGGCGGCGCCGCGCTGGTCGCCCTGGTGCTGGTCGAACTCCGCAGCGCGGCACCGATGTTGGACCTCCGGCTGTTCCGGGACCGGATCTTCAGGACGACCAACCTGCTCTCCCTCTTCTCCGGTGCGGCCTTCCTCGGCATGCTTTACCTGATCCCGCTGCTGATGCAGGACGCACTCGGCATGGATGCCCTGCACAGCGGTCTGATGGTCTTTCCGGAGGCGATCGGGGTGATGATCGCCTCGCAGGTGGCCGGTCGGCTCTACCCGAGGTTCGGCCCGCGCCGGCTGCTGGTGGCGGGGGCAACCGCGGTGGCGGTCTGCCTGGCGCTGATGGCGACGATCGGCCCGGAGAGCAACCTGTGGGCCGTCCGGGCCCTGCTCTTCGTCACCGGCTTCGCGATGGCGCACGTCTTCATGCCCTCGCAGACCGCGGCCTTCGCCACCGTCCCGATGGCGGCGACCGGCGCCGCCTCCACCCTCTACAACGCGCAGCGCCAGCTCGGCTCCGCGCTGGGGGTCGCGGTGCTCGGCACGGTGCTGGCCGGAGTGGGGACGGTCACCACCTCGGCGGCGGGTACGCCGACGGCGAACCTGGCCGCCTACCAGGCGGCCTTCCTGACCGCGGCGGGGCTCGCGCTGGTGGCGGCCGTCGCGGCCCTGTTCGTGCGGGATTCGGATGCCGCCGCGACCATGCGGGGCCCGGCGGAACGCACCGCGCCGGAGCCCGTCGAGGTCTGAGTACGACCCGAAGCGCGGCGCCCTGGCGTCCGCCTTTCGTGGTACCGGTAGGATGGGCCGCTGGCGGTCGTCCCTGTGGCATGTGTACAGGTCAAGCCGCCCGAGGGCGAGGAGTCACGCTCACCGTCCACCCCCGTACGGGAGATGCAGCTCCAACCGCCCATCGCCCGTCTCGCCCGAACCCGATCGGCCCACGGCCGGCCGGCCGAGGGCGGAGACAACCTGACCGCAAGCCCCTAGGAGACCAAACCGTGAAGAGCGCCGTCGAGACTCTGAACCCGACCCGGGTTCGACTCACCGTCGAGGTGCCCTTCGAGGAGCTCAAGCCGAGCCTCGACGCGGCTTACAAGAAGATCAACTCGCAGGTCTCGGTCCCGGGCTTCCGTAAGGGCAAGATCCCGAACCGCGTCATCGACCAGCGCTTCGGCCGTGCCGCGGTGCTGGAAGAGGCCGTCAACGACGCGCTGCCGCGCTTCTACACGCAGGCCGTCGACGAGGGCAAGATCGAGGTCCTCGGACAGCCCGACATCACCGACATCCAGGGTGTCGAGAACCTCGCCGACGGCGGTGACCTCAGCTTCATCGCCGAGGTCGACGTGCGTCCCGAGATCACGCTCCCGGACTTCGCCGGCATCGAGGTCGTCGTCGACCCGATCGTGGTCGAGGACGAGGACGTCGAGAAGTCCCTGGAGCAGCTGCGCGAGCGCTTCTCCTCGGTCAAGGACGTCGAGCGCGCCGCCGCCGAGGGCGACGTCGTGGTCGTCGACCTGGAGGCCAAGGTCGACGGTGAGGTGCCGGACGACGGCACCGCCACCGGCGTGAGCTACGAGATCGGCTCCGGCCGCCTGCTCGACGGCATCGACGAGGCCGTCGTCGGCCTGTCCGCCGGCGAGTCCGCGACCTTCACCACCGAGCTCAAGGGCGGCACCCAGGCCGGCCAGAGCTCCGAGGTCACCGTCACCGTGACCGCCGTCCAGGAGAAGGAACTCCCGGCCCTGGACGACGAGTTCGCCCAGCTGGCGAGCGAGTTCGACACCCTGGAGGACCTGAAGGCCGACTCCCGCAAGCGCCTGGAGCGCATGCGTGAGTTCGACCAGGCCACCCAGGCCCAGGAGCGGGTGCTCGACGAGCTGCTGAAGCTGGTCGAGATGGACTACCCGGAGAAGCTCCTCAAGGACGAGGTCGAGACCCGCAAGCACAACCTCGAGCACCACCAGCTCGAGCCCATGGGCCTGACCCTCGAGACCTACCTCGCCACCCAGGACAAGTCCGTCGAGGACTTCGCCCAGGAGACCGAGGACCAGGCCAAGAAGGGCATCAAGACCCAGTTCGTGCTCGACGAGATCGTCGACAAGGAGAAGCTGGGCGTCAACCAGGAGGAGCTCACCGAGCACCTCATCCGCCGTGCGGCGGGCTCCGGCATGACGCCGGACCAGTTCGCGCAGCAGGTCGTCCAGGGCAACCAGGTGCCGCTGCTCGTCGGCGAGGTCGCCCGCGGCAAGGCGCTGGCGCTGGTCGTCGAGGCCGCCAAGGTCACCGACACCAACGGCGAGGTCGTCTCGTTCGAGGACGACGAGGAGACCGAGGAGTCCGGCGAGACCGCCGAGACCACCGAGGCCTGATCCCCACCGCTGTAGAGAACGGTCCGGACACCCCGCTGACGGGGTGTCCGGACCGTTCTGCGTTCTCCCGCACCAGGACCCCTCGGGAGGCCGCTCCGGGCCCGCTCGGGGCCCGCCGGGAGCCCGCCCCGACCCTGCGCTCACAGCGAACAGTTCTGCGTGGGGGATTCTGCGGCCGGGCCTGCGCGTTAGGGTCCTTAGACAGTGACATTCACGCAGTGATATCTAGCTGTGCGACAGAGCGGCGGCTGTAGCGCGGCCGTCCAATTCGACTGAGCAGGTGGCTAAGTGACGTTCCCGCAGATGCAGATGCCTGGCCTGATGGCGCCGCACGCCGCCGGTGGTGACGTGCTCGGCGGCCTGGGCGACCAGGTCTACAACCGACTGCTCAACGAGCGCATCATCTTCCTCGGCCAGCAGGTCGACGACGACATCGCCAACAAGATCACGGCCCAGCTCCTCCTCCTGGCGGCCGACCCGGAGAAGGACATCTACCTGTACATCAACTCGCCCGGTGGCTCGATCACCGCGGGCATGGCGATCTACGACACCATGCAGTACATCAAGAACGACGTGGTCACCATCGCGATGGGCATGGCCGCCTCGATGGGCCAGTTCCTGCTGACCGCGGGCGCGAAGGGCAAGCGGTTCTCGCTGCCGAACGCCAACATCCTGATGCACCAGCCCTCCGCCGGTCTCGGCGGTTCGGCCACCGACATCCGGATCCAGGCCGAGCAGCTGCTGCGCACCAAGAAGCGGATGTCGGAGCTGATCGCCGCGCACAGCGGCCAGTCCTTCGACCGGGTCACCGCGGACTCCGACCGGGACCGCTGGTTCACCCCGGAGCAGGCCAAGGAGTACGGCCTGATCGACTCGATCATGCACAGCGCCGCGGACGTTCCCGGCGGCGGCGGCACCGGCGCCTGACAGCAGCCGGCAGCAGACCCAACCGACCGTCACGCTTCGGAGGACCGAACACCCCATGAACACCGCGCGCACCGAGTTCACCGCCCCGAGGGCCGAGGGCCGCTACATCGTCCCGCGCTTCGTCGAGCGCACCTCGCAGGGCATCCGCGAGTACGACCCGTACGCCAAGCTGTTTGAGGAGCGCATCATCTTCCTCGGCTCCCAGGTGGACGACGTCTCGGCCAACGACATCATGGCGCAGCTGCTCTGCCTCGAGTCGATGGACCCGGACCGTGAGATCCAGATGTACATCAACTCGCCCGGTGGCTCCTTCACGGCGCTCACCGCGATCTACGACACCATGCAGTACGTCAAGCCGGACATCACCACCGTCTGCATGGGCCAGGCGGCCTCCGCGGCGGCCGTGCTGCTGGCGGCGGGCACCCCCGGCAAGCGGATGGCGCTGCCGAACGCCCGGATCCTGATCCACCAGCCCTACACCGAGACCGGCCGCGGCCAGGTCTCCGACCTGGAGATCCAGGCCCGGGAGATCTTCCGGATGCGCGAGCAGCTGGAGGAGATGCTCTCGAAGCACTCCAACAAGCCGGTCGAGCAGGTCCGCGAGGACATCGAGCGGGACAAGATCCTGACCGCCGAGGAGGCCCTGGAGTACGGGCTGATCGACCAGATCATCTCGACCCGGAAGTCTTCTCTGACCTCCTGAGCCCGGCCGGGCTCACCGGGCGGAGCATGGCCCCGCGCCATGCTCCGCCCGTGTCTTCGACGGCATCTGTTCGGTATCAATTCGCCCTGGGCGTACGGCAGAGCTGTCGAAGACGGCGGAATTACCGGCTCGGCAGAGTACCGTCGGATAGCGAGACCGATCGCTCGACGGCGAACCGGTCCACAGCACCAGGCCCCGGAACCCCCGCGGGGCCCCTGGCGAAGGGGAAGCACCTCGTGGCACGCATCGGAGACGGTGGCGACCTGCTCAAGTGCTCGTTCTGCGGCAAGAGCCAGAAGCAGGTGAAGAAGCTCATCGCCGGCCCCGGCGTGTACATCTGCGACGAGTGCATCGACCTCTGCAACGAGATCATCGAGGAGGAGCTCGCCGAGACCTCCGAGGTGCGCTTCGAGGAGCTCCCGAAGCCCCGCGAGATCTACGAGTTCCTGGACCAGTACGTGGTCGGCCAGGACACGGCGAAGAAGTCGCTCTCGGTCGCGGTCTACAACCACTACAAGCGCGTCCAGGCCGGCGAGGCCGGGCGCAGCGGTGGGAACGGCCGCGAGGACGCGATCGAGCTGGCCAAGTCCAACATCCTGCTGCTCGGCCCGACCGGCTCCGGCAAGACGCTGCTCGCGCAGACCCTGGCCCGGATGCTGAACGTGCCGTTCGCGATCGCCGACGCCACCGCGCTGACCGAGGCCGGCTACGTCGGTGAGGACGTCGAGAACATCCTGCTGAAGCTGATCCAGGCGGCGGACTACGACGTCAAGAAGGCCGAGACCGGGATCATCTACATCGACGAGATCGACAAGGTCGCCCGCAAGAGCGAGAACCCGTCGATCACCCGCGACGTCTCCGGCGAGGGTGTCCAGCAGGCGCTGCTGAAGATCCTGGAGGGCACCACCGCGAGCGTGCCGCCGCAGGGCGGCCGCAAGCACCCGCACCAGGAGTTCATCCAGATCGACACCACCAACGTGCTGTTCATCGTGGGTGGCGCCTTCGCCGGCCTGGAGCGGATCGTCGAGGGCCGGGCGGGTGCCAAGGGCATCGGCTTCGGCGCCAACATCCGCTCGAAGCGCGAGTCGGACAGCAGCGACCACTTCCGTCAGGTGATGCCGGAGGACCTGGTGAAGTTCGGGATGATCCCGGAGTTCATCGGCCGCCTCCCGGTGATCACCAGCGTCCACAACCTGGACCGCGAGGCGCTGCTGCAGATCCTCACCGAGCCGAAGAACGCGCTGGTCAAGCAGTACCGCAAGCTCTTCGAACTGGACGGCGTGGAGCTGGAGTTCACCCGCGACGCGCTGGAGGCGATCGCCGACCAGGCGATCCTGCGCGGCACCGGCGCCCGTGGCCTGCGGGCCATCATGGAGGAGGTGCTGATGTCCGTGATGTACGAGGTGCCGTCCCGGCAGGACGTCGCCCGCGTGGTGGTCACCGGTGACGTGGTCTCCAAGCACGCGATCCCGACCCTGGTCCCGCGCGACATGATCAAGCGCGAGCGGCGCGACAAGAGCGCCTGACCCGCAGCCGACGAAGAAGGCCCCGCACCCGTCAGGGTGCGGGGCCTTCCGCGTGCACCGGCCGGAGCGGACTACTTGGCGACCACCACGGCGTCCCGGATCTCCCGGGCCTGGTCGGCGGCCTGGGCCGGGGTGACCGCGGCGGCCTTGCCGGTCAGGGAGATCTTGAGGAAGACGACCGTGCCCACGGTGGAGTGGTTGGCCCAGACGCACAGCGGGGCGTCGATGGTGCCCAGGGTCGCCACGCCGCAGGACAGCTTGCCGCCCGGGTCCTTGGCGTCCTTGGCGTCGACCGCGGCCAGCGGGGTCTTCCAGGTCACCTTCTCGGCGGCGCCGGCGCCCGCGCCGCTGGCGAACTTGTCGGTGGCCGCCTTGATCACGGTGCCCGGGTCGTTGAAGGTGCCCCAGGAGCCGCCCACCGAGATGGTGTCCGTGACGTCCTTGCCCTTGAGGTAGCTCGCGGAGATGCCGCCGTCGTACGTGATGGACCCCGCGCCGAGCGCGCCGGCCGCCTCCGACTTGGTGGACTTCTGGGTGTACCCGCCGGGCAGCGTGGCCGGGGCGGCCAGCTTGAACTTGCCGGTGGTGGAGCTGCCGGCGCCGCCGCCGGCCACCGGGGAGTCGGAGGAGCTGAGCGCCCAGATCAGGCCGCCGCCGCCGACCAGCACCACGGCGCCGATCACCAGGCCGATGATCAGACCGGTGTTGCTCCGGCGCGGCTCGCCGGGCATCGGACCGCCGTACTGGTGCTGCCCGTACGGCGGCGGCTGCTGCCCGTACTGGTGCTGCGGCGCACCGTACTGCGGGGGCTGACCGTACGGCGGAGCCTGGCCGTACTGCGGGTCCTGGCCGAACTGGGGCGGGACACCGTACTGCGGCGGGGCACCGTACTGCGGTTCCTGCGGCTGGCCGTACGGCTGCTGCGGGGGCTGCGGCGCACCGTACGGAGCGGCGGCCGGCTGCGGCTGCGGGGGGTAGCCGTACTGCTGCGGCGGCTGGCCGTACGGTTGTTGGGGCGGCTGCGGCGCACCGTAGGTCCCCGGCTGCGGCGGCTGCCCGTATGGCGGCTCCGGCTGCGGCGGTTGACCCTGCGGATACTGCTGCCCCTGCCCGTACATCTGTCTCCCCCACGTCGTTCGTGACTGTCCGTCAATGCGCGCCAAACGGGCGTGCGAGTATCGGGGCACGGTACCGCACCCGTCAAGACCGGCCCCGTCCGGGTGGTCGGGCGGAAAGGCGGTCGAAGGCGGCCCCCAGGTTTACGTAAACTGTGTGTCGTGACCGACACGACGAACCAGCGCCCCGGAACCTTCGACGGGGACAACGCAGCCACCCTCCCGACGACCTACGCCCCGGCGGAGGTAGAGGGCGTGCTGTACCAGCGCTGGGAGGAGCGCGGTTACTTCACCGCCGACGCCAAGAGCGACAAGCCCGCGTACACCATCGTCATCCCGCCGCCGAACGTCACCGGTGCGCTGCACCTCGGCCACGCCTTCCAGCACACCCTGATGGACGCCCTGACGCGCCGTAAGCGGATGCAGGGCTTCGAGGCGCTCTGGCTGCCCGGCATGGACCACGCCGGCATCGCCACCCAGAACAAGGTGGAGCAGCAGCTCGCCGAGTCCGGCCTCTCCCGGCACGACCTGGGCCGGGAGGCCTTCGTCGAGAAGGTCTGGGAGTGGAAGGAGAACTACGGCGGGAAGATCCTCGGCCAGATGCGCCGCCTCGGCGACGGCGTGGACTGGTCGCGCGAGCGCTTCACCATGGACGAGGGCCTGTCGAAGGCCGTCCAGACCATCTTCAAGAAGCTCTTCGACGACGGCCTGATCTACCGCGCCGAGCGCATCATCAACTGGTGCCCGCGCTGCCTCACCGCGCTCTCCGACATCGAGGTGGAGCACGAGGACGAGGCCGGCGAGCTGGTCTCGATCCGCTACGGCGACGGGGCCGACTCGATCGTGGTCGCCACCACCCGGGCCGAGACCCTGCTGGGCGACACCGCCGTCGCGGTCCACCCGGACGACGAGCGGTACGCGCACCTGGTCGGCCGCACCATCAAGCTGCCGCTGACGGACCGTGAGATCCCGGTGGTCGCCGACACCCACGTCGACCCGGAGTTCGGCACCGGCGCGGTCAAGGTGACCCCGGCGCACGACCCGAACGACTTCGCCATCGGCCAGCGCCACAACCTGCCGAACCTGGCCGTGATGGACGAGCGTGGCGCGATCACCGTGCACGGCCCGTTCCTCGGGCTGGACCGCCTGGACGCCCGCGCGGCCGTGGTCGGCGCGCTGCGCGAGCAGGGCCGGATCGTCGCCGAGAAGCGCCCGTACACGCACGCCGTGGGCCACTGCTCGCGCTGCCACACCATCGTCGAGCCGCGCCTGTCGCTGCAGTGGTGGGTCAAGGTCGAGCCGCTGGCCCAGGCGGCCGGCGACGCCGTCCGCGACGGCCGGGTGGACATCCACCCGAAGGAGCTGGAGCGCCGCTACTTCGACTGGGTCGACAACATGTACGACTGGTGCATCTCGCGCCAGCTCTGGTGGGGCCACCGGATCCCGGTCTGGTACGGCCCCGAGGGCCAGGTCGTCTGCGTCGGACCGGACGAGCAGCCGCCGGCCGGCGAGGGCTGGCACCAGGACCCGGACGTCCTCGACACCTGGTTCTCCTCCGGCCTGTGGCCGTTCTCCACCCTCGGCTGGCCGGAGCAGACGCCGGACCTGGAGAAGTTCTACGCCACCGACGTGCTGCTCACCGGCCACGACATCATCTTCTTCTGGGTCGCCCGGATGATGATGTTCGGCCTGTACGCGATGGACGGTCAGGCGCCGTTCAGGACGGTCGCGCTGACCGGCCTGGTGCGGGACCAGTTCGGGAAGAAGATGTCCAAGTCCTCCGGCACCGCGGTCGACCCGCTGGACTGGATGGACCAGTACGGCGCCGACGCGGTCCGGTTCACCCTGGCCCGTGGCGCCAACCCGGGTGCCGACGTCCCGATCGGCGAGGACTGGGTCCAGGGCTCGCGGAACTTCTGCAACAAGATCTGGAACGCCACCCGGTTCGCGCTGATGAACGGCGCCACGGTCGAGGGCCCGCTGCCCGCGCCCGAGCAGCTCACCGCGGTCGACCGGTGGATCCTGTCCCGGCTGAACGCGACCATCACCGAGGTGGACGCGCTCTACGAGGACTACGAGTTCGCCAAGGTCTCGGACGTGCTCTACCACTTCGCCTGGGACGAGGTGTTCGACTGGTACGTCGAGCTCTCCAAGACCACCCTGTTCGCGGGCGGCCCGCAGGCCGACGCCGCGCGCCGGGTGCTCGGCGAGGTGCTCGACAAGACGCTGCGGCTGCTGCACCCGATCGTGCCGTTCGTCACCGAGACCCTGTGGACCACGCTGACCGGCGGTGAGTCGCTGGTGATCACCGAGTGGCCGGTGGCCCAGGCCGACCGGCGCGACCCGGCGGCCGAGGCCGAGGTGGCCGCGGTGCAGCAGGCGGTGACCGAGGTCCGCCGGTTCCGCTCGGACCAGAAGCTGAACCCGGGTCAGCGGCTGCCGGCCCGGCTGGACCTGGCCGGGACGGTGCTGACCGCGCACGAGCCGGCGATCCGCTCGATGGCGCGGCTGACCGAGCCGGAGGAGGGCTTCGCGGCCACCGCCTCGCTGCCGGTCGCCGGTGCCACCTTCGCGATCGACCTGTCCGGCACCATCGACGTGCCGGCCGAGCGCAAGCGGCTCGCGAAGGACCTGGCCGCCGCCGAGAAGGAGCGCGACCAGGCGCTGGCCAAGCTCGGCAACGAGGCCTTCCTGGCCAAGGCGCCGGACAACGTGGTCGACAAGATCAAGGCCCGTCAGGCGGCCGCCGAGGCCGACATCACGCGGATCACCGCGCAGTTGGCGGCGCTGCCGCAGGCCTGACCGGTTCGATCGAGGGCCGTGCCTCCCGCTTCGTGCGGGGGCACGGCCCTCAGTGTTTGCGGTACCGGCGGGAGTTGATTACCCGTCGGCTATTTCGCGAACCCGGGCGAGTTCCTGATAACCCGTTCGGCCGAATTCTCTCGCGTACGCTGGCCAGCAGCGGATGTGCACGAAGAGTTCGAAAGCAGAGAAGGCGGGCGTCCAATGGCGGGTACGGAAGCACGGCGCGGGCGGGACATCGGCATCGATCTCGGAACGGCGAACACCCTGGTCTACCTCCGGGGCAAGGGAATTGTGCTGAACGAGCCGTCGGTGGTGGCGATGGACCGGAAGACCGGCGAGGTGCTGAGCGTCGGCGCCGAGGCCAGGCGGACGCTCGGCCGCACGCCCCAGGACGTGGTGGCCAGCCGTCCGCTGCAGGACGGGGTGATCGCCGACTTCGAGGGCACCCGGCACCTGCTGCGGCACCTGCTGGCGAAGGCGACCGGCAGCAGCGGCCGCTGGTTCCGGGCCAAGCCGCGGGTGGTGGTCTGCGTGCCGAGCGGGATCACCGGGGTCGAGCGCCGGGCCGTGATCGAGGCGGTCGGCAGCGCCGGGGCCAGGTCGGTGCACCTGATCGAGGAGCCGATGGCGGCCGCGATCGGGGCCGGCCTGCCGGTCCAGGACCCGACCGGCTCGATGGTGGTGGACATCGGCGGCGGCACCACCGAGGTCGCCGTGGTGTCGATGGGCGGCATGGTGGCCGCCCGTTCGATCCGGGTGGCCGGGGACCGGATGGACGCCGCGATCACCAGGCAGGTGAAGCGGGACCACGGCCTGCTGATAGGTGAGCGGACGGCCGAGGAGATCAAGGTGGTGATCGGCTCGGCCGAGCAGGTGCCGGGCGAGGAGGGTCCGGCCGAGCACGAGGTGCGCGGCCGGGACGCGGTCGAAGGGCTGCCCCGGACGGCCGTGGTGACGGCGGCCCAGGTCCGGGAGGCGCTGGACGAGCCGGTGGCGGAGATCGTGCTGGCGGTCCGGCAGACCCTGGACTCGGTGCCGCCGGAGCTGGCGGGCGACGTGATGGGCCAGGGCATCGTGCTCACCGGCGGCGGTGCGCTGCTGCGCGGTCTGGCCCGGCGGATCTCCCGCGAGACCGGTCTGCCGGTCCGGGTCGCGGAGAATCCGCTCGACTGCGTCGCGGTCGGTTCGGGGAAGTGCGTGGAGGAGATCGAGGAGCTGCGGCGGACCTTCGCCACGAGTGTCTGACCGTTGTCCGACCGTGAATCGGTGAATTACCGAAATGGCGTACCGCCGATCGGGTCTGGTTGTTTTGCGCGCGGGTTAAGGGGCGTTTGCAGTTCGACTGTGTACGGTAAGTGGGAGTTCTGGGCGGCGTATGTCGACTGACGGGAGGGCACGGCGTGGTGGTGACCAGGGAGTTGGCCGACGAACTGCCTGCGGAGGCGGTCGACGTGGCCAAGGCCAGGGCGGCGACCCTGCTGCTCGCATTCCGGCACGGCAACCAACTCGCCTTCGACCGCGAGCTGGAGCGGCTGCTGGCGGACCAGGCCGAGCAGGAGGTGACCACCCTGCTGGTGTGGATCGCCGCCGAGGCGGTCCGCAAGGCCTACGCGCCGGACGTCGCCGACCGGGTGCTGCGCGGCCTGGCCAGGCTCGCCCCGGCGGACACCTCCGGGGTCGCGGTGGACGAGGAACTCGTGGACGTGGCCGAGCTGGTGGAGGCGGTCGACGCGGGTGACGTGGGTACCGTCCGCTCGCTGGTCGCCTCCACCCCGGACACCACCTTCCTGGTCGGCGGGCTGCTGCAGGCGGTGGCGATGATGCTCCCCTTCCTCCCCGACGGGGAGTTGGGGGAGATCACCGCCGAGCTCAGGCACCGGCGCGGCTGCCGGTCCATCCCGCGCCAGGCCTGAGTGCCCCGCTCGGTTACGGCATGGCGTGCAGGTGCCCGCCGACGGTGTTGGCGATGCCGCCGCCCGCCTTGGCGTCCCAGTTGGTCGACCAGGTCATCGCGCCGCCGATGCCGGGCCACTTGGTGTCCGGCTTGAAGCTGCCGCAGTTGGTGCCCTGGGCCAGGCAGTCGAGCGCCGCGTTGACCACGCTCGGGCTGACGTAGCCGCCGCCGGCCGCGCTGGTGGAGGCCGGCACGCCGAGTCCGACCTGGCGGGGCTCCAGCCCGTTCTTCAGCTGGATGCAGGCGAGTGCGGTCAGGAAGTTGACCGTCCCCTGGGAGTAGACGTTGCCGTCGCAGCCGAGCATGGCGCCGGAGTTGTAGTACTGCATGTTGACGATGGTCAGGACGGACTTCACGTTCAGCGCCAGCTTGAAGTACTCCGCCCCGGCCGACTGCATGTCGATGGTCTGCGGCGCCATGGTGAGCACGAAGCCGCTGCCGACCTTGCCCGCCAGCGAGTTGAGCGCCTGTCCCATGTAGGTGGCGTTGACGCCGTTCTCCAGGTCGATGTCGATCCCGTTGAAGCCGTACTCCTGGATCACCGCGTAGGCGGTGTTGGCGAAGGTGGTCGCGGAGGCCGAACTGTTCACCGCCACCGTGCCGTTCTGGCCGCCGACCGAGACGATGACCTTCTTGCCGGCCGCCCGCTTGGCGGCGATGTCGGCCTTGAACTGCGCCGCGGTGTACCCGCCGAGCTTGCTGGCGAGGGCGCTGTCCAGGGTGAAGCTGATCCCGCCGGGCGTGCCGGTGGCGTCCGCGAACGAGACCGCGATGATGTCGTACGCGGCCGGGACGTCGCTGATCCGCTGCACCGTGGCGCCGTTGTCGAAGTTCTGCCAGTAGCCGGTCAGCAGGTGCTTGCCGGGCGGCTGCGACGTGCTGGGACTCGGGCTGGGGCTCGGACTGGGACTGGAGCTGGGGCTCGGGCTGGTGCTGGTGGACGGGCTCGGGCTGGGGGTGACCGTCACGCTGGTGCTCGGCGTCGGGCTCGGGGTGCCCGGGCCGACCAGGGAGATGTCGTCGGCGAGGTAGGCGCTCTGGCCGTACCAGCCGTGCAGGTAGACCGTGACCTGGCTGGTCGACGCCCCGGTGGTGAAGGTGGTGCTGAGCTTGGTCCAACCGGTGCTGCTGGTCCAGGTGCTGGGGTCGGTGGAGCCCGTCCCGGTGGCGCCGAGGTAGACGTAGGGGCCGAGCACCCAGGCGCTCAGCACGTACGTGGAGGAGGGCTTGACCGTGACGCTCTGGGTGCACTGGGCGTTGTCGCTGCCGCTCGGGGTCGCCTTGAGGGCGTAACTCCCGGAGTGGGCCTGCCCGGTGGCGCCCTGGCCGGAGCCGGCCGTGCAGACCCAGGGGGCCAGGTGGTTGCCGCTCTCCAGGCCGCCGTTGGCGACGAGCTCGACATCGGCGGCCTGGGCCCCCGGAGTGGCCAGCAGCAGGCCGACCAGCGCCAGTGCGGTGGCGACCAGGGCGGTCAGCAGCAGGTGGACGGTACTTCTCGGTCTTGCGCGCATGCCATCTCCAGGTGGGGGAGTGAGGATGGTGCGGTGCAGGGGACAAGTCGTGGTCTGTACCAGTGACTTGAGTCACAAGGTGGAGTAGACCATTCCTGCTGTCAAGACCGTCGCCGGAAGGATCAAGCGGCGCTCAGCGCCGGTTCGGTCAGGGCGAGCGTGAGCCGGGCGATCCGGACCGAGGCCAGCCCGTCGCCGTACGGGCTCGGGGTGGCGGCCAGCCGGGCCAGCCGCTCGGGGGCGTCGGCGAGCCATTCGGCGGCCAGGGCGCCCAGTTCGGGGCCGGGGTCGACCAGGGTGGCGAAGCCCGCGTCCATCGCCTCCGGGCGCTCGGTGGAGCGGCGTACCACCAGCAGCGGCCGGCCCAGCACGGTGCACTCCTCCTGCACCCCGCCGGAGTCGGAGACCAGCAGGGCGGCGTGCCGGGCCAGCCCGAGGAACTCGCCGTAGCCGACCGGCCCGGTCACCGTCAGCCGGGCCAACAGCGGTTCCAGGCCGTGCCGTTCGACCGCGGCCCGGGTGCGCGGGTGCATCGGGAACAGGACCGGGGTGTCGGCGGCGATCCGGCCCAGCTCGGTCAGCACCGCGCCGAGCGCCTCGGCGGTGTCGGTGTTCTCCGGCCGGTGCACGGTGGCCAGCACGTAGCCGTCGGGGCGCAGCCCGTACCGGGCCAGCAGGACGGCCCGGGAGGCGGCGTCCGGGAGCTGGCGGCGCACCACCTCGACCACGGTGTTGCCGGTCAGTTCGATCGACGGCTCGTACAGCGACTCGGCCCGCAGGTTGGCGACGTTCTCCTCGGTGGCGGCGCAGAGCAGGTCGGCGATGTGGTCGACCATCACCCGGTTGTGCTCCTCGGGCATCGCCCGGTCGTGGCTGCGCAGCCCGGCCTCGACGTGCACCAGCGGGATGCCGTGCGCGTTGGCGGCCAGCGCCCCCGCCAGGGTGGCGTTGGTGTCGCCCTGCACCACCACGGCGCCGGGGCGCTCGGCGGTGAAGGCCGCGTCCAGCTGCTCCAGCGAGGCGGCGATCTGCCCGGCCCGCGGCCTGCCGCCCACGCCGGTGAGCAACTCCGGTTCCGGCAGCCCGAGTTCGCGCAGGAACCGGCCGGACATCGCCTCGTCCCAGTGCTGGCCGGTGTGCACCAGCCGGGTGGCCGGTCCGAGTTCGTGGATCAGCGGGGCGAGCTTGACCAGCTCGGGGCGGGTGCCCAGGACGACGGCGATCCGGCCGGTGCCGGGGCGCGGGGGGAGGCAGTGTACGGTCATCGGACGGTTCCGTTCAGGCTTCGAGTGCGGTGGGGGCGCCGATCGCGGTCAGCTCGGCGTTGCGCCGGGTCTTCGCCCAGCCGTTGCGGCGGAGCGCGATCCGGACGGCGGCCCGGACGGCCACCAGGAAGATGTGGTACGTGTACAGCCAGAGGCCCAACCCCCAGAGCAGGGCGGTCAGTCGGCTCCGGTCGGGGTACACGGTGCGGCGGTAGACGAAGCCCCAGCAGACCAGCGGCAGGGCGGCCAGCACGAAGGCGGCCAGCATCAGCGGCCCGAACCTGTCCTCGAACGCGACGGCGTCGGAGCTGAAGAAGATCCGGGTGGCCAGCGAGATGCCGAGCGAGACCGGGAGCAGCAGCACCAGCAGCACCGCGACCACCGGCTGCAGGAAGGTGTACATCACCTCGGCCTTGCCGGCGAACGAGTAGTGCGGCGAGCGCAGCACCCGGCCGGTGTAGCGCAGGCACTGCATGTTGCCCTGGGCCCAGCGGGTCCGCTGGGTGAGGAAGCGGCGGTTGGAGACCAGGCCCTCCTGCGCCACCAGGGCCTCGTGCACATGGGTCAACCGGTAGCCGGCCAGCCGGAGTTCGAGGCCGGACTCGTAGTCCTCCAGCAGCGCCCGCTCGGGCCAGGGGCACTGTCCGTCGCCGGCCAGCGCGTCGAGCGCGGCGAGCCGGACGAACTGGCCGTTGCCGCCCAGGCCGACGCTGCCGGTGCGGCGGCGGAGCAGCTGCATCCCGGCGTTGCTGGCCTGGAACTCGATGTCCTGCATCCGCACCAGGGTCCGGGCGAAGGCGTTGGCGGCCCGGCCGCGTCCGGGCAGCGGGCGGGGGTCGTCGGCGTTGCGCATCCGGACGCCGATCTGCACCGCGCCGGTCTCTGGGCGGCCGAACGCCTGCTCGCCGCTGACCAGGGCCAGGGTGTCCGGGGTCAGCTCGCCGTCGGCGTCGACCACGCCGAGCACCACCCGCTCGCGGTCGGTGCCGGGCGGCAGCCAGGCGGAGATCTGCCGGTAGGCGGCGTTGAGGGCGGCGCCCTTGCCGATCCGGGCGTCCGGGCGGCGGCGCTGCACCAGGTGGACCATCGGGTCCTGGTCGGCGGCGGCCAGCACTAGCTCGCGGGTGCGGTCACCGCTGTCGTCGTCCACCACCCAGAGGTGCGCCCCGGGGGAGGACCGGCGCAGGCCGGCCAGGGTCTGTCCGACCACCGCCTCCTCGTCCCGGCAGGGGATCACCAGGTGCCACTGGAGGGCGGCCGGATCGCCCGGCTCGGCGGGGCGGTTGCGCCGGAAGGACCGGGCCGAGCCGGCCCAGTAGAGCAGGAACCGGCCGAAGATGAAGACCATGTAGGCCAGCAGGGCCAGCGAGAGCAGGTGGGCCGCCCACAGCACTCCGGTCCGGTGTGCGACGAAGAAGGTGTGAACGACATCCATGGCAAGGCTCCATCGGCGAACTGGGCTTCGATTCGATGGCGATCGGTGTAAATCAGCATCTATTCACATGGTAGACCTTTGTCTTGGCGAAGTGTTTACCAAGTGAGGGTGCTCACGTGAGTCCTGGGCCACCCGGATCGGACCGGGGGCGGGGGCTCCGTAGACTGGGCGCGTGAGCGACAAGGCCCCGCAGAACCCGTACACGATCCGCCCCGGCAACCCGGACCCCGCCGACCCGGCGGGCGAGCTGCGCGAGATCGAGACCGCCCTCTCCACCCGCTGGCCGGAGAACAAGCTGGAGCCGTCGCTCGACCGGATGGCCGCGCTGATGGACATCCTCGGCCAGCCCCAGCGGGCCTACCCGGCGATCCACATCACCGGTACCAACGGCAAGACGTCCACGGCCCGGATGATCGAGCAGCTGCTGCTCGCCTTCGAGCTGCGCACCGGCCGCTACACCAGCCCGCACGTCGAGTCGGTGACCGAGCGGATCAGCCTGGACGGTGCGCCGATCAGCGTCGCCAGGTTCATCGAGACCTACCGCGACATCGAGCCGTACGTGCAGATGGTCGACGAGCAGCAGCCGGTCGCGATGTCCTTCTTCGAGGTGCTCACCGGCATGGCGTACGCCGTCTTCGCCGACACCCCGGTGGACGTCGCCGTGATCGAGGTCGGGATGGGCGGCTCCTGGGACGCCACCAACGTGATCGACGGCGCGGTCGCGGTGATCACCCCGGTCGGCCTGGACCACACCGACCGGCTCGGCGACACCACCGGCAAGATCGCCACCGAGAAGTCCGGCATCATCAAGCCGGGCGCGCTCGCCGTGGTCTCGCAGCAGCCGCTGGACGCCGCCGAGGCGATCCTGCGCCGCGCGGTCGAGGTGGACGCCGTCGTGGCCCGCGAGGGCATGGAGTTCGGGGTGATCCGCCGTGAGGTGGCCGTCGGCGGCCAGCTGGTGACGATCCGCGGGCTCGCCGGCACCGAGTACGAGGACATCTTCCTTCCGCTGCACGGCGCCCACCAGGCGCACAACGCGGCGCTCGCGCTCACCGCGGTCGAGGCCTTCTTCGGCGTCGGCGGCGCCCGGGGCGGGGTACTGGACGCGGAGAAGGTCCGGGCCGCGTTCGCCGCCGTCAGCTCGCCCGGCCGGCTGGAGGTGGTCCGGCGCAGCCCCACCGTGATCCTGGACGCCGCGCACAACCCGCACGGCGCCGAGGCCAGCGTGGCCGCGATCACCGAGTCGTTCGGCTTCTCCAAGCTGGTCGGCGTGATCGGCACCAGCGGTGACAAGGACGCCTCGGGCTTCCTGGCGGCCTTCGAGCCGATCCTGGCCGAGGTGGTCATCACCGAGAACTCCACCCACCGGGCCACCCCGGTGGACCAGCTGGCCGCGATCGCGGTGGAGATCTTCGGCGAGGACCGGGTCCGGATCGAGCCCCGGCTCGACGACGCCATCGACGCGGCCGTGGCCATGGCCGAGGAGGAGGACCTGGGCGGAGCCGGGGTCATCGTCACCGGCTCCGTGATCACGGTCGGCGAGGCCCGCATCCTGCTCGGGAAGAAGTGACATGCGCGTCCTCTGCTCCTCGACCCTGATCGGCGAGGCCCTGCTCATCATGTTCGCGGCCCTGGTCGCGATGCAGCTCTCGGACGTGTCCACCGCGACGGTCTGGACCGTCAGCGGGATCGCGATGCTGCTCTGCGTGCTGCTGTGCGGCGCGATCACCCGGCCCGGCGCGGTGGCGGTCGGCTGGGCGCTCCAGCTCGGACTGGTCGTCAGCGGCTTCGTGCTGCCCACCATGTTCGTGCTCGGGCTGGTCTTCGCCGGGCTCTGGTGGTGCTCGGTGCACTACGGCCGCCGGATCGACGAGATCAAGGCCGCCCGGGAAGCGGCGGCCGCAGCGTAGCCGGTCGCGCCCGGGGTGACCATGCCTGCGGGTGCGACCGACCACGCAAGGTAGCCTTTGCGGGACCGACGCCTAGTCCCCAGGAGCCGTTACCGTGTCCCAGCGCACTCTCGTCCTGCTCAAGCCCGACGCCGTCAAGCGCGGCCTGGCCGGCGAGATCCTCAGCCGGATCGAGCGCAAGGCGGGCTGGCAGCTCGCCGCCGTCGAGCTGCGTACCTTCGACCGGGAGACGCTGGAGCAGCACTACGCCGAGCACGTGGGCCGCCCGTTCTACGAGCCGCTGCTCGAGTTCATGACCTCCGGTCCGTCGCTCGCGCTGATCGTCCAGGGCGAGAACGTCGTCCCGGGCATCCGCGCGCTGGCCGGTGCCACCGACCCGCTGCAGGCCGGTCCCGGCACCATCCGCGGCGACTTCGCCACCATCACCCGCGAGAACCTGATCCACGCCTCCGACTCCGAGGCCTCGGCCGAGCGCGAGATCAAGATCTTCTTCCCCGGTCAGGCCTGACCCGGCGTCACCTGGTCGGGCCGCGCACCGCCAGGCCCGACCAGGTGAATATCGACGTTTCATCCTCAAATACGGAACTCGAAGCCTCGACACGGCGTCCCAATCCTCGGAGATGCCGACGGACCGCCGGAGAATGGGCAGCACGCCGTACCTCGCAGTCCGAGACGACCGGCGTGGCTACGATGGAGCACAACTCACGGGCCCGGTACGGCTGGTCAGCCGTCGTCCGCCCCCATCCCCCCGCCATCTGATTCCGAGTTCGGGAAGGCACCTCACACCCCATGGCCAACAATCTGTCGTTCATCGGCCGTGACATGGCGATCGACCTCGGCACTGCCAACACGCTGGTGTACGTCAGGGGCAAGGGGATCGTCCTCAACGAGCCTTCCGTGGTCGCGGTGAACACCAACACCGGCGGCATCCTGGCGGTCGGCTCCGAGGCGAAGAAGATGATCGGGCGCACGCCCGGCAACATCGTCGCGATCCGCCCGCTCAAGGACGGCGTGATCGCCGACTTCGAGATCACCGAGCGGATGCTGCGGTACTTCATCCTCAAGATCCACCGCCGCCGCTACCTGGCCCGCCCGCGCGTGGTCGTCTGCGTCCCGTCCGGCATCACCGGAGTCGAGCGCCGCGCCGTGATCGAGGCCAGCTCGCAGGCCGGCGCGCGCCAGGTGCACATCATCGAGGAGCCGATGGCGGCCGCGATCGGCGCCGGGCTCCCGGTGCACGAGGCCACCGGCAACATGGTGGTGGACATCGGCGGCGGGACCACCGAGGTCGCGGTGATCTCGCTCGGCGGGATCGTCACCGCGCAGTCCATCCGGGTGGCCGGCGACGAGCTGGACAACGCGATCGTGCAGCACATCAAGAAGGAGTACTCGCTCCTGCTCGGTGAGCGCTCGGCCGAGCAGATCAAGATGAGCATCGGCTCCGCCTTCGCGCTCGAAGGGGAGAAGGACGAGCACGCCGAGATCCGCGGCCGCGACCTGGTCAGCGGTCTGCCGAAGACCGTGGTGATCTCCGCGGCCGAGGTCCGCGAGGCGATCGACGAGCCGGTCAACTCCATCATCGACGCGGTCAAGACCACCCTGGACCAGTGCCCGCCGGAGCTGGCGGGCGATGTGATGGACCGTGGGATCGTGCTCACCGGCGGCGGCGCCCTGCTGCGCGGCCTGGACGAGCGGCTGCGCCGGGAGACCGGGATGCCGATCCACATCGCCGAGAACCCGCTCGACTCGGTCGCGCTCGGCTCCGGCAAGTGCGTCGAGGAGTTCGAGGCGCTCCAGCAGGTACTGGACGCCCAGCCCCGTCGTTGAGCGGGACAAGAGAACACACGTCAACTGAAGGGCCCTCAGTCGTCCGCAGCGGGTGGGGGCCCGGCACCGAAGGGGCAGCTCCAGCATCGTGAGGGACACCCGAGAGAGCCGACTGCTGCTCGTCCTGCTGGTAGCGGTCGCGTTCGCCCTGATCACCGTGGACATCAAGGGCGGCGAGAGCTCTCCGCTCAGTGGTGCCCGCCGGGCGGCCGCGGGCGTGCTCGGCCCGGTCGAGCGGGGCGCGGCCGGGGTGGTCGACCCGGTGGCCGGCACCGTACGGGCGGTCCGGGACGCGGGCACCCACCAGGCCCGGCTCGACCAGATCACCCGGGAGAACACCGACCTGCGCCAGCGGGTCGCCTCCTCCGACACCGCGTCGGGCCGCACCAGGCAGCTCGACGACCTGCTGCGCACCGCGGGCAACGGCGGCTACACCGTCAAGGCCGCCCAGGTGATCGCGATCGGCGCGGCCCAGGGCTTCTCCTGGACCATCACCATCGACGCCGGCAGCGACGACGGCCTGACCCGGGACATGACCGTGATCAACGGTCAGGGCCTGGTCGGCCGGATCACCACCATCGCGCCCACCACCGCCACCGTGCTGCTCGCCTCCGACCCCGGCTTCAGCGCCGGCACCCGGATGGAGGGCAGCGGCGAGATCGGCTTCGCCAACGGCCAGGGCACCGGCCCGATGAAGGTCTCGCTGCTGAACGGCAAGGCCCAGGTCAAGCCGGGCGACCGGCTGGTCACCTTCGGCTCGCAGAGCGGCCGCCCGTTCGTGCCCGGCGTCCCGGTCGGCAAGGTGGTCGAGGTGGAGGCGACGCCGGGCCAGCTCACCAAGACCGTGCTGGTCGAGCCGTACGTGCAGTTCACCCGGCTCGACCTGGTCGGCGTGGTGGTGGTCCCGCCGCGGACCGACCCCCGCGACGCCGTCCTGCCGCCGGCCGGCCAGGCCCCGGCGGCACCGCCCGCCAACCCGACCGCAGGGGGGAACTGACCATGCGGATCAACCGGATCCTGCTCTCCGCCGTACTGATCCTGCTCGGCCTGGTGATCCAGGTCAGCGTGCTCGGCCGGCTCCAACTCCCGGGCGCCACCCCCGACCTGCTGCTGCTCGTGGTGGTCGGCCTGGCCCTGGTCTACGGCCCCACCGGCGGCTGCCTGGTCGGCTTCTCGGCCGGCCTGCTGGCCGACCTCGCCCCACCCTCGGACCACGCCATCGGCCGGTACGCCCTGGTGCTCTGCCTGCTCGGCTACGCCGCCGGGCTGCTCCGCCCGGACGGCAGCCGGCAGCGCTCGGCGGTCAGCGCGCTGCTGATCGTGGCGGTCGCCGCGGTCGCCTCCACCTTGCTGTACGCGATGGTCGGCGCCCTGGTCGGCGACACCGCCGCCCGCCATGTCGGCCTGACCGGCCTGGTGTCCAGCGCCCTGCTGTACGACGTGCTGCTGGCCCCGTTCGTGGTCCCGGCCGTGATGATGCTGGCCCGCCGCTTCGACGGCGGCAGCGTGATCACCGAGTCCGAGGACGCCGGCGGTTCGGGCCTCGGCACGCTGGCCCGCTACCGCACCACCCGTGAGGCCTCCCCGCTGCCGGGCTACGGCAAGAAGCGGCGGATCCCCGGCCTGGCCAAGCGCCCCTGAGGAGCGAGCACCGTTGAGCAACATCCCGGAGACCGGCCGCACCCCGCGGGTGACGATCCGTCTGGTCGTCCTGCAGGTGCTGGTGCTGTCGCTGCTCGCCACCCTGGGCGGACGGCTCTGGTACCTGCAGATCCGCACCGGCCACGAGTACGTGGAGAAGGCGGCGGGCAACCACGTCCGCGAGGTGGTCGAGCCGACCGTGCGCGGTGAGATCCTGGACGCCTCGGGCCGCATCCTGGCCGGCAACGAGGCCAAGCTGGTGGTCTCGGTCAGCCGCACCTCGCTGCTGCAGCAGAAGGACCGCGGCAAGGCGGTGCTGGCCCGGCTCGCCGACGTGCTCGGGATGCCCGCCAAGGACGTCCAGGACAAGGTCAGGCTCTGCGACCCCAAGACCCCGCAGCCCTGCTGGAACGGCTCGCCCTACCAGCCGATCCCGGTCACCAAGGCGGCCACCACCCAGCAGGCGATGCAGATAATGGAACGCCGCGAGGACTTCCCCGGCGTCACCGCGCAGCCCACCTCGCTCCGCCGCTACACCGGCGTCGAGGGCGCCAACCTGGCCCAGGTGCTCGGCTACCTCTCCCCGGTGACGGACGAGGAGGTCACCAAGTCCAAGGACAAGGAGGGCCGCGAGCGCCGGCTGCCGGTCGACCAGATCGGCCGGGCCGGCCTGGAGTCGGTCTACGACAACGACCTGCGCGGCACCACCGGCATCGACCGGCTGGAGGTGGACAACCTCGGCCGGGTGATCGGCAGCGCGGGCACCACCCCGGCGGTCCCCGGCAACAACCTGGTCACCAGCATCGACGCCCGGGTGCAGAAGGCGGTCGAGGACAACCTCGCGCAGGCCATGGTGGACGCCCGCAAGGCGTACGACAAGGACACCAAGCGCAACTACGAGGCCGACTCCGGCGCGGCCGTGGTGATGGACGTGCACACCGGCCGGATCGTCGCGATGGCCAGCGCCCCCACCTACGACCCCAACCTCTGGGTCGGCGGCATCGCGGGCAAGGACTACCAGAACCTGACCAGCAAGGAGTCCAACTACCCGCTGCTGAACCGGGCCATACAGGGTCAGTCCGCCCCCGGCTCCACCTTCAAGGTGGTCTCCGCCGCCGCGGCCGCCCAGGCCGGCTACTCGCTGAACGGCAACTACGCCTGCCCGAGCAGCATGACCATCGGCGGCCGCGAGTTCAAGAACTTCGAGAGCAAGGGCTACGGCTCGATCAGCCTGGCCCGCGCGCTGGAGGTCTCCTGCGACACCGTCTTCTACGGCCTCGCCTACGACCAGTGGATGGCCGACGGCGGCATCAAGCCGAAGAAGGAACCGGCGGACTGGTTCTTCAAGACCGCCAAGCAGTTCGGCCTCGGCGCCAAGACCGGCATCGACCTGCCCAGCGAGGCCAGCGGCCGGATCCCGGACCGGCAGTGGAAGCAGGAGTACTACGACGCCAACAAGGACAACTGGTGCGAGCAGGCCAAGTCCGGCAACAACGACTACGGCACCCTGGTGGCCAAGGAGAACTGCGCCGACGGCAACCAGATGCGCGCCGGTGACGCGGTCAACTACTCCATCGGCCAGGGCGACACCCTGGTGACGCCGCTCCAGATGGCCCGGATCTACTCCGCGCTGTCCAACGGCGGCACGCTCTACCGCCCGACCATCGCCAAGGCGGTGGTCTCCCCGGACGGCAAGGTGGTCCGCGAGATCGCCCCGCACGAGGACGGGAAGATCCCGGCCGACGCCCGCACCCTGCAGTACATCGACGAGGCCACCAAGGGCGTCATCGAGCAGGGCTCCGCCGCCTGGAAGTTCACCGGCGCCGGCTGGCCGCAGGGCAAGATCGAGCTGCACGCCAAGACCGGCACCGCCGAGGTCTTCGGCAAGCAGACCACCTCGTACCTGACCACCTACAGCCGCGACTACGCGGTGGTCATGACGATGAGTCAGGCCGGTACCGGCTCCGGTGCCTCGGGCGACGCCGTCCGCCGGATCTACCAGGCCATCTACGGCGTGGACGACAAGGGCAACATCGACACCGGCAAGGCGCTGCTGAACAAGCCGCAGGCCGAGCTGCCCAAGTTCAACCCGGACGGCACCGCGCTCCAGCCGGTCGCGTTCCTGGACCCGCTGCCGCCGACCGCCCCCGCCGCCCCCGGCACCCTCACCCTGGCCGCCCTCGAACCCACCACCCGCACCGCCGGAAGGGGCCGGGCATGACCTCCTCGTACAGCCCGTACCGGCTCTCGCCCCAGCGCGGCACCGTGGGCCGGGCGCTGGCCAAGGGCTCCCCGCTGCGCCGGCTCGACTGGATCATGGTGCTGGCCGCGCTCGGCCTCTCGCTCGGCAGCTCGCTGCTGGTCTGGTCGGCCACCCGCGGGCGGGACTCGCTGACCCACGGCGACCCGCAGTACTTCCTGTTCCGGCACCTCACCAATCTGGCGATCGGTCTGGTGCTGTGCGGCGTCGTGGTGCTGATAGGGAGTCGGCGGCTGCGCACGGCGGTGCCGGTGGTCTACGTCCTGGTGGTGCTGATGCTGCTCGCGGTGCTCACGCCGCTCGGCTCGACCATCAACGGCGCCAAGGCCTGGATCCAGTTCGGCGGCGGCTTCTCGATCCAGCCCGCCGAGTTCGCCAAGTTCGCCATCATCCTGACCATGGCGGTGGTGCTCTCGGCCCGGGTGGACGCGGGGGAGCGGGAGTACCCGCCGGACCGCAGCGTGCTCCAGGCGCTCGGCCTGGCCGCGCTGCCGATGGCCGTGATCATGCTGATGCCGGACCTCGGCTCGGTGATGGTGATGGGCGTCATCATCCTGGGCATCCTGCTCGGCTCCGGCGCCGCCAACCGCTGGGTCTTCGGCCTGATCGCCACCGGCGCGCTCGGCGCGGGCGCGATCTGGCAGCTCGGGGTGCTGAGCAAGTACCAGATCGACCGCTTCGCCGCCTTCGCCAACCCCGCGCTCGACCCGGCCGGCGTCGGCTACAACACCGCCCAGGCCCGGATCGCGATCGGCTCCGGCGGCCTGACCGGGATGGGCCTGTTCAAGGGCACCCAGACCACCGGCCAGTTCGTCCCCGAGCAGCAGACCGACTTCGTCTTCACGGTGGCCGGCGAGGAGCTCGGCTTCGTCGGCGCGGCCGGCCTGATCGTGCTGCTCGGCGTTCTGCTCTGGCGGGCCTGCAAGATCGCCCGGCAGGCCACCGACCTGTTCGGCACCATCGTGGCCGCCGGGGTGATCAGCTGGTTCGCGTTCCAGGCGTTCGAGAACATCGGGATGAACCTCGGCATCATGCCGGTCGCGGGCATCCCGCTGCCGTTCGTCTCCTACGGCGGTTCCTCGATGTTCGCGGTCTGGATCGGGGTCGGGCTGCTCCAGTGCGTCCGGACCCAGCGGCCGATAGGGATTTGACCTCAGCTGGTTCGGCTACCCTTGAGGGTCTCCCTGTCCCCGCCGAAAAGGGCTCACCGCATGCCAGTCGAATCGGTCTTCCCACGCCTGGAGGCCCTCCTCCCGCACGTCCAGAAGCCGATCCAGTACGTCGGCGGCGAGCTCAACTCGACCGTCAAGGACTGGGACAGCGCCGACGTCCGGTGGGCCCTGATGTACCCGGACGCCTACGAGGTCGGGCTGCCCAACCAGGGCGTCATGATCCTGTACGAGGTGCTGAACGAGCGTGAGGGCGTGCTGGCGGAGCGCACCTACAGCGTCTGGCCGGACCTGGAAGCGCTGATGCGCGAGCACGGCGTGCCGCAGTTCACCGTCGACGCGCACCGGCCGGTGAAGCAGTTCGACGTGTTCGGGCTCTCCTTCTCCACCGAGCTCGGCTACACCAACATGCTGACCGCGCTCGACCTGGCCGGCATCCCGCTGAACGCCGCCGACCGGGGTCTGGACGACCCGATCGTGCTGGCCGGCGGGCACGCCGCGTTCAACCCCGAGCCGATCGCGGAGTTCATCGACTGCGCGGTGATCGGTGACGGCGAGCAGGCCGTGCTCGACATGACCGAGATCATCCGGGCCTGGAAGGCCGAGGGCCGCCCCGGCGGCCGCGACGAGGTGCTGCTCCGGCTGGCCCGTACGGGCGGTGTCTACGTCCCGCGCTTCTACGACGTGGACTACCTGGAGGACGGCCGGATCGCCCGCGTGGTGGCCAACCGCGAAGGCGTGCCGTGGCGGGTCTCCAAGCACACCGTGATGGACCTGGACGAGTGGCCCTACCCGAAGCAGCCGCTGGTCCCGCTCGCCGAGACCGTGCACGAGCGGATGTCCGTGGAGATCTTCCGCGGCTGCACCCGCGGCTGCCGTTTCTGCCAGGCCGGCATGATCACGCGCCCCGTGCGGGAGCGAAGCATCACCGGCATCGGCGAGATGGTCGAGCGCGGTCTGAAGGCGACCGGCTTCGAGGAGGTCGGCCTGCTCTCGCTGTCGAGCGCCGACCACACCGAGATCGGTGACATCGCCAAGGGCCTCGCGGACCGGTACACCGAGGACAAGATCGGCCTCTCGCTGCCGTCCACCCGGGTCGACGCCTTCAACATCGACCTGGCCAACGAGCTGACCCGCAACGGGCGCCGCTCGGGCCTCACCTTCGCCCCCGAGGGCGGCTCGGAGCGCATCCGCAAGGTGATCAACAAGATGGTGTCGGAGGAGGACCTGATCCGTACCGTCGCCGCCGCGTACGGCAACGGCTGGCGCCAGGTCAAGCTGTACTTCATGGTCGGCCTCCCCACCGAGACCGACGAGGACGTGCTGCAGATCGCCACCATGGCGAAGAACGTGATCCAGAAGGGCCGCGAGGTCACCGGCCAGAACGACATCCGCTGCACCGTCTCGATCGGCGGCTTCGTCCCCAAGCCGCACACCCCGTTCCAGTGGGCCCCGCAGCTCTCCGCCGAGGACACCGACGCCCGGCTGCAGAAGCTCCGCGACGCGATCCGCAACGACCGCAAGTACGGCAAGAACATCGGCTTCCGCTACCACGACGGCAAGCCCGGCATCATCGAGGGCCTGCTCTCCCGCGGTGACCGCCGGGTCGGCGCGATCATCCGCGCGGTCTACGAGGACGGCGGCCGCTTCGACGGCTGGCGCGAGCACTTCTCCTACGACCGCTGGATCGCGGCCGCCGAGAAGGGCCTGGCCGGCACCGGCGTCGACGTCGCCTGGTACACCACCCGCGAGCGCTCCTACGAGGAGGTGCTGCCCTGGGACCACCTGGACAGCGGCCTCGACAAGGACTGGCTCTGGGAGGACTGGCAGGACGCCCTCGAAGAGGTCGAGGTCGAGGACTGCCGCTGGACCCCGTGCTTCGACTGCGGCGTCTGCCCCCAGATGGACACGAGCATCCAGATCGGCCCGACCGGCGTGAAGCTGCTGCCGCTGACTGTGGTCAACTCGTAATACCGGCAAGCAACCTGACGGCCCCTCCCGTGCGTACTGCACGGCAGGGGCCGTCAGGTCATTCAGGGGGAGACGATGGAGCAGCAGGACGACAGACCCGCCGAAGGCTGCCTGGTCGCGGCGGTCCGGATACCGGCCCGGATCCTCGCCTTCGCGGTGGTGCTCCCGGTCCGCTTCGGCTGGGAACTGCTGGTGCTGGCCTGGCGCCCGGTCCGCCGCGTGCTCGACGGGCTCGGCCGGCTGCTCGGTTGGGCCTGCCGCCGGTTGGTGGGGTGGCCGCTGCTGATGCTGTACCGGCACCTGCTCACCCCCCTGGGCCACGCGCTGGTCTGGATCGTCCGGGCCACGTACACCTACCTGTTGGCGCCGCTGGGGCGGGGCGCGGTGGCCGGTGTGCGTGCCCTCGGCCGACTGCTGACCTGGACCGGGAAGGCGCTGTACGGGTACGTGCTGGCGCCGCTCGGGCGGGGCATCGTGGCCGGTCTGCGTGCCCTCGGGCGGCTGCTGAGCTGGACCGGGAAGGTGCTGGAGACGGCCGCGACCGTGCTGGGCGAGGCGCTCGGGTGGGTGATCGGCGTACTCGTGCTGCGGCCGCTGGTGTGGATCGCGGTGCACCTGCTGGCACCGGTCGGCCGGGCCGTGCGGACGGCCCTGGTGGCGACCGAGCGCGGGTTGGTGCGGACCGGCGGTGCGCTGCGGGCGGGTGCGCGTTGGCTGGCCGCCGAACTGGTGGTCCGGCCGGCCGGCTGGTTCGGCCGCCGGGTGCTGCGGCCGGGCGGGCGAGGGCTGTTGGTGGGGCTCTTCGCCGTCGGCGCCGGGCTGGTCCTGACCGGCCGGGGTCTGGGCTGGCTCGGTCGCCACGGTGTGGTCCTGCCGCTGCTCTGGCTGCTGCGGTGGGTCGTGGTGGCGCCGCTGGTGTGGCTCTGGGGGCGGGTGCTGGTCCCGCTGGGTCGTGGTCTGGCGTGGGTGCTGGTCGGGGCGGGCCGGGGCTTGGCATGGGTGCTGACCGCGCTCGGCCGGGGCTTGGCACGGGTGCTGACCGGGATCGGCCGGGGGCTGGTGGCGCTGGTCTCCGCCGTCGGCCGGGCGCTGGCCTGGCTGGGCCGGTACCTGGTGGCGGTCCCGCTGGTGTGGCTCTGGCGCCGGGTGCTGGTCCCGCTCGGGCAGGCGCTGGTGCAGGTGGCGTTCGGGTGCGGCCGGGCGTTGGTGTGGCTGGTGCGGCACCTGGTGCTGCGGCCGCTCGGATGGGTGTGGCGGATGCTGCTGTACCCGGTGCTGCGGACGGTCGGTCAGCTCCTCGCCCGGGCCTGGCACTTGGCCGGGCGGGTGTGGCGGTTCCTGGTGCTGCGGCCGTGCCGCTGGCTGCGCCGGGACGTGTGGTGGCCGGTCAAGGAGGAACTGCGCCGGGCCTGGGCGTCCACCCGGGAGGCGGTCCGGGAGGCCAGGCGGACGTTGCTGGGTTGAGCAGGCCGTACCCTTGAGCCTGACAGAGTCCGGCCGGAGCCCAGTGGCCGGACCGGCCCACTGACTAAGGACTGAGCGACCTGGCACGCCGTACGCCTGACGGTCCGCCGCCCGCGCCGACGGTGCAGCGCATCCGTCTCCGGTACACCAAGCGCGGCCGTCTGCGCTTCACCAGCCACCGTGACTTCCAGCGGGCGTTCGAGCGCGCGCTCCGCCGTTCGGCGGTCCCGATGGCGTACTCGGCGGGATTCACCCCGCACCCGAAGGTCTCGTACGCCAACGCCGCCCCGACCGGGGTGGCCAGCGAGGCCGAGTACCTGGAGATCGGCCTGGCCGAGATCCGCGACCCCGAGGCGCTGCGCGCCCAGCTCGACGAGTCGCTGCCGGACGGCCTGGACATCATCGACGCCGTCGAGGTCCGCACCCCGAACTTCGTGGAGCGGCTGGAAGCCTCCGAGTGGAAGGTCCGATTGGACCAGGTCACGCCCGAGGAGGCGGGGCGCGCGATCGCGCTCTTCCTGGCCGCCGAACAGGTCGAGGTGCAGCGCCAGACCAAGAACGGCGTCCGGGTCTTCGACGCGCGCGGAGCGGTCGCGGCCCTCGAACTCCTTCCGCCGCAGGTCGGCGATGGTAACGAGACCGGTACGGACGGTACCGCCGATGTTCGTACCACCAATCCCTGTGCGATACTGCGGCTGGTAGTACGACACGCCACACCCGCCGTACGACCCGACGACGTTTTGTCCGGTCTCCGTGCAACGGCCGACCTGGCGCCGCCGGTCCCCGCTGAGGTGACCAGGCTGGCGCAGGGGCCGCTCGACGAGGAGACCGGCACGGTGACCGACCCGCTGGCGCTCGACCGCGCCGCGGCCCCGGCCGGCCTCTGAAGGCCGCCGGGCCGCGCGCACCTGCGTCCGCCTAGCGGGAGGAGGGCCGGCCCGGTCTCCGGGCCCGACCCCTTCTGGCCGCCGCGTCTCCCCAGGGGAGCGAGCGCCGTCGAACGCAGGCCAGCCCCTTGTGGCCCGCCGCCCCGGATGGGCGGTGGGCCCGAGGACCCCTCCGGCAGCCATCCGGGACGGGGGTCGGCACCGGCCCGGAAAACTTGAAGACTGGTCAGAACCAGAAGACTTTCGACACCCCGCACTGTGCGGGGCGCCGAGCGAGACTACGAGCCCCTGTGCGGCATCGGCGTCCCGCACGGCGACGCCGTGGAGGTCGGCCCGCGAAGCTCGCGACCGACCGGAACCAGCGGCGTCGCGCCGTGCCCGGATGCGGAGCCCGGGGGCCTGACGGGAGATCCACCCGCATGCTCGAGAACGAGAACAACGAACCGCAGCAGGCCGCGGCAGACGACAGCGCCGCTCCGCCGCGCCGTCGCCGCCGCGCGGTGTCCCGCCCGGCGGGTACGCCGCAGGGCGCGGCCGGCGAGACCGCCGAGACGGTGCTGCCGGCCGAGGTGCACGAGGCCCCGGCCGAGCCGGCCGCCGCCGAGGAGCCCGCCCCGGAGAAGCCCGTCCGGGCCCGCCGTGCCCGCAAGCGGGTCGAGTCGCCGGCCGGTGCGCCGGAGGCCGTCGAGATCGTCACCGAGGCCCCGGCCGAGCCGGTGGCCGCCGAGGAGCCCGCGCCGGAGAAGCCCGTCCGGGCCCGCCGCACCCGCAAGCGCGCCGAGGCCGCGCCGGTCGAGGCCGTCGCCGTCGAGGAGCCGGTGGCCGTGGTCGAGGAGACCCCCGCCGCGGTCGAGGAGGCCCCGGTCGAGGAGGCCGCTCCCGCCCGCCGCCCCCGCCGTCGCCGGGTGGTCGAGGCCGCCCCGGTGGTGGCCGAGGAGCCGGTGGTCGAGGAGGAGCCCGAGGCGCCGGTCGAGGAGGCCCCGGTCGCCGTCATCGCCGTCGTGGTCGAGGAGCCCGCCGCGGTGGTCGAGGACGCCGCGCCGCCGCGTGCCCGCCGTCGGGCGGTCCGCCCGTCCACCGCGATCTTCCAGGCCCCGGTCTTCCAGGAGCCCGCGCCCTACGTCGCCCCGGCCGCTCCCGCCGCCGTGAGCGCCCCGGTCGCCGCCCCGGTCCAGGCCCCCGCGCCCGCCGCCGCCCCGGTCGCCGCTCCGGCCGCGACCCAGGAGGAGGACGAGTTCGAGTACAGCGGCGTCGGCCGCCGCCGCCGGACCCGCCAGCAGGTCCGGGTGCAGACCCCCTCGCGGCAGAGCCGCCAGGAGGCCAGGCAGCAGCAGGAGGACCGTCGGCAGGAGGCCCGCCAGCAGGAGGCGCGCCAGGAGCAGCCGAAGGTGGAGCAGCCGCGCCAGGAGCAGCCCGCCCGCGAGGCCGTGAAGGCCGAGGCCCCGGCCGCCGTCGAGGAGGCCCCGGTCGAGGTGGCCGCGGGCCCCGAGGCCGAGGGCGAGTGGGAGGACGACCGTCCGTCCCGCCGTCGCCGTCGCGGTGGCCGTCGCCGCCGTCGCGGTGAGGCCGAGGAGTTCGAGGGCGAGCAGGGTGCCGCGGAGCCGGTCGCCGCTGCTGCCGCCGAGGAGCCGGACGAGGACGTCGAGGAGGACGACGAGGACGACCTGGCCGGTGGCCTGGCCTCGTCCCGCCGTCGCCGCCGCCGTCGCCGTCGCAGCGGTGACGCCGCCGGTGGTGTCGAGGTGGTCGCCGAGACCAACGAGGACGGCGTTCGAACCGTCGTCAAGGTCCGGGAGCCGCGCCGCCGTTCGACCGAGCCGGCGTTCGACCCGGACGAGGTGCAGTCCATCAAGGGCTCGACCCGCCTGGAGGCCAAGAAGCAGCGCCGCCGCGAGGGCCGCGAGCTGGGCCGCCGCCGGGTGCCGATCATCACCGAGGCCGAGTTCCTGGCCCGCCGCGAGTCGGTCGAGCGGGTCATGGTGGTCCGTCAGAACGGCCTGCGCACCCAGATCGGTGTCCTCGAGGACAACGTGCTGGTCGAGCACTACGTGAACAAGGAGCAGGCCACCTCGTACGTCGGCAACGTCTACCTGGGCAAGGTCCAGAACGTGCTGCCGTCGATGGAGGCCGCCTTCGTCGACATCGGCAAGGGCCGCAACGCGGTGCTGTACGCCGGTGAGGTCAACTTCGGCGCCATGGGCCACGGCGGCCCGCGCCGGATCGAGTCGGTGCTCAAGTCCGGCCAGTCCGTGCTGGTCCAGGTCTCCAAGGACCCGATCGGCCACAAGGGCGCCCGCCTGACCAGCCAGATCTCGCTGCCCGGCCGCTACCTGGTCTACGTGCCCGAGGGCTCGATGACCGGCATCAGCCGCAAGCTCCCGGAGAACGAGCGCGCGCGCCTCAAGCAGATCCTCAAGAAGATCGTCCCGGACGACGCGGGCGTGATCGTGCGCACCGCCGCCGAGGGCGCCAGCGAGGACGAGCTGACCCGCGACGTGCAGCGCCTGCAGGCGCAGTGGGAGGAGATCCAGAAGAAGGCCACCTCCGGCAACGCCCCGGCGCTGCTCTACGGCGAGCCGGACATGACCGTCCGGGTCGTCCGCGACATCTTCAACGAGGACTTCACCAAGGTCATCGTCTCCGGCTCCGAGGCGTGGAACACCATCCACGAGTACGTCACCAACGTGGCGCCGGACCTGACCGAGCGGCTGCAGCGGTGGACCTCGGACGTGGACGTGTTCGCGACCTACCGGATCGACGAGCAGCTGATGAAGGCGCTGGACCGCAAGGTCTGGCTGCCGAGCGGCGGTTCGCTGGTGATCGACCGGACCGAGGCGATGATCGTCGTCGACGTCAACACCGGCAAGTTCGTCGGCCAGGGCGGCAACCTGGAAGAGACCGTCACCCGGAACAACATCGAGGCGGCCGAGGAGATCGTCCGTCAGCTGCGGCTCCGTGACCTCGGCGGCATCATCGTGATCGACTTCATCGACATGGTGCTGGAGTCCAACCGGGACCTGGTGCTGCGCCGACTGCTGGAGTGCCTGGGCCGGGACCGGACCAAGCACCAGGTGGCCGAGGTCACCTCGCTCGGCCTGGTGCAGATGACCCGCAAGCGGGTCGGCCAGGGCCTGCTGGAGTCCTTCTCCGAGTCCTGCGTGCACTGCAACGGCCGCGGCGTGATCGTCCACATGGAGCAGCCCACCTCGGTGGGCGGCGGCGGTGGCCCGGTCGGCACCTCCGGCGAGGCCGCTGCGGCGGCCGGCTCCAAGCGTCGTCGCCGGGGTAAGGGCGGTACCTCGCAGGAGGAGTCGGCCCTGGTCACCGGGACGACCGAGGACGAGCACGACCACGAGGAGTTCGAGCTGGTCGAGCACGGCGCCGAGCAGCTGGAGATCGCGGTCCCGGTCGCCGAGCCGGTGGCCGAGGCCGTCGTCGTCGAGGAGCCGGTCGCTCCGGTCGTCGAGGAGCAGCCCGCCGCGCAGGTCGACCTGGTCGAGATCCCGGCCGCCCCCGCCGCCCCGGCGGGCCGTACCCGCCGCCGTGCGGTGCGCAAGGCGACCGCTCCGGCCGGTGCGCCGGGCGAGGCCGAGATCGTGGTGCTGCAGGCCCGGGCCGAGGCCGCGATGGAGGCCGCGCTGACGGCCGCCGCCGTGGTCGAGGAGCCGGTGGCCGAGCCCGAGCCGGTGGTCGAGGCCGTGGTCGAGGCGCCGGTCGCCGAGGAGCCCGCCGCCGAGGTCCCGGACGAGGCTCCGGCCGAGGAGGAGCCCGCGCCGAAGAAGCGCGCGGCCCGCAAGGCTCCGGCCAAGAAGGCAGTCGCGGCCAAGAAGACCACGGCTGCGAAGAAGACCACCGCCCGCAAGACCGCCACCAAGCGGACCAGCGCGGCGGCCAAGAAGGCCGCGGCCGCCGAGGGTGATTCGGCGGCTGAGTAAGCCCTGGTGCCGGGGCGGTTGTTCGAACCGCCCCGGTGCCGGTAGGGCCCGGTTTGCCCAAGTGGGGGCCGGTCCGTATTCTTGACCCTTGGCGTGTCTAGCGCCGCGCTCCCGAGCACATCACCTCTCGAAACTCGTTTCGGGGGAGGCCACTTGTGTCCGTACCCAGGTGGCTGGCATCGAGAGTTCCGATCGAGTTAGAGAAAGCAGGTACCGCATGTACGCGATCGTTCGCGCAGGCGGCCGCCAGCACAAGGTCGCCGTCGGCGACGTGCTGGAGATTGACCGTGTTGACGTCAAGCCGGGTGACTCGGTGGAGCTCTCGACCATCCTGGTCGTCGACGGTGACGATGTCACCTCCGACCCGTGGGTCCTCGCCGGCGTGAAGGCTCACGCCGAGGTGGTCGACCACACCAAGGGTGAGAAGATCATCATCCTGCGCTACAAGAACAAGACCGGTTACCGTCGCCGCCAGGGCCACCGTCAGCGCCACACCGCTGTCCGGATCACCAGCATCGACTCCGTCAGCAAGTAAGGGGATAGCGAGATGGCACACAAGAAGGGCGCAAGCTCTACCCGGAACGGCCGTGACTCGAACGCCCAGCGCCTCGGCGTGAAGCGCTTCGGTGGTCAGGTCGTCAGCGCCGGCGAGATCCTGGTCCGCCAGCGTGGCACCCACTTCCACCCGGGTGCGGGCGTCGGTCGCGGTGGCGACGACACCCTGTTCGCGCTGAACGCCGGTGCGGTGCAGTTCGGCACCCACCGCGGTCGTCGCGTTGTGAACATCGTGGCCGTCGAGGCCTGATTTCTGGCCTAGCGTCGGAACTCACATGGAGGGTGGGCCGGAATTTTCCGGTCCACCCTCCATGCTTTGAAGTAGGCATACCTGTTTTTCCCTTGCATCTGGAGGCACACCCCATGACCACCTTCGTGGACCGCGTCGAACTGCATGTCGCCGCGGGTAACGGAGGCCACGGCTGCGCCTCCGTTCACCGGGAGAAGTTCAAGCCCCTCGGCGGACCCGACGGCGGCAACGGCGGTGAGGGCGGCAGTGTGATCCTCATGGTCGACGCCCAGGTCACCACCCTGCTCGAGTACCACCACTCGCCCAAGCGCAAGGCCACCAACGGCAAGCCGGGCGCGGGCGGCCACCGCACCGGTTCCACCGGTGGCGACCTGGTGCTGCCGGTGCCGGACGGCACCGTGGTGATGGACCGTCAGGGCAACGTGCTGGCGGACCTGGTCGGCCACGGCACCAGCTTCATCGCGGCGGCCGGCGGCCGCGGCGGTCTGGGCAACTCGGCGCTCTCCTCGGCCCGCCGCAAGGCCCCCGGCTTCGCGCTGCTCGGCGAGCCGGGCGAGGCCCGCGACATCGTGATGGAGCTCAAGTCCGTCGCCGACGTCGCGCTGGTCGGTTACCCGAGCGCGGGCAAGTCCTCGCTCATCTCGGTGATTTCGGCCGCCAAGCCGAAGATCGCCGACTACCCCTTCACCACCCTGATCCCCAACCTCGGCGTGGTCACCGCGGGCGAGACGGTCTACACCGTCGCCGACGTCCCCGGCCTGATCCCGGGCGCCAGCCAGGGCCGCGGTCTGGGCCTGGAGTTCCTGCGCCACGTCGAGCGCTGCACCGTCCTGGTGCACGTGCTGGACTGCGCCACCCTGGAGCCGGGCCGCGACCCGGTCACCGACCTGGAGACGATCGAGGCCGAGCTGTCCCAGTACGGCGGCCTGGACGACCGGCCGCGACTGGTCGCGCTGAACAAGATCGACGTGCCGGACGGCCAGGACATCGCCGACCTGACCCGGGCCTCGCTGGAGGAGCTCGGCTACCGCGTCTTCGAGGTCTCCGCCGCCTCCCGCGCGGGCCTGCGCGAGCTGAACTACGCGATGGCGCAGATCGTCGCCGAGGCACGGGCCGCCAAGCCGGTCCAGGAGGCCACCCGGATCGTGCTGCGGCCGACCGCCGTGGACGACGCCGGCTTCACCGTCACCGAGGAGGACGGCGCGTACCGCGTCCGCGGCCTCAAGCCCGAGCGCTGGGTCCGCCAGACCGACTTCTCCAACGACGAGGCGGTCGGCTACCTCGCCGACCGGCTCGCCCGCCTCGGGGTCGAGGACCAGCTCTGGAAGGTCGGCGCCACCGAGGGCGACACCGTCATCATCGGCCCGGACGAGAACGCCGTGGTCTTCGACTGGGAGCCGACCCTGGCCGCCGGCGCCGAGATGCTCGGCCGCCGTGGCGAGGACCACCGCCTCGACACCCAGCGCCCCGCGCTGGACCGCCGCCGCGACAAGCAGAAGCTGCGCGACTCGGCCGAGGACGAGTTCCTCGCCTTCGAGGCGCTCTCCAGCAAGCGCCCGGCGGCGCTGGACACCGAGGACCTCAGCGACGACGACGAGTAGTCCGGCCCGGCTTCGCAGGGGCGCAGCGGTTCCGCTGCGCCCCTGCGGCGTGTCCACGGGGTGAAAGGGCGGCGGGGGCGACGGTGCGGATCGCGTAGATTACGACCCGTCGATTCTCGTGTGGAGGCAGCCCCGATGACGGACCAGACCCTGCGTCAGGAGGTCCTGACCGCACGCCGCATCGTGGTCAAGGTCGGCTCCTCCTCGCTCACCACCGCCGCCGGCGGGCTCGACGCGGACCGGGTGGACGCCCTGGTCGACGCCCTGGCCAAGGCCCGCACCCAGCCGGGCGCCCCCGAGATCGTGCTGGTCTCCTCCGGGGCGATCGCGGCCGGCCTGGCCCCGCTCGGGCTGGACCGCCGCCCGCACGACCTGGCCCGTCAGCAGGCCGCCGCCAGCGTCGGCCAGGGGCTCCTGGTGGCCCGGTACACCGCCTCGTTCGCCCGGTACGGCGTCCGGGTCGGCCAGGTGCTGCTGACGGCCGAGGACGCCAGCCGCCGGGTGCACTACCGCAACGCCTACCGCACGCTGGACCAGCTGCTGGCGATGGGCGCGATGCCGATCGTCAACGAGAACGACACCGTCGCCACCGCCGAGATCAAGTTCGGCGACAACGACCGGCTGGCGGCGCTGGTGGCCCACCTGGTCCGGGCCGACCTGCTGGTGCTGCTCTCCGACGTGGACGGCCTGTACAACGGCGACCCGAGCAAGCCCGGCACCACCCGGATCGACCAGGTGCGCGGCCCGCAGGACCTGGACGGGATCGAGATCGGCAGCGCGGGCAAGGCCGGTGTCGGAACCGGCGGCATGGTCACCAAGGTGGAGGCCGCCCGGATCGCCACCGGCGCGGGCATCCCGGTGGTGCTGACCGCCGCCAGCCAGGCCGCCGACGCGCTGGCGGGCCGTCAGACCGGCACCCTGTTCCTGCGCACCGGCAGCCGTTCGGCCGACCGGCTGCTCTGGCTGGAGCACGCCAGCAGCCCGCGCGGTGCCCTCCAGCTGGACCCGGGCGCGGTCGAGGCGGTGGTCTCCGGCGGCAAGTCGCTGCTGCCGGCCGGGGTGACCCGGGTCGACGGGGACTTCGCCGCCGGTGATCCGGTGGACCTTCTTGGCGAAAACGGCCACATCGTGGCCCGTGGGCTGGTCAACTTTGATGCGAGGGAGTTGCCCCGTCTGCTCGGCCGTTCCACCAGGGAGCTGGCCCAGGAGCTCGGTGCCGCGTACGAACGCGAGGTCATCCACCGCGACGACCTGGTCATCCTGCGCGGCTGACGGGCCGGACCCGAGGCCGCCGCAGCGGCCACGCACAACGTCGCCGAACAGGAGGCCGCCGGTGGGACGAAGGCTGACCAGCATCGACGGCGGCCGGGGCGAACAGGTACCCGAAGAACCCCGGGCCTCCGTACGCCAGTTGCACGACCGGGCCGAGCTCCCCGAGGAGGAGCAGCCCCGGCTCTGGCACGTCGTGCTGAGCGTCGCGGGCAAGGTCACCCCGCTGGCCGAGCTGCGGGCCGGGCTCGAACAGCTGGCCCACGACCACTCGTTCTTCCTGACGGCCCGTTACGCGGCCGACCACGCGGAGATCCGGTACTGGGAGCAGGCCCGCGACCTGCACGACGCCGCCGCGATCGCGCTCCGGCTCTGGGGCGAGCACAAGAGCTCGGCGAACTTACCGCCGTGGGAGATCGTCGGCCTCGAAGTGGTGGACCGCCCGACCTACCACAAGCGGATCGCCGAGGGCTTCGGCGACCCGCCCCCGCACCTGGGCGGGGTGCACCCCTACTAGGAGGGGTGTCTCAGCGACCGATCAGCGGCGCCGGGCGGGGCGGTGCAGTCGCTACCCTGGCCGCATGACCAGCGACCAGACCACCGACAGCCCCGTCCTCGCCGTCGCGCGCCGTGCCCGTGAGGCGGCCGCCGTGCTCGCCCCACTGCCGCGCCGGGCCAAGGACACCGGGCTGCTGGCGATCGCCGACGCGCTGCTCGCCCGGGCCGGGGAGATCACCGCGGCCAACGCCGAGGACGTGGCGAAGGCCCGCGCGGCCGGCACCGCCGAGTCGGTGATCGACCGGCTCACGCTGACCGACGAGCGGATCGCGGCGATCGCCGCCGACGTCCGCTCGGTGGTCGGCCTGCCCGACCCGGTCGGCGAGGTGCTGCGCGGCTACACCCTGCCGAACGGGCTCGACGTCCGCCAGGTCCGGGTCCCGCTCGGCGTGGTGGGCATCATCTACGAGGCCCGTCCCAACGTCACCGTGGACGCCGCGGCACTCTGCCTGAAGTCCGGCAACGCCGTCCTGCTGCGCGGCTCGGCCTCCGCCTACCGCTCCAACACCGCCCTGGTCGGCGTGCTCAGGGACGCAGTGGCGGCGGCGGGTCTGCCGGCCGACGTGATCCAGCTGGTGCCCGGCGAGAGCCGCGACTCGGTGCAGGAGCTGATGCGGGCCCGCGGCCTGGTCGACGTGCTGATCCCGCGCGGCGGCGCCGCGCTGATCAGGACCGTGGTCGAGGGCTCCACCGTGCCGGTGATCGAGACCGGCACCGGCAACTGCCACGTCTACGTGGACGCCGAGACCGACCTGGCGATGGCGGTCGGCATCCTGCTGAACTCCAAGGCCCAGCGGGTCAGCGTCTGCAACACCGCCGAGACCCTGCTGGTGCACCAGGACGTCGCGGAGGCCTTCCTCCCGCTCGCGCTGGCCGCGCTGGCCGAGGCCGGGGTGACCGTGCACGGCGACGACGCGGTGCTCAAGGCCGCCGAGGGCTCGGCCGTCACTGCGGTGCCGGCCACCCAGGAGGACTGGGAGACCGAGTACCTCTCGTACGACATCGCCGCCGCCGTGGTGCCCTCGCTGGACGCGGCGGTCGCGCACATCCGCCGCTGGTCCTCCGGCCACACCGAGGCGATCGTGACGACCTCTCAGGCCGCCGCCCGCCGCTTCACCCAGCTCGTCGACTCGACCACGGTCGCGGTCAACGCCTCGACCCGGTTCACCGATGGGGGTGAGTTCGGCTTCGGCGCCGAGATCGGCATCTCCACCCAGAAGCTGCACGCCCGGGGGCCGATGGGCCTGCCCGAGCTGACCTCGACCAAGTACATCGTCACCGGTGACGGCCACATCCGGGGCGGTGCTACGCCGACCGTGGGTGGTACGAACGGCTGACGCCGTCCCACCGGCGACCGGCGCTCCGGCGGCCGACTCCCGGATGAACCAGCGGGACCCACAGACAAAACCCCGGCCCGGTAATACATTGAATCCGTGGCTGAGGACGTGGGGGGCTCGCCGTACTCCGACGGCGCCGACCACGGTGGAGCGGACGACGAGTTCGCCACCGTGGTCCTTGACGAGGCATTCATCCGCTCCGCCGCCGTGCGCGAGCCGAGCGCCGAGGAGCGGCAACTGGCCGCCGCCGAGGCCAGGTTCGAGCCCGACACGGCGGCGCTCGGCCGGTCCCTGGAGTTCACCGCGACGGACGGGCTGCCGCTGGAGCTGCGCCCGCACCCGAGCGGCCAGGACGACGACCGGCTCTACACCGACCCCTGGTCCGGCACCGGCGCCGCCCGGCGTACGCGCTGGGGCAGGTCGGACGGCTACGACCCGGGGCGCGCGCCCGGCGGCCGGCAGGTCGCCCAGCAGCGCTGGCACCGCCCGGTCGCCTGGGTGCTCGCGGTGGTGATGGGCGTCAGCGTGGTGGCCGTCGCGGTGGCCGCCATCTACCGCGGCACGGGCGGCGGGGAGCAGCCGGCCAGCCGCCCCGAGACCGGTACTCGCACCAGCGGGGCACCGCCACGCGGTGAAACCTCGCAGGCGCCGCCGGTGACCGTTCCGATCAGCCGCTGAGCCCTTCACCGGCTGCCACGAAGAAGTTACGCACAGCCTCTCGTGGCGCGCCAACACCGGCTCTACCCTTGAGTCATGGGTGACCCGGTCGAGCCTCCGGAGGGTACGCCCGACGGTGGTTCCGGTAACGAGGACGAGTACCGATCCGTCGTTTTCGACGAGTCGTTCGTCCGGGCTGCCCGGATCCAGGAGCTCTCGGCCCGGGAGCGACTGGGTGCCAACCACCCTCGTGCGGTGCGCAGACGCGGCCTGTTCGGCACCCTGTCCCGGCAGGCGCTGGCCCTGCTGCTCCTGGTGGTGCTGGCCTTCGCGGCCGCGGTGTACTTCGGGGTGTCCTCGCCCCCGCCGCAGTCCGGGCACCCGAGCGGCAGCCAACTGACCGTCAGCCTGGTGGCGCTGGTCCCGGGTTCGCCCGTCACGCCGGTGGCCGATCCGGCCGCCCCGTTCGCCGCACTGCCCGCCACCTACCGGGACGGCGTGGTCGGGCTCGGCACCCCCGGGGGCTCGGCCACTCTGCACTTCACCCGGGCCGACGTGGTCCGGGCCCTCGACGTGGTGCAGCGGTACCTGAGCGTCTCCTCGCTCACCCCGGCCACCCTGACCGGGGGCGGGACGGCGGACGCCCGCCGGCTGGTCACCTCCGGGCAGCAGGCCCAGTACGACCGGAGCATGACCGCCCCCAGCGACGACCAGCACCACGAGGCCACCGGCTGGCTGGTCCGCTTCGACCCGGCCAAGGTGGCGCTGGCGGCGGACACCGTGAAGGCGGTCGGCGCGATGCGGATCGACGAGGCGGACGAGGGCGTGCTGGAGATCGACACCGACCACACCTTCGTCTACGCGCTCCGGTCCGCCGACGCACCGTCCGGGCCGGTCACCCTGTTCACGGTGCGGCGGGCGCTCCGGTTCGAGTTCGACCGGGCCGACCTCGCCGCAGGGCGCCTGCGGCTGGTCGACTCCGTCACCCAGGCCGGGCCCACCCCCTGCGGCAGCCGCCTCGCCGCCCACCTGCAGCCCATGCTCACCGGCACCGCCGCCCCGGCCGTCACCGACCCCGGCGACCACGCCCGCCCGGCCTGGGCCCTGTGCGCACCGCTCGGCCAGGCAAGCGGCTAGGGGCTCGGGGAACGGTGACGCTTCGTGGCGGGCGGGGCCACGGGCGAAGGTGCCCGGCCATGCACGCAGCGGTGACCTCGTCCGAGGTCGGCGTCGCTGTTCCCCGAGCCCCTGGGCCGTTGTCGGCTGAGCTGCTCGGCTGAGCTGCGGAGAGCGGTTACTCGCCGGAGCTGCGCGGTCCCGTGAAGGTGTCGCGGAGCTTGCCGCCGACGGTGGCCGCGCCGCCGGCGACGTCGCGGATCAGGCCCATCAGCGGGTCCTTGGTCTCCTTCATCGACTTGGAGTAGGAGTCCGCCGCCGCCTTCCACTGCTCGCCGACCGAGGTGTCCGGGTCGTCGGCCCGGCGCGGGTAGGCCCCGGCCAGGATGGAGCGGTAGTCGTCGCTGTCGGCCCACTTCTTCAGCTGCGCGACCCGGACCACCGCGAAGGGGTGGGTCTGCGGGAGCACCTGGAGCAGCTTGAGCACGCCGTCCCGCAGGTCGCCGGCCCGGTCGTACTCCTCGGCCTGCTCCAGGAAGGCGTCGACGTTCATCTCGGCCAGGTTGTGTCCGCCGGCCAGCTTCATCAGGCCGCGCATCGAGGCCTGCAGGTCCTGACCGGCCAGCAGACCGGCCCGGTCGCAGGAGAGTTCGGCCTTGCGGAACCACTCCTTGAGCGCGGTGATCACGGCGGTGATGGCCAGCGTGCCGAGCGGGATCCAGGCGATCCGGGTGGCGATGTTGGTGAGGATCAGCAGCATCGTCCGGTAGACCGCGTGGCCGGACATGGCGTGGCCGACCTCGTGGCCGATCACGGCCCGGAGCTCCTCCTCGTCCAGCAGGTCGACCAGACCGCTGGTGACCACGATGATCGGGGCGTCCATCCCGATGCACATCGCGTTCACCGTCGGGTCCTGGGTCACGTACAGGTCGGGGACCTGCTCCAGGTCCAGGATGTAGGCGGCGTCCCGCACCATCGCGTGCAGCTCCGGGAACTGACGCTCCGACGTGCGTACGGCGGTGGCCAGGAACATCAGCCGGACGCTGCGCTCGGAGACCAGCCCGGCCAGCTTCTTCAGGATCTCGTCGAAGCCGGACAGCTTCCGCAGCGCGACCAGCGCCGAGCGGTCGGCGGGGTGCTCCCAGGCCCGGGTGGAGATCCCGGGGAAGCGCTCACGGCGGCGGCTCGGCGTGTTGTCCTTGGTCAGGTCCGTCATGTGCTGAGTACCTCCTGCTCGACGCCGGCACCGGCTCTGCCCGGCCCCCGCTGCTGTTCGCTACAACGTCCGTTCGCGTGTACTCGTCCCCGCCGGACACAGTACGCCCGGGGGTCCGGTCCGATGTCCGGTACGTCCGGGTCTACGCTGGGGCCGACCCGACGGACCGAGGAGAGACCGCTGATGAACGCCGCCACCTTTGCCCAACTGGCCGGACCGGTCTCCAACGAGCCGGGTCCGGGGATGTTCCTGCGGATCGTGCTGATCGGTTCGGTGGTCGGCGTGGGCCTCCTGGTCTGGGTGCTGGCCCGGGCGGGCCGCAACAACTGACGGCACGTCCCGGACCGGTCGGCGGGGCCCCACGCGGAGTCAGACGCGGTGGGGCGGCGCGCGGTTGCGGACACCGCCCCCGTACGATGAGCGCGCAGGCCGCAGTGGCCCGCGCCCCTGGTCCCCTCACCGAGTCGAGAAGGTCCTGCCGACCATGAGCACTTCTGCACTGCCCCTCCTGACCAAGCTGGCCGAAGGCGCCTCCGAGGGCGGCAACCACGACAGCCTGAGCCCGTACCTCACCGGTGGTGCCGGCCTGGGCATCCTGCTGCTGCTGCTCTGGATCACCACCCGGTTCAACCGCGACCGCTGAGCAGACGTGCATCCGGCGGCCGGGCGGGCTTGCCCGGCCGCAATCCGGTTCGCGTAAGGTGTGGCGGCATGGGACAGCAGGCCGAGACCCCCGGAGTGCGGGCACGCAAGCGCCTCGGCGTGATGGGTGGCACTTTCGACCCGATCCACCACGGGCACCTGGTCGCCGCCAGTGAGGTGGCGAGCGCGTTCCACCTCGACGAGGTGGTCTTCGTGCCGACCGGGCAGCCGTGGCAGAAGAGCGACCGGGTGGTCACGCCGGCCGAGGACCGTTACCTGATGACGGTCATCGCCACGGCGGAGAACCCGCAGTTCTCGGTCAGCCGGATCGACATCGACCGGCAGGGCCCCACCTACACCGTGGACACCCTGCGCGACCTGCGGGCGCTGCACCCGGACGCGGACCTCTTCTTCATCACCGGCGCCGACGCGCTCTCCCAGATCCTGTCCTGGCGGGACTCCGAGGAGCTGTTCTCACTGGCGCACTTCATCGGCTGCACCCGGCCCGGCCACGTGCTGTCCGACGCGGGCCTGCCGGTCGGCGGGGTCTCGCTGGTCGAGGTGCCCGCCCTGGCGATCTCCTCGACCGACTGCCGGATCCGCGTCGCCAAGGGCGACCCGGTCTGGTACCTCGTCCCGGACGGTGTGGTCCGGTACATCCACAAGCGGGCGCTGTACGCGCGGGGAGGTACGGCGTGACGGGTCCCGAGGAGCGCGGCAACCAGGAGTGGTACCCGCAGGAGCCCTACCAGGAGTACCAGCCGCCGCAGCCGCAGCAGCAGGTCCAGTACGACGCGTACGGGCAGCCGCAGCAGTACGTCCAGGACCCGTACCAGCAGCAGTACTACCAGCCGCAGCAGCCGCAGCCCGAGGTCTACTACGACGCGTACGGGCAGCCGCAGCAGTACGTCCAGGACCCGTACCGGCAGCAGCCGCAGCAGGAGTACCGCCCGCCGGCTCCGCCCGCGCCGCCGGTGGCCCCGGTGCTGCCCGTCCAGCCGGTCCGGCCCCCGGCCGAGCCGCCGGCGGCCGCCGCGCCGCCCGCTCCGCGCAGGCCCGCGGCTCCGGCCGCCCCGGCGGCGGACTACCCGACCGGTGAGTTCACCTTCGTGGACGAGGAGGCGGAGCAGACCGAGGACGTCATCGACTGGCTGAAGTTCGCCGAGTCCCGCAGCGAGCGCCGGGACGAGCGGCGCCGCAGGCTGCGCAACCGCCTGGTCGGCGGGCTGCTCGCGCTGGTGCTGGTCGCCGGCGGTACGGCAGGCTACCTCTGGTGGCAGGGCCGCGGTGGCGACGGCGCGGCGGCCCAGGCGGCCGGCGGCCGGACGGTGAACGTGGTGCACCTGCGCGACCTGCAGGGCAAGGTGAGCAGCGCGCTGCTGGTGAACGACCAGTCGGGCCAGAAGGCCTCGGTGCTGCTGCTGCCCGACACCCTCAAGCTGCCGGGTTCGGGGATCACCGCCACCGAGCAGCTCGGCAAGTCGCTGGACGCGGCCGGCGCCTCCGGCACCCGCGAGGGCCTGACCACGGTGCTGGGCGCCCCGATCGGCGGCACCTGGCGGCTGGACACCCCGTACCTGCGGCTGCTGGTGGCCCAGCTCGGCGGCATCAAGGTGGACACCAACGCCGTGGTGCGCGAGGGCAACCTGCCCGGCGGCAAGGAGCTGGCCCCGGTCGGCAAGGACGTCACGCTGAGCGCGGTGGCCGCGGTGGCGTACGCCACCTACCAGGCGCCCGGCGAGAGCACCGACGCGCAGCTGGCCCGGTTCGGGCAGGTGCTGACCGGCGTGCTCAAGGTGATGCCCACGGATCTGAAGGAAGCCCAGGACGTGGTGCACCGGGTCGGCGCCGTGCCCGACCCCTCGCTGCCCGAGGCGGCCCTGGCCGGGGTGCTGGTCCAGCTGGCCCAGCTCACCAAGGGCGGCCACCTGGCCACCAGTGCGCTGACCGTGCAGCCGGACGGGACGCTGGACGACGCCACCGCGGGCAAGCAGGTGAAGGACGTGCTCGGCGGCACGGTGAAGAACGCGCAGTCGGTCGCGGGCCGGAGCACCCGGGTCACGCTGCAGAACGCCGTCGGCAACGACGACGTGGCCGCCACGGCGACCGCCCTGGTCACCAACTCCGGCCTGGAGCTGCTGCCCGGCATCGGCAAGGTCGCGGTCCAGCCGCTCAGTGAGATCCGGTACACCGACGACGCCAAGCTGCCGACCGCCCAGCAGCTGGCGCTCACGCTGGGGCTCAAGGACACCGCGGTGAAGAAGGTCACCGCCGCCCAGAACGCGGACCTCGTGGTGGTGCTGGGCAAGGACTACCAGCCCCCCAAGGCGCAGTAGCGGCACCGCAGCGCGCCCGGGCCCCGGTCGGTCGACCGGGGCCCGGGCGCGTTCGTGAGATCCTGGAAGGCGAATCTCATACGACGAGCCGGAAGAACACCGTGACTGCCACCGAGCACAGCCAGGAACTCATCAACGTCGCCGCCCAGGCGGCGGCCGACAAGCTGGCCCACGACATCATCGCCTTCGACGTCAGCGAGGTGTTGGCGATCACCGACGCCTTCCTGATCGCCTCGGCGAACAACGACCGCCAGGTGAAGTCGATCGCCGAGGAGATCGAGGAGCAGCTGCGCGAGCAGCTGGACATCAAGCCCGTCCGCCGCGAGGGCGAGCGCGAGGGCCGCTGGATCCTGCTGGACTACCTGGACATCGTGGTGCACGTCCAGCACTCCGAGGAGCGCTCCTTCTACTCCCTCGACCGCCTGTGGAAGGACTGCCCCGAGCTGCCGGTGCCGGCCGACGCGCTGGCCACCCGCAACCGCCCGGAGAACGCCGTCACCGATGCCGCGGGCAACGTGATCTCCGAGGACGAGAGCTGAGCGGCAAGGCGCGGGGTCCGCGCATCGTCTTCTGGCGGCACGGCCAGACCTCCTGGAACCTCGAGTCGCGGTTCCAGGGCAGCACCGACATCGAGCTGACCGATCAGGGCGTCTTCCAGGCGCAGCGGGCGGCCAAGCTGCTCTCCGGTCTGCGGCCCGACCTGCTGATCTCCTCCGACCTCAAGCGCGCCCGGCGGACCGCCGAGGAGCTGGCCCGGGTCACCGGCCTTGAGGTGGACCACCACGAGGGCCTGCGGGAGACCTACGCGGGTGACTGGCAGGGCCTGACCAACCAGGAGATCCGGGCCCGCTTCCCGGAGCAGTACGACGCCTGGGCGATGGGCGAGCCGGTCCGGCGCGGCGGCGGCGAGCTGAGCACCGAGGTGGCGGACCGGTCCGTCCCGGTGGTGCTGGCCGCGGTGGAGAAGCTCCCGGAGGACGGCACGCTGGTCGTGGTCAGCCACGGCGGGACGATCCGCACCATGCTCGGCCGGCTGCTCGACCTGGAGCCGACCCAGTGGGAGCGCTTCGGCGGACTCTCCAACTGCTGCTGGTCGGTGCTCGGCCAGGGCGCGCGCGGCTGGCGGCTGCTGGAGCACAACGCGGGCACGCTGCCGCAGCCGGTGATCGGCGACGAGACCTGAGCGGGGCCCGGATTTCGCAGTTCCGGCCCTGACCAGCTAGAGTCTTCCTCGTTCGCAGGAAAGAACGCAGGCCGGAAGGCAGGCGGGAAGTCCTCCGGGTGCGGGGCTGTAGCTCAGTTGGTAGAGCGCTTGCATGGCATGCAAGAGGTCCGGAGTTCGATTCTCCGTAGCTCCACTCCGCTTCGGCGGTCCGTGACAGGACCGTGCGGCACGCGGGGCTGTAGCTCAGTTGGTAGAGCGCTTGCATGGCATGCAAGAGGTCCGGAGTTCAATTCTCCGTAGCTCCACAACACACCGAAGGCCGTCTCCCCCAGGGGAGGCGGCCTTCGGTCGTCACTGGTGCCGGTGGTCGGCCGGCGGAGTGTCCGGGTGGGCGGCCAGCCACTCCAGCGCGGTCCGGTCCTCCGGGCGCTCCGGGGTGTAGACCACCAGGTACGCCTCGGGCGTGCTCGGCATGGTCAGGTACGAGGCCCGGAAGCGCAGGTCGCCGACCGCCGCGTGCCGGAACACCTTGAGCGAGTTCCGCGGCGGCGCCACCTCCTGACGGGCCCACAGCTCGCGGAACTCCGGGCTGGCCGCCGCCAGGTCCCGGATGTACTCCTCCCAGGCGGGCTCCCCGAGGTGCCGTCCGTACGCGCCGCGCAGCACCCCGACCATCCGGGGCAGCTCGGTGTCCCGGTTCAGGAACGGGTTGCAGCAGGGCGGCACGGTGAAGGCGCACCACATGCTGTTCCGCCGCCCGCCCGGCGTCCTGGGTCGGGTCGCGCCGGGGAACAGGGTGTCGTAGGCGGTGTTGTGCGCCAGCAGGTCGTAGCGGCCGTTGCAGACGGCGGCCGGCAGCGGGTTGAGCTGGTCCAGGATCAGGTGGGTGCCCGGGTCGAGGGCGGCCGCGGCCGGGTCGGCCGCCCGCACCGCGTTGATCCCGGCCAGCCGGAACAGGTGCTCGCGTTCGGTGCCGTCCAGCCGCAGCGCCCTGGCCACTGCCTCCAGCACCTGTTCGCTGGCGTTGATCGGCCGTCCCTGCTCCAGCCACGTGTACCAGGTGACCCCGACCCCGGCGAGCTGCGCCAGCTCCTCCCGGCGCAGGCCGGGGGTGCGGCGGCGCGGGCCGGGCGGCAGCCCGACCGCCTTCGGGGTGATCCGGCCCCGGCAGGCGCGCAGGAAGGCGGCCAGCTCGGGGCGGCGTCGGTCGGCGGCGGTCCGTTCGTCGAGCACGGTCATGCCCCCATCCTGACGGATCGTCGGGAGCCGGGTGCTGCCGGTACCAGGATCGGCAGGCTCTAACCACCAGTACCCGCCTGCCGTCAGGCTGGCGGCATGACGGACCTTCAGACCCCTGCCGCCGCCGTGGCCCCGGCCCCCGCTCCGACCCGCCCCGGGCTGCTGCTCGCCCTCGTGCTGCTGGGCCAGTTCATGGCCCTGCTGGACGTCTCCATCGTCAACGTCGCGGTGCCGAGCATCCGGACCGACCTGGGGGCCTCGGGCGCAGCCCTGCAACTGGTGGTGGCGGGCTACACCATCGCGTACGCGGTGCTGCTGATCACCGGTGCCAGGCTCGGGGCCCGGCACGGGTACAGCAGGCTGTTCCGGCTGGGGCTGGCCGCGTTCACGCTCGCCTCGCTGGCCTGCGGGCTGGCACCGGGCACCGGCTGGCTGATCGGCTTCCGGGTGTTCCAGGGCGCGGGGGCGGCGCTGATGGTGCCTCAGGTGATGAGCCTGGTCCAGCGGACCTTCACCGGGGCGGCCCGGGTCAGGGCGCTCGGGCTGTATTCGGCGGTGCTGGCGGGCGGGATGGCGGTCGGGCAGGTGCTCGGCGGGGTGCTGGTGAACGCCGACCTGTTCGGGGCGGGATGGCGGCCGGTCTTCCTGGTGAACGTGCCGATCGGGCTGGCGCTGCTGGTCGGCAGCCGCCGACTGCTGCCGGTGCTGCCGGGGGACCGCAGCCGCCGCTTCGACCTGGTCGGCCTGGTGGTGCTGGCGGCCGCGCTCGGTCTGCTGGTGGTGCCGCTGGTGCTCGGCCACGAGCTGGGCTGGCCGGTGTGGGGCTGGGTGCTGCTGGCGGGCAGTGCCGTGCTGTTCGGGGTGTTCGTCGTGGTCGAGCGCCGGATCGCGGCCCGGGGCGGCCAGCCGCTGGTGCCCGGCCGGGTGCTGCGGGCGCCGGGGCTGCTGCCCGCCGCCGGGGCGATCTTCCTGATCATGGCGGCCTTCGCCGGCTTCATGTTCAGCTTCGCCCTGCACCAGCAGGCCGGGCTCGGCTACGGCGCGCTGCGGGCCGGGCTGCTCTCCGCCCCGGTGGCGGTCGCCTTCGGGCTCTCCAGCCTGCACTGGCAGCGGCTGCCCAAGCGCCTGCACCGGCGGCTGCCGCCGCTGGCGCTGGGCGCCACGGCCGGGGCGTACCTGGTCTTCGGCGCGCTGGTGAGCGGCGGCGCGGACATCGGCTTCGGCGCCGAGCTGGTGCTCACCGCGGGCGGCCTGGCGGTCGGCTGCGCGTACAGCCCGCTGTTCGGCGCCGCCCTCGGCCGGGTCGACCCGGCCGACGCGGCGGACGGCAGCGGCGTCATGGTGACGGTGATCCAGCTCGGCCAGGTGGTCGGGGTGGCGCTGCTCGGCACCCTCTTCCTCGGCCGGGCCTCGCTGCCCGCCCCGCCCGCCGAGTCCGGCCGGGCGCTGCTGGTGACGGTCTCGGTGATCGCGTCGGCCTTCGCGCTGGCCGCCCTCTTCGCGCTCCGCACCCGTCGGGCGACGGCGGCCGGAAGGGATTAGGGGAGTAGGCCGGGGAGCGTGTAAAGTTAGCGACGTCGCCGGGGGAAACGCCGGATGACGCGGGGCTGTAGCTCAGTTGGTAGAGCGCTTGCATGGCATGCAAGAGGTCCGGAGTTCAATTCTCCGTAGCTCCACAATCGGTGAAGAGGGCCCCTCCCGGGATCGGGAGGGGCCCTCTTCCGTTTCGGGGGTTCCCTGCCCGGTGTTCGAGGCGGCCCGATACCGTCGGTGCCATGGCCGACCTGGAGCGCAGAAGGAACGAGGAGCTGGCCCGCATCCTGCACCAGCTCGGCTGGAGCCCGGAGCGGCTGGCCCGCGAGCTCAACGCCGTCCTGCCGCCCGCGCTGGCGATCAGTTCCACCGCCCCGTACAAGTGGCGCGACCGGGGCATGGTCCCGCGCAGCCCGCACGACCAGACGGTCTGCGAGGTGCTCAGCCGCACGGTCGGCATCGCGGTGACGTACGAGCAGCTCTGGGGTCAGATGGGCAGCGGCCGGGGCGCCAAGATCCTCTCGCCGCGGCTGCTCACCGACCCGTGGACCGCCGACACCGCCCAGACCGCGCTACGCGAGGCGGGCGCGGACGCCGCCCCGGTCCGGCTCACCGACCTGTTCCGGGGCGACGAGCTCCAGCAGGCCGCCCGGCACTGGGCCTCCCCGGCGCCCGAACTGACCGGCGGCGAGGGTGCGCTGCGGATAGCTCCCGAGCAGCTCGCCGACCTGCGGCTCAGCTACGACAGCAAGCAGCGGCTGGAGCGGGCGTACGGCGGCGGGCTGATCCTCGACCTGGCCAAGGCCGAACTCGCGATGATCGGCAAGCTGCTGGAGCTCGGCGCGTACGACGAGCTGCTCGGCCGCGAGCTGTACGGCGCGGCCAGCAGGCTGGCCCGGCTGGTCGGCTGGGCCAACTACGACCTGGGCAACGACGCGGCCGCCCAGCGGGCCTTCGTCGCCGCGCTGCGGGCCGCACACGTCTCGGGCGACCCCCGGCTCGGGGTCGGCGTGGTCGGCTGCCTGGCCGTGCAGGCCACCCACAACTCGGGCGGGCGGGGGCTGGACGCGGTCGCCATGCTCTCCACCGCGCTGCGGGCGGCGGACGAGGTCCTGACGCCCCGTGAGCGGGCGCTCCAGCTCGGCCGGATCGCCCGGGCGCACGGCCGCAAGGGCGAGCAGATCAGTGCCGAGGCGGTCGCGGAGCGGGCGTTCCAGGCGCTGGAGGGCGACCAGGAGCACGTCCAGGAGCGGGCCGACCTGGAGGGCATGGTGGGGGAGGGCTTCCTCTTCCTCGGCGACCACGAGCGGGCCCAGCAGCTGCTGGCCGGCGCGATCGCGGTGCTGGCGCCCGAACGGGCCCGGGCCAAGGCGCTGCTGATGGTCCGACTGGCGGACTCCTACCTGCGCACCGGCGACCGCGAGGCGGCCGACCGGATCGCCGACGAGGCCCGCGCCCTGGCCGCCGGCATGCAGTCGGCGCGGGTCGCGCGGGCGCTGCGCGAGTTCGACGCCTCGGCCAGGGGCTAACGTCAGGGGACTGCGGCCGCCCGGCCCCGTTCCCACTCCTCCTGCGGTGGGCGCCGCCCGCGCGGCGGAACCGCACCTCGGCCGGGCCTCGGACCCCGGTCCGCCGGGCGTCCGGCGAAAAGGTGCAGCGGGCGCCGCAGGCGGGTGCGGTACCCTGTGGCCATGCGAACCGTGCGCCTGCTTCTTAGCCGGCCGCGCTGACCAGGGCCGGCCGAATGGCCGGAGTCGGCGTGGCGTCCCCTCCTGCGAGGGGCTTTTTTGTTTCCCGCCGCCGTTCGCGAACTGACATTCAGATGGAGCCCGAAGGACCATGAGCGAGACGACCCCCGCCGCGGCCGAGGCCGCTGCCACCGAGCCCTTCCGCTACGGCGCGACGCTGGCCGCCGAGATCGAGTCCCGCTGGCAGGACCTCTGGGAGAAGGAGGGGACGTTCAACGCCCCCAACCCGGCCGGCGCGCTGGCCGACCCGGCCGCGGGTGACGTCGTCTCGAAGCCGCACAGCTTCATCATGGACATGTTCCCGTACCCGTCCGGCGCGGGCCTGCACGTCGGCCACCCGCTGGGCTACATCGCGACCGACGTCTTCGCCCGCTACCAGCGGATGACCGGTCACAACGTGCTGCACACCCTGGGCTACGACGCGTTCGGCCTGCCGGCCGAGCAGCACGCGGTCAAGACCGGCCAGCACCCGCGGATCACCACCGACGCCGCCATCGCCAACATGCGGCAGCAGCTGCGCCGCCTGGGCCTGGGGCACGACCCGCGCCGCTCGATCTCGACGATCGACCCGGACTACTACCGCTGGACGCAGTGGATCTTCCTGCAGATCTTCAACTCCTGGTACGACGCGGACGCGGAGAAGGCCCGCCCGATCCCCGAGCTGGTGGCCCAGTTCGAGGACGGCTCGCGGCCGACCCCGGACGGCCGGCCCTGGGCCGAGCTGTCGGGCGCCGAGCGCGAGGAGGTGCTGGGCGAGTACCGGCTGGCGTACTCGAAGGAGGTGCCGGTCAACTGGTGCCCCGGGCTGGGTACCGTGCTGGCCAACGAGGAGGTCACCTCCGACGGCCGCTCCGAGCGCGACAACTTCCCGGTCTTCAAGTCGAAGCTGCGCCAGTGGATGATGCGGATCACCGCGTACTCCGACCGCCTGATCGGCGACCTGGACCTGCTGGACTGGCCCGAGGCGATCAAGCTGCAGCAGCGCAACTGGATTGGCCGCAGCGAGGGCGCCCGGGTCGACTTCGCGGTCGAGGGCGGCGCGATCACCGTCTTCACCACGCGTCCTGACACCCTGTTCGGCGCCACCTACATGGTGCTGGCGCCCGAGCACGAGCTGGTCGACACCATCGTCCCGGCCGCCTGGCCGGCCGGTGCGCACGACGACTGGAAGGGCGGCGCCGCCACCCCCGCCGAGGCCGTCGCGGCCTACCGGGCCGAGGCCGCCGCCAAGTCGGACGTCGAGCGCCAGGTCGACGCCAAGGTCAAGACCGGTGTCTTCACCGGCGCGTACGCGACCAACCCGGTCAGCGGCGAGCAGGTCCCGGTCTTCATCGCCGACTACGTGCTGATGGGCTACGGCACCGGCGCGATCATGGCCGTGCCCGCGCACGACACCCGCGACTTCGCCTTCGCCCGCGCCTTCGCGCTGCCGATGCGCTGCGTGGTGCAGCCGACCGACGGCCGCAGCGACGACCCGTCCACCTGGGACGACGCGTTCGACACCTACGACTCGGTGATCGTCAACTCGGCCCATGACGACCTGTCACTGGACGGGCTGTCCGTGGTCGAGGCCAAGGCCGCCGCCACCGAGTGGCTGGCCGGGCGCGGCATCGGCGAGGGCACCGTCAACTACCGCCTGCGCGACTGGCTGTTCAGCCGCCAGCGGTACTGGGGCGAGCCCTTCCCGATCGTCTACGACGAGGACGGCGTGATGCACGCGCTGCCCGAGTCGATGCTGCCGGTCGAGGTCCCCGTGGTGGAGGACTACTCGCCGCACACCTACGACCCGTACGACTCGACCTCCTCGCCGAAGACCCCGCTGTCCCGCAACGAGGACTGGGTCAACGTCGAGCTGGACCTGGGCGACGGCGTCAAGTCGTACCGCCGCGAGACCAACACCATGCCCAACTGGGCCGGCTCCTGCTGGTACGAGCTGCGCTACGTCGACCCGAGCAACGGCGAGAAGGTGGTCGACCCCGCCAACGAGCAGTACTGGCTGGGCCCGACCGCGCAGAAGCCGGGCGGCGGCGCCGACCTGTACGTCGGCGGGGCCGAGCACGCGGTGCTGCACCTGCTGTACGCGCGGTTCTGGCACAAGGTGCTGCACGACCTGGGGCACGTCTCCTCGGTGGAGCCGTTCCACAAGCTGTTCAACCAGGGCATGATCACCGCCGACGTCTACCGCGACGACCGGGGCTTCCCGGTGCCCGCCGCCGAGGTCGAGGAGCGGGACGGCCAGTACTTCTGGAACGGCGAGGCGGTCAAGCGCGAGGCCGGCAAGATGGGCAAGTCGCTGAAGAACGCGGTCGCGCCCGACGAGATCGCGGACGAGTACGGCGCCGACACCCTGCGCCTGTACGAGATGTCGATGGGCCCGCTGGACGTCTCCCGCCCGTGGGACACCCGCGCGGTGGTCGGCTCGTACCGCTTCCTGCAGCGGCTGTGGCGCAACATCGTCTCCGAGACCACCGGCGAGCTGGTGGTGACGGAGGAGGAGCCCGACGAGGCGACCCTGCGCGCGCTGCACAAGGCGATCGACGGCATCCGCGGCGACATGGCCGGGCTGCGCTTCAACACGGCGGTCGCCAAGGCCATCGAGCTGAACAACTTCCTGGTCAAGCGCGGCTCCACCCCCCGGTCGGTGGCCGAGCAGCAGGTGCTGATGGTCGCCCCGCTGGCTCCGCACATCGCCGAGGAGCTGTGGCGCCGCCTGGGCCACACCGAGACGCTGACCTACGCCGACTACCCCGTGGCCGACCCGGCCTACGCGGTGGACGAGGCGGTCACCTGTGTGGTCCAGATCAAGGGCAAGGTGAAGGCCCGCCTGGAGGTCTCGCCGAGCATCACCGACGCCGAGCTGGAGGCGCTGGCCCTGGCCGACCCGGCCGTGGTCGCCGCCATCGGCGACGCCCCGGTGCGCAAGGTGATCGCCCGGGCGCCGAAGCTGGTGAACATCGTCACCGGCTGACGACGGATCAGGCAGACGAGCGGCCCCGCCCGGGTTCCTTCCGGGCGGGGCCGCTCGGTTTCGGCTGCCCGGTACCCGGAGACCGACGGGGTGTTCGTCCGGGCTGACGTGACGTGATCCAGGGGTGGGGCCGGGGTCGGGTCCGGGGCCGGCGGGTCCGGTCGGGCCCGGAGGGGGCGGGGTCAGGGACATCCCTGACCCCGACCCCGATATCTGCCGGACTATCGGGGCCCGGCCCGTTCTGCCGTGCCGTTCCACCGGTCGGTACGGCTACCTTGGAACCCTGGGTGGTCGTACTGCCGTTCTCCGGGGGAGCGGTGGCCGTACGGCCGCGGTGGCCGGCGTGGTGGAAGGTGGCGCGTGATGGACATGCTCGGCGTGGTTCTCGGTCTGGCCCTGCTGTTCGGAGTCGGGCTCCTGGTCATGCTCGGGGTCGGCGCCGCCAAACTGGGCAAGGCCGCTGCGGCCAAGATCTCCCAGGAGGAGGCGAAGGCCCGTCGGGCGTTCGAGAACACCGCGCTGAAGGCCAAGTCCTTCGCCAAGCCCGGTGCCCATGGCGAGATCTCCACCGTCCGGCTCGCCCTGCGCTCCGCGCTCGACAGCACCCGCAAGGTGCTCGCGGCCGGCCTCGCCGAGGATTCCCAACTCGCCGAATCGCTCCAGCTGTTGAGCCGGCTCGACGCACACGCCGCCGAACTGGACGGCGAGCTGCGGACTTTGGAGCTGGAGCCGGAGGCCGGCCGGGTCGCGGCCAAGCTGCCGGAGCTGCGCGAGCGGGCCGAGCGGATCACGCACGCGGCCGAGTCGATGCGCTGGGCGGCGCAGGACCGGATGCAGCGCTTCGCCGACGACGAGCTCTCGCGGCTCGCGGAGGAGTGCGAGAGCGAGGCGGGGGCGCTCCGGCACTGGGATTCCGGTACGCCTTCCAGTCCTACTGCCGCTGCCGCCGCTGCTCCGCAGGGCGGGCGGAAGGGCATCGCGGGCAAGCGCGGGGTGAGCGCCGAGGAACTGCTGGGGCTGACCGACCTCGCCCAGCGGCTGCGCAAGCGCTCCGCCTGAGTCGGGCCGAGCCCGCCGGTCCGTGCGCCGCCCGCCCGCTGCCACGGCCCGTGTTGTCCCGACCGGGCGGGTGGGGAGTACCCTCCGGCACATGTCCCACCGCCTCGCGCTCGTCACCGACTCCACGGCCTACCTTCCGCAGCAGGCCATAGACCGGCATCGGATCACGGTGGTCCCGCTCAGCGTCGTGGTCGGCGACGCGGCGCTGACCGAGGGGGTGGAGATCTCCCCGAAGGACGTCGCCGAGGCGCTCCGGGCCAAGCAGCGGGTGACCACCTCCCGGCCCGGGCCGGAGGCCTTCGCGGCCGCCTACCGGGCCGCCGCCGAGGCGGGTGCCACCGGCGTCGTCTCGGTGCACCTCTCCGCCGAACTCTCCGGCACCTGTGACTCCGCCCGGCTGGCCGCCGCCGAGGCGGATCTTCCGGTGCAGGTGGTGGACAGTCGACTGGTCGGAATGGCGCTCGGCCACAGCGTCCTGACGGCGGCCCGGGCGATCGAGGACGGCCACGACCTGGACGCGGTGGCGGCCGCCGCTGCCGACCGGGCCGGGCGGACCAGCGGCTTCTTCTACGTGGACACCCTGGAGTACCTGCGCCGGGGCGGCCGGATCGGTGCCGCCAGGGCCCTGCTCGGCTCCGCCCTCTCGGTCAAGCCGCTGCTGCACCTCTCCGGGGGTCTGATCGAACCGCTGGAGAAGGTCAGGACGGCCTCCCGGGCGATCGCCCGGCTGGAGGAGATCGCGGCCGAGGCGGCGGGGGCGGACGAGGTGGACATCACCGTGCACCACCTGGCCGCCGAGGACCGGGCCGAGCCGTTGGCGGAGCGGCTGCGGGCCCGGGTACCGGGGCTGCGGGAGCTGTCGGTGGTGGAGGTCGGCGCGGTCATCGGGGCCCACGTCGGGCCGGGGCTGCTGGCCGTGGTGGTCGCGCCGCGCTGAAACTCCCTCCTTCGAGGGACTCTGGTTGTCCACAGGCCGGGGTTTTCCCCAGCCGAGGACCTTTTCCGGGCTGTTCGGGCGGGGGCTCGTACCGTCCTCGGCATGAGAACGATGACCCCGGGTGCTGCCCGTCGCCAGGAGACCGCCGAGACCGTCCGCGGGCGGCTGACCCACCTGTTCCTGACGCCGGCTCAGGAGGCCGCTGCTGCCGCCCGGCCTCCTGAGCCGGTCGCCGAGGCCCTTCCGCCTGCCGGCATCGGTGGCGGTCCTGAGCCGCTGGTGCTGCGCGGGCTGCTGTTCGACCGCCGGGCGGTGCTCGGCCTCGCGGTGCTCCTGCTGCTCGCGGTCGGGTACGCCGTCCAGCACTTCTGGCTCGGCCGCCCCTCGGGGGTCGCCGTTCCGGGCACGGTGGCGGCGTCCGCCTCCGTCGCTGCCGGCCCGTCCGCCGGGCCGAGGTCGGGGGCCGGGCCGCCGTCGGGGCCGACCGTGGTGGTCGATGTGGCGGGCAAGGTCCACCACCCCGGCCTGCGGACGCTGCCGAGCGGGGCTAGAGTGGCCGACGCGCTCGTACTGGCGGGCGGCGCGCTGCCCGACACGGCCACCGACGGCCTCAACCTGGCCCGGGTGCTCACCGACGGCGAGCAGATCCTGGTCGGCGGAGGCAGCGGTGGCGGCCCGGCCGCAGGCGCCCCGGCGGCCGCCCGGGCCGGGCCGATCAGCCTCAACCAGGCCACCAGGGAGCAACTCGACGCCCTTGTAGGACAGTGGGGAATCCTTCGCGCAGCAGCGCTCTGACCAGCAGGACGAAATGTTTGCCGCTCAGCACGTTCGCGGGCAGCGCGCGGTGAACATTTCGCTTTCTGCGAAGCGGTCTCAGCTGGCAGTTGTAGCTGCGTGGTGTTTGCGAACGGGCCGTCGGCTGACACTTGCAGTGTAGGCGGCTTGAGCAGCGTGACTGATCTCGATGGTGTCCATGAGGGCTTCAGAGACAGCTTCAGCACCCGTGTCCACAGCTTCGATAGCGGACTCGCGGATCAGGTCTGAGAGGGCGCAGATGCTGCCTTGGGTGCGGTCATAGAGATAGCGGTGCAGGCTCGGCAGCGTGCCGGGCCGGTGATCGAAGAGACAGAGGGTGTTCTCCAGGGCCATGATCGTCTGGACCCATTCTGTCTGGTCTTGCGTAGTCCGGCCAAAGGGTGTGACGTGGAGCAGGGTGTTGCGTCCGGAGGTCTGAGTTGCCTGAGTGCTACCGCGGCCTTCGAGAAACAGGCCACTGGTCTTCAGATCGGCACCGGTGTACACAAAGGTGGCGGCTGTGTGGTTCGCCAGGTACTTCAGGTGCTCGTTGGCAACCTTTCCGTCTCGGGCCGAAAGGTCGAGGAAGTGCACGTCGTCGATGATCACGAGCTCAGTGCCGACCCAGCGGAGCGTATCGAGGACGGCATTGGTGATCTGGACCATGGTCGCACCCGATCGGTATGGCATAGCCAGATAGTCAGCGAGGAGCATACTGAGGTGTTTTGGAGTCGCCTTGGTGGGGATGTTGAGGTATACGACCGGGGTGTAGTCGATAAGCCGACCACTGACTTCGTAGTTCGTCGCGAAGCGTTCGGGGTGTCGGTGGCGGAGGGCACGTTCGTAGTCGGCGGCATACAGCTTGATAAGGGTGGACTTGCCGACGGTCGGTGGGCCGTCCAGGACGATGCCGCGGCGGGCACCTGCTGCTTGGCGGGAGTTGACGCGCATTCGGCGCTCGATGACGGAGTGATGGCGGCGCATCTGACCGGTACGGATCAGAACGAGGGCACTGTGGTAGTCGTGGCGGGCATGATTGAACTCGTCGCGCTCGTTTTTGGCCATCGCGACGTAGGCATCGAGGGTTGTAAGCCCGGGTCGCCTGGGCGGGACCGCGTGCAGATAGGACCTCCACTCCTCCTTCGTCCGAGGTTCTGACAGTCCTGGGTGAGCGAAGAAGCTCATGGTCATGCCTGTTCTCCGTAGGGGGACCAGATTTCGGCCGGCTCGAGGCCGGATAGGTCGATGCCGAGAGTGCTGTCGGTCTCGGGCTGCTGATCGGTGCGTGCCCTTGGAATGATGGACAGCTGTGGTGGTGTCCTGACTGCAGGCTGGGAGCGGGACTCATCGCGCTGCTGTTCGGCGGCGCGTTGGCTGTCACGGACGAGGCGCTTGCGGTCGGTGCGCCAGGTTTCTGGAGCGTCCGTCCTGTTCTGCAACTCGACGAGAGCGGCGGCGACTTCAGTCTGTTCGGCTGGGGAGCCTCCGCGTTGCTCGACCTGCTGTTTCGCTACGCGCAGAGTGATGTCGGTGAACGGCTGGTGCTCGGCGAGGGCATGAATCCAGCGCAAGGTGTGCCAGCGGCCGTCGGCGGGGTCGAGAAAGTAGCTGTGCAGCAGGTTGCGGGGGTCGTAGCGGATCGGCCAGTGGCCGTCCGGATAGGGGGCCTTGGTGCCGCGATACTGGTAAAGGATTTCGGCGTCGTAGATGAGGTAGCCGATCTGGACGCCGTAGGGCTGGATGGTGCGCGGGGCAATTGGCAGGAGCTCGTAGTACAGGTTTGGGTCTTGGGGGCAGTCGACGAACCCGGCCGAGCCGAGTGCCATGCGGTAGGCCTCGTTCGGTGAGACGCGCAGGTCGGGAAAGCCGCTCAGGTTCAGGCCACGGTGGTGCTGCCGCTGGTAGACAGCGATGACGTACTCGGCGAAGAACTCAGTGATTTCGTCGATGGTCCAGCGAGCTTGGTTCTCGACAGTGCTTCCTCGGGAAGCAACATTGGGTCCCTTGTAGCCAGCGACATGCTCGGAGAACTGGGTGCGAATGCTACCGAAAAGGCGCTCGACCTGTGGCTTGTCGGTTGGCTTGAGCTTGCGAGCGTCCTGGAGATTGATACGCCAACGCGTGCACGCGCGTTGAACAATGACCGAGATGTACGGCTTACCGTGGTCATACAGGATCGTCTCGGGGTAGACGACGGGGCGGGCTGCGGCTTCGGCCAGGCGCTCGTCCAGTGAGAGGCGCCGGTCGTAGGGGACGCGAAGCATCTGGTAGCGCAGTGCGTCCTTCCACGCAGGACGCATTGGCTCTGGAGTCATCACATCGGCGATCAGCAGACCGATGTCGATGGCTTTCGTAGCCTCGGGTGTGATGCGCCAGGCAAGAATCGAGCGAGTGGCGACGTCGAGAGCGATCGTGAGTTCGATCCGCATGGTGGTGGCGGTCTCAGGGTCGTAAGCGAGGACGTCGAGTGGGGTGGTGTCGAGCATGACGACTTCGCCGGGGCGGGTCGCGAGGACGTGCCCGAAGGTCCGGTCAGGCTGGTTCCCCGCGCTCTGACGACGGTATGCCGGGCCAGCGGGGCTGTGGCGAACCAAATGGTCGACGGCACGCCTGAAGACGTCTTTGGAAGGCATGGCGACGGTACTGGTGCCGTGCTCGGCGTCGAGCCTGTTTGTGACACGACGGTAGAAGCGACCGCCAATGGTTGCTGAGCTGTCGTTACGCTCGGCAGCCGCTTGGTCAAGGATCGCTTGGACGACCCGCGGATCAAGGTTTCCGACCGGGTTTGGGACGCGGGCCTTCCGGCGGTCGACCAGGCCCCACAGTCCTGCGTCGCGATACTGCTTCTGGTACTGCTCGATGCGCCGGGGCGTGACGCCGAGCTCGGCGGCCTTGGCCTGGGTACGGGCGGTCCGCGGGAGGTCTGGATGGTACTCGCGCCTTGGCTCACCAGGGGCCGACCGTAGCGGATCACCAGATCGGTAGCCGCTGTTGACCTCACGGATGTGTTCCTCGAGAGCAAGGGCTTCGGCCCTGACATGATCGGGCAGCGAGGCAAGAACCCCTGTGGGGTCGACATCGCCGGTGGCCCCTCCGACAGGCAACAGCGGAGCGCTGGCTTGCCGGAAGGTCGGATCGGTAAGCACGAGGTTGACCAAGACGGTCTGGACGCGGCCAACTTCTGAGCGCAGGCGGATGGTCTGGCCATCCAGCCCGGCGACCTGGTGACGCTCGTCCTCGAACGCGATCCAATCGCCGACGGCGATTCGCTGGCGGCTCATCGGGTTCCTCCCGGGCTGGCGCGGACGAGGGTGGTATCGCGAAGCGGCAGCGTGGCGTCGAACAGGAGACGGTGGTGCCACATGAGGTGGTAGACCACGGGCCGGGCGATCTCGGGGGCACGCTGGAACGAAACGAGTTGGCCGATCGGAATTGGGCTGCGGGCGAGGTCGAGGATCGGATCCGCCAGCGGGGCGGCGGCGTTGAGAGGCCGCCGGTATCCGGCGAGCCAGGAGACTGTGGCGATGGTGAGAGGATCCGGCTCGGTGACCCACTGGTAGTCCCAGCCGAGGGTCCGGCATGCGTTCTCTGTGCGCTCGCGTTGACGGGTGGCGCGCGGGGTCGCGGCGAAGCGGTCTGCTTTGACGTCCACGAGCATCACCGTGCCGTCGGTCCGGCGTGCGAAGAGATCAGGGACGTGGAGCCAATGACCATCCTGGTCGACGCCTTCGAGGATGAATGGTTGAGAGACGAAGTTGGCTACCGTGGGGTCGAAATCGAGCAGGCGCATCCACTGACCTTCAAGCCAAGACTCGTAGCCCACCATGCGGTTGCCGCTGGCAGACCAGTAGCGGCCGGGGGTATGGCGCTGGCCAGCGTAGGACGGGATCTCGCGTGCCGGTGGTAGGTCTTCGAAGCGGAGGAGACCGGCTTCTTGAAGCGATGCCAGCCGTTCGCGGCCGCCGTGGTCGTAGTAGCGGACCAGCACCTGGTCGCGGGCGAGCCGAATCGGGTGCAGAGCCCGGTGCTTGGCCATGGCTAGTGCACTCCGCTTGCAGCGAGCAGACGAGCTGCCCACGCGCTCAGCGGCTCCCGCAGTATGGGCTGCACGTTCTGCCGGAACTTCCACCAGCCGAGATCGTTGCCACCTTGACTGACGCCATGCCAGGCGCCAGCGAAGCCGGGAGACTTCCGGTGATCACCTCCCGTCGTCTCTGTCCAGATCCATACAGCCGCATACCGGGAGCGCTGATCGGTGGCGCGGATGCCGGTCTGGCGGCACATCACCGTCAAATCCTCCAACGGAACGCGCCTCAGCGTGCTCAGTGCTGCCCGCCGGGCGGCATAGTCCACCAGACCGCGTTCCTTCAGACGAAGGGACGCCTCCCCGACGCCCTGCCAGAAGCCGGCGGAATCGGCGATGCGGTTGCCGATGCCACCCGTGACACGCTCGGCGACATCGCGCTCCATACCGAGAGCCTCCGCCGCCGCGGCCCATGTATCTGACCCGGAGACGTGTTTGGCGAGAGCGACGGCAGCCATGAGCCGGCCGGTCACCGCGTGGGTGCGGTGCATGTGACGGCTGATCAGGTCGTCGTAGTCCCGCTCGGCAAGGAGGTGAGGTAGGTGCTGCAAGCTGATCCCAGTGGTCCTGGGAAGCGCTGTTGCGGGCCCAATGACGCGCCGATACTGCGGCGTGAGGCGCCGGATGAGCGAATCAAGTGGCGCCGGACGGTCGATGTGGCCGAGCGGATCTCTGATCTTGTTCTTGACCCGATGAGCCACAAGTCGTAGGACCCACGGCTCGACCTCCTTCGCCGCCTGTTCGAGATCAGAGGAGAGCATCATCGGGGCCGTCAATGCGAAGACCGCCGCCGCGTCTGTAGAGGTCGCCGGCCCGCTCTGCAGCTTCGGACCCAGCCGCCCCATCGACTCCCGCCGAGCCAAGTAGCTGGCGAACCTACTGCGCAGAGCAGCCGGCAACCTGCCTGTCTCGCTCTCGCCGGACATGGAACGGACCATGGCAGCGAAGTACCTCAAGCACGAGACCCACTCGCGTGCCGAGACACGTTCTCCAAAGACGCTCATCCGACTCCCGTCGGCAGCTTGAAGAAGTCGTTCCTGCATGGACAACACGTGGGTATCGCTCAGCGCTGTGACCGGAAGGTCGGCTATCACCTGCTCGCACAGGCCAGGCAGTGACTCGGTGGAGCGATGGGAGCGGTTGCCGCACAGCCGGGGGTCCATTGCCCCTCTGCGGGCAAGCAGTCCGCGGTGGAGGCCGTAGTTGCCGCGACGGAAGCGGATGCCGCATGAAGGGCATTCGTCGAGCAGCAGGCAGCTATGGACGGGGCAGATCGCAGCCGCCTCCAACCGCCACCAGAGCGGCCACACGGTTCCGCTACGCAGACACAGCGGACAACAGCGCGAGGCATAGAGCTGGACCCACTGCGAGGTCCAAACCGTCCGCAGGGACGTCTCGGTAGCCACATCCAGGCCACTCAGATCAAGCAACGAGTCGCCATAGCAAGCGAGTTGCATTCCCTCCAGAACACTCTCGGGGAGCCCAGTGGACAGTCTTAGGCCCTGCCGGCTCTGGTCGGTGAGGATCACACCGAAGAACGCTGGCCTCGTCACCTCAGACGCTCTCCTCATCTCCAGTCCCAGTACATGGGCGAACTGGCCCGGCCCGACCCCCAGATCGAAAGCCGCCCGCGTGATCCATGACGCGAACGCTTCCCCTGCCTGCGGCTTAACGAAGAAGGGGAGCCGCCGAACTACAGCAGACGCAGTGATCTCCATGGTCGAACTTAGGTCAGGTTGTCTCGGTGTCGCCCCCATGTTTCCTACGAATCACCCTTTCGATACCACCTCCGCAAGGGATCGAACAGATGTTCTGCCCTGCCTGGTGCTCGTCGGTTGACGTGGGGCCCGTGTGCGGAGATCTGCCGCTCGGGCTCCAGCCTCTTCCCGTCGGTGTGGGGCTGGCCGCCTCCGAGTCCTGGCCAGGCCGGCTGAAGCGGGCCGATGAGCGCCTGGACCCTACTGTCGGCTGCCGCAGCATGCGGTCCGGGCTTGGGGGCCGCACGCTGCCGGGGTGCTCGGGTCTCAGCTGGCGTGGTTGTTCACTATGCTGTTGCCCACTTTGGCTTCATAATGAGCAGTAAGGCTATGGAGGGCAGGGATATGGCAGTTGTCAAGAACGACCAGGGGGCGTACGCGGCGCAGGAGTCCCCTCAACCGGACGCGACGGAGTTGATGACGGCTCTCGCCAACTTCACCGGCAGCTACCGGGCCGCCACCGCTATCAAGGTGCTCTTCGAGGACAGTCGCTTCGAGCCTGACGTCCTCGTCGCGTTCGCGACCGACTGGCTGGCCCAGCGCACTCAAGGGGAGTACGACTGGTTCCCACTTTCGGGGAACCTGTTCCTGCGGCCGGTACCTGGACCGGTCGGCAAGAACTACCTACCGGGTGAGGCCGTCCGCAAAACCAGGGCAATGCAGCACCTGGCGAAGCGTCTCCCGTGCCGGCACGACGGGTGCCGCGACCTGCCACCGCTTCCCCGTCCGCTCCTCGCGGTACAGGGCCCAGCCTGGCACTGGCGTCCAGCTGACCCGGTGAACTTGCTGGCCATCGTCGCCGAGCTCGACGCGGCGGTATCAGCCTCCGAGTCAGGCGCCAGATCCGCCGCGATAGGGCACATCGAGGCTGCAAAGGAAAGCATCCTTGAGGACGCCCAACCCCTGCGTGTTTCGGCCGCCGCCCAAATCCTGGGCCTGTCACGCCGGACCGTGGACGCCTGGGTCGAGTCTGGCCTCCTCATCCAGGTGACGGAACCCGGGACCACCGTCAAGCTCGTCGACCCACGCCGCCTGTACGAGATCAAGGTGCTCGTGGACGACCTGCGCGCGACAGGCATGAAGCGCGGCCTCACCGACGCCGTATGGCAACGACTCCAGGACCGGCACGTCCTCGAAGATGAACGCCTCCACGAAAGCCTCCAGCAGATGCGCACCGGCCAAGGCGTCAGCCTAGAGGAACTGCGCGCCCGCATGGGGGCCGAAGACGACGAGGACCCGGATGCCGACGAGAGTTGAGACCACTAACCTTGCCGCGGCCGACGCGCTGAAGCTTCGAGGCAGCGAGAAGAAATCCTTCCTTGACTGGACCTACGACCTGGAGCAACGCGGCTGCGCGGCGCTGGACTACCGGCTCACCGGCGAGCCACCGGTCAACCAGATTTGCGTCAAGCACCTCTTCGGCAATCTCCGGGCGATCGTCGCCTTCGACGGCGACGGCACCGCCTGGATCGTGATGGTCGGACCCCACGACGAGTCAGATCAAGAAAACAACATCTACACCCGCTTGTGGAACCTCCTCGAGCTCGACGCACCACCCGCCGGCACGCGGACGAAGCCCGCCTGCTGCTCGCCGGAAGGCCTCGCGCCGTCGGACGAAGCGATGGTCGAGGACCTGGTCGACCGATGCCGAGCCAAGGCCAGACGCCTCAGGCGCTGAACCAGGCCGGGACGCGCTGTGGCCGGTGTGCGAGCAACGCCGCGAACTCCGCTGCTCGGCAAGTTGATTGACGGACCCAGGTCGTATCCTCAACCGACCCCTAGCCTGCGCCGAGAGGATGGCCTTGAGCCCTGACGATCTGTTCGTCGAAACCCCGTCACCCGACATCGAGGGGTTCACCTTCAAGAGGTTGAACCACGAGTTGATGGATCGCCTGCGACAGGGCCCGTTGCCGCAGTACCGGGACGCGGACGTTGCCCACCAACTGGTCTTCCTTGTAGAGGAGGACATCGGCAAAAGCGACATGGACAGCAGTCTGGGCTCGCAGGGGACGGCCGCCGTCCTCCGCACTCTCGACATCCTCCTCGGCAGGCTCGGGATCTCCGCCCGGCTCCCGTTCCGCACTAAACAGGACTACTGGACCCTCTCGGGCAGTGGCACCTGGGGCAGCGGACACCGGGGGATCTCGCAGTACTGCTCCCCGGTACTGGAAGAGCTGGCCGACCTCGAACGGCGAACGGCCGACTCGGGATACCGAGGAGTAAACGGCGACCTGCGCAACATCATCTTCGCGGTACTAAGGAAGCCCGAGCTCGTCTGGGTCGACATGGCGCAGGGCATATTCACCATCACCAGGAACGCCGAGCACTGCCTGTTCTACGACAGGCCGATTACCGCTGACGGAGTGACCGCCAGCGACCTCCTCACCTGGTGGAGCGGGCGCGACGGTACGTACCACCTGTCCACGCAGGAACAGCTCAAGCAGTTCCAGGACCGCCTGGTGCGATCCTGCCCGGACAGCCCGCCTGAGCGGATACTGCTTCGTGCTTACTGGGCGTTCGCCCACCGTCGTGGCTTCGCCGAGGTGCCGGCGATCTTCCCCCAGGTCTACCTGCACTATGACCCCGTCACCCAGGAGGACCGCGACCGCAACGGCGGCCGGGTCATCCCCGCGCAGGTCCGCGACTTCATGCTCTTTCTGCCCGGCGGCAAGAGGATCATCCTGGAGGTCGATGGCAAGACCCACTACACCACCCGCGACGGCGCGGCTTCGCCGGAGGTGTACGCGAAGACCGTCAAAGCCGACCGCACCAACCGGCTCCGCGGGTACGAGGTCTACCGGTTCGGCGGCTTCGAGTTCCTCGACGACCAACAGCCCGCCAAGATGCTCGCCGACTTCTTCGCTGACCTCACCAAGTAGCCCGGCACAGAAAGCTCCGGGCCCGCCCCTCAGGCCCGCCTCGCAGACCACGAACACGACCCGCGACCGCTCTCAGAACCTGGTGGCCAGTCGGTCGTTGATCTAGGCGCTGCACTCCATCACCCCATGGGTTAGGACGCACAAGGCGGCGCCAGCAAACCCCAGGCTGGCTGGGGACTTCACGCACGTGAAGATGAACTGTCCTTACTGGCCATTGGCCAGGCGCTGCGGCACGCCTCACTCATGTGGGGATCGCGGGACTCGCTGATCCCGGTCGCCGCCTCGGTGACCGGGATGTACACGCCGCCTGGCGGGCACACCGTCACTGGGAAGGGTGCGGACGGCGGCCAGAGTGGTGACATCTGCACCAGGCTTTGGAAGGTCTGCGGCCTCCCCGCCCGGAGGCGTCAGGAGAATCCCAGTGTGCCGCGCCGCAGGGGTTGCTCCCCAGGGGCACGCCACTGTCGCGGACCTCGTGCGGCGGTGCTCGGAATTTGCCGGCCGAAACCGCCAGCTGCACTGGGAGTAACCCAGCCTCTCAGGCACGGACGAACGCGCCCCGCGCGGGGGCGACGATCACCCGAGGGCGACGCTGCCGCCGGCCACGGCGAGAGTCGCTACGGCAACCGGCGCCCCCGCCTGCCTGGAAGCGGAGGCACCGGTCTGTCCGAGCCGGCCGACCGCGCGGAAGAGGACCGGACCGGCGGCATCAAGCCCGCGCACTGCGGACTAGCCGACCCACTCTCCCGCGGTTCGCAGATCAGCCGCAGGCTCGGGCAACGCCGCGACGAGCCCGTTAATCTTGCTCTGGAGTGAGCCGATGGCCGACCGCAACTCCTCATCCGCCACGGCGGCGAGGTCGTCCGGCTTGATCGACTCGATGCTCTTCGCGGTCGCGCTCAACGTCTTACGGAGCCGGGTCCGCTGTTCGCGGGTGTGAATCTCCGGATCCTCCTCGACGGTCTGGGCGATGAGCGCCTGCATGGTCGCGTAGGCGGCGCTCACATCCTCGGGCGTCGCAGCCGGGTTCTCGACCACGGCTAGCCGGGCGGCCGCCTCCTCGCGGGCAACCGGCGGCAGCGAGATCAGCTGGCCGGCCGGGGTTTTGGCCTTGCCGTCCTGGGCGATGTGCCGCACGAAGTCAGCCTGCTCGATCCTGCGCGCCTCCACGGCCGCCTCCTTGCGGATGACCGGATCGGCCAAGGCCTTCGCCATGACTGCAGCGCGGACCTCTGGCCGCTCCATCAGTGCATCGCGTGCCGCCTCGGCGGTCTTCGGGTCGCCCAGGATCGCTGCCCGCATGGCTGGCCGGTTCGCTGTGATCTCCACCGCCTTCTTGTAGCTGGTGCCGGCGGCCTCCGCCTCGGCGGCAACGTTCTCCCGTCGGTCACTGCTGGTCTCGTAGAATAGGTAGAACTGGCCCCATGTCTCGGCCGCCGGAAGCTCGACGTCCTGGCCTGGTGTCAGTTCACTCGAGTGGGCGACCAGCTTCTTCTCGGCGGCGCGCTCCCACGCGTTGTAGTACCGACTGACCTTGTCCGTGTCGCAACCGGCACGCGAGGCGAACTCCTTGAAGGAGACCTTGCCGGCGTCGGCATCGGACCCGGAAGGCTTGCCATCTTGGCCATCAGGCTCGCGAACTACCTTGCCGGGCCGAGGACCCCCGCTCTTGAGGACACTGCGCGCCACCATCAGCCCGAAGGCCCAGCCGCCGTGCTGCGCGAAGGCCCCGAACGCGGCGGCGTCACGGGCGATCGGGTCATCCTCGGGATCGGGCCCCAGCAACTCGCGCACCGCAGCCCGCATACCGTCCATCTGTTCCCGGATGTGCGCGACGCCCTCGTGAGGGTGCTGCAGCCGCAACAGGACCCGAATGTCCGAGACCTTCGCGCCCAGCCCAAAGGGGGGCTTCGCCTCGAGGAACTCCGAGAAGTCGTCGAACGGCTCCTCCCGGTTGACACCAGCGGGGACCTTGCGCCAGGTGTCTTCGGCGATGACGGCGGCCAGCAACTCCAGGAAGCCTACCGGGGTGCCACCGTTGCGCTCCAGGGCCTCGCGCAGCGTGTAGACCCGGTGTTGTTCCTCCGTCAGGTAACTGTTGGACTCAACGCGGACGGTCATTGGTGTGCTCCCCAGGTAAGTGCCTTGGCGGCCCGAAGCCGCTTGGTGGCCTTCTCTACCGTATTGGCTTCGCCCGCGCTGAATCCGGACGCCGTGTTGACCTGATAGGTGGCCTTCTTCACCGCCTCCTCGTATCCCGGTGCGCCCGGGGTGAGTGAGGCCTGGTAGAGCTGTTGCCGGATCGTGCTTGCCGCTTCAGCGTTGAGCTTGGCGATCTGCTCCCGTTCGGTCTTGGGCACCTCGAACACGGCGGGGGCCTCGGGGGCGGCACGCTGCTCGGGAACGGGCTGTTTGAAGCTGAGGCTCGCCAACTCCAGCATCATCTTGATCTTGCTGGCGTCCTCGCCGGAATCCGCCATCAGCTTGTAGCCCTCGATCAGGCGCAGCTCGTCCGACTCCACGTCGACCTCGTTGCTCGCCGCACGGGTGGTGGTAGCGGTCGCCGACTCGACGAAGGACAGTGCTTCCTGGACGGCCGTTCCGGGCTCGGCCGGCTCGGCGCCTTCGCGCTCCTCGATGATCCGCAGCCCCTGCGCCTCCTCCTCCCGCAGGAGGGCGAGGAAGCCCTGCATCTTCGGGTCGTCCGGCGTCACGATGACGCAGGTCTGCTCGCGGGCCGACGGGCCGTCGCTCCAGATGCGCAGTCCGCGCCCGGCGAGCTGCATCAGGTGGCCGCCGTCGCGGTAGTTCGTCAGGATCCCGACCACCGTGATCTGCGGGCAGTCGTAGCCGATGAAGGCCATCCGGACCGTGACGAGGATGTCCATCCTCTCGTACTTGAAGTCCCGAAGGGCCTTCGGGGCGTCGGTGTCGGAGGAGACGGCGATGCCGACCCGTAGGTCGGGGTGCTGCTGCTGGATGTACTGCTGCACCTTGCGTGCCTCGTTCTGCTGCATGCAGGAGATCAGGCCGCGGTACTCGGAGTTGAACCGCTTCTTGTCCCGCACAGCGCGCACCACGCGGTCAGCCAGGGGCTTCCAGACCTTCTCGTCGCGTAGCACGGGCACGAGGTCTGACCCGTCGTCGGACAGGTTGTATGTGAGCAGCGTTTCCCCGTGGCCGCTGTCGTCGCCTAGGGTCCGACGGGCGACCTCGGCCTCGACCATCTGCATCTCGAACTTGCGCAAGTAGCCGCCCGCGATTCCGTCGGCGTAGGTGGCCTCGGCGTGGCAGACCAGCTTCTTGCGGCGGGGGTTGGACGGGTTGAGTTCGTAGTCGGCGAGGATCAGGGGCTGGTTGTCGGCCCGGTAGGGCGTGCCGGTCAGCAGGAGCGTGTGGGCGGCGTAGTCGTGCAGCTTCTCCATCAGCAGGCCGGACTTGGTGCCGCCGTCCTCCTTGTCGCCGGCGGACCCGCAGAACTGCGCCTCGTCGCCGACCAGGAGGAATCGGCCCTCGTGCCGCCGGGCCCAGTCGAGGAATAGCCGCTCGTTGGTGACCAGCGCGCTGTAGGTGGAGACGAACCCGCTGCCCGGCTCACCGGGCGAGGTCAGCGGTACTTCGTTGACGCGGTGCCGGACCTTGCCGAGCCGCTTGCGGGAGTCGAACAGCAGGCAGTAGCCGCCGACGCCGGAGGTGGTCCTGTGCATCCACCCGGTCTCACACTGCTCGGCGAGCGCGACCCGTGGCACGAAGACCGCCACGAAGTCGATCAAGCCCTCGCGGATCAGCCGCGTCGCGAGTGCCTGGTATGCCAGCGTCTTGCCGGAGCCGGGGGAGGCCAGGACGATCGTGCGGTCCGAGCCGGCGCGGATGCGCTCGACCACCTGCGTGATCACCTCACGCTGGAACGTCCTCGGCACGAAGTTGTCGGTGTACTGCACGTTCGTCCCCTTCTTGCTGTTGCAACTTCCACACAGGGCCTGGCCGTTGTCGATCTCAGTCGGTCCGCCGTCGGCCCAAGGGACGAGGTGGTCGGCATGCCAGCCCTCGTCAAGGAGGGCGCTGCACCGTTGGCACCGTCCCTCTGCGATCTCGTAAAGCGCTTGGCGTTGAGCCGCGTTGAAGAAACGTTGTGAGTCGCGCTCGGCCATGCCGCACCCCCTACGTTGCGAACATCAGGATGTTCGGAGCGCAAGGTTATCTGCGCCCACTGACAATGCAGCCGGGTTTGCCGCAACGGGCTGGACGGCTTGGGCGGGCAGGTCCTTGGCGGTTCGGTGAGTGGGCTCCACGTGAGCTGACGTACCGCCAAGGGCACAGGATGGAAGCCGAGTTTGCATGCGCCGCGGTCCGGGACCGACGTGCGGATCTCATCCCCGGTCGGAGCCGGCGGCCTCAGGCGGCGCTGGTCCGCTGGTGGCTGCGGGCAGGTGTGGCGGGCCGCGCCCCGGGGGGCTTCGCCGGTACCCCCGTGCTGGTGGTCGAGACGATCGGCGTCCGCGGCTGCGGCGCGGCCGCGGAGGTACGGTCGGTCATGATGGTTGAGCTGCTCGCCAAGGAGGGTAAAGTCCCTTTTCTGCATAGAGGTTGGGCTGCGAGGCGTCCAGTCTCCAGGAGACTTTGCCCGAGCTGACTGGCATGTGTTGAACGGCCGAGTCGCCGGCACAGCAGCGCATTGGTGCTGCTGGCGGCTCTAGCTGGTACACCGGGTGAACTCGGTGGCGGCCACCGTGCCGAGGATCGCCTCCGGCTCGAATGCACTCTCTTGGGCGCGGCTGTGACACCTGGCGTCGGACGGACTGAGGGTCAGCTCAGGCCGCGGATCCGGTTCCAGTCACGGATCCCCAGACGGTACCGGGTGATGATCCGCCGTACGTGGTGCTCGCAAGGCAGCGTAAGTGCCTCCTGCGGTTCCAGGAGCCGCACGTCGGTGGCGCCGGGGACCGACAGCTTGTCGGCGGATCCGGACCACAGCACCGCGAGCACGCGGATCTCCCTCGTCGAGGGTGAGCCCACCGGCACGGTGAACAGCTCGACGATCGTCGCCGGATCGGTGAAGTGCAGCCCAACACGGGACTCGAGGATCCGTTGCGCGGTACCTTGCGGTGGCTCATTCCTCAGCATCCGGCCGGACGGCGGCGACCACAGGCTGGTGCCCTGGGCACCGGGCGGGTTCTGCGCCATCAGCACGCGGCCGCTGCGGTCGGTGATGAGCATGGCGACGAGCGTGGGGGTCAGGTTCGGGTCGCCCTTGAGCGCCTGGATGGCGATCGCGGTGCGGCGGCGCTCGGCTGATCGCTCGGGGGTGGCGAACGGGTTCTCCTCCCAGCTGTTGCTGCGGTGATGCACCCGTTCTAGCCGCTGGGCCATCGGGTCGGGCTCGGGCTGGGTGACCACCTTCGTGACGCCGGGCAGCGGCGGCAGGCCAAGTTGCTCGCGCCAGCCGTTCTGGTCGTCCTGGAAGCCGAGGAGGACCTTGAGGGCGAGGTGGGAAATGTCGCGGGCGGCCGCTTCTCCGAAGCTCACGAACTCGGCGACCGAGGACTCGCGCGGGACGGCGGGCGGAACGTCATCCGGCCAGACACAGCCGAAGACGCTGATCCGCTTGACCTGAAGGTGACCCTCGACCTCGAAGAGCGGCACGAGGCAGTCTGGGTCTACGCGGATTGTCGCAGCGATCGCGGCGGCGATGCCTTCAGGGGTGTCCTGGGCCCTTCCGGCGGCCAGAAGGACCGACCACTCACGTGTTGCCTCGCGTAGCAGGCGGCTATCGCGGTACAGCGCGATCTGGCCGCGACGGTTGGTGACGATTACCGCGGTGGCATGGTCGGTCAAGCAGCCGACGGGAACCAGACATGCACTCATGGTAGTCATATTGATACATTAGGTTGCTTTGGGTTTGGAGGTGTGAGCGGCGCGCAGCCGGAAGAAGGCCAGCCCGCTGCATATGGGCGGGGCAGTCAGACCCTCGTTCGCTCCGGGCGCGATGGGGTACGGCCTTACGACTCGCCACCACAAGACCGCCCCCATCTACCTCGCCGCCATCTTCATCCGGTCAGCGCGATGGTCCGAGAGATACGCCCTACCTGTCCAGGATGATCCGGACGTCACTCACGCCTTCCTCCGCCCGTTTGAGGTCGGCATAATCCCCGACGGCCGCCGTGCTGTAGCAGACCGCAGACGTGTGGCGGCAGCTATTTCTCACCCATGTGATCTTGTAGTTCGGCAAGTAGAGGTTCGTCTCCTTGGCCGCCGGGAGCCTCGTTCCGTTGAACGATCCGCGGCAGAAGTCGGCGTCTTCGGCCCAGGCGTCGTACGCCACCCCTGTCCAGCCGTTCAGATCGTCGGCCTGGTGGCTCGCGGCCAGGTCCTTCAGGTAGACCCTGAGTCCGGTCGCGCCCTTCTTCTTCAACTGGGTGTCGAACATCTTGCGCATGCCGCTGAGGGTCTGTTGGGCCTTGCTGCCGTAGCGCTTCGCCATTTCCATGAACTTGAACTGGTTGCGGACTCGGGCGGCGAGCACGGGATCCCAGTGGGATGGCGGGTCCACGGAGTACACGAGGGTTCCCTTGGTTCCGGGGATGACTTCCGCAGCGAGCCAGACGTCTGCGGATACATTCTCGAAGTGGGGATGCAATAGCACTTTTTGGGCGTCGGACCAGGTGAAATCGCTCTTCTTGGAGTTGCAGAAATCGCAGATCCCGACGAGATTGTCAGGGGCGACGCACAGCGCGGGGAACGCCTTTTTGGGTAGGACGTGGTCTAGCTCGGACACGTCGCTGTGCCGGCACATGGGGCAAAGGTCCTCGTCACGACCTTCCATGACTGCCTCGTAGATGGCCCTGCCCTGGCCGCCCCGCATACCGCTCTCGTAGACGATTTCCGAGACCCTAACACCCGGAACCCCCATGATCTGGAAGTCCTTCGTCTTGAGGTTGTGCAGGTTACTAGTAAGAGCAGCCGCCCGATAGGTTTCGGCGGCCTCTTCCACCGCCGAGGCGGCGTCACGGAGCTTGCTGCCCAGCCCTTGGTTGTTAACCGTATCGCGCGCGACTCCGGTGCAGATGTCCCAGCTGGCTCTGGCATTCACCAGTGTCACTGGTTGGGAAGGCCACATCAGCGACCCTCCGCCCACTTATCCGCGAACAGGACGTGGACCAGGCCCTTGGCCTCGTCTCCCAGCTGACCGCCGAAGGAAAGGAGGACCTCCTCGTATGTGTTGAGCTGCTCGACTGCCCTCTCGATCTCGGAGTAGAAGCCGGACTTTCTCACTTCGAGGCCGAAGATCTCGTGGGTGAGCACTCCGACGTTCTCTCCGTACGTCTCCATCCTGGGCCGCCGGGCGCGCCCCCGGGAGCGGCGGATCTTGTAGGCGCAGGACCGGGGCACCTCTTGCAGCACAACGGGCGAGTGCGTCGCTGCGATGGCGACACCGTTGCGATCGGCCAGAAGCCCGGACAGGGCGCGGACGAATGAAGATAGGAGAGGGGGGTGAAGATGCGCCTCGGGTTCGTCGAGGAGCACGAGTGTCCTCTCTGCAACCAAGTCTACGAGCCGGGTAAGGGTGAGCAGCATCAGGGCATGGCCGGAGCTGAGACTCATGAAAATTTCACGCCATGGGCGGTCCGCGAGGTTGGTCAGCTTGCCGTCGATCTCCTTGAGCTGTTCGATCGGGCTGCGCACGAGGGGAGTGTCGCTGTAGTCCTCGCCAATGACCGCAGCATTGAAGTGGCGATCGCTTGCCAAGGCGCGGAGAGTGTCGACCCATTGACCGTAATGCCCGGAGGTGGCGATAGATCTGAGGCTATCGTTGAACTCGCTCGCCAACTCCTCGCGCTCTTTCAACCGGGACACGCGAGTGCCGCCCAGATTATTACCGTCTCCGTGCGCGGTGAGGCCGACGTGCTGGAACTTGACCCCGGGCTCGGGGTTCACGCCGACGAAGGGGTCAAATGCGCTGAACGTGACGAGCAGGACGTTGGCGAAGCCGACATCGTTGTTGTAGGTGATGCTTCCCTCTGTGAGCACCGGCATGCGGCTCGGGTGTACCGCAGCCGTCGCCAGTGAGCGCAGGAGCGTCGTTTTCCCAACCCCGTTGGGGCCGATGAGTACGTGGATGTTGCTGGAGGGTACGGATGTGGGACGGACCTCGAACTCCAGTGGGGGATGGGCAATCTCGCCGGCCGCTTGAGGAAAGTGGTAGCTGAACTGGTACTCAGTTACCCGCGGGCCCCCAGTGGCGATGCGCATCCATTGCTGCAGAATCGTGCTGACGGAGACGTTGCGCAGGAGCGAGCTGCGGAACACGGCGCTCGACCTCTCCAAAGCCTCCAGTTTCCCCTCCGCGCGCGCGGGGCTCTCCATGGTGGTGACATCGCCCAGGCCCCAGAGGATCGCCTGCCCCACCGGCCCGAACCCTCTGAGCGTCTCGTAGTAGAGGGCGTCCTGGCCGACGGAGATCCAGTGCCCTGCGTCAGTCGGCAGGCCGTTGGGGAAATCACCGTGCGGCACGGGGCTTGGCCCGGGCTGCTGACTGGCCAGCGCGATCTTGACGCGGCCGACCTCAATCGGCTTGCTGTTCTCTGTGGGGCGGAACCACAGGTCGTAACTCGTTCTGAAGCCGAAGTCGTCCCAGGTGTCCGGCACGAGGATGGCGGCGCGAGGGCCGGGCTTGGAGGGGCCCCATGGGTCAGGCTGGACAATGAAACGCACTAGTGGGCCTCCCGGATCACGGCACTGCTCGGCCCCGACAGCCTAGGCTGCCCTCGCTTTGTGCCCGAGCTAGTTCGGCCGAGACCCAGGGCGGACGCCGACCCCAGCGGGAACGTGTCGACGAGATGTTGGTAAGACCACTCGTTGGAAGGGCGTAGCCTGCCGTAAGGGGCGCTATTGGCAAAGGAGTTGATGGATGATCACCTTTTACGTCGGGTCGCGGGCGTCGGCGCTCGCGCGGCAGCAGGTCAGGGAGTTCTTGGCGCCCCTGTGCGACGCCCACCCCGGTGTGAAGTTCGTCCACCGGCCGTTGCTGGAGAGCGGAGACAAGGACCGAACCTCGCGCTTGGCGGCGGTCTCGGCGACCTCAGGCGGCTCCGCGTTCTCCACCAACCAGGAGACAGCGCTGCTCGCGGGCGAGGTCGACCTGATCGTCCACTCCCTCAAGGACCTGCCGACCGCCAACCCTGACGGCCTCATCCTGCTGCCGCCTCCGCCCCGGGAGGACGCCCGCGACGCCCTGTGCGGGGGCACTCTGACTGACCTTCCCGAGGGGGCGACAGTAGGCACTGGAGCAGCCCGCCGTATCGCTCAGCTCCTCGCCGTACGCCCCGACCTCACCCCCGTGCCGATCCGCGGGAACGTCCCTCCGCGCCTAGGCAAGATCCGGGCCCGAGGCGGGACGCTGGATTCGGTGATTCTGGCCGCGGCTGGCCTTCGCCGCCTCGGCCTGGACGACGCGATTGGCGAGCTGCTGCCGCTGGAGACGTTCCCGCCGTCCGCTGGTCAGGGAGCGCTGGGTATCCAGGTCCGAGAGGACAACCCTGCGATCCGCGAGGTGCTCGCCGGAACCGGCTGTGCCGACACCTGGGTGCAGGTTCTCGCCGAGCGGGCGATGCTGGCTGAGCTGCACGGCGGCTGCTCAGTTCCGGTCGGCACATGGGCGACCACTCCCGGCGGCGGGGTGCTCACCCTGCTTGGGCAGGTCACCACGCTGGACGGCTCCCGGCAGATCACTGCCACGGCAAGCGGAACGGTGACGGACCCGGAGGGCCTCGGACGCACGGTCGCCGCCGACCTGCTGAGCCAGGGTGTGGAGGAGATCCTGGCTCAGATCAGGCCGACGGCGCAGGTCGGCTGCTAGCCGAGGGTGCGGGCCAGTTCCACCGCCGCGTAGGTGATGATGTGGTCCGCGCCGGAGCGCTTGAGCATGGTGAAGGTTTCGGCCAGCGGGCGCAGGTCCCGCTGGCCGCCGCCGCCCACGGGTGCCAGCGCGGTGTACTCACCGGAGACGGAGAACGGCATCAGCGGCGCTGCGGTCACCTGTTTGAGGCGGATCAGCACATCCACGCTCGTCAGGCCGGGCTCCAGTAGCAGCATGTCCGCGCCGTCCGCGAGGAACCCGAGTCCGCACTCTACTGCCTGGTCTGGCCGCGCCGGGTGGACCTGGTAGGGCCGGTGCTCACCCGAGGCCGGGGTCGCCTTCATGGTCGCCCGGTACCCGGTGTAGAACGCGGAGTCGAAGATCAGGTGCGGCATGATCGCCACGCCCCGGTGCCCGCTGGTGTCTAGCGCGCGGCGCACGACGCCTGACATGCCGTTCACCATCGACGCCGGCCCGACGATGTCCGCTCCCGCTGCGGCGTGCACAAGGGCCTGGGCGGCCATCGTCTCTGCGGTGCCCGTCAGGTCGATTGCGCCGTCTGTGCCCGCTAGGAAGCAGTGCCCGGAGAGCGTGTGCGAGCAAAGGCATGTCTCGGTCATCACCGCCACCGAGTCGTTGGTGGACTTCACTGCGTCGATCGCCTGCGCCATCAGGCTGCCGGGCCTGGTGCCGCCCAAGGCTCGGTCGTCGCGCTGCTGGCTGCCAGCGAAGAGCTTCACCGAGCGGATGCCTGTTCTCGTCATTTCGCGGACAGTGGAGGGGATCTCGGCGATGGTGACGGTGCTCATCGGCAGCTCGCCGGACGCGCCGTCGGCTCGCACGAGTAGCACCATCGACAGGTCGGCGGGGGTCAGGACCGGTCTCTCCAGGAAGCCGCGCACCGCCGGGCGGATGCGCAGCAGGCTGGACTCCGGGCCGAGTTGGGCAGCGGTGGCGAGCTCGGGCATGGTGGTCATGGTGGTGCTCCTCTCGATCGGCTTCGTGACGGTTCGAGTGGTGCGTGCCTACCCCTCCTGGGAGGGAGGGGTAAGCGGGGGAGGTGTCCGGTACTAGGGGTGTGCGGGATTGTCACCGGGCATGGGCGGCGTGTTGTCCAGGCGCAGGTCGGCGTGGACGGTCTTGCCGTATGGATCCAAGGTGACCCCCCACTGGCCCTTGGTGAGGGTGTGGACTAAGGCGACGCCACGGTGGCACTCCGCGCTCTCGGTGGCCCGGAGCAGTACGGGCATCGTGCGGGAGCCGTCGCGCACGGAGATTCGTACGCAGGTTCGGGTAATCCACTGGACCCTGACTCTCATCCGGGTCAGGCAGCCCGTGCGGACCGCGTTGGACGCCAGCTCGGTCATGATCAGCTCGGCGTCGTCCAGCAACTGGTGCATGCGCCACTCGGTGAGCTTCTCGCGGACCAGGCGGCGGGCGGCGGGGACGGACTCAGGAAGGTAGGGGAGACAGGCCATCGCGTGGGTGGTCACGGACGCCGTCGGCTCCCCGACGGCGGTCTTCACCGGCCTCTTCCGGACCGGGCGCAGCAGCGTTTGTCGGCGATCGCTGCGGGGACCCAGGCCCAGGTTGCGGCCCGGGAGGTGTTGGGCGCGAACACCGTAACGGGGGACGGAGGAGAGCCGCCGGTGCGGTGCGTGAGCTCCTCCCGTGTTCGCCGGTCGGCGTTGGGCTGCACGTGGTCCTCCTTGGAGCGGGGAGCGGTGCCGCCCGCAAGGCCCAAGCCCCTTTTGGGGCCATTCCCCGCAGATGGCGTGACCAGTAAGACACCGTCAGCTACCGTCTCCCAGAGCAGAGTTCGAGCGGTCTCCAGGCAACTCCCAAGCACTGCCGGGCTTGACCTGGGGTTTCGATTTCCGAGCCCGGGGGAGCCATGCCGTTAAGGCGTGATCAACTAGCGGGACGGCGGATCTCACTGGGGTACAGCCAGGAGAGTTTCGCCGAGGCGGTCGGGGTCGCTGCCTCTACCGTGGTGCGCTGGGAGGCCGGGAAGGTCTGTCCGCAGCCCTACATGCGACCCAAGATCGCCCGGCTCCTCCAGATAACCCCCCGAGAGCTGGACTGCCTCCTCGCACCTCTGCCGGAGCCCATCACCGCGAAGGTGCAGCCCACACCCCTACTCGCAGATGGTGACCTTGACGACATGCTCCGCCGTGAACTGCTCGCACTGATCGCCACTACCGGCGCCCTGGTCGCCTTGCACACGCCGGCCTCTGCGGCCAACTCACGCACCGGCCCCGAAGACGGGGCAGGCCGCGTCCTGTGGCAGGCCTACCGCCTCGCCGAGAACAAGCGCGATGCTGCCCCTCTCGTGCGCCACCAACTCGCCCTCGCTGCCGCGGCGCTGACCGACGCCGGTAGTGAAAGCGAACGGCTGCGTCTGTGCACACAGGTCGCCGACCTCTACCAGCTCGCCGGCGAGATCGCGTTCGACGCCAATCGCTACCACGACGCTGCCCAGTGCTACACCCTGGCCGCCTCCGCCGCCCGCGAGGCTGGGCACTACGACATGTGGGCCTGCGCGCTCACCCGCCACGCGTTCACCTCGCTCTACGACAGGAAGCCGGCCGCTGCGGTACCGCTGCTGGAGGCCGCGGCCCGGATCGCTGAGCGGGGTGACCCCCGGCTGTCCACACGCTACTGGGTGGCGTCCGTGCAGGCCGAAGCACTTGCCCGCACAGGCGACGCCGACGGCTGTGCCCGGGCACTCGTCAAGGCGGAGCAAGTCAGCAACCTCACCGGCGAGTTGCACAACGGAGGCTGGCTGCGGTTCGACGGTTCGCGCCTGGGTGAGCAGCGCGGAGCTTGCTACCTCGCGCTCGGCCAGGCGGAAGCGGCCGAGCGCTACCTCGCCACGGCCGTCCGGCAGGGCCTGTCCGCGCGCCGCCAGGGCGCGGTCCTCGCGGGCCTTGCCGAACTCGGCGCCCGACACCGGGACATCGACCGAGTCGTGCACTATAGCGGGGCCGCGCTGGAGCTGGCGGAGCAGACCGGGTCCGGGTACATCGTGCGTCGGCTGGACTTGCTGCGCGGGCCCCTTGCGCCGTTCCTGGGCGACCCGCGAGTCTCGGACTTGCACGAGCAGATCACGCGAAGGGGAGCATGATGACGGACAGCACGCTGGAGCCCGGCGAGTTCTTCCATGAGGTGTGGGTTGAGGGGGTGCGCAAGCACTTCCCGGGCGAGCCCAAGGCCTCCTACGTCGCACAGTGGGCGGACTCGCCGGAGTGGGAGCGGCAGTCTGCGGCAGCCGTGCACGAGCAGGTCGCGGAGTTTGTGCGGCTGTCGGCCGGCGCGACGGCCAAGCTCTCCCGCGAGCAGAAGGGGAAGTTCGTCGCCCTGTGCTGGATTGCCCAGATCCACAAGCACTTTGACGCCCCGAAGCCCAGCTACGTCGCGGACTGGGACGACTTGCCGGAGTGGCATCGTGAGACGGACTCCGACATCTTCGAGCGCATCGAGAGTGCTCTCTGAAGGCCTCCTCGCGGACGCACGACGGCCCGGCATCTCCTGTGCGGAGGCCGGGCCGTTGGTGTCGTCGTGCGGGGCGACGAGAAGGCCGCTGTATTTCGGACTAGTAGGACCGCAGTGTTGGGAAGACGAAGACGATACGGGCCTCGTCCTTGCCCTCGGCGTCCTGCCCGATGACGTACATCAGGTCGAACGCGGGGTCGAGCTCGTCACCAGGGACGCTGACCATCCGCCGGTTGACGTCACCGTGGTAGGGCTTGCCCAGCTCGCGGTCACGCTCGATTCCGGCGGCGCAGTCCTTGAAGCGGCGCCGTTGCTCCTCGCTGAGTCCCACATACCCAGCGATGGCCGACTTCTCGGCGCGCACGGTGATCGGCTTCGGTCCGGTCATTCACTCCCCCAGCGCGTACAGCTCCTCCAGGTCCATGCCCGGTCCCGTGAAGGCTTGTTCGAACGCCTCCTCGACCCCCGGCACGTGGCGTAGCACCAAAGACCGTTGCCACCCCGCGACGAAGTCTGCCAGGTCTGAGGGGGGTGCGTCGGCGAGGCCGTTCTCAAATCGGTCGAGCTCGTCGCCGGAGAGTGCGGTGCGCAGTTGGCGGATGGTCATCGGTCCCGGCGGGAACTGCTCGACGGTCTGAGCACTCACGGGGCCTCCCTGGCTGTCTGCGGGTGGACACTTGGGCCTTGCCGGGCTATGGGTCCACTATTGGTACTGATTTACCGTACCGCGATTTGCAGGTGCGGAACGCAGCTACAAAGACCCAGTCGTCTAGCTCTTGGGACCCTGAAGAAGCGCTCTCCAGGTCTGCGGGATCAACCCCCTGGGAGTCCCGCAGCCACGGTGGGCTGGTGAGGAGACTTCCGGACATGCGTGATTCCCCTGCCAGACCTCATAGGTCTGGCAGGGGCATCACGCATTTCCGGAAGATGCTAGCGGCCGCTTGTCGAGGCTCCTCGTTGTTGGTCCCCGCTGTGGCGGGGGTTGAGCCCCAGCAATGTTGCCAAACGGGCGATCCCCGCCGTGGCAGGGGCGCAGCACTATACCAGTGCCCGGGTGGCTGGCTGAAGGTCTTGATGTCGGTGTCCGTCAGCCGCCAGCAGTTCGGGGCGTGGTCAGGTGGGTGGAGGCTGCGGGGCTGGCGTGCGAGTCGGGCGGGACGAAGCAGGATGGGTGGTGCGGCGAGGGTGCCCGGTGAGCGAGTTCATCGTCTTGGCGAAGCGCGCGAACACCTCGGAGGCTAGGGGCGGGCATGCGGGCGGTCAGTGTGCCGAGGTAGGTGCGGTCTGCGGCAGTGTTGAGGGTCAAGGGCCTCTGGCCACAGCCGCGGCGCGGTGTTGGAAGGCGCGTCCGATGCGGTGTCGCAGTGAGTGAGGAGGGTGTCGAGGGCGGCGACGGTCATGACTTGGCCGTAGATGGGGTTGAGGGCGCAGACCGCGTCGCTGAGTGCGATGAGGCGTCTGGGTCAGTGGGGGGACGCGGTGGTGGCGAAGCCGTCGTTGCGGTGGGCGGGGTGTGGCCGGCGACGCCGATCAGGGCGAGCAGCCACTGGTCAGGGCGGCGACGCTCACTGCGCCGACTGCGGCCCATGCCTTGACCGCCATGGTGGGGCGGGGGCGCTCACAGCTTCCACCATCCCCTTAGGGCCTGGATGTCGAGGCCCTCGGTGCTGGTGTCGATGGGCACGCTGGTGAAAATGCTGTTCGTGTACGCGCAGGAAGTGCGCGGTGACGCGGTCGCGTTGGCTGATGACAGTCTGCAGGGCGCTTTCGGCGACGCGGGATCTGGACGGCGGCGACAAAGCGGTGGAAGGACCTGGTGGTGGCGTTCCGCATTCTGGAGCATCCGCCAGAGGCTTTCCGCCTCGGTATTCTGATTATCCGGCATGGCCCTAGGGAAAACCTCATTCAAGCGAGGCTTGAAGGTCGCCGTGTCGACGTCGCGGAAGTCTTTCGGGAGTGATTTGAGCGCTCACGAGGTAGCAGGCTTACTTGGAGGCGTGAGGGTGAGATCATCAGAGGTTTTGGTAGCGGGAATCTGAACCGACGACTCTGGTGATGAGCGGCGCGAGATGCCAACTTGTGCTGCGCAGAATGCTGGTGTGCCATGCCGAGAGTGGGATCCTCGAATTCGCTGCCGGCAGCTGAATGTGAGTCGCTAGTTCTGGATTGCATACGAATAGCATTGGCTCGGCAAGTTTGAGGAGGGCCGCGACGACTGTCGGGTCTGGAAGCTTTTTTGGAAAGCGGGCAGAACCTCTGGGGTGTGTCACCTTCGTGTATTCAGTGAGCGCCACGGCAATGTGAGGATCGGCCTGTTTTAGATCCTCCGGCCGTGCGAAGGCTCCAGTAATGAGCAACAGCGCATACAGATCGACGAGTCGCAGCTCTGCTCCCCCGTTCAGATCTACGGCCTCCTCAGTGATCAGGGAGTCGAGACTTTGTTGGAGTGCGACAAGGCCCTGGTCGAGCACGGGGATCGTGCTCGCCTCGGACAGAGGAAAGCCGCACCAAGCGCTGCGGTTCGGGTCGCCAGGGCACCTCCAGTCATTGTCCGGGACGTACGAGCGGTAGGGCGACTGGCACTTGGGGCACTGGTGGACGAGGTAGCAGAAGTGCTTCGGGCACAAGACGGACCATGGCAGGTACCATGACATTCTGGTAATGCCTCCGGATTCCTTGAGGCAGCGAGGGCAGCACGGAATAGCGCGTTGCGCGCGGAAATAGCGGGGCACGTTATGTGCGCTGGGTACCGGTACCCGTTCGACTAACAGCGCCTGGGTCCTCAGTGCGAGCACATCAGCTGGAACCCCAGTAGCGGCTTCGATGGACATCAGCTCGTGTTCAGAGATGCCAGTCATTAGTCCGCAAAAGTCCGTTAGGCTTCTCCGCTTCATGAGGCCGAGGCGGTCGAGCGTTAGCTGCCTTGGAAGATCCATGGATTGGGCGATACGCGTGATCCACGAAACCAACGCCTCTCCATTCATCAGTACTGGGACAGACGACATCCTGCGGGGCGGAGTTTCGTGATTTCCGCCGTACTGCATCCCTGATGGCACTGCCTATGCCTCCATCATCCCAAGCTAGAGCTGATCCTACAGTTATCCGTCGCTATAGGTGATATGCGAAATGTTGAGCGCGCAGACGAAGCATTGGCGAAAAGTTCGCCGCGTATACGAAATCTCTTTCGCTGTCCGACAGCCCTCCCCGGGGTGGGCCCGACCCTGGCCCAGCGCATCCTGCAGCACCGCCAGGACCACGGCCCGTTCCGCTCCCTCGACCAGCTCCGCCAGATCAGCGGCATCGGGGACCGCAAGTACGCCGACCTCCGCGCTCTGCTGACGCTGTGACATCTCGCCCGCCCGAGCTGTCCGAGCCGTCCGACCTCCGGCTGCCGTTGCCCACCGCCGTGGTCTGGGCGGTGACCGCCGGCGTGCTGGGCCTGGGCCCGCAGCACCGGCCGCTGCTCCTGGTCGCGGCGGCCGTACTCGCCCTGGCCGCCCTGCTCCTGCTCCGCCGTCCTGCCGCCACCTCGGGCCTGCTCGCCGCCACTCTGCTGGCTGCAGCCGCCGCAGCGGCCGTCACCACCCTGCACACCGCCGACCTGCACCGGGGCCCGATCCCCGCGCTCGCCCGGTCCGACGCCCCGCCCCCGCTGACCGTCGAACTCACCGTCACCGGCGACCCCAAACCCCGTACCTCGCACGCCCGGGGCACCGCACCCGGGCAGTCCATGCTCACCCTCGCCGCCACCGCCGACCGGGTCGGCCCGGCCGCCGGAGGTCCGACCGCCCGGACCAGCACGCCCGTCACCGTGGTCGTCCGGGCCCAGGACGTCGGCACCTGGCGGGAGTTGATCCCGTCCACCCGCCTGCAGGCGGACGTCCGGCTGCTGCCCGCCACCGAGGAGTACCGCAGCACCGCCGCCGCACTGCTGGCCCAGGGGCCACCTCGGATCGTCGAACCACCAGGCCGGGCCCAGCAGTTGGCCGCCCGGTTGCGGGCCGGGCTGCGGGCCGCCACCGACCACCTCCCGACCGACCCCCGGGGGCTGCTGCCCGGCCTGGTGGTCGGCGACACCACCCGCCTGCCGCCGGATCTCGCCGAGGCCTTCCGAGCCACCGACCTCGGACACCTGACCGCGGTCTCCGGGGCCAACCTGGCCATCGTGCTGGCCGTCCTGATCGGCACCTCCACCCGAGCCGACACCTCCACCCGGGCCGGCGGGTCCGCCAGGGGCGGCCTGGCCGGGCTGCTCGGCCTGCCGCTGCGCACCACCGCCCTGGTCGGCGCCGCCCTCACGGTGGCGTTCGTCACCGTCTGCCGACCGGAGCCCAGTGTGCTGCGGGCCGCCGCCACGGGGCTGGTCAGCCTGTTCGCGCTGGCCACCGGACGCCCCCGGCAGGCGCTGCCCGCGCTCTGCTCGGCCGTCCTGCTGCTGCTCCTCTTCGACCCCTACCTGGCCCGGTCGTTCGGCTTCCTGTTCTCCGTCCTCGCCACCACCGGTCTGCTCACCCTCGGGCCGCGCTGGTCCGCCGCGCTGCGTGCCCGGGGCTGGCCCGAGTACCTGGCGGCCGCGGTCGGCGCCACCGCCGCCGCGCAGGCGCTCTGCGCTCCCGCCACCATCCTGCTGGCGCCCCGGGTCAGCCTGGTCGCCATCCCCTGCAACCTGCTCGCCGAGGCGGCCGTCGCCCCGGCCACCCTGCTCGGCTTCGCCGTCCTCGTCGCCGATCCGCTCTCCCGCCCCGCCGCCCGGCTGCTGGCCGACCTCGCGGCCGTCCCGACCGGCTGGCTGGCCGCCGTCGCCCGGCACGGCGCCGCTCTTCCCGGTGCCCAACTCGCCTGGCCGGGAGGGGTGTTCGGGGCTGCGCTGCTGGCCCTCGCCACCCTCGCGCTGGCCTGGTCCACCCGGCCGTTCCGGGCCGCGAGCCGCCTGCGGGCGGTCCTCGCCGCCGTCCTCGCGCTGGCCCTGCTGCTCGCGGTGCTCCGTCCGGCTCCGCTCGTCCGGCTCGCCACCGGCTGGCCGCCGCCCGGCTGGCGGTTCGTGCTGTGCGACGTGGGCCAGGGCGACATGGCCGTGCTCCCGCTCGGCTCCCCGTCGGGCAGCGCGATCGTGGTTGACACCGGCCCCGACCCGCTCGCCGCCGACCGCTGCCTGCGCGAACTGGGCATCACCACCGTGCCGTTGGTGATCCTGAGCCACTACCACGCCGACCACGTCGAGGGGCTGCCCGGTGTCCTGAGCGGCCGGGCGGTCGGAGCCGTCCAGGTCACCACCCTCGACACTCCGCCGGGCGAGCGGGCCCGGGTGCTGGCCTGGGCCGCCGCTGCCAAGGTCCCGGTGCTCCCGGCCCGGCAGGACGAGCGGCGCAGCGCGGGCCCCGAGCTGTCCTGGTACCTGCTCTGGCCCACCGACCCGCTCGACCCGGTCGCGTCGGGGGCCAACAACGCCAGCATTGCCATGGTCGCGACCGTCGGCCGCCCGCCTGACGCGCTGCGGATCGCCCTGCTCGGCGACCTCGAACCACCCGCCCAGGCCGCCCTGCGGGACCGCCCGCACCCGCATCCGGGATCGGACCCGGACCCGGGCCCGCTGCCGGCCCGGGTCGACGTGCTCAAGGTCGCCCACCACGGCTCCGCCCAGCAGGACCAGGAACTCACCGGCGTCCTCAACCCCCGCCTGGCGCTGATCTCCTGCGGCTCCGGCAACCCCTACGGCCACCCGTCCCCGGTCACCATCGGCCGACTGCGCGCGCTCGGCGCCACCGTCCTGCGCACCGACGAGTCCGGCGCGGTCGCCGTCCTCGGCACCCCGGCGACCCTGCACGCCGTCACCCAGGGCGCCGGTGACCGGCGGTGACCGGCGGTAGGACGGTCGGTCAGTCGGCCGCGGGGGTGAACTGCTCGTTGCCGACCACTCGGAGCAGTTCCAGGTGGTTGATGTCCGGGGTGCCCGGGGGCGGGGTGAAGATCAGCAGCCGCTGGTCCTCGGCCGGGGTGGCCAGGATCTGGCAGTCCAGGTTGATCGGGCCGACGGTGGGGTGGTCGACCCGCATCCGGCTGGTCCGGCGGACGGCCACCTCGTGCAGCTCCCACAGGGTGCGGAACTCCTCGCTGGCCTCGGAGAGCTGCTGCACCAGCTCGGTCGACGCCGCGTCAGCACCGCGCCGGGCCACGGCCGCCCGGAGATCGGCGACGTGGACCCGGCTGATCCGGTCGTGCTCCTCGGCGGGGTACGCCTCGCGCAGACCGGGGTCGGTGAACCAGCGCCGGACGATATTGCGGTCGCTCTCCCGGATCGAGCAGACGCTGCCGAACAGGGCGGTGGCCATGTCGTTCTGGGCCAGCAGGTCGCCGAGGTCGGTGATCAGCTGGGCCGGGGTCTCCTTGAGCTGGTCGAGCAGGTAGAGCAGCCCGGGCTCGATGTGGCCGCCGACCTGCCGCCCGGCCGGCGGGCGGTGGCCGGCCAGCAGGTAGAGGTGGTCCCGCTCGTCCTCGCTCAGCCGCAGGGCGCGGGCCAGCGAGGAGAGGATCTGCGGTGAGGGCTGCGGGCTCCGGCCCTGCTCCAGCCGGATGTAGTAGTCCGCCGACATCCCGGCCAGCTGGACCACCTCCTCGCGCCGCAGCCCGGGCGTCCGCCGTCGGGCCCCGGCCGGCAGGCCGACGTCGCGGGGGCTGATCCGCTCCCGGGAACGGCGGAGGAAGTCGGCGAGTTCGGGGCGGTCCATGTCCATGCGGATCATGATCCCTCAGGAACTGACGCTCAGCCAGGGATTGCCGATCCCACCCGACGCGCGGGCCCCGAACGAGGAGACCCGGCGCGCGGTCCCCGGACGAGGAGAAGCGGGGCCCGCGGGTCGCGGTCAGCCCTCCTCGCGCCAGCCGTCCTGCTCCGCGCTCAGCCGGTCCAGGGCGGTCAGGCGCTCGGGCGTCCAGCCGCCGTCCTCGGGGGCCTCCAGCACCACCAGCCACTGGGCGTCCTCGGCATCGTCCTCCCCGGCCAGGGAGTCCCGGACGAGTTCGATCTCGTCCAGCTCCGGCCAGCGGGCGGACAGCTCCTCCGCCACCTCTTCGGCGGCGTCACGGTCGGGGAACACGAGCAGTTGGCGGGTGAGGTTCATGGTCACGGACACCATTGTCCACGGGCTGCGGGGTGCTGTCGGCGGCACGTGCGATCCTGGTAGGCGATGGCCAGGAAGAGTGCACCCGACGACCTGCTCGCCCCGCTGACCCTGGTGGTCGGCCAGGAGGAGCTGCTGCTCGACCGCGCGGTCGCGGCGGTGGTGACCGCCGCCCGGGCCGCCGATCCGGACACCGACGTGCGCGACCTCGCCCCCGGCGCCCTGCAGCCGGGCAGCCTGGCCGAGTTGACCACTCCCTCGCTCTTCGCCGAGCGCAAGGTGATCGTGGTCCGGGCCGCCCAGGACCTCGCGGCGGATTCGGTCAAGGAGCTCAAGGCCTACCTCGACGCACCGGTCGAGGAGGTCATCGTGGTGCTGGTGCACGCGGGCGGGGCCAAGGGCAAGGGCCTGCTGGACGCCGGGCGCAAGCTCGGCGGCCGCGAGGTGGCCTGCCCCAAGCTGGCCAAGGCGGCCGAGAAACTGGCCTTCGTCAAGGGCGAGTTCCGCACCCTCGGCCGCACCGCCACCCCGGAGGCCTGCCAGGCCCTGCTGGACGCGCTCGGCAGCGACCTGCGCGAGCTGGCCGCCGCCTGCAGCCAGTTGACCGCCGACGTCGAGGGCACGATCGACGAGACCGTGGTGGCCCGCTACTACAGCGGCCGCGCCGAGGCGACCGGCTTCGAGGTGGCCGACCTGGCCGTCACCGGCCGGGCCGCCGAGGCGCTGGAGCGGCTGCGCTGGGCCCTGGCGGTCGGCCAGCCGCCGACCGGCATCACCTACGCCCTGGCCTCCGGCGTCCGCAGCATCGGCCGCCTGGCCAGCGCGGGCCGGAACATGCGGCCCGGCGACCTGGCCCGGGAGTTGGGCATGCCGCCGTGGAAGGTGGACCGGGTCCGGCAGCAGATGCGCGGCTGGACGGGCGACGGGGTGGCCGCCGCCCTGACCGCCATCGCGCAGGCCGACGCCGCCGTCAAGGGCGGTTCCGACGACCCGGCCTACGCCCTCGAGCGAGCCGTCGTCGCCGTCGCCAAGGCCTCCCGTGCGGGCGCCCGCCCGTACTGACGGGGCCGACCGCGGCTCGATGCTGCAGCCCTGGTCCCCGCAGCCGAGGGCGGGTCAGCTCTCGGCCAGTGCGCGGAGCACGTCCCGACTGTCCATCAGCAGCGCCTGCCGGATGGTCTCCCGGTCGGGGGCGACGGCCTTGCCCTCCTGGTAGGAGCCGGACCAGCTCAGGTAGTACGTCAGGCCGCCGTCCCGGACGTACAGCACCTGGGTGAGGTAGTGCCAGGTCCGGTCCGAGCTGCTCCGGTCGTCCAGGTAGCCGACGTACGCCTGGTCGCCCAGTTCGGGGACCTCGGTGATCAGGTACTTCCGCTGCCGCAGCCCGGACTGCTGGGCCTCGAACTCGCCCCGGGGATCGGTCTGCCGGTGCAGCTGGGCCTGCATGTAGAGCGAGGAGTACTCGGTCTCCCCGGTGCTCTTCTTCAGGTACTTGCTGCAGTACATGTCGTCCAGCGCCGCGTGCCGGGTCGAGTAGTGGTACGGCGTGCCGGACTGGGCGGGGTAGAGCTGGGTGAAGCGGTTCAGCTTGGCCGTGGTGCACAGGTCGTCGACCACCCGGTAGCTGCCCATGTCGGGGGAGCGCCGCTCCGGCAGGGTCACCAGGCCGGGCACGGTCAGCACCGCGACGGCCCAGATCGCCGAGGTCAGCAGTGCGCTCAGCGCGCCCCAGAGCAGCGGACGGCGCCGGGGCCGGCGGGCCGCCCGGGGCGGTGGTCCGTAGGGCTGCGGTGTCGGGAGCGGCGGGAACGCAGGACCGGCGTCCGTCGGTGTCGGCAGCTGATGCGACATCTGATGAGCCCCCAACCGGGATGCGTGCTGGCCACGTCGGAGCGAACCCTATCGGTGAACGCAAGGTGGCAGAGCGTGAGGGCGCGGCTCAAAACGCCCCCGCAGACGCCGACAGGCGCCGTAGCCGGAGCTACGACGCCTGTCGTGTACCGCACCCGCGTGGCGAACGCAGGCCGCGTGCGGTACGGAGTTGCTGTTACGCCTCACGTGTTCCGGGTAGAGGGCCGGAAAGTTGACGTGAGGGGTTGGTCGTCGGAGGCGGGTAGAGGGCCGCCGTGCCCGTCGACCGGAGAGCCGAACGTCAGGCCGCGACGCGCTTGGTGATCGCGGACTTCTTGTTGGCGGCCTGGTTCTTGTGGATGATGCCCTTGCTCGCGGCCTTGTCGAGCGCCTTGGAGGCGGCCCGGGCGAGCTCGGCGGCCTTCGCGGTGTCGCCGGTAGCGGCGGCCTCGCGGGCCTTGCGCAGAGCGGTCTTCAGCGAGGACTTGACGGCCTTGTTGCGCAGGCGCGCCTTCTCGTTGGTCTTGTTGCGCTTGATCTGGGACTTGATGTTCGCCACGAAATAGCCTCAGTCTTGAGTCGAGATATTGAACGGGTCGCACCGGGCGCGACAGGCTGAGAGGGCATGCCGGTGCCAGGTGCAGCGGCCAACGCTACCAAAGGCAGCAGCTCCGGCCCAAACCGGCTAGGCCGTCAGCACGGCCGGACCGTAGTGCTCGACCTCGGGGAACGGTTCGTAGAAGCGGTGCAGCAGCTCGCGCCACTGCTGGTACTCGGCCGAACCGCGGAAGCCCTCGGTGTGGTCCTCCAGGGTCTCCCACTCCACCTGGAGCAGGAAGCGCGAGCTGCGCCCCTGGTCCAGGCAGCGGCGCAGCTCCAGCGAGCGGAAGCCGCGCTGGACCGCGATCAGCGGCCGGGCCTCGGTGAAGGCGGCCAGGAACTCCTCCTCCAGGCCGGGGCGGACGTCGAGCAGTGCACTCTCCAAGATCATGGGAACCGATCCTGCCGCACCCGCCCGGGCCGGTGGAAGGCCCGGCGGAAGGTCCAGCGGAAGAGCTGAACACCGCGTCGGTCCGGGCTCGTGGGAAGATGGCAGGAACCACTTCGATCGGACGAGACCGTCCGGTCCCGGGAAGCCGCTCGCCGCAGTCAGTGACGAGCCGGAGAGCCCGGCCCCCGGACATACGGAGAATCGGACCAAGGTGCCCGCGACCCCCAGCAATGTGCCACAGCCCAGCCGCACCGACCCGGCGCTGATCCGCAACTTCTGCATCATCGCCCACATCGACCACGGCAAGTCCACGCTCGCCGACCGGATGCTCCAGATCACCGGCGTGGTGGACCCGCGGCAGATGCGTGCCCAGTACCTCGACCGGATGGACATCGAGCGCGAGCGCGGCATCACGATCAAGTCGCAGGCGGTCCGCCTCCCGTGGGCGCCGCTGACCGGTGAGAACGTCGGTACGACGCACATCCTGAACATGATCGACACGCCGGGCCACGTGGACTTCACGTACGAGGTGTCCCGTTCGCTCGCCGCCTGCGAGGGCACCATCCTCGTGGTGGACGCCGCCCAGGGCATCGAGGCGCAGACCCTCGCCAACCTGTACCTGGCGCTGGAGAACAACCTCACCATCGTCCCGGTGCTGAACAAGATCGACCTGCCGGCCGCCCAGCCCGAGAAGTACGCCGCCGAGATCGCGCACATCATCGGCTGCGACCCGGACGACGTGCTCAAGGTCAGCGCCAAGAGCGGCCTCGGCGTGCCGGAGCTGCTGGACCACCTGGTCGAGAAGATCCCCGCTCCGGTCGGCGTGAAGGACGCCCCGGCCCGCGCGATGATCTTCGACTCGGTCTACGACACCTACCGCGGCGTGGTCACCTACGTCCGAGTGGTCGACGGTGAGCTCACCAAGCGCGAGCGCATCCAGATGATGTCCACGGGTGCGACGCACGAGCTGCTGGAGATCGGCGTCATCTCGCCCGAGCCCAAGGTCTCCGACGGCCTCGGCGTCGGCGAGGTGGGCTACATCATCACCGGTGTGAAGGACGTCCGGCAGTCCAAGGTCGGTGACACCATCACCTCGATGCACAAGGGTGCGACCGAGCCGCTGGGCGGCTACAAGGAACCGCGCCCGATGGTGTTCTCCGGTCTCTACCCGCTGGACGGCAGCGACTACCCGCTGCTGCGCGACGCGCTCGACAAGCTCCAGCTCAACGACGCCGCCCTGGTGTACGAGCCGGAGACCTCGGTCGCGCTGGGCTTCGGCTTCCGCTGCGGCTTCCTCGGCCTGCTGCACCTGGAGATCGTCCGGGAGCGGCTGGAGCGCGAGTTCAACCTCGACCTGATCTCCACCGCCCCCAACGTGGTCTACCGGGTGGTGATGGAGGACCGTACCGAGCACACCGTCACCAACCCGAGCGAGTTCCCCACCGGCAAGATCGCCGAGGTGCACGAGCCGGTGGTCAAGGGTTCCATCCTGGTGCCGAACGAGTTCGTCGGCCCGGTCATGGAGCTCTGCCAGGCCCGGCGCGGCAACATGCAGGGCATGGACTACCTGTCCGAGGACCGGGTGGAGCTGCGCTACACCCTGCCGCTTGCCGAGATCGTCTTCGACTTCTTCGACATCCTGAAGTCCAAGACCCGCGGCTACGGCTCCTTCGACTACGAGCCGATCGGCGAGCAGACGGCCGACCTGGTGAAGGTCGACATCCTGCTGCACGGCGACGCGGTCGACGCGTTCTCGGCGATCGTGCACAAGGACAAGGCGTACGGCTACGGCATCATGATGGCCGGCAAGCTGCAGAAGCTGATCCCGCGCCAGCAGTTCGAGGTGCCGATCCAGGCCGCGATCGGCTCCCGGGTGATCGCCCGTGAGACGGTCCGCGCGATCCGCAAGGACGTCCTCGCCAAGTGCTACGGCGGCGACATCTCGCGTAAGCGGAAGCTGCTGGAGAAGCAGAAGGAGGGCAAGAAGCGGATGAAGATGGTCGGCCGGGTGGAGGTCCCGCAGGAGGCCTTCATCGCCGCGCTGTCCACCGACGCGGATGCTCCCAAGGGCGAGAAGAAGTAGCCCCGCGGCGAAGGCCCGGTCCGTTCCGGACCGGGCCTTCGCCGTACCGTCAGCGCAGGGTCCAGACCACGCCGTTGACGATCAGGGACTTCACCAGCCGGGCGGTGGTGCCGGTGAGGGCGCCCGGCTTCATCGAGTCGTCCTTGTGGACCAGCTGGACCAGGCCGTCCTTGCGGCCCAGGCTCAGGCAGTGCACCGCGTAGCCGAAACCGAACGGCTTGGCGCTCTTCCCGGTCAGCTGCCCGGCGACGTAGGCGCCCATCGGCTGGGCGGTGGCGCAGCTCATCCGCAGCTCGCCGACGCCCTCGACCACCGCCCGGGCCGCGTCGCCGATCACGTACACCTCGGGGTGCGAGACCGAGCGCAGGTGGGCGTCCACCACCGCGCGGCCGTCGGGGGCGACGGTGAGCCCGGCCTCGGCGGCGAGCTCGCGCGGCTCCATCGAGGCGGCCCAGGCGACCAGGTCGGCGTCGATGGTGCCCTGGTCGGTGCGGAGCCCGGCGGGGGTCACGGCGGTGACGGCCGACCGGTCGTGCACCTGGACCCCGAGCCGCGCGAACACCTTCCGGACGTGGGCCAGGCCCTTGGGGGAGAGCCATCCGCCGACCTGGCCGGCCGCCACGATCCGGACCTTCCAGGCGGGGTGCGCCTCGGCCAGCTCGGCCGCCAGCTCGATGCCGGTCGGGCCGCCGCCGACCACGGCGACGGTGCCGGGTGCCGGGGCGGTGCGCATCCGCTCGGCCAGCTCGGCGGCCCGCTCGGCGGGGTAGGCGTGCTCGGCCGCGCCGGTGATGCCGTGCAGCGCGGTCCGGCTGCCCAGCGCGTACACCAGGGTGTCGTAGGCCACGGCCTCGCCGGAGTCCAGGAAGACCTTCCGCCCGGCCAGGTCCAGCTCGGTGACCCGGGCCTGGAGGTGGGTCACCTGACGGCCCCGCAGCACCCGGGCCAGGGTGGGCCGGTGCTCGGCCAGCCCGGCCGCGGCCTCGTGCTGGCGGACCCGGTGCAGGAAGCGGCTCTCCGGCGCGACCAGGGTGACCCGGTGCTGCTTGCCGATCCGGGTGGCCGCCGCCAGGCCCGCGTAGCCGGCGCCGATGACGACGATGTGCTGCTGCTGACCGGTCATCTTGTGTCTCCTGCGAAGCGTGTCGGTTGCTTTCGACAGGTGGACGACGCGGCCGGTCAGGCTGTGACAGTGAGCTGCGTCACATGGGTGAGCTTCTCCGGGTTCACCACGACGTAGGCCTGGGTGATCCTGCCGTCGGTGACCGTGAAGGCGACCACGCCGAGCACCTTGCCCTCGGCGTCGTGCCAGGCCAGACCGGGTTCGCCGTTGACCAGGACCGGGGAGTCGCCGACGTCCGCCGGGGTGAAGTACTTGGCGTAGAGCCCGGCCACCAGGCGGGCGACCTTGTCCATGCCGAGGATCGGGCGGACCCCGGCCGAGACGATGCCGCCGCCGTCCGAGTGCCAGACCACGTCCGGGTCGAGCAGGGCGACCAGCCCCTGCAGGTCGCCCTCGGCGGCGGCCGTGGCGAAGGCGGAGACCACCTGGCGGTGCGCCGCCCGGTCGACGGTGCCGGGCCGGCCGCCGGTCTTCACCCGGCGCCGGGCGCGCGAGGCCAGCTGCCGGGTGGCGGCGGGGGTGCGGTCCAGCGAACCGGCGATCTCCTCGAAGCCGATCGAGAACACGTCGTGCAGCACGAAGGCGGTCCGCTCGGCCGGGGTGAGCTGCTCCAGCACGGTGAGCAGTGCCATCGAGACCTCCTCGCCGAGTTCGGCGAGGTGTGCGGGGGCGTCCTCCTCGGAGACCAGCGGCTCCGGCAGCCACTCGCCGTAGTACGCCTCCCGGCGGACCCGGGCCGAGCCCAGCTGGTCGTAGCAGAGCCGGGTGACCACGGTGGTCAGGAAGGCGCGCGGCTCCTCCACCTTGCTCCGGTCGGTGGAGCGCCAGCGCAGCCACGCCTCCTGCAGCACGTCCTCGGCGTCGCTCACCGAGCCGAGCAGCCGGTAGGCCACCGAGCCCAGGTAGCGCCGCAGCGACTCGAACGCGTCCACCCCTGATACGTCGTCAATCACGGGTGGAACCGTACCCGGTCAGCTTCCGGCCGAGGCCAGCAGCCTGCGGAGCAGCGCGCTCAGGGTCGCCGCCTCCTCGGGGGTGAGGGCGGCGAGCACCTCGCCGTAGACGGCGGTGTTGGCGCCGATCACCCGGTCCGCCAGGTCGAGGCCCGCCGGGGTGAGGGTGATCCGCAGGCCTCGGCGGTCGTGCGGGTCGGGGGAGCGGGTGACCAGGCCGGCCCGTTCCAGCTTGTCCAGCCGGCCGGTCATCCCGCCGGTGGTGAGCATCAGGGTGGCGGTCAGCTCGCGCGGGGAGAGGGTGTACGGCTCGCCCGAGCGGCGCAGGGTGCCGATCACGTCGAACTCGCCGGTGCCGATGCCGAAGGCGGCGTGGGCCTGGCCGAGCCGGTCGGTCACGGTGCGGGAGATCCGGAAGATCCGGCCGAACACCTCCATCGCGTCGGTGGAGAGGTCCGGGCGGACCGCGTTCCACTGCGCGGCGATCGCGTCCACGGCGTCCGGGGGAAGGGGGTGCTGGCTCATGGGGAAAGTCTGTCACAGGAAAGAAGCTTGACGCCAAGTAGCTTAGTGTTAAGTTACTTACATGCTTCCGACCTCCAAGGGCACCCTGGCCCTCACTGCGCTCGCCCCCCTCGCCTGGGGGTCCACGTACCTGGTCACCACCGAGTACCTGCCGCCGGACCGGCCGCTGCTCACCGCCACCCTGCGCGCGCTGCCGGCCGGCCTGCTCCTGCTGGCCTTCGCCCGGCGGCTGCCGAAGGGGGGCTGGTGGTGGCGGGTGCTGCTGCTCGGTTCGCTCAACATCACGCTCTTCCTGGCCCTGCTGTTCGTCGCCGCCTACCGCCTGCCCGGGGGAGTGGCCGGCGTCCTCGGCGCGATCCAGCCGCTGGTCGCGGCCGGTCTGGTGGTCCCGCTGCTCGGCGAGCGGCCCGGCGGCCGGGTGGTGCTGGCCGGGGTGGCCGGAGTCTTCGGGGTCGCCCTGGTGGTGCTCAGGGCCACCGCGCAACTGGACACCGTCGGGGTGCTGGCCGGGCTGGCGGGAGCCGGGGTGATGGCGCTGGGCACCGTGCTGACGAAGCGCTGGGGCCGCCCGGAGGGCGTCGGCCCGCTGGCGATGACCGGCTGGCAGCTCACCGTCGGCGGGCTGCTGCTGGTCCCGATCGCCCTGCTGGCGGAGGGCGCGCCGCCCGCGCTGACCGGTACCAACCTGCTCGGTTACCTCTACCTCGCGGTGCCCAACACGGCGGTGGCGTACTGGCTGTTCTTCCGGGGCGTCGGCAAGCTGCCCGCCTCCTCGGTGGCCTTCCTCAGTCTGCTCAGCCCGGTCTCGGCCACCGTGCTCGGCTGGGTCTTCCTGAACCAGTCGCTGACGACCCTTCAGCTGCTGGGCATGGGCATCGCACTGGGCAGCACCGTGGCGGGCGCGCTGTTCGCCGCCCAGCGCGCGGCGGCCGGCCGGGTGGTCGTGCAGGCCGAGCCGGCGAGCCGGCCGGCGGCACGGGTCCGGGCCCGCCTCGGAAGCTGAGACGGGCCCGGGTGGGCAGGGCGGAGGGGCGGGCTCCGGGGTCAGTCGACCTCGGCGACCGCCTCGCTGAACTGGGCCGCGTACAGCCGGGCGTAGGCGCCCTTGGCGGCGATCAGCTCCTCGTGCGAGCCCTGCTCCACGATCGAGCCGTCCTCCATCACCAGGATCACGTCCGCGTCCCGGATGGTGGAGAGCCGGTGCGCGATCACGAAGCTGGTGCGGCCACTGCGCAGCCGCGCCATCGCCCGCTGGATCAGCACCTCGGTCCGGGTGTCCACCGAGGAGGTGGCCTCGTCCAGGACCAGGATGGACGGCTGGGCCAGGAAGGCCCGGGCGATGGTGATCAGCTGCTTCTCGCCCGCGCTGACCCCGGTGCCCTCGTCGTCGATCCGGGTGTCGTAGCCGTCCGGCAGGGTCCGGACGAAGCGGTCGACGTGGGCTGCCTTCGCCGCCTCGACCACGGCCTCGCGGGACGCGCCCTCGGCTCCGTACGCGATGTTCTCGGCGATGGTGCCGCCGAACAGCCAGGTGTCCTGGAGCACCATGCCGATGCCGGCCCGGAGCTCCTCCCGGGACATGGCGGCGATGTCGACGCCGTCCAGGGTGATCCGGCCGCCGGTGGTCTCGTAGAACCGCATCAGCAGGTTGACCAGGGTGGTCTTGCCCGCGCCGGTCGGGCCGACGATGGCGACCGTGTGGCCGGGCTCGACCTTGAGCGAGAGGTCGTCGATCAGCGGCTTCTCCGGGTCGTACCGGAACGAGACGCCGTCGAAGGAGACCAGGCCCCGGACCACCTCGGGCCGCTCGGGGGCGAGCGGTTCGGCCGACTGCTCGGGGGCGTCCAGGATCTCGAAGACCCGCTCGGCCGAGGCGACCCCGGACTGGACCAGGTTGGCCATGCTGGCGACCTGGGTGAGCGGCTGGCTGAACTGCCGGGAGTACTGGATGAAGGCCTGCACGTCACCGATCGACAGCGCGCCGCTCGCCACCCGCAGACCGCCGACCACCGCGACCAGCACGTAGTTGAGGTTGCCGATCAGCATCATCGCGGGCTGGATGATGCCCGAGATGAACTGGGCCCGGAAGGCCGACGCGTACAGCGCGTCGTTCTCCTCGCGGAAGGTCTCCGCGGCCTCCTTCTGCCGGCCGAAGACCTTCACCAGGGCGTGCCCGGTGTACATCTCCTCGATGTGCGCGTTCAGCGTGCCGGTGGTCTTCCACTGGGCGATGAACTGCGGCTGGGCCCGCTTGCCGATCTTGGTGGCGACCACCACCGACACCGGGACCGAGATCAGCGCGATCAGGGCCAGCAGCGGGGAGATCCAGAACATCATCGCCAGCACGCCGACGATGGTGAGCAGTGAGTTCACCACCTGGCCCATGGTCTGCTGCATCGACTGGCCGATGTTGTCGATGTCGTTGGTGACCCGGCTGAGCACCTCGCCGCGGGCCTGCTTGTCGAAGTAGCTCAGCGGCAGCCGGGACAGCTTGGCCTCGACGTCCTCGCGCAGCCGGTAGACCGCGCGGTTGATCGCGGTGGCGGCCAGCCGGCCCTGCAGGATGCCGAAGGCGGCGGAGCCGACGTAGAGCAGCAGGGCCCAGAACAGCACCGAGCCGATGGCGCCGAAGTCCATCCCCTGGCCGGGGACGAAGTCGACCGCGCCGAGCACGTCGGCGACCCCGCCCCGGCCGGTCTGCCGCAGGCCCTCGATCACCTGGGCCTTGTCCATCCCGGCGGGGGTCTGCCGGCCGACCACGCCCGCGAAGATCAGGTCGGTGGCGTGGCCGAGCACCCGGGGGCCGGTCACGGCGAGGCCGATGCTGAGCACACCGAGCGTCAGCACGCCCATCAGCATCGGGCGTTCGGGGCCGAGCATGCCCAGCAGGCGCTTGGACGAGCCCTTGAAGTCCATCGACTTCTCGGTGCCCTGACCGGCCATCATCCGGCCGGGTCCGGCCGGACCGCGCCGGGCAGCGGCGGTCTGCGAGTCCGAGACCCGGGGCTGGCCCTGGGCCGGGAGCTTCTTCTCGGGGCTGGTCACGCCGCCTCCTGCTCGGTGAGCTGGGAGAGCACGATCTCCCGGTACGTCGGGTTGTCGGCCATCAGCTCGCGGTGGGTGCCCGAGCCGACCACGGCGCCCTCGTCGAGCACCACGATCCGGTCGGCGTCCCTGATGGTGGAGACCCGCTGGGCCACGATCAGCACCGCGGCCTCGGCCGTCTCCCGGGCCAGCGCCTTGCGCAGCCGGGCGTCGGTCGCGTAGTCGAGCGCGGAGAACGAGTCGTCGAAGAGGTAGACCTGCGGACGGCGGACCAGGGCGCGGGCGATCGCCAGCCGTTGCCGCTGACCGCCCGACACGTTCGAACCGCCCTGGGCGATCGGGGCGTTCAGGCCCTCGGCCAGCTGCTCGACGAAGTCCTTGGCCTGGGCCACCTCCAGCGCGTGCCAGAGCTCCTCGTCGGTGGCGTCCGGCTTGCCGTAGCGCAGGTTGCTGGCGACCGTGCCGGTGAACAGGTACGGCTTCTGCGGGACCAGGCCGACGGTCTCGGCGATCAGCGCCGGGTCGAGCTCGCGGACGTTCACGCCGCCCAGCAGCACCTGGCCGCCGGTGGCGTCGAACAGCCGCGGCACCAGGCCGAGCAGGGTGGACTTGCCGCTGCCGGTGGAGCCGATCACGGCGGTGGTCTGCCCCGGGAGGGCGACCAGGTCGATGCCGCGCAGCACCGGGTCCTCGGCGCCCGGGTAGCGGAACTCGACCTCGCGCAGCTCCAGCTGACCACGGGTCAGCAGTTCGGCGACCGGGTCGGTGGGCGGCACCACGCTGCTGTCGGTGCCCAGCACCTCCTCGATCCGCTCGGCGCAGACCTCGGCCCGCGGCACCATCATGAACATGAAGGTGGCCATCATGACGCTCATCAGGATCTGCATCAGATAGGCGATGAAGGCGGTCAGCGCGCCGATCTCCATCCCGCCGGAGTCGATCCGGTGCGCACCGAACCAGACCACCGCGACACTGGACGCGTTCACCACGAACATCACGCTGGGGAACATGAAGGAGAGCAGCCGGCCGACCCGGAGCGAGACGTCGGTCAGCTCGGTGTTGGCACCGGCGAAACGATCCTGTTCGTGCCTGTCCTTCACGAAGGCGCGGATCACCCGGATACCGGTGATCTGCTCGCGCAGGATCCGGTTGACCGAGTCGATCCGGGTCTGCATGGTGCGGAACTCCGGCCGCAGCCGGCGCACCAGCACGACCACCACCCCGCCCAGCAGCGGCACCACGACCAGCAGCAGGGCGGAGAGCGGGACGTCCTGGTTGAGCGCCATCAGGATGCCGCCGAAGCACATGATCGGCGCCGCCACCATCAGCGTGAAGCCCATCAGCACCAGCATCTGGACCTGCTGGACGTCGTTGGTGGTCCGGGTGATCAGCGAGGGGGCGCCGAAGGAGTTCAGCTCCCGGGCGGAGAAGCTCTGCACCCGGTCGAAGACGGCGGCCCGGATGTCCCGGCCGATCGCCATCGCGGTGCGGGCACCGTAGTAGACGGCGGCCACCGAGCAGAGCGCCTGCACCAGGGTGACGCCGATCATCACCCCGCCGAGGGCCAGGATGCGCCCGGTGTCCCCCTTCACCACTCCGTTGTCGATGATGTCGGCGTTCAGGGTGGGCAGGTAGAGCGCGGCGATGGTCGAGACGAGCTGGAGCAGGACCAGCAGGGAGATGGGTCGGGAGTACGGGCCCAGGTGGGCTCGCAGAAGTTTGATCAGCACCGTGACACTTTCGTTGTCGGCCGGGGGAGTCGCACCCCATTTTCGGGGTTCCGGCGGGCCCGGTGGGGGTTTACGGTGTCTCGACCAAGGGGTTTTGTACGGTCTTTGCACGACGCGGCGGCCCAAGTGTCAGGTTCGAGTACCCCCTTACGGATCGCCCGCCGAGCCCCTAGGCTGCTGATTGCCAGCTTGTTACTCGCTGGTTAACCAGTAGCCGGTAGGCAGGCCCCCACGCCACCGCGCTCCACCCTCGGCCACCCGCCCCCGGAGGTCCTCGTTGAGTTCCGCGCAGTCCACGATCGACCGGCGTCCGCCTTCGGTGGCCCACCTCTTCCTGAGCCGCGTCGAGGCCACACCCGACGGTGAGGCCTACCGGTTCCCCGTCCCGGTGGACGAGCACGCGGCCGACAGCACCCCCGGTGCCGAGCAGTGGCGCTCGCTGACCTGGGCGCAGACCGCGGAGCGGGTCAAGGCGGTGGCGGCCGGCCTGATGTCGCTCGGCATCGGCCCCGAGGACCGGGTCGCGCTCTCCTCCTCCACCCGGATCGACTGGATCGTCGCCGACCTCGGCAACATGTGCGCCGGTGCAGCGACCACCACGGTCTACCCGAGCACCAACGCCGAGGAGACCGCCTTCATCCTGGCGAACTCGGCCAGCCGCGCGATGTTCGCGGAGAACGCCGCCCAGCTCGCCAAGGTGGTCGCCCGCCGGTCGGAGCTGCCCGAGCTGCGCACCGTGATCCTGTTCGACGCCCCGGCGGGCGACGAGGAGACCGGTGGCCTGGAGGTGCTGACGCTGGCCGAGCTGGAGCAGCGCGGCGCCGCGCACCTGGCCGAGCACCCGGACGCGGTGACCAAGGCCGTCGAGGCGCTCGACCGCGAGCAGCTGGCCACCCTGATCTACACCTCGGGCACCACCGGCCGCCCCAAGGGCGTCCGCCTGGTGCACGACTGCTGGGCGTACGAGGGCCTGGCGCAGCAGGAGAGCGGCCTGCTCCGCTCGGACGACGTGCAGTTCATGTGGCTGCCGCTGTCGCACGTCTTCGGCAAGACCCTGATCTCGGGTCAGATCGCGACCGGCCACGTGATGGCGGTGGACGGCCGGGTGGACCGGATCATCCACAACTTGCCGGTGATCCGTCCGACCATGATGGCCAGCGCGCCGCGGATCTTCGAGAAGGTCTACAACGGCATCGCGGGCAAGGCCAGGGCCCAGGGCGGCGCCAAGTACAAGATCTTCCTCTGGGCCGCCAAGGTCGCCCGGGACTACGCCCGGACCACCCAGGCGAACCGGATCGCGACCGGGCGGAACACCGCCCCGCTCGGCCTGACGCTCCAGCACACCATCGCCGACAAGCTGGTCTACGCCAAGATCCGGGCGGCCTTCGGCGGCCGGATGCGCGGCGCGGTCTCCGGCAGCGCGGCGCTCGCCCCCGAGATCGGCTACTTCTTCGCGGGCGCGGGCGTGCCGGTGCTGGAGGGCTACGGCCTGACCGAGACCAGCGCGGGCTCCACGGTGAACCGGGAGGAGGACTTCCGGGTCGGCACCGTCGGCCAGCCGCTGCCCGGCACCGAGGTCCGGATCGCCGAGGACGGCGAGATCCTGCTCAAGGGCCCCGGCGTGATGCGCGGCTACCACAACCTGCCCGAGCAGACCGAGGAGGTGCTGGAGGCCGACGGCTGGTTCCACACCGGCGACATCGGCGAGCTGGACGGCGGCTTCCTGCGGATCACCGACCGCAAGAAGGACATGTTCAAGACCTCGGGCGGCAAGTACGTCGCGCCCAGCGAGGTGGAGGGCAAGTTCAAGGCGGTCTGCCCGTTCGTCAGCAACATCCTGGTGATCGGCAACGGCCGCAACTTCTGCACCGCGCTGATCGGCCTGGACGAGGCGGTCATCATGCCGTGGGCCGCCGAGCACGGCCTGGCGGGCAGGTCGTACGCCGAGGTGGTGGCCAGCCCCGAGGTGCACCAGCTGATCGACGGCTTCGTGCAGCGCCTCAACGGCGACCTCCAGCGCTGGCAGACCATCAAGAAGTTCAGCCTGCTCCCGCGCGACCTGGACATCGAGCACGGCGAGCTGACCCCGAGCCTCAAGATCAAGCGCCCGGTGGTCGAGCGGACCTACGCCGACGCGGTCGCCGGGATGTACGCGGGCACCGTCGAGGCCTGATCGCTCCCGGTCCGGTACGGCTCACTCGGGCCGTACCGGACAATGGGTGCATGCCCTCCGCACTTCCCGACGGTGAACCGCTGCCGTCCGACGGTTCGCTGCCCGCCTCCGCCCTCGCCGGGCTGGGCGGGCGGCCGTTCGGTTTCTACCTGCACGTGCCGTACTGCGCCAGCCGCTGCGGCTACTGCGACTTCAACACCTACACCGCGACCGAGCTGCGCTCCTCCGGGGCGGTGGCCTCGCAGGAGACGTACGCCGACAACCTGGTGGCCGAGATCCGGCTGGCCCGGCGGGTGCTCGGCGCGGTGGACCTGCCGGTCGAGACGGTCTTCATCGGCGGTGGCACCCCGACCCTGCTGCCCGCCGCCGACCTGGTGCGGGCGCTGGCCGCGATCCGGGACGAGTTCGGCCTGGCCCCCGGCGCCGAGGTGAGCACCGAGGCCAACCCCGAGTCGGTCGACCCGGCGTACCTGGCCGAGCTGCGTGCCGGTGGCTTCAACCGGCTCTCGTTCGGGATGCAGAGCGCCAAGCCGCACGTGCTCCAGCTGCTCGACCGCCACCACACCCCGGGCCGCCCCGAGGCCTGCGTGGCCGAGGCGCGGGCGGCGGGCTTCGAGCACGTCAACCTGGACCTGATCTACGGCACCCCCGGCGAGTCCGACGACGACTGGCGCGCCTCGCTGGACGCCGCGATCGGCGCCGGGCCCGACCACGTCTCCGCGTACTCGCTGATCGTCGAGGACGGCACCAAGCTGGCCGCCCGGGTCAAGCGCGGCGAGCTGCCGATGATCGACGACGACGTGCACGCGGACCGCTACCTGATCGCCGAGGAGGCGCTCTCCGCCGCCGGGTTCTCCTGGTACGAGGTCTCCAACTGGGCCACCTCCGAGGCGGGCCGCTGCCGTCACAACGAGCTCTACTGGACCGGCGCCGACTGGTGGGGCGCCGGCCCCGGCGCCCACAGCCACGTCGGCGGCGTCCGCTGGTGGAACGCCAAGCACCCCGCCGCCTACGCCCAGGCCCTCGCCGAGGACCGCACCCCGGGCCAGGGCCGCGAGGTCCTCCCCGAGGAGGACCGCCGGGTCGAGCGGATCCTGCTGGAGCTGCGCCTGCGCGAGGGCTGCCCGCTCACCCTGCTGGCCCCCGACGGCCTGGCCGCCGCCGAACGGGCCCTGGCCGACGGCCTGCTGGACACCGACGCGTACGCCGACGGCCGGGCCGCCCTCACCCTGCGCGGGCGGCTGCTGGCGGACGGGGTCGTTCGCGACCTGGTGGACTGACGGCAGTTCACCCTTGAGTGGCTGACCGGCAGCGCGGGTTTCTCGGTACCTTGGTGACAGCCGCCCGAGGGAGCCAGTGATGACAGCCGTGGATGACCGGGTCATACGGATCTTCGAGAACCTGGAGGTTCCGGAGGGATTCAAAGCTGAGCTCATCAGGGGCGAAATCGTGATGATGGCCGGGCCGGACATGGTGCACAACCTGATCGTGGCCGCGATCCAGCACCAGATCCCGTACGCGGCGTGGCGGGCGCTGCAGACGCAGGACCTCACCATCCCGGGAGACCGGAGCGAGCCGCAGCCGGATCTGGTGGTCTTCGAACGGGGAGCCGTGGAGGAGTCGGGGCGTCTGCTCCCCGCCCCTGCGGTGAAGCTGGCCGTCGAGGTGGTCTCCAAGACCAGCGTGGACCGGGACTACCGGACCAAGCGCCGGATGTACGCCGAAGGCGGCATCCAGGCGTACCTGATCGTCGACCCGATCGAGGGTGTCTGCACGCTGCTCACGGAGCCGAGCGACGACGGCGCCCTCTCCCGGCTGCCGGACTACCGGAGCGAGCGGACCAGCCGGTTCGGGGAGCCGATTCCGGTCGAGGTGCTCGGGCTGACCCTGGAGACCACGGACTTCCAGGGCTACGCCGACTGATCCGTGACGAAGTCGATCAACTCCTCGACCCGGCCCAGCAGGGCCGGGTCGAGGTCGCGGTAGGAGTCGACCGAGGCGAGGACGCGCTTCCAGGCGGCCGGGGTGTCCTCCGGCCAGCCGAGGCGGCGGCAGACGCCGAGCTTCCACTCCTCGCCGCGCGGGACGTCCGGCCAGCCGGGGATGCCGACGCTGGCGGGCTTCACGGCCGCCCAGACGTCGATGTAGGGGTGACCGGTGATCAGGACGTCGGCGCCGGTGACCTGTTGGGCGATCCGGTGTTCCTTGGTGCCGGGCAGCAGGTGGTCGACCAGGACGCCGAGCCGGCGGCCCGGGCCGGGGCCGAACTCGGCCACGATGGCGGGGAGGTCGTCGATGCCCTCCAGGTACTCCACCACCACGCCCTCGATCCGCAGGTCGTCGCCCCAGACCCGTTCGACCAGCTCGGCGTCGTGCCGGCCCTCGACGTAGATCCGTGACTCCCGCGCCACCCGGGCCCGCGCGCCCGGCAGCGCGACCGACCCGGAGGCGGTCACCTTCGGCCGGACCGGGGCCGGGGCGGCCGACACCGGCCGGACCAGGGTGACTACCTGACCCTCCAGCAGGAACCCGCGCGGCACCAGCGGGAACACCCGGTGCTTGCCGAACCGGTCCTCCAGCGTGACGGTGAACCCCTCGGCCGACTTCTCGCACCGCACCACCGCCCCGCAGAACCCGGTGGCCGCGTCCTCCACCACCAGGTCCCGCTCGGCCGCCACCTCGGGGGCGGGCTGCTGCCGCTTCCACGGCGGGGTGAGGTCGGGGCCGTACTCCCTGCTGCGCATGGCACCGATCCTACGAGAGCTGACCCGCCGTCACCCCGACCCGGGTCCCGGCGCGGAACGGCCCTGTGAGAGGGTGCGGGCGGATTCGGACCGATGGAGGAACTGGTGCGTGTACGTCCTGCGGTGGTGGCTGCCGCCGCGCTGGCGGTCCTGGCCGTTCCGGCCTGCTCGTCCGCCGGTCACCCGGCCGGCCCGGGCGCATCCGCGTCGGTGCCGCTGCGGGCCGGGCTGCTGACCGGGAGCCAGCTTCCGCCGGGGTTCGAGCTGTTGTCGGCACCGGTGAACTCGACCACGACCGGGGCTCCGCACCAGCCCGCCTCCGCCGTCCCCCTGGCCGAGATGCCGTGCCCCGACATCGGGGTGGAGTCCTTCATGACGGTGCACGCCCCTCCGCTGGAGGACGTCGCGGTGGCGATGCAGCAGGTGCCCGCCGACGGTGCCGACGACGACGGGTGGTTCGGGCAGGAGTCGCTGGACCGGTACGCCCCCGGCCGGGCGGCCGAGGTGATGGCCGCGATCCGGGCCGCCGCGCAGCGGTGCGCCTCCTACCCCACCACACTGTTCGGCGGCGCCGAGGTCCAGGAGACCGTGTCCGTGCTGCGGCCGCAGCTGCCGGCCGACGACGGCCTGGTGCTCCGGGTGGCCTCGGCCTACCCCGGCGACGACGTCCCGTACGTCACCGAGACCGGCTTCGTGCGCGAGGGCGACGTGATCCTGATGGTGCAGAGGACGGTGGCGCAGAAGCCGTCGTCCGGTGTGGAGACCGTGCTCGCCCCGGCCCTGGCGGCCTACCGGGCCGCCGCGGGCGCCTGATCCCCGCAGGCCCGGTTCCCGCGGGCGCCAGGTCCCCGAGGGTCAGAGCCCGGGCGCGCCCCAGACCGGGAACCAGCGGCTGAGGTCCTGCTCCAGCCGGAGGTCGTTCCCGAGCATCGCCTTGACCTGGAGTTCGAGCGGGTTGTCGCGCTTCTCGCCGGGCAGCGGGGCGAAGGGGTAGAAGCTGCCGCGCTTGTAGAGGTAGACCAGGCCGAGCGGGCGGTCGGCGGCGTTGCGGAAGCCGACGATGGAGCAGAGCAGCTGGGGGCCGAAGCCGTTGGCCTCCAGCTCGCTGTTGACCGCGTGCAGGTCGTTGACCAGGTCGGGGAGCTGGTCGGGGGTGTGGCGGGCGAGCAGCCAGGAGTAGCCGTAGGAGTCCTGCGAGACCTCGACCGGGACGCCGCCCCGGTCGGTGTCGGCGTCCAGCAGGGCCCGGATCTGGCCGGCCGCCTCGGTGAAGGCGGCGCCCTCGACGGCGGCGAAGCAGACCGAGCCGAGGCCGGTGGGGCGGAAGCCGGCGGCGGCCTCCAGGGTGAGGGCGGCGGAGGGGACGCCGAAGAGCTGGTCCAGGTCGGGCCGGACCGGCTTGCTGCGGCCGAAGAGTGCGTCCAGGAATCCCATCGGGCTCCTCAGCGGCCGAGCTCGGCCGAGATCCGGCCGAGCTGTTCGAGTCGCTGCTCCAGCGACGGGTGGGTGGACATCAACTGGCTCGCGGCCTCCCGGGCGCTCAGCGCGGGGGCAAAGTAGAAGGCGTTGTACGGCTGCGCCCGGCGCAGGTCCTCGCTCGGGATGGCGGCGATCTGGCCGGTCACCTTGGTCAGGGCGGAGGCCAGTGCGCTGGGTCGGCCGGTGAGCTGGGCGGCGGCCCGGTCGGCGGCGAGCTCGCGGTAGCGGGAGAGCAGCCGGGTGAGCAGGAAGCTGGCCGCGTAGACCACCATGCTGACCAGCGGGACCAGGATCATCGCGAGCGCCGCGTTGCTGTCGTTGTTGCGGCCGCGTCCGTTCACCATGCCGCTGTACAGGGCGATCCGGGTGATCGTCCCGGCCAGGACGCCGAGGAAGCCGGCGATGGTCATCACCGCCACGTCCCGGTGCGCCACGTGCGAGAGCTCGTGCGCGAGCACCCCCTCCAGCTCCTCCGGCTCCAGCCGCCGGAGCAGCCCGGTGGTGACGCAGACCACCGCCCGTTCGGGGTTGCGGCCGGTCGCGAAGGCGTTCGGCATGTCGGTGTCGGTCACCGCGACCCGGGGTTTGGGCATATCGGCCAGGGCGCACAACCGGTCGATGGTGCCGTGCAGTTGGGGGAACTGCTCGGGGGTCACCTCCTGGGCGCCCATGGCCCGCTGGGTGATTTTGTCGCTGAACCAGAACTGGGCCACGAAGAGCCCGCCGGAGATCAGCACCACCAACGGCCAGGCCCCGCGCAACAGGACTATCAACAGCCCGGTGAAGCCGACGTAGAGCAGCCCGATCACGAACATGGTGACGACCATCCGGCTGGTCAGTCCGCGGTCGGGTGCGAAGCGGGAGTGCTGGCCTGGCGACATGGCTGCTCCTTTTGTCCTGGTCCGTCGCTTTCGATGCTGCCACTTGCCACGGGCAATCGGCGGACGCCACAGGTGACACAGGGACAAGGATCACCAGGCGGCACCGTTCCTGCGGTCGGACCCGGGCCTTACACTGGCAGGTACTGTCCTGGCACTCTGCCCAGCTGAGTGCCAGGGAGAAGGACCCGGGCAGGACGAAGCGAAGACGGAGGTGCGTGGCCATGTACAGCGAGCGGCCGTTGGACGACCGCAAGCTCGCGGTGCTGCGCGCGATCGTCCAGGACTACGTCGGCACCGAGGAGCCGGTCGGCTCCAAGGCCCTGGTCGAGCGGCACAACCTCGGCGTCTCCCCGGCCACCGTGCGCAACGACATGGCGGCCCTGGAGGAGGACGGCTACATCCACCAGCCGCACACCAGCGCGGGCCGGATCCCCACCGACAAGGGGTACCGGCTGTTCGTCGACCGGCTGGCCGAGGTCAAGCCGATGACCGCTCCGGAGCGCCGGGCGATCCGGCACTTCCTGGACGGCGCGGTGGACCTGGACGACACGGTGGCCCGTACGGTCCGGCTGCTCGCGCAGCTGACCCGGCAGGTCGCGGTGGTCCAGTACCCCTCGCTGTCCCGGTCGACGGTCCGTCACGTCGAGCTGGTCGCGCTGGCCCCCTTGAAGGTGATGCTGGTCCTGATCACCAACACCGGCCGGGTCGAGCAGCGGATGGTCGACTGCCCCGGGGCGGTCGGCGAGACGGTGCTGGCGGACCTGCGGGCCAAGCTCAACACCCAGGCGGTCGGTCGGCCGCTGCCCGAGGTGCCCGGCCTGCTGGAGGATCTGCCGGCGGCTTTCGAGCCCGCCGACCGGCCCACCGTCAGCACCGTGCTGGCCACCCTCTTCGAGACGCTGGCCGAGCAGAACGAGGAGCGGATCATGCTGGCCGGCACGGCCAACCTGACCCGCTTCGGCCACGACTTCCCGCTCACCATCCAGCCGGTGCTGGAAGCCCTGGAGGAGCAGGTCGTCCTGCTCCGCCTCCTGGGTGAGACGGCGGACGCGGGGATGACGGTCCGGATCGGGCACGAGAACGCCTATGAGGGGCTCAATTCCACCTCCGTGGTCTCGGTCGGTTACGGTTCGGGCGATCAGAGTGTCGCGAAGCTGGGCGTGATCGGACCGACCCGGATGGACTACCCGGGCACAATGGGGGCGGTGCGAGCGGTCGCACGGTACGTGGGCCAGATCCTGGCCGAGTCCTAAACAGAGCACTGTCAGACCAGTCGCAGCACTTCTAGAGGCGGAACAAGCGGAGCATTTGGTGGCCACGGACTACTACGCGGTACTCGGCGTCCGACGGGATGCGGGGCAGGACGAGATCAAGAAGGCGTTTCGACGCCTTGCCCGCGAACTGCACCCAGACGTCAACCCGGACCCGAAGACGCAGGAGCGGTTCAAGGAGATCAACGCCGCCTACGAGGTACTCTCGGACCCGGCCAAGCGCCAGGTCTACGACCTCGGCGGCGACCCCCTGTCGCCCAACGGCGGCGGCGCGGGCGGCTTCGGCGCGGGCGCGGCGGGCTTCGGCTTCTCCGACATCATGGACGCGTTCTTCGGCGCGGCCTCCGGTCAGCGCGGCCCGCGCTCGCGCACCCGGCGCGGGCAGGACGCGATGATCCGGCTGGAGATCACCCTGGAGGAGGCCGCGTTCGGCACCACCAAGGAACTCCAGGTCGACACCGCCGTCACCTGCACCACCTGCTCCGGCGAGGGCGCGGCCCCCGGCACCTCGGCGCAGACCTGTGACATGTGCCGCGGCAAGGGCGAGGTCTCCCAGGTCACCCGGTCCTTCCTGGGCCAGGTCATGACCTCGCGCCCCTGCCCGCAGTGCCAGGGCTTCGGCACCGTCGTCCCGACCCCGTGCCCGGAGTGCGCGGGCGACGGCCGGGTCCGGGCCCGTCGCACCCTGACGGTGAAGATCCCGGCCGGTGTCGACAACGGCACCCGGATCCAGCTCGCGGGCGAGGGCGAGGTCGGCCCCGGCGGCGGCCCCGCCGGCGACCTGTACGTCGAGATCGCCGAGACCAGCCACCCGACCTTCCAGCGGCGCGGGGACGACCTGCACTGCACGGTCACCATCCCGATGACGGCCGCCTCGCTCGGCACCCAGGTGCCGCTGCAGACCCTGGACGGTCTGGAGGAGGTCGACATCCGGCCCGGCACCCAGTCCGGCCAGTCGATCCCGCTGCACGGGCGGGGCATCACGCACCTGCGCGGCGGCGGCCGGGGCGACCTGATAGTGCATGTCGAGGTGCAGACGCCCACCAAGCTCGACCCCGAGCAGGAGGACCTGCTGCGCCGGCTCGCGCTGCTGCGCGGCGAGGAGCGCCCTTCGGGCACCTTCGCCCCGGGCCAGCAGGGGCTGTTCTCCCGGTTGAAGGACGCGTTCAACGGCCGCTGAGCCGAGTCCGGTTACGAAGGTACGAAGGTAAGGCACGCGCATGACCGCCCCCGTGTTCGTCGTGGAGACCGACCGTCTCGCCGGGATCGCCCCCGGCGGGGTGGTCCGACTGGACGGGCCCGAGGGGCGGCATGCCGCCGCCGTGAAGCGCCTGGAGCCCGGCGAGGCGCTCACCCTCGCGGACGGCCTCGGCCTCGGTGTCGAGGGCACCGTGGCGGCCGTGCACGGCAAGGACGCGCTCGACGTCACCGTGCTGAGCGTCCGTCAGGAGCCGGAGCCCGCGCCCCGGATCATCGTGGTGCAGGCCCTGCCGAAGGGCGACCGGGGCGAGCTCGCGGTGGAGACCATGACCGAGGTCGGGGTCGACGTGGTGATCCCCTGGGCGGCCTCCCGCTGCATCACCCAGTGGAAGGGCGACCGGGGCGCCAAGGCGCTCGCCAAGTGGCGGGCCACCGCCCGGGAGGCGGGCAAGCAGTCGCGGCGGCTGCGGTTCCCCGAGGTGCGCGAGCCGGTGACGACGCGTCAGCTGGTGCCGGTGCTGGCCGCGGCCGCCTTCGCCGCCGTCCTGCACGAGGAGGGCTCCGTCCCGCTCGCCACCGCCCCGCTGCCCGCCGCCGGCGACCTGATCCTGGTGGTCGGCCCCGAGGGCGGCGTCTCGCCGGACGAACTCGCCGCCTTCGCCGAGGCCGGTGCCGCTCCGCACCGCCTCGGTCCGTCCGTGCTGCGCACCTCCACCGCCGGTGTGGCGGCGGGGGCCCTGCTGCTCGGCCGCACCGACCGCTGGGCGTGAGCTTTATCAACGTCCTCAGGTTGCACTACCAGGGGCTCGGGGAACGGCGAGGATGTCTGGCGTGCGGGTCAAACTGCAAAGTGCCTGACCATGTACGCGCCTTGAACGCTCCTGAGGTCGGCGTCGCAGTTCCCCGAGCCCCTGGATAGTGCAGCGTCCGCCTGCTTAGAGTGACGCAGTGACCACCTCTGCGGACGCGTATCTGCGTCATCCCCACCTGCACGGCGACCTGGTGACCTTCGTCGCCGAGGACGACATCTGGCTCGCTCCGGTCGAGGGCGGCCGGGCCTGGCGGCTGACGGCCGACCAGGTGCCGGTCAGCCACCCGAGGTTCGCGCCGGACGGGCTGCACGTGGCCTGGACCTCCACCCGGGACGGTGCGCCGGAGATCCACGTCGCGCCCACCGACGGCGGCCAGGCCCGCCGGCTGACGTACTGGGGCGCGCCGAAGACGCGGTTGCGCGGCTGGACCAGGGACGGCCGCCCGGTCGCGGTCTCCCCGGCCGGGCAGGAGAGCACCCGCCGCACCTGGGCGTTCGCGATCCCGCTGGACGGCGGCGAGCCGACCAGGCTGCCGTACGGGCCGATCGGCGGGCTGGCCCAGGAGCCGGACGGCGAGCGGACCCTGCTGCTGGCCCCGCTGGGCACCGAGCCGGCCTACTGGAAGCGCTACCGCGGCGGTACGGTCGGCAAGTTGTGGATCGGCGAGCGCGAGTTCGAGCGGGTGCACGCCGATCTGGACGGCAACATCGACTCCCCGCTCTGGGTGGGCGGCCGGATCGCCTTCCTGTCCGACCACGAGGGCGTCGGGCAGCTGTACTCCAGCCTCCCGGACGGCTCGGAGCTGCGGCGGCACACCCAGGGCGAGTTCTACGCCCGGAACGGCACCACCGACGGCAGCCGGATCGTCTGGCACAGCGCGGGCGACCTGTGGATCCTGGACGACCTGGACGGCGCCGAGCCGCGCCGTCTGGAGGTCAGGCCGGCCGGCCCCCGGACGGGCCGTCAGCCCCGCCCCACCCCGGCGGCCGGGCAGCTGGAGACGGTGGCACCGGACCGGACCGGCCGGGCCAGTGCCGTCGTGGTGCGCGGCAGCGTGCACTGGCTGACCCACCAGGAGGGCCCGGCCCGGGTGTTGGCCGAGACCCCGGGGGTGCGCCACCGGCTGGCCCGGATCGTGCCGGGCAAGGACGGCGAGCAGGGCGTGGTGTGGATCACCGACGCCGAGGGCGACGACGCGGTGGAGTACGCCCCCGCCGTGCTCGGAGCCGAGCGGCGGCGGTTCGCGGCCGGGCAGCTCGGCCGGGTGCTCGGCCTGGCGGTCTCGCCCGACGGCGAGACCCTGGCGCTGGCCTCGCACGACGGCCGGGTGCTGCTGCTGACGCTGGCCGACGGCACCCTGCACCAGCTGGCCCGGAGCGGCCAGGGCGAGGTGACGGGCCTGGCCTTCTCGCCGGACTCGCGGCGGCTGGCCTGGTCGCAGCCGGCCCTCGGGGCCGAGTCGTTGCGGCAGATCGTGCTGGCCGACCTGAGCGACCGTTCGCTCGCCGAGGCCACCCCGCAGCGCTTCATCGACTACTCGCCCGCCTTCACGGCGGACGGCAGGCACCTGGCCTTCCTGTCGGTGCGCAACTTCGACCCGGTCTACGACGCGCACGTCTTCGACCTGTCCTTCCCGACCGGCGCCCGGCCGTTCCTGATCACGCTGGCGGCCGACACCCCGTCACCGTTCGGCCCGCAGCGGGCCGGCCGCCCGGTCGGCGGCGAGGAGGACGAGCCGAAGAAGAAGGACGAGGAGGCGGAGGAGGAGACCACCGTCCCCGAGACCCGGGTGGACCTGGAGGGGATCGCCGACCGGATCATCCCGTTCCCGGTCGAGGGCGGTCAGTTCGGCGTCCTGCGGGCGGTCAAGGACGGCGTGCTGTGGACCAGGCACCCGCTGCTCGGCATGCTCGGCGACAACGCCGCCTCGCTGGAGGACGAGCACCCGCGTCCGGCGCTGGAGCGGTTCGACTTCAAGAAGCTGAAGGTCGAGCAGCTGGTCGAGCAGCTGGACGCCTTCACCGTCAGCGGTGACGGCGGCCGGGTCGCGGTCCTCGACGAGGGCGGTCTGCGGATCGTCCCGGCGGACCACAAGGCCGGTGACGACGACGATCCGGCGGTCGATCTGGAGCGGATCAGGGCCACCGTGGACCCGGCGGCCGAGTGGCGGCAGATGTTCGACGAGAACGGCCGCCTGATGCGGGACAACTACTGGCGGGCCGACCTGGGCGGCTTCGACTGGGCCGGCGCGCTGGCCCGCTACCGGCCGCTGGTCGAGCGGGCCGGCACCCACGACGAGCTGGTCGACGTGCTCTGGGAGACGGTCGGCGAGCTCGGCACCTCGCACGCGTACGTGATGCCGCCGGGACGGGGCACCGAGGCGGCCCGCCGGCAGGGCCTGCTCGGGGCCGACCTGGTGCGGGACGGCGCGCAGTGGCGGGTGGCCCGGGTGCTGCCCGGCGAGTCCTCCGACCCGCGGGCCCGCTCGCCGCTGGCCGCGCCCGGCGCGGCCGTCCGGGCCGGGGACGCGATCCTCGCGGTCAACGGCCGCCCGGTCGACCCGGTGACCGGCCCGGCGCCGCTGCTGGCGGGCACGGCCGGCCAGCCGGTCGAGCTGACCGTGGCGGCCAAGGACGGCCCGGAGCGCCACCCGGTGGTGGTGCCGCTGGCCGACGACGAGGCGCTCCGCTACCACGACTGGGTGGCCGGCCGCCGGGCCGCCGTCCGGGAGCTCTCCGACGGCCGGCTGGGCTACCTGCACATCCCGGACATGCAGAGCGGCGGCTGGGCCCAACTGCACCGCGACCTGCGGGTGGAGATGGCCAAGGAGGGCGTGGTGGTCGACCTCCGGGAGAACCGGGGCGGCCACACCTCGCAGCTGATCATCGAGAAGCTCAGCCGGAAGATCGTCGGCTGGGACTTCGGCCGCGACCTGGACAGCCCCGCCCCCTACCCGGCGGACGCCCCGCGCGGTCCGGTGGTGGCACTGGCCGACGAGTTCGCCGGCTCGGACGGCGACATCGTCAACGCCGCCATCCAGGCCCTGAAGATCGGCCCGGTGGTCGGTACCAGGACCTGGGGCGGGGTGGTCGGTATCGACGGCAAGTACAGCCTGGTCGACGGCACCGGGGTGACCCAGCCCAAGTACGCCTTCTGGCTGGAGGGTTACGACTGGGGGGTGGAGAACCACGGCATCGACCCGGATGTCGAGGTGGTGATCGCCCCGCACCAGTGGGCCAACGGCGAGGACCCGCAGCTGGCCGAGGGCGTCCGGATCGCACTGGCGGCCCTGGCCGAGCACCCGGCCCGGTCCGGCCCGGAGCTGTAGGGCCTGTCGCCCAGGGGGCCGTCCACCGGGCGGCCCCCACCGGCCGGCGGCGGGCGGTCAACGGGACTGGTGTGCGGCGGATCTGACGCTCCGGGGACGGACCGCCTCGGCTAGGCTGCGGCAGGTAGCGACGATCACCGTGAAGGAGACCGAAATGGCCGGCGAGCCGCAGTCCGACTGTGTGTTCTGCAAGATCGTGGCGGGCGACATCCCCGCGACGGTGGTCCGCAAGAGCGAGCACACGTTGGCCTTCCGCGACCTGCACCCGCAGGCACCGACCCACATCCTGGTGATCCCGCACGCGCACTACCCGAACGCCGCCGCGCTGGCCGCCGCCGAGCCCGCGATCGCCGGCGAGCTGCTCGCCGAGGCCGGTGCGGCCGCCCGCGAGGAGGGTCTGACAGACTACCGGCTGATCTTCAACACCGGTGCGGGCGCGGGCCAGACCGTCTTCCACGCCCACGTCCACCTGCTCGGTGGGAAGACACTGCACGAGGGCCTGGTCTGATCCGGTGTCACAGCGCGAACTCGTCGTCCTCGGCACCGCCAGCCAGGTCCCGACCCGGCACCGCAACCACAACGGGTACCTGCTCCGCTGGGACGGCGAGGGGCTGCTGTTCGACCCGGGCGAGGGGACGCAGCGCCAGATGCTGCACGCCGGGGTCTCGGCCACCCAGCTGACCCGGATCGCGGTCACGCACTTCCACGGCGACCACTCGCTCGGCCTGGCCGGGGTGATCCAGCGGATCAACCTGGACCGGGTGCCGCACCCGGTGGACGCCTACTACCCGGCCAGCGGCCAGGTGTTCTTCGACCGGCTCCGGCAGGCCACCGCCTTCCACGAGACCGCCGAGCTGCGCCCGCACCCGATCACGGAGCCCGGTCCGCTGGAGGCGCCCGGCGCCCCGTTCGAGCTGGCGGCGGTCCGGCTCTCGCACCCGGTGGACTCCTTCGGCTACCGGCTCACCGAGCCCGACTCCACCCGGCTGCTGCCCGCCAGGCTGGCCGAGCTGGGGCTGCGCGGCCCGGCGGTCGGCGAGCTCCAGCGGGAGGGCCGGATCGAGCTGGACGGGCGGACCGTCACGCTGGCCGAGGTGAGCGAGGTCCGCCGGGGCCAGCGGTTCGCCTTCGTGATGGACACCCGGCTCTGCCCTGGCGTCGGCGAACTGGCCGAGGGCGCCGACCTGCTGGTGGCCGAGGCGACCTTCCTGGAGGGCGAGCGGCAGCTCGCCGAGGACCACGGCCACCTCACCGCCGCCCAGGCCGCCCAAGCGGCCGCCGAGGCGGGCGTCCGCACCCTGGTGCTGACCCACTTCTCGCAGCGCTACCCCGACCTGACCGGCCACCTGGCCGAGGCCCGCAAGTACTTCGACGGCGAGCTGGTGGTGGCCGAGGACCTGGCCCGGATCCCGGTCCCGCCCAGGAATTGACCGAAAACCAGTCGCATCACGCGCACAACTCCCGGACCATCGAACTCCGCCGCCCCGGCAGCGGGCGGCACCGCCGCACCGGCACATCGCGCGGCGTACCCTGGTGACCCCGGAGAGACCGAGCGGCACCCGAGACGGATGGGATGAGGCAGGCCACAGCGCCGACCCATGACTGAGACACCGCAGACCCGTACCAATGGACAGCCGCGTCCCGACGGGGACGCCGCCACCGCCAGGTTCACCATCCCCGAGAAGCACCCGATGGTCAGCCTGCTCGGTGCGACCGACTCCCTGCTCCGGGTGATCGAGGAGGGGTTCCCGACCGCAGACATCCATGTCCGCGGCAACGACGTGACCGCCTCCGGATCCCGGTCCGAGGTGGCGCTGATCCAGCAGCTCTTCAACGAGATGATGCTGGTGCTGCGCACCGGCCAACCCCTGACGGAGGACGCAGTGGAGCGGTCCATCGCCATGCTCAGGAACGCGGTCGAGGACCCGGACCACCCGTCCCCGTCCGAGGTGTTCACCGCGAACATCCTGTCCAACCGCGGCCGCACCATCCGTCCCAAGACCCTCAACCAGCAGCGCTACGTCGACGCGATCGACAAGCACACCATCGTCTTCGGCCTCGGCCCCGCCGGTACCGGCAAGACCTACCTGGCGATGGCCAAGGCGGTGCAGGCGCTCCAGGCCAAGGAGGTCAACCGGATCATCCTGACCCGGCCGGCCGTCGAGGCGGGGGAGCGGCTGGGCTTCCTGCCCGGCACCCTGTACGAGAAGATCGACCCGTACCTGCGCCCGCTCTACGACGCGCTGCACGACATGATGGACCCGGACTCGATCCCCCGGCTGATGGCCGCGGGCACCATCGAGGTCGCGCCGCTGGCGTACATGCGCGGCCGGACCCTGAACGACGCCTTCATCATCCTGGACGAGGCGCAGAACACCTCGCCCGAGCAGATGAAGATGTTCCTCACCCGGCTGGGCTTCAACTCCCGCGTCGTGGTCACCGGCGACACCAGCCAGATCGACCTGCCGAACGGCACCCGCTCGGGGCTCAAGGTGGTCCAGGAGATCCTGATGGACGTCCCGGACATCAACTTCTCCGTGCTCACCAGCACCGACGTGGTCCGGCACAAGCTGGTCGGCCGGATCGTCGACGCCTACGAGCGCTGGGACGCCCTGCAGGAGACCGACGCACCGGCCGCGCCCCGCAAGCCGGTTCAGCGGAAGGGCGCCCGTGCCCCCCGCCAGTCCCATCGCACCGAAAGCTGAGTACCGACCCCGACATGTCGATCGACATCGCCAACGAGTCCGACTGGGAGGTTGACGAGGAGTCAATCCTCGACGTCGCCCGCTACGCCCTGGACCAGATGCGGATCCACCCGCAGGCGGAGCTCTCCGTCATCCTGGTGGACAGCGCCCAGATGGAAGAGCTGCACATCCAGTGGATGGACCTGCCCGGTCCGACCGACGTGATGTCCTTCCCGATGGACGAGCTCCGTCCGGGCAAGGAGGGCGAGGAGATGCCGCAGGGCCTGCTCGGCGACATCGTGCTCTGCCCCGAGGTGGCCAAGAAGCAGGGCCTGGAGGCCCCTTCGAAGCACTCCACGGACGAGGAGCTGCAGCTGCTCACCGTCCACGGGGTGCTGCACGTCCTCGGCTACGACCACGAGGAGCCGGAGGAGAAGGAGGTCATGTTCGGCCTCCAGAAGCGGATCCTGGACGACTGGCGGGCCGGCCGCGGGCTCTCGGGGATCTCCCCGGCGCCGACCACCCACTAGGGGCCGGCCGTCTGTGAGTGGTGACAGTACGAGCTTCCTGATCGGAGCTCTCCTGCTGGTGGGCCTCGGCTGGCTGGCCGCCTGTGCCGAGGCCGGCATCTCCCGGATCTCCCGGTTCCGCGCCGAGGAGGCCGTCCGGGCCGGTCGGCGCGGGGCGGACCGGCTGCTGACGCTGGCCTCCGACCCGATCCGCTACCTCAACCTGGCCACCCTGATCCGGGTGGCCTGCGAGATGGCCGCGGCCGTCCTGGTCACGGTGGTCTGCGTGCGCAGCCTGCACCAGACCTGGCAGGCCGTGCTGCTGGCGATCGGGGTGATGGTGCTGGTCTCGTTCGTCGCGGTCGGCGTCTCGCCCCGCACCATCGGCCGCCAGCACCCGCTGACCACGGTCACCGCCGCCTCCTTCGTGCTGCTCCCGCTGGCCCGGGTGCTCGGCCCGATCCCGCGGCTGCTGATCCTGCTCGGCAACGCGCTCACCCCCGGCAAGGGCTACCGCGAGGGGCCGTTCGCCTCCGAGGCGGAGCTGCGCGCGCTGGTCGACCTGGCGGAGAAGGACGACCTGATCGAGGACGACGAGCGCCGGATGGTGCACTCGGTGTTCGAGCTGGGCGACACCATCGTCCGCGAGGTGATGGTGCCGCGGACCGACCTGGTGATGATCGAGCGGCACAAGACGGTCCGTCAGGCGCTCACCCTGGCGCTGCGCTCCGGTTTCTCCCGGATACCGGTGGTGGGCGACAACGAGGACGACGTGGTGGGCATCGTCTACCTCAAGGACCTGGTCCGGCGCACCCACATCAACCGGGACGCCGAGTCCGAGCCGGTCTCCTCGGTGCTGCGCCCGGCGGTCTTCATCCCGGACTCCAAGCCCGCGGCCGACCTGCTGCGCGAGATGCAGCAGATGCGCTCGCACGTGGCGATCGTGATCGACGAGTACGGCGGCACGGCCGGCCTGGTCACGATCGAGGACATCCTGGAGGAGATCGTCGGCGAGATCACCGACGAGTACGACCGGGAGATCCCGCCGGTCGAGGACCTCGGCGACGGCTCGTACCGGATCACCGCCCGGCTGCTGGTCGAGGACCTGGGCGACCTGTTCGGCCTCCAGCTGGAGGACGAGGACGTGGAGACCGTCGGCGGGCTGCTGGCCAAGCACCTCGGCCGGGTGCCGATCCCGGGCTCGTCCTGCGACCTGCCGGTGCCCGAGGACGCCCACACCGACCTGACCGCGATCCGGCTCACCGCCGAGAGCGCGGCCGGGCGGCGGAACCGGATCGGCACCGTGCTGGTGGCCCCGGTCCGGGCCGACTCCGAGGCGCAGGAAGGCGCGGATCCCGAGGAGTAGCGTGGATCGAGGGGGTCCGTGCCGGCTGGAGGACCCCATGCTGAAACTCCGCGACGAACTGCCGGTCGATCACCGGCTCGCTCAGGTCTACCGCTTCGGCGCCGGGCTGGGCGGGGTGTTCCTGCTGGTCTTCGGCATCCTCGGTCTGATCGGCCGCCCGGGCTTCCTGGACACCCAGGGGGACCGGGTGGCCGGGATGAGCAGCAACGGCCTGCTCGGCCTGCTGTCGGTGCTGGTCGGCGCGGTCCTGATCGCCGGTGCGGCGATCGGCGGCAACATCGCCTCCTGGATCAACATGGTGGTCGGCGGCGTCTTCGTGCTGGCCGGCTTCGTCGGTCTGATGATCATCTCGACCGATGCCAACTTCCTCGCCTTCGGCATGAGCAACGTGATCTTCAGCTTCGGCTTCGGCCTGGTGGTCGCGACCTTCGGCATGTACGGCCGGGTCAGCCGCCACCTGCCGCACGACAACCCGTACTGGCGGAAGCGGCACGCCCGCTACGCCGAGGGGCTGCGCGGACCGGTCGGACCGCCGGTGGTGCTCAGGCACTGAGACGGACCGAGCGATCTTCCCGGAACGCCTGACGCGGCGTCAGGGGGCGGGTAGGAAAGGTCTCCTGGTGTTCCTACGCACAAGGAGATCCGATGGCAGCCCGCACCCTGGGAGCCCTCAGCACGGCCCCGATCGGCTTCGGCGCGATGGTGCTCTCGCCGGGCATGTACGGCGAGACCGACGACGACCGCGGCGAGCGCGCGGTGCGCGCCGCGCTGGACAGCGGCGTGACGCTGATCGACAGCTCGGACGGCTACGGCGCCGACGGGCACAACGAGCGGCTGATCGGCCGGGCGATCGCCGGGCGGCGGGACGAGGTGGTGATCGCCACCAAGTTCGGCTTCCGGATACCCGAGGGGGCCGAGGCGCACCGCTTCCCGGTCACCTACGCCTTCGGCGAGCTGGCCGTGAACGCGGAGCCGAAGTACGTCCGGGGCTATGCCGAGCAGTCGCTGCGCAACCTCGGCACGGACGTGATCGACCTGTACTACCCGCACTTCCCCGACCCGCAGGTGCCGCTGGCCGACACTGTCGGGGCGGTCGCCGAGCTGGTCGCGGACGGGCTGGTGCGCCACCTCGGGCTCTCCAACGTCACCGCCGCCCAGCTGCGCGCGGCCCACGCGGTGCACCCGGTGGCCGCGGTGCAGGTGCAGTGGTCGATGTGGCAGCCGGTGCAGCCGGACCTGCTGGCCGCCGCCCGGGAGCTGGGCGTCGGCCTGGTGGCCTGGAGCCCGCTCGGCGGCGGCTTCCTGACCGGGACGGTCCAGCAGCTCGCCGAGGGCGACTTCCGGCAGCACCTGGAGCGCTTCGACCAGGCCAACCTGAAGGCCAACAACGACCGCTACGCGCCGATCCGGGCGATCGCCGCCGAGCTGGGCCTGACGCCGGGCCGGCTGGCGCTGGCCTGGCTGCTGCACCAGGACGACCACGTGGTGCCGATCCCCGGCAGCCGTACGCCGGGGCACATCGAGGACAACACCGGGGCCGCCGCCGTCGCGCTGTCGGCCGCCGACCTGGCGCGGGTCGACGCGGCGCTGGCCGAGTTCGCCCCGGCCGGGCGCGGCGGGCTGCTGGAGGACGCCGCCGGGGCCTGACGGCCCGGACCTGGTGGTGGGCGGCGGACGGCCGGAGGCGGGCGCCTATGCTCGGCGGCATGAGTGAGCTGACTGAGCTGGACCCCGAGGACAAGAAGATCATCACGCTGGCCCGCTCGGCCCGCGCCCGCAACGGCGTGGCCGAGGGGGCGGCGGTCCGGGACGAGACCGGACGGACCTACGTGGCGGGCACCGTGGCCCTGCCCTCGCTGGAGCTGAGCGCGCTCCGGACCGCCGTCGCGATGGCCGTGGCGAGCGGCGCCAAGGGCCTGGAGGCCGCCGCCGTGGTCACCGAGGCGCTGACGCCGTCCGAGGCCGACCTGGCCGCCGTACGGGACCTCGGCGGCCCGTCGGCCCTGCTGCACCTGGCCGGCCCGGACGGTGTCCTGCGGCACAGCTTCTGAGACGCCGGTCCCCGTCGGGCTCGGCTGTCGATAATCTGACCGGCATGGGTGCGTTCGCGTTCTTCGCCGGGGTACTGCTGAGCCTGATGGGGATGGGGCGGTGGCACGAGACCGGATCGCCGTACTGGCTGATCGGTTCGCTGGTGCTGTTCCTGCTGGTTCTGCTGGGCTCGATGACCGGCAAGAAGACCGGGTGACCGTTCCCGCTCGGCGGATCAGGGAGAATGGTCCGCATGACTGCCCCTTCCTCCCCGTACCGCTCCGGGTTCGCCTGCTTCGTCGGCCGTCCCAACGCCGGCAAGTCGACCCTGACCAACGCTCTGGTCGGGACGAAGGTCGCGATCACCTCGGACCGCCCGCAGACCACCCGCCACACCGTCCGCGGCATCGTGCACCGGCCCGACTCCCAGCTCGTCCTGGTCGACACCCCCGGCCTGCACAAGCCGCGCACGCTGCTCGGTGAGCGCCTGAACGACCTGGTCCGCTCCACCTGGGCCGAGGTCGACGTGATCGGCTTCTGCCTGCCCGCCGACCAGAAGCTCGGCCCCGGCGACAAGTTCATCGCCAAGGAGCTGGCCGAGGTCAAGAAGACCCCCAAGGTCGCCATCGTCACCAAGACCGACCTGGTCGACTCCAAGAAGCTGGCCGAACAGCTCATCGCGGTCCACCAGTTGGGCCAGGAGCTCGGCATCGAGTGGGCCGAGATCATCCCGGTCTCGGCGGTCGGCGACAAGCAGGTCCAGCTGGTCGGCGACCTGATCACCAAGCTGCTCCCCGAGGGCCAGCCGCTCTACCCCGACGGCGACCTGACCGACGAGCCGGAGCTGGTGATGGTGGCCGAGCTGATCCGCGAGGCCGCCCTGGAGGGCGTCCGGGACGAGCTGCCGCACTCGCTGGCCGTCGTGGTCGAGGAGATGATCCCGCGCGAGGGCCGTCCGGCCGACCGCCCGCTGCTCGACATCCACGCCAACGTCTACATCGAGCGGCAGAGCCAGAAGGCGATCGTCATCGGCGCCAAGGGCGCCCGCCTCAAGTACGTCGGGACGACGGCCCGCAAGCACATCGAGGCCCTGCTCGGCACCCCGGTCTTCCTGGACCTGCACGTCAAGGTGGCGAAGGACTGGCAGCGCGACCCGAAGCAGCTGCGCAAGCTCGGCTTCTAGCGCACCCGTCGGTGTCCCCGGCCCGAGGGCCGGGGACACCGTGGACCGCCCGGGCGGTCGAGGGGTCAGGCGGTGAAGGCGGGGTTGCCCGTCCACCAGTTGCCGGGGGCCGCGGGGTCGCGGCTGCTCCAGTACTCGATCACCGCCTCGACGAACTCGGGCCGGGACAGGGTGCCGTCACCGTCCCGGTCGAGGTGGGCGAAGGCGGTGTCGGCCTGCTGCCGGGTCAGGCGGGGGAAGTGGCCGCGCTGGAAGGCGAAGAACTCGTCGGCGTCGATCCGGCCGTCGCCGTCCGCGTCGGCGACGGAGAGGAACACCTCGGCCAGCGCACCGACCGTGCTGCGGGCGGCCCCGGGGTCGTCGGCCAGGCCGCTGGTGGCGGCGATGAACGCGTCCCGGCTGATCTCGGTGGCCCCCTCGGGCAGGTGCGGCAGGTGCAGCTCGCGCCAGATGGACAGGTAGGCGGCGACGATCCGGGCCTCCTGCCCGGAGCCCTCGGGGTGGCCCAGCGAGCGGGCCGCCGAACGGCCCATCAGGACGTGGTCCTGCTCGGTCAGCCGGCCGTCCCGGTCGGCGTCCAGGTGGTCGAAGCCGTAGCCGATCTTGGCGATGAGCAGATCCTCGGACAAGGCGTCCTCCGGTGGTTCGGGGCGGGAGTCAGGTCGACGACCCCACGAGCCTAGGGCCGGATCAGCCGGAGTCGCGGGGGATCAGACGGACCGTCAGCAGGTTGCTGGTGGCCGGGGTCGAGGCGGGGTCGGCGATGACGCCGTCGATCAGGGCGGCCAGGGCCTCGCCGCCGGGCAGGGTCATGTGGACGGTGCTGAGGCGGGGGCGGAGCAGCCGGCCCAGCAGCAGGTCGTCGGCGCCGACCAGGGCGATCCGGCCGGGCACGTCGAGGCCGGCCTCCTGGAGCGAGCGGAGCAGCAGCATCGCGTACTCGTCGTTGTAGCCGAACACGCCGTCCAGTCCGAGCTCGCGGCAGCGCTCGGCGGCGGTGGCCCCGGAGGCCTCGGTCCAGTCCAGCGGGAGCGCGTGCACCGGCCCGGCGAGGGCCGAGGCGGCGGCGGCCCGGACGCCGGCCAGGCGCGGGCCGCTGAACTGGTCCAGCCCCGGGTCGGTGGGGACCACGACGCCGAGGCGGCGGCGTCCGGCCGCGAGCAGGTGGGCTCCGGCGGTGGCGCCGACCTCGCGCTGGTCCATCATCAGGGCGTGCGCCCCGGCGACCGGCGCGGTGCCGAGGGTGAAGACGGCCCGGGTGCCGGAGCGGTGCAGCAGCTCGACCCCGGCGGGGGTCAGCACCGGCTCCAGGCAGAGCACTGCGGCCGGCCTCAACTCGGCCCAGGCGCGGGCCGGTTCGTCGCCCTCGCCCGGGCTGGGCCCGTACAGCACGCTGGTGTAGCCGTGCCGGCGCAGGGCGCTCTGCAGCTCGCGGTAGAAGCGGCTGAAGAGCGGGCCGATCGGGGCCGAGGAGCCGACCAGCAGGACCACGCCGGTGCGGCCCGCGCGGAGCGAGCGGGCGGCGGCGTGCGGGACGTAGCCGAGCTCGGTGGCGGCGGCCCTGACCCGCTGCCGGGTCTGTTCGCTGACCCGGCCTCCGGCGGTGTCGTTGAGCACGAAGGACACGGTGGCGCGGGACACCCCGGCGAGGCGCGCGACGTCGGCGCTGGTGGGCGGGGTGGCGGCGGGTGGGGGGCTGCTCATAACGGTTCGAATCTTTTCATGCCCGGGGGCTGGCCGGGGCCCGGAAGGACCGGTTACATGGCTGCTTACACGAGTAAGCGTTACACGTGTAACCTTCCGATGCGACACTCCGAGTCCCCTGGAGGGCACCATGGCCCTTTCCCCCACCCGTACGGACGCCGGACCCGACCCCGCCCCCGGGCGGACCACCCGCGGCCTGCTGCCCCTGCTCTTCACCGGCAACGCCGCGATGTACGCGCTCTACCTCGGCGTCGGCAGCGTGCTGCTGCCGCTCCAGGTCGAACACATCGATCCCGCCCACAAGGTGGCCAACCTCGGCCTGGTCGGCGGGGTCGCGGCGATCTTCGCCACCTTCTTCAACCCGTTCGCGGGTGCGCTCTCGGACCGCTCCGGGCGGCGCAACCCGTGGATCCTCGGCGGTGGTCTCGCCGCCGTCGCCGCGATGGCCCTGCTCGGCGGCGCGGACACCGTGCTGCTGGTCGCGATCGCCTGGTGCCTGGGCCAGGCGGTGATGAACTTCTACCAGTCCGCGCTCACCTCGGTGGTCCCGGACCGGGTGCCGCCGCAGCGGCGCGGCGCCGCCTCGGCGGCCGTCGGGCTCGGGCTGCCGGTCGGCTCCACGGTCGGGGTGGTGACCGCCTCGGCCTTCTCCGACCACTACCGGACCGGCTACCTGGTGCTCGGCGCCCTGGTCGCGGTGGCCGCCGCGGTGTTCACCGCCGGGGCCCGGGAGCAGCGGATGCCCGCCAAGGCGCCCGCCCCGCTGCGCGAGCAGGCCGCCGCGTTCCTCGGGGTGCTGCGCGAGCCGGACTTCCGCTGGGCGTTCATCGGCCGCTGGCTGCTGGTGCTCGGCTACTTCGCGGTGGTCGGCTACCAGCTCTACATCCTGCAGGACCACATCGCGCTGCCGGCCGGGCTGGAGCCGAGCGAGGCGGTCGCGATCCTGACCCCCGTCTCGGCGGTCACCATGGCGCTCTCCACCGTGGTCGGCGGCGTGCTCTCGGACCGGCTGGACCGCCGCAAGCTGTTCGTCGGCCTCTCGGCCGCCCTCTCCGGACTCGCCCTGCTGATCCCGGTGTTCAGCCCGACCTGGGCCGGGATGCTGGTCTTCGCCGCCGTCAACGGCCTGGCCTTCGGCTGCTTCATGGCGGTCGACACGGCGCTGGTCACCATGGTGCTGCCCAGGGCGGAGGACGCCGCCCGCGACATGGGCGTGCTGAACATCGCCAACGCGGGACCGCAGATCCTGGCCCCGTTCGTGGCCTCCGCCGTGGTCGGCCTCGGCGGCTACACCCCGCTGTTCGTCCTCGGCGCCGTGCTCGCACTGCTCGGCGCCCTCGCCGTCCGCCCGATCAAGGGCGTCCGGTGATCCACCGTCAGAAAGGTACTAAGACAGTGAAGTTGAACACCCAGGAGTGGGGAACCGGCGACCGCGTGGCGCTGCTGGTGCACGGCATCATGTCCGACCACCGGACCTGGCGCCGGGTCGGCCCCGCGCTGGCCGAGCGGGGCTACCGGGTGATCGCGGTGGACCTGCGCGGCCACGGCGCCAGCCCGCGCGGCACCGGGGCGACCCCGGCCGAGCGGTACGGCCCCGCGCAGTACGCGGACGACCTGGTGGCCACTCTGCCGACCGGGGCCGAACTGGCCGTCGGGCACTCGCTGGGCGGCCTCTCGCTCCGCTGGGCGGTGGAGCGGCTGCGCCCGCAGCGGGCGGTCTTCTCCGACCCGGCCTGGCTGTTCGACCGGCCGGGGATCGACCCGGAGCTGTTCGTCGGCTTCGCCGCCCGGGCGACCGCGGAGCAGATCACGGCGATGAACCCGCGCTGGGAGCGGGCCGACGTCGAGGTCGAGCTGGCCACCCTGGCCGCCTGGGACCCGGACAGCGCCAGGTCGCTCGCCTCGCACCACGGGTACGCGGGCCTGCCGGAGGCACCCGCGGTGCCCTCACTGGTCCAACTCGCCGACCCCAGCATGCTGGTGGGCCCGGAGGAGGCCGGGCTGCTGCGCGCGCGGGGCTTCGAGGTGCGCACCGTGCCGGGCGCCGGACACACCATCCACCGGGACGACTTCGAGGGCTTCATGGCCTCGCTCGACGGCTGGATCTGACCACGATGACCACGATGGACGACCGGGAGAAGCTGATGACCGAACACGCCAGGGAAGCCGCCGTCGAGGCCGCACTGGTCCGACTCGACCTGACCGCCAAGGTGGCGCTGCTGGCCGGCGCCGACATGTGGTCGCTGCCCGCGAACGACGCGATCGGCCTCGGCCGGCTGGTGATGTCGGACGGGCCGGCCGGGGTGCGGGGCGAGCACTGGACGCCCGACGACCCGTCCGTCGCGATCCCCTCGCCGACCGCGCTGGCCGCCACCTGGGACCTCGAACTGGTCCGCCGGGCCGGGCGGTTGCTGGCCCAGGAGGCCCGCCGCAAGGGTGCCCACGTGGTGCTGGCGCCGACCGTGAACCTGCACCGCAGCCCGCGCGGCGGGCGGCACTTCGAGTGCTACGCGGAGGACCCGCTGCTGACCGGGGAGATCGGCGCGGCGCTGGTCTCCGGGATGCAGGACGGGGGAGTGGCCACCACGCCCAAGCACTTCGTCGGCAACGACTCGGAGACCGACCGCTACACCGTGGACGTGGCGGTGGACGAGCGCACCCTGCGCGAGCTCTACCTGGCACCGTTCGAGACGATCGTGCGGAAGGCCTCCCCCTGGGGCCTGATGGCCGCGTACAACGCGGTCAACGGGGTGAGCATGACCGAGCACCAGGAGCTCAACCACCGGGTGCTGCGGGAGGAGTGGGGCTTCGACGGCGTGCTGGTCTCGGACTGGACCGGCGCCAGGGACACCGTGCGGGCCGCGCTGGGCGGGTTGGACGTGGCGATGCCGGGCCCGGCCACGGTGTACGGCGAGCACCTGGTGAAGGCGGTCCAGGAGGGCCTGGTGCCCGAGCACACGGTGGACGGACTGGCCCGCCGGGTGCTGCGGCTGGCGGCCCGGGTGGGCCTGCTGGCGGGTGCCCCGGCGGCGGTGCCGGCCGAGCAGCTGCCGGCCGAGATCGACGGCGAGGCGCTCGCCCGGGAGGTGGCGGCGCGCTCCTTCGTGCTGCTGCGGAACGAGGGCGGCGTGCTGCCGCTGGCCGTGGCCGGCCCGGCGGCGGCCGGCACCGTGGCGCTGATCGGTGCGGCGGCGGCCGAGGCCAGGATCGGTGGCGGCGGCAGCGCCCAGGTCTTCCCGACCCGGGTGGTCTCCCCGCTGGACGGCCTGCGGGACGCGCTCGGCGGGCAGGTCGGGCTGACCTACGCGGTCGGTGCCGACCCGCGCACCTTCGTGCCCCCGGCCGGCTTCCCCGGGCGGGCCGAACTGCTCGGTGCGGATGGCGAGGTGCTGGGTACGGCGGCCACCGCCGACGGCAGTGTGCGCTGGCTGGGCACGCTGCCGGGCGGGGTCCCGTTCGGGGAGCTCCGCCGGGTGGCGCTGACCACCGAGGTGCTGCCGGCCGCCGCCGGGGAGCACCAGCTGTCGGTGCGCGGGGTCGGGCACTACCGGCTGGAGCTGGACGGCGAGCTGCTCTTCGACGGCCTGCTGCTGCCGGAGGGCGAGGACCCGGCGGCGGCCTTCCTGAACCCGCCGGAGCGGCGGTTCCCGGTCGCGCTGACCGGCCCGGCCGAGGTCCGGCTGACCTGCACGCTGCCGGAGACGGGCGGCTTCTCCGCCTTCGGGCTGGTCTCCTTCACCCTCGGCCACGCCGAACCTACCTCCTCCGCCGACGAGTTGATCGAGCAGGCGGTGGCGGCGGCACGGGCCGCCGAGGTCGCGGTGGTGGTGGTCGGCACCACCGAGGAGGTGGAGAGCGAGGGCGTCGACCGGGCGGCACTGCGGCTGCCCGGGCGGCAGGACGAGCTGGTGGCCCGGGTGCTGGAGGTGAATCCGCGCACCGTGGTGGTGGTCAACGCGGGCGCTCCGGTGCTGATGCCGTGGCGGGAGCGGGCGGCGGCGGTGCTGCTGGCCTGGTTCCCCGGCCAGGAGGCCGGGGCGGCGCTGGCGGACGTGCTGCTCGGCCGGGCCGAGCCGGGCGGGCGGCTGCCCACCACCTGGCCGGCCGCGGAGGCGGACGTGCCGGTCTGGGGGGTCGAGCCGACGGAGGGCCGACTCGCCTACGACGAGGGCCTGTTCATCGGCTACCGGGCCTGGCAGCGCCGGGCCGGGGCGCAGCCCGCGTACTGGTTCGGCGCCGGGCAGGGCTACACCGAGTGGGCGTACGAGGGGCTGGAGGCGCGGCGCGGCGAGCAACCGGGCGTGCTGGCCGAGGTCTGCGTCCGGGTCCGCAACACCGGGGCCAGGACGGGCCGTGAGGTGGTGCAGGTCTACCTGGCCACCGACGGGGTGGACCGGAGCCGGCCGGACCGCCAGCTGGCCGGTTTCGCCGTGGTCGAGGCCGCCCCGGGCGAGTGCGCCACGGCCCGGGTGACGGTCGCCGAGCGGGCCGCGCAGACCTGGGCAGTCGGAACGGGCTGGGTCACCCGGCCGGGTACGTACACGGTGGAGGCAGGCCGCAGTGCGGCCGACCGGCCCCTGGTGGTCGCGCTGGAGGTGGGGCGAACCGCCTGATCCGCTGACACTTCGTCAGATTCGTACGTGTGGTGTGTGATCGGTGGAGAAGCCGCGCACCGTTCGTTAAGCCGTCCCGTGTCCGGCGTTCACCCGGCCGCACCTGGGCGGTGTTTCTGAGCCGAGACGGTCTCTTCCGGCCAAGCAGCGCTGCGGAAGGGCGAGCACCGGCATGGGACACCCCAGATTTCTGATCGTCAGCAGACCGTCCCGCCCCGACCTCGCGTCGGGCGGTACGGTCTGGCGACTGCTCGGCGCCAACAACCGGCACCTGGGTCAGAGTCAGGAGACGTTCCGGGACGCTGCCTCCTGCCGGGCGGCGATCGAGGAGTTCCAGCACCGGATGGACCAGGGCAGGTCCACCATCTGCTCCATGGACCAGGGGCAACTCTGGCTCTGGCGGCTTGAGTTGGACGGTCAGCCGGTCGCCCACTCGGCCCGCGGCTACCGGCGGCAGCGCGAGTGCCAGTACAACCTCGCCCGTTTTCTGGCAGGTGCACGGAGTGCGGCCGACGCCGCCCGTGGAGGTGTCGGATGAGTACGGACACCCTTCCGGTCGAGCCTGGGACCGACTCCCCGAGGGCACTCACCGTCAACCCCGGTCTGGCGGACCGGGTGTTCCTGGCCTGGGCCAAGGGCAGCGGTGCGTTCGTGCTGGTGGTGATGCTCGGGGTGGGCGGCTACCTGGCCGTCCGGGCCACCGACGCGCTCTCCACCGCCGGGCTCTCCTTCCTCACCACCGAGACCTGGAACCCGGACGGCGGCCGGGGCCAGTTCGGCATCGCGGCGGTGCTGATCGGCACCGTGTTGATCGGCGGGATCGCGGTGGTGCTGGCGGTGCCGCTGGCGCTGGCCAGCGCGCTCTACATCAGCGAGTACGCGCCCCGGCAGCTGCGCCGGACGCTGGTCAGCATGGTCGACCTGATGGCCGCCGTGCCCAGCGTGGTCTACGGCGTCTGGGGCTTCAAGCTGCTGCAGTACCAGCTCACCGGCGTGGCCCGGTGGCTCTCCGACTACTTCGGGTGGTTCCCGCTCTTCAAGGTGAACGGGGCCGACCCGACCAACCCGCTGACGCCGCCGCTGGTCTACACGGCGTCGAGCCTGATGGCCGGCGTGGTGGTGGGCTTCATGATCACGCCGATCATGTGCTCGATCATGCGCGAGGTGTTCGACCAGGCACCGGCCGGTGAGCGGGAGGGCGCGTACGCGCTCGGCTCCACCCGCTGGGGCATGATCCGCTCGGTGGTGCTGCCGTTCGGCCGGGGCGGGATCATCGGCGGCACCATGCTCGGCCTGGGCCGTGCGCTGGGCGAGACCATCACGGTCTACCTGATCCTCTCGATGAACTTCGACATCCAGCCGCACGTGCTGCAGAGCGGCGGCAGCGCGGTCGCCCCGCTGATCGCGCTGCGCTACGGCGACTCGACCGACTTCTCGGTCTCCGCACTGATGGCGGCCGGACTCGCCCTGTTCGTGCTGACCCTCGCGGTCAACTTCGCCGCGGCCGCCGTGGTCGCCCGCAGCCGCTCGGGGGCCAGCTCATGACCACCACCGCACCGCCCCGCACCACCGTGGTCACCCGCCCGGACGCGCCCGCCCCGCAGCGCCGCCGCCGGATCAACGCCCGCCGCGCGTCCGACCACTACGCGTTCTGGGGCAGCCTGGCCGGCGCGGTGGCGACCTCCGCGCTGCTGTTCCAGCGGCTCACCCCGTTCAGCGGCGGGATCGGCTTCGTGGTCTGCGCCTGGTTCTGCTTCCTCGGCCTGTACGCGCTGCTGGTCTCCCGGGACGAGGGCGGGCTGACGGTCCGGGACCGGCTCGCCTCCGCCGTGGTGCACAGCCTGGCCGCGGTGCTGCTCGGAGTGCTGGTCTGGGTGCTCTGCTACGTCTTCATGAAGGGCTGGTCGGCCCTCTCGCACAGCAACTTCTACCTCCAGGACCTGGCCGACGCCGGGCCGACCGACCCGCTGGACCAGGGCGGTGCGCTGCACGCGGTGACCGGCACGCTGGTGCAGATCACCATCTCCCTGGGCATCACCATCCCGGTCGGGATCAGCTGCGCGGTCTTCCTGAGCGAGGTGCCCGGCCGGTTCAGCCGGCTGGTGCGCACCCTGGTGGAGGCGATGACGGCACTGCCGTCGATCCTGGCCGGCCTGTTCATCTACGCGGTGATGGTGCTCACCCTGGGCCTGCCCCGGTCCGGCCTGGCCGCCGGGGTGGCGCTCTCGGTGATGATGCTGCCGATCCTGATCCGGGCCGCCGACGTGGTGCTCCGACTGGTGCCCTCCTCGCTCAAGGAGGCGTCCTACGCGCTCGGCGCCGGACGCTGGCGGACGGTCTGGACGGTGACCCTGCCGAGCGCCAGGTCCGGTCTGGCCACCGCGGTGATCCTGGGCGCCGCCCGCGGGATCGGCGAGACCTCGCCGGTGCTGCTCTGCTCCGGCTACACCAAGAACCTCAACCTCGACCCGACCCACGACCCGCAGACCTCGCTGCCGCTGATGGCCTTCACCCTGATCAAGTTCCCGTCCGAGCTCCAGGCCGCCCGGGCCTTCGGCGCGGCGGCGCTGCTGCTCGGCCTGGTGCTGCTGCTCTTCGTGGTGGCCCGGACCCTCGGCGGCCGGGGCCCGGGGGAGCTGAGCCGGCGTCAGCGCGACCAGCGGACCCGGCAGTCCGCGGCCGACCTGGTCCGGATGACCCAGCCCGTCGTACCCTCCGCCCGGAAGGCGCCCGTGATCACCCGCACCCTCACCCTGCTCACCGCGATCGCGGTGCTGGCCACCTCGCTGCTGTTCGGCACCGCCTCCCGGGCGGTGGCGGAGTCCTACATCCGGATCAGCGGCGCGGGCTCCACCTGGAGCTACAACGCGGTGGACGGCTGGGTGAAGAACGTCCGCCAGTACGGCATGACCGTCGACTTCGACCCGCAGGGCTCCTCGTTCGGCCGGAACCAGTTCAAGAACGACGCCACCGACTTCGCGGTCACCGAGATCCCCTACGGCCTCACCGACGGCGGCCAGTACGACGCACCGCCGCCGTTCCCCTCGGCCTACCTGCCGATCGTCGCGGGCGGCACCTCGTTCATGTACAACCTGAAGATCGGCGGCAAGCGGGTCACCAACCTGCGGCTCTCCGGCGACGCGATCGCCAAGCTGTTCACCGGGGTGGTCAAGTTCTGGGACGACCCGGTGGTGAAGGCCGACAACCCCGCGCTCGACCTGCCGCACGTCGAGGTCCAGCCGGTGGTCCGCTCGGACGGCTCCGGTACCACCGCGCAGTTCACCACCTGGATGAGCAAGCGTCAGACCGCGGTCTGGGACGACTACTGCCGCCGCTCGCCGCGCGGCACGCCGTGCGGGATGACCTCGTTCTACCCGCTGCTCAAGGGCTCCACCTGGAAGGCGCTGGGCAGCTCGATCCAGGTCGCCTCCTCGGTGGCCAACGAGGGCAACAACGGCGCGATCACCTACGTCGAGTACTCGTACGCCAAGGAGGCCAAGTTCCCGGTCGCCAAGGTGCTCAACGACGCCGGCTACTACGTCGGGCCGACCGGGCAGAACGTCGCGGTCGCCCTGGTCAACGCCGCGATCAACGAGGACCTGACGCAGAACCTGGAGCAGGTGTACGCCAGCACGGCGCCCGCCGCCTACCCGCTCTCCAGCTACAGCTACATGGTGGTGCACACCGCCGAGACCAAGGCGTTCAAGGCGGACAAGGGCAAGACCCTGAGCGCCTTCGGCTACTACTTCCTGTGCGAGGGGCAGAAGAAGGTGGGCGACAACGGGTACTCGCCGCTCACCCCGCAGCTGGTCACCTCGGGCTTCAAGCAGCTGGCCAAGATCCCGGGCAGTGAGAACCGGGCCTTCGACCCGAGCAAGTGCACCAACCCGACCTTCGGCCCGGGCGGCACCAACCCGTACGTGGCGAGCGCCCCCAAGCCGGACGAGTGCGACAAGAAGGGCGCGACCGGTCAGTGCGGGTCGACCGGCGGGGGTACGTCGGGGACCGGCGGCGCCGGTGCCGGCGGCTCCACCGGCGGCTCGGGCACCGGCGGCGCGGCCGGGACCGGCGGGGCCGGGGCCGGGACCGCGGGCACCGACGGCGGCGCGGCGGCCGGGGGCACTGCGGCGGCCGGTGGCGCAGGTGCCAACGGCACCGGTGGAACCGCGGGTTCGGACGACCCGGCGCTGGCCGGCGGTGGCGGCGGCGCGGGCGGTGGCGGCGGGCAGAACGTGAGCGCCGGTGAGGTCCAGGTGGCCGCCTCGGCGGGCAGCGGGCTGCGGTACTCGCTGATGGTGATCGCCGGGCTGCTGCTCGGTGCGGTCATCGTGCTGCCGCCGGTGGTAGCGGGCCGCGCGGCCCGCAGGCGGGAGGGGGAGCTGTGAGCCGGCGGACCGTCAACAGTGGGGCCCGGCGGGCGCTGCGCACGGCAGGGGTGCTCGTCCTGCTGCTCGCCACCTCGGCCGGAGCGGCCCTCTCGGCCGGACCGGGGGACACGCCGGTGCCGGTGGCCGCAGGCGACCAGGCCCGGCCCGAAATCCCGGTCGACCCGATCGCCGGTGCGCCGGTGGGGATCGACGTCCAGGCCTCCCGGCCGGCCCAGGTGCCCGGCACCGGGGCGGTCAAGCCGACGGCCAAGGCGGCCAGTCCGGCCAGGAGCGGGAGCGGCGTCCGGGCCCTGAAGGCCGGCCCGGCCACCACCGACCCCAAGCCGGTCACGGTCAAGGGCACCGGTGAGTTCACCGGCCTGGAGGTGACCGTCCCGCAGACCGGTCACCTGGTGAACCAGGTGGTCGAGATCACCTGGAAGGGCGGCAAGCAGACCTGGCCCAGCCCGATGTCGTTCGGCCGCGACTACCTGCAGATCATGCAGTGCTGGGGCGATGCGGACACCGGCCCGGACCGGGAGCAGTGCCAGTACGGCGCCACCAAGGGGGACACCCGGATCGCGACCGGTGACTACGTGGCCGGTCGGCAGCTCAACTTCGGCGCGCTGGTCGATCCGGCCGAGCCGATCAAGCAGACCACGCCGAACGTGAACGTCTACGCCCCGTTCCGCTCGGTCTCCGGGGAGACGGACAGCGGGGACACCAACCGGTTCTTCAACGCGCAGACCACCAACGAGGTCCCGTTCGCGCCCACCCGGGCCGACGGCACCGGGCAGATCTTCTTCGAGATGCAGACCGGGATGGAGGCCCCCGGGCTGGGCTGCGGTCAGACCACCGACCCCGACCCCGACGCAGTGCTGCGCAAGTGCTGGCTGGTGATCGTGCCGCGCGGCCAGATCGACGTGGACGGCAAGGTGCCGACCGGTGGCTCCGGGCGGCTGCAGTCCACCCCGCTCTCCACCACCAACTGGGCCAAGCGGATGGTGGTTCCGCTCGAGTTCGAGCGGGTCGGCGTCTCCTGCCCGATCGGCAGTGCCGAAATCCCCACCGAGGGAAGCGAGTTGATCGCCGAGGCGATGGCGCGCTGGCAGCCGGTGCTGTGCCGGCAGGCCGGCGGGATCTTCAACTACACCCCGGGCAGCGACGACAACGCCCGGGAGCGGCTGCTGGGCGACAACCCGGGCCTGGACTTCCTCGGCCTGCTGCTCGACCCGGCCGAGCAGACCCCGGGACGCACCCCGGTCTACGCCCCGATCGCGCTGTCCGGGCTGACCATCGCCTTCGACATCGAGAGCCAGTCCTCGATCCGGGCCCCCGAGGACGTCCGCAAGCGGGAGGGCCAGCGCATGCAGGACATGCAGCTGACCCCCCGTCTGGTGGCCAAACTGCTGACCCAGAGCTACCAGTACGCGGCCAACCCCGGTGACCCGAACATCCCCGAGGGCAACCCGCTGGACCTGCTCAGCGACCCGGAGTTTCTGGAGATCAACCCCCAGTTCAAGGACTTCTTCGGGGCCCGGGTACCGGATCTGCTGCTGCCGATGGGATCGAGCGACGCCTCGTTCCTGGTCTGGACCTGGCTGCTCGGCGACCCGGAGGCGGCGGCCTTCCTGAAGGGTGAGGTGCACCCGAAGTGGAAGGACCGGATCAACCTGTCCTTCACCAAGCTGGGCACCACCTACCCGCGCTCCAACTACCCCAAGCAGGACGCCTACTGCCAGCAGTTCGACGCCGAGGTGGGCCGCCCGGAGTGGTGCAACATGGAGTCGCACCCCTACGTCGCCTCGATGGGTGACGCGGCCAGGTTCGCCTCCCGCGGCGAGACCACCGGCAAGTCGGCCTGGGGCGCGGACAGCATCCCGCCGGCCATGAAGAAGGACGCGCCGCAGGCCCAGGGCCTGCGCTCGATGATGGCGCTGGCCACCACCGCGCAGGCCGCGCGGTACGGGCTGAGCACCGCCAGACTGCGCAACGGCGCGGGCCAGTTCGTCGCCCCGACCGAGCAGGCGCTGCTCACCATGGCCAACGCGACGATGCCGGCCGACCCGCTCCGGGTCGCGGTCATCCCGCCCGGGGTGCCGGTCACCGACGGCTACCCGCTGACCGTCACCACCTTCGCCGCCACCGTCCCGTCCGCGCTCACCACCTCCGCCGGCAAGTCGTACGCCGACCTGCTCCGCTACGCCGCCACCAGCGGCCAGGAGCACGGCGTGGCGCTGGGGCAGCTGCCGGCCGGGTACGCACCGCTGCCGGACCGGATGCGGACCCAACTCAAGCTGGTCGCCGACGTGGTGGAGAAGCAGGCGGGAGTGCCCGAGAAGGCGGGCAGCTCCGGCCCGAGCTCCCGGATCGACCTGCCCCCCGCCGACGAGGCCCCGGCGCTCCCGGCCCCGCCGGCCGGCCCGAAGGCAGTACCGCCGGTGGACAACGCACCCGCCGCCCCGCCCGCCCCGAGCCCGACCCCGGTGCACACCCCCGTGGTGCTCGCACCCGGCACCACCGCCCCGGTCGCCAGGACGGCGGAGACCGAGGTCGGCAGCGTCCGGTACCTGCTGCTCGGCGTCCTGGTCGCCGGGCTGCTGGCCGGTGCCGCCGGACTCCTGCTGCCACGACTGCTCCGCAACCGGCGCACCCGGGCCTGACCGGCCCGGGTGCCCGGCGGGGCCCACAGACCATCACCACCCGTACCACGCCAACGCATGTGCGCCACGCGGCCGGAGATCCCTCCGGCCGTGCCTGAGAGCTGTCCGAAAAAGGGAAAAGAACAGTGAAGAGTCTCACCAAGAGCAACTTCGCCAAGTGTGTGACCGTCGCCGCCGGCCTCGGCCTGGTGGTGGCCGGCTCCGGGACCGCCCAGGCGGACCCGACCGGTGCCCCGACCTACCGTCAGCTCGCGGGTGTCGGCTCCGACACCACCCAGGGCGTCATGAACGCCATGGCCGACGCGATCACCAGCCCCAGCGGCGAGAAGCTGATCGCCTCCTACAACGCGCTCGGCACCCCCACCATCGCCACCAAGGCGTCGGCGGCCTGCCAGGCGGTCACCCGCGCCAACGGCTCCGGCGCGGGCCGCACCACCCTGCTGAACGAGCTGAACAAGGGCAACGGCTGCCTGGACTTCGCCCGTTCGTCCAGCCTGAACGTGGCGGCCTCCACCCCCGGCCTGACCTACGTGCCGTTCGCGGTCGACGCGGTCACCTACGCGGTCGGCGCGGGCAGCGTGCTGCCGCTCGACCTCTCCACCGCCGACCTGCACGCGCTCTACACCTGCGACCCCGGCTTCGTCGGCACCGCCCCGAACTGGGACGTCCGCCCGCTGCTGCCGCAGGCCGGCTCCGGCACCCGCTCGTTCTGGCTGACCGTGGTCGGCATCACCGAGGGCGACCTCAGCGCCAACCGCTACCCCTGTGTCACCGACACCAAGGGCGGCAAGAAGATCGAGGAGCACGACGGCCGCGTGCTCGACAGCAAGTCGCTGGTGCCGTTCTCGATCGCCCAGTACATCGCGCAGAGCGCCAGCACCATCCCCGACATCCGGGGTGCCGCCCAGCTCGGCAACATCAACGGCGTTCCCTCGCTGCTCCTGAACACCGGTGCCGCCGCCACCCGTGACGTCTACAACGTCATCCCGACCAGCAAGGTCGGCGTCAGCCCGTGGAGCGACGTCTTCGTCAGCAAGACCTCCAAGATCTGCTCGCGCGCCGACATCGTCAAGCAGTACGGCTTCGGCGTGAACGACAGCTGCGGTGACACCTCCCGCAACTCCGGTAACTGACCCTCCCTCAACTCTCCGCATCTCCCTGCCTGAAAGGCACACCAGAACCGTGAGCATCCGTATCCCGCGCACCGTCGCGATCGGCGCCGCCACCCTCCTGGCCGCCGGCAGCATCACCATGGCCGGCACCGCCGCCCACGCCGCCGAGGTCACGCCGACCATCGGCACCCTGACCGTCAACCCGGCCTCCGGCACCGACGAGGAACTGATCAGCGTCGTCAGCTCCGCGGCCTGCCCGGGCGGCACCAACCTGCAGGCCCTGGTCTTCGGCGCGGGCTTCCCGGCCGACGGCTTCGGTGTCACCACGAACCAGGCCCAGTCCAACTTCCCGGCCGACGCCCAGGGGCACCTGACCGTGCCGCTGAGCGACACCATGCGCGGCTTCGCGCAGAAGAACGGCTTCTCCGCCCTCTCCGGCAAGTACGAGTTCCGGCTGCGCTGCCGGGCCAAGCTCGGCACCACCTACTTCGGTGACTTCGTCGGCGCGATCAACTTCAACACGCCCACCAGCTACACCACGGTGGACACCACCCCGGCCGCGACCGCGACCACCACCGCGCTGACCGTCACGCCGAACGGCTCCGCCGTCCTCGGCAGCAACGTCACGCTGTCCGCTGCGGTCACCCCGGCCGCGCCCGGCACGGTCCAGTTCCTGGACGGCGCCACCCCGCTCGGCGCCCCGGTCGCCGTGAACGCCGGTCAGGCCTCGCTCACCGTCAACACCCTGACCCAGGGCGCGCACAACCTGTCCGCGGTCTTCACCTCGACCTCGGCCTCGTTCCTGGGCTCGACCTCCTCGGCGGTCAGCTACACCATCAGCCCGAAGGGCGCCGCCGCGACCACCACCGCGCTGGCCGTCAGCCCGGCCGGCTCGGCCGCCAAGAACACCCCGGTGACGCTGAGCGCCACCGTGACCCCGGCGACCACCCCCGGTGCGGTCGAGTTCCGCGACAACGGCACGCTGCTGCGCACCCTGTCGGCGGACGCGGGCACCGCCCAGCTCACCGTGGCCAACCTGGCCGAGGGCGACCACGTGCTGACCGCCACCTTCGTCCCGGCCGTCCCGGCCGACTTCGCGGCCTCGACCTCGCCGGCCGTGCCGTTCACCGTCACCCCGCCGGTGGTCGTCCCGAACCCGGGCGACCCGCTGCCGCCGTCGCCGGTGTTCGAGACCATCACCACCACGGTCGCCCCCGGCGCCCTGGTGATCAGCGTGGCGGGCACCAACGTCACCCTGCCGCCGCTCACCCTGAACAGCGACAGCACCCTGTACTCCACCACCGGTGCGATCCAGACCGTCACCGTCACGGACACCCGCGCGGGTGCGCCGGGCTGGTCGGTCAGCGGCCGGGTGGACCAGTTCACCTCGGGCACCAACCAGATCAACGCGCAGAACCTCGGCTGGGCCCCGAACCTGGTCTCCAAGGGTGACGGCCTCAAGATCAACCTCGGTGGCCAGATCACGCCGGCGAACGCCGTCGCGGCCGCCGACAGCGGCGTCTTCGGCCTGAAGTCCTCCCGGACCCTGGCCACCGCGACCGGCCTCGGCACCGCCAAGCTCGGCGCCGACCTCACCCTGCTCGCCCCGACCTCCACGCTGGCCGGGACGTACCAGGGCCTGCTCACCCTGACGGCGATCTGACACCGGTAGTTCACCGGGGCCAGGTCCGCCCTTCACCCGGCGGTCGGTCCGTCCGCGCGACACTGCGTCGTACCGCGGACGGACCGGCCGCCGGTCCCCAACTTCCGTACCAGCAAGCGAGGATGACGCCGCCGATGCGCCGATGGTTCCTAGTCTTCTGCCTGGCGGCCGTCGCCCTGCTGCCGACGGCCGGGTCCGCGTACGCGGACGATCCGCCGGCCGCGCCGGCGGCCGGCCAGACGCCGCCCGCCGCGCAGACCTTCGGCATCCAGCCGTCGAGCGCCACCGAGCCGGACAGCCGGGGCACCTTCTCCTACGCGGCCACGCCCGGCGCCCTGGTCAAGGACCATGTCGCGGTCTGGAACTACAGCGAGCAGCCGCTCACCGTGCGGCTCTACCCCGCCGACGCCTTCAATACCGACAGCGGCGGCTACGACGTGCTGCCCGACGGCAAGCCCTCGACCCGGGCCGGTAGTTGGATCCGCACCGCGGTCGACTCGCTCACCCTGCCCGGACGCAGCCGCCAGATCGTCCCGTTCACCCTGGCCATCCCGGCGAACGCCGCGCCCGGCGACCACGCGGCCGGCATCGTGGTCGCGGTCCGGGCCGAGAGCAAGGACGCCAAGGGCAACGCGGTCACGGTCGACCAGCGGGTCGGCTCCCGGGTGAACATCCGGGTCTCCGGCGACCTGAAGGCCGAGCTCAAGGTCGAGAACGCCAAGGCGGTCTACCACCCCAGCGCCAACCCGCTGGACACCGGCCGGACCACGGTCAGCTACACCGTCCGCAACACCGGCAACGTCCGGCTCGGCGGCAAGCAGGCGGTCCGGATCACCAACGTGTTCGGCTCGATCGCCACCGGCAACGCCCCCGCCGACCTGCAGGAGCTGCTGCCCGGCAACGCGGTCAACTACCGCTTCGACGTCTCCGGGGTCTACCCGACCCTGTGGGGCACCGCCGGGATCACCATCGACCCGCTGCCGGTGGCCGGGGACAAGGACCCGAAGCTGGTCAGCGACGTCTCCAAGCACCGCTTCGCGCTGATCCCCTGGACCACGCTGGCGGTCCTGCTGGTGGTCCTGCTGCTGGTCGGCCGCTGGTGGCTGGCCCGTCGCCGCCGCCGCCCGCTGCCCGGCGGGGCCGCCAAGCCGCCGGTGCCGGCCGCCCCGGTCGCCGCCGCCGCGCTGCTCGTCGCCCTGGTGCTGTGCCAACTCCCGTACGCTCCACCGGCGTCCGCCGCTGAACCGGTCGGCACGCTGTCCTTCGACTACCCGAAGGGCCACGACGACGACGCGATCGACCTGCTCAGCTCCGGCCCCTGCCCCGACCCGGCCAACTACCTGACGGTGCGGATCACCGGCGCCGGATTCCCGGCCGAGGGCGCCCCGCTGACCGGGACGGTGGCCGCCTCGGTCTACCGGGCCGCACCCAACGGCGGTTTCGTCCTGCCGCTGGCCAACACCCTCAAGGTGGTGGCCACCCAGGCCGGTTCGGGCCCGCTCAAGGGCGACTACACCATCACGGCCAGCTGCCGCCACAAGGTCAAGCCGGCCTCGGTGAAGGACTTCACCGCCGTCCTCACCTTCACCGACCCGACCACCTGGACCACCGCCTCGGTGGCGCCCGCGGGCATGCTGCACCAGGCCGCCGCCGCCGATCCGGTGCCGCCGCAGGCGTCCGGCCGGGCCAAGACCGCTGCGGCCGCCTCGGCCGCCGACTCCGGCCTGCCGCTGTACGCCTGGATCGCCGCCACCGCCGGGCTGCTGCTGGCCGCCTGGCTGACCGTGCCGTACGTCCGCCGGGTCCGGGCCCACCGGGCCCGGGCCGAGGAGGCTGCCGAATGACCGCCGTCATGGTCGAGACCCCGGTCGGGCCCCGCCCCGGGCCGCCGCTGCCGCCCGCAGGTCCGGTGGCCGCCCCGGTGCGCCGACTCCGGCCGGACGGGCCGCAGTTGGCCGGTGCCGCCCTGGCCATCCTGGCCGGGCTGCTGCTCGGGCTGCTCTTCGACTTCGGCCCGCTCGGCGGGCTGCGCCACCTGCGGGACCACCAGACCGGCTACGCCGAGCTGCGGCTGACGCTGGCCCAGGGCACCGCACCGATCGGGCAGTTGGACAGCAACGGCAAGCCGGTCCTGCTCGGCACCCCGGTCGCGCTGCTGGAGATCCCGCAGCTCGGCCTGCGCGAGGTGGTCCGGGAGGGCAGCACCGGCGAGGTGCTGGCGGCCGGGCCGGGACACCGGCGCGACACCGCGATGCCGGGCCAGGCCGGGACCAGCGTGCTGCTGGGCCGGCAGGCCGGCTTCGGCGGCCCGTTCGGCAGCATCGGCCAGCTGCGGACGGGGGAGACCTTCCGCATCACCACCGGTCAGGGCGCGCACACCTTCCGGGTCGTGACCGTCCGCAAGGCCGGCGACCCGGTGCCGCCCGCGGTCGCCAAGGGCGCGGGCCGGGTGGTGCTGGTCACCGCGACCGGGCCGCTCTACGCCCCGTCCGGCCTGCTGCTGGTCGACGCCGACCTGACCAGTGAGGTCCAGGAGTCCAACGCCCGGCCGCTCACCGCGGCCGCGCTGCCCGCCGCCGAGAAGGCGCTCGGCACCGAGGACGCCGCCTGGGTGCCGCTGGTGCTCTGGGGCGAGGCGCTGCTGCTGGCCGCCGTCGCGCTGGCGCTGGCCTGGTCCCGCTGGGGGCGGCACCAGAGCTGGATCGTCGGCGTCCCCGTCCTGAGCGCCCTCGGCCTCGCGGTCGCCGACCAGGTCGCCCGCCTGCTGCCCAACCTGATCTGACCGACAGTCTGCTGATCACCCGTCACCACGAAAGGGGCCGTCCCGTGAGCCTCGACACCACGGCCGTCCTGCCCACCGTCCGGCAGAGCTCGGCGGGGACGCTGGACGCCCGCGCGATCTCGGCCTGGTTCGGCGACCGCAAGGTGCTGGAGCAGGTCTCGCTGCTGATGCCGGCCGGCCGGGTCACCGCGCTGATCGGCCCCTCGGGCTGCGGGAAGTCGACCTTCCTGCGCATCCTCAACCGGATGCACGAGCTGATCCCGAGCGCGGCGCTGGCGGGGGAGGTGCTGCTGGACGGTGCCGACATCTACGCCCCCGAGCGGCGGCTCACCTCCGCCCGGCGGGACATCGGCATGGTCTTCCAGAAGCCCAACCCCTTCCCGGCGATGTCCATCTACGACAACGTGCTGGCCGGCCTCAAGCTCACCGGCATCCGCGCCTCGCGGGCCGAGAAGGACCGCCTGGTTGAGGAGTGCCTGACCAAGGCCGGGCTCTGGAAGGAGGTGCAGGACCGGCTCCGGCAGCCCGGCGGCGCCCTGTCCGGCGGCCAGCAGCAGCGGCTCTGCATCGCCCGCTCGCTCGCCGTCCGCCCCAAGGTGCTGCTGATGGACGAGCCCTGCTCGGCCCTCGACCCGACCTCCACCCGGCGGATCGAGCAGACCATCCGCGAGCTGGTGGAGGAGGTCACCATCGTGATCGTGACCCACAACATGCAGCAGGCCCAGCGGGTCTCGGACCAGTGCGCGTTCTTCCTGGCGGAGCAGGGCACCCCGGGCGGCATCGTGGAGCACGGCCCCACCGACGCGATGTTCGGCTCCCCGGTCGACCAGCGGACCTCGGACTACGTCAACGGCCGGTTCGGCTAGCCCGCTGCCGGGCCCATGGGGAGGGTGCAGAACCGGAGCATATGATTCCGCAATGCATCGTGACCAGATCGACGGCGTCCCCGTCCTGTGGGCGGAGGCGCCCGGCCCGCTCGAAGCCGTACTGATGTTCGGCAGCGGGGTCCGGGACGAGACCTTCCGCACCCTGGGCGTCACCCACCTGATCGAGCACCTGGCGATGAGCACGCTGCCCAGGCTGCACCACGACCACAACGCCTCGGTCGACCTCGGCCTGACCCAGTTCACCGCGACCGGGCGCCCGGAGCAGCTGGTCGAGTTCCTGGCCAAGGTCTGCGAGGCGCTCGGTGCGCTGCCGATGGAGCGGATCGAGCAGGAGGCCGGGGTGCTGGCCGCCGAGAACAGCTCGGTCACCGACCCGACCACCGCCGAGCTGCTCTCGATCCGCTACGGCATCGAGGGCCCCGGCCTGGCCTCGTTCCCGGGGCCCGGCCCCGACCGGATCCCGCTGGAGGCGGTCCGGGAGACGGCAGCGCGCCGCTTCCACGCCGGCAACGCGGTGCTGGTGCTGACCGGCCCGCCCCCGGCCGGCCTCCGACTGCCGCTGCCCGCCGGTGACCGGCCGGACCGCAGCGGGCAGTCGCCGGTGCTGCAGCCGGGCCCGGTCTGGCAGCAGGCCGAGGTGCCCGGCCCCGGGCTGGCCCTGCTGTGCGACCTCGACGACGACGCCATGCACCTCGCGGTCAACGTGCTGCGGCACCGGCTGACCGAGGTGGTCCGCCATCAGCACGGCCTCTCCTACGACGTCGGCGGCGACACCGTGTACTCCGGCCCGGGCCGGGGCGAGCGGGTGCTCTGCCTGGACGCCCGTCCCGGGCAGGAGCAGCGGGTGGCCGAGCTGCTCTGGCAGGAGGCGGTCCGGCTCGCCACCGAGGGCGTCACGGCCGAGGAGCTCGCCGAGGAGGTGGAGGCGGCCCGCGAGGTGTTCGAGGACCCGCGCTCGGTGGTCTACGAACTCGGCGAGGCTGCAGGGGAGTTGCTGCTCGGTGGCCAGTACCGGGAGGCGCCGGAGCGGCTGGACGCGATGCGTGCCGTCACCCCGGACCGGGCCAGGGCCGCCTTCGCCACCGCGCTGCGCTCGGCGCTGCTGGTGGTCCCGCACGAGGTCGAGGTCGGGCTGCGCCAGGCGGACGGCTCCGAGCTGCCGCAGGGCTCCTGCACCGCCCAGGCCGAACTGCCGCGCGGGGGACAGGTGTTCCGGCCCTCGCTGAAGGACCGGCTGCGCTGGTCCGCCGCCCGCAGGACCCGGCTGGTGGTGACCGGTGAGGGCCTGTGGTCCAGCCACTCGGACGGCTCCGTGCACCACCTCCCGTTCGCCGACGTGGTGGGCGTCGAGATCCAGGGGCCGGGCCGGCTGGTGTTCGGTCGCGGCAACTGCTGGATGCCCGTCCTGCCCGATGTCTTCCAGGGCATCGGCCCGGCCGTCCGGGCCATCGACGCGGCGGTCCCGGAGGCACTCCGCTACCCGGCCTCCAGCTTCAACTCCGCCGACTGACCGACACGTTCAGGAAGAGTCACACCGTGCGCACGTACGCCGCCGTCACCGCCGCACCCACCGACCGGGTGCTGGCCGCCCTCGCCACCGGCAAGCTGGGCGGCTACCTGCTGCCCGAGGGCGACCGGGGCACTGGGGTCCTGTTCGACCGGCCGAAGTACCGCTTCGGCCGGATCACCGCCCGGCGGATGGAGAGCCCCGGCTGGGACCTGGCCTGGGAGCTGAAGGAACCGGTCTGGCTGCTGCGGGAGTCCGACCAGGCGGCCTGCGCCACGCTCACGCTCGGGAACGGCAAGGTCGAGCAGCTCGGCTGGGCCGCCGACTGGACCCCGCCGGCGGACCCGGCCGAGCGGGCCGCAGATCGGGCGGACTGGGACGGGTACTGCGCCCGGATCGCTGCCCTGGTCGGTCGGCCGGAGCTCGGTGCGGCACTCGGTGGAATCCGCAACGACCCGACTCCGGAAGGGAGTCGGGTCGGCGGTGCGGAGTTGCTCCGGCAGCTCTGCCGGCTGTTCGGGCTGCCGGAGGCGGTGATCGGCCAGTCCCTGTTCGAGCAGGCCGGGCCGCGTGGGCGGGACGCCCGCCGGTTCGAGGCCAAGGGTCGCTGAGCGCGGTCCCGGTCAGACCAGGACCGGGGCGGCGGTGTTGCTCTCGGTGGCGGCGGGGGCCGGGCGGAGCACGGTGGCGGTCAGGACCAGGGCGACCACCAGCAGGCCGGCCCCGACGCCGAAGGCGAGCTGGAAGCCACCGGTGAGGGCGGCCGGGCCGGCCTGACCGTCGGCCAGCAGCGACTCGGCGCGGCTGCCGGCCAGGGTGGAGAGGACCGCCACCCCGAGGGCGCCGCCGACCTGCTGGGTGGTGTTGAACAGGCCCGAGGCCACCCCGGCGTCGGTGGGGCCGGCGCCGGACATGCCGAGCGAGGTGAGGGCCGAGATGGCCAGGCCGAAGCCGCCGGCCAGGATCATCGTGGGCAGCAGGTGGACGGCGTACGAGGCCTCCACCGGCAGTCGGGTGAGCAGCCCGAGCGCACCGATCAGCAGCACCAACCCGGCCAGCAGGACGTTCCGTTCGCCGAACCGGGCGTTCAGCCGGGCCGAGAGCAGGAGCGAGACGGTGCCGATGGTGAGGGCAGCCGGGAGCATCGCCAGGCCGGTGGCGGCGGCGCCGTAGCCGAGCACGTTCTGCAGGTAGAGCGCCATCAGCACCTGGAAGCCGAACAGGGCCGAGACCATCAGGACCTGCACCAGGTTGGCGCCGGAGACGTTCCGGGAGCGGAACATCCGCAGCGGGAGCAGCGGAGTGGCGGCCCGGCGCTGGCGGAGCAGGAAGCCGGTGAGCAGCAGCGCGGCGAGCAGTCCGAGCCCGAGGGTGCGGGCCGATCCCCAGCCGTGCTCGCCGGTGCCGACGATGGCGTACACCCCGAGCATCAGTCCGGCGGTGACCAGGGCGGTGCCGAGCAGGTCGACCCCGGAGGCGAGGCCGAGGCCGCGGTCGGACTCCAGCACCCGCAGCGCCATGACGACGGCGAGCAGGCCGATCGGCAGGTTGATGAAGAAGATCCAGTGCCAGCTGACCGCCTCGGTCAGCACACCGCCGAGCACCTGCCCGACCGAGGCCCCGGCCGCGCCGACGAAGCTGACGGCGCCGAACGCCTTGCCGCGCTCGGCGGGCTCGGGGAAGAGGGTGACGATCATGCCGAGGCTGACCGCCGAGGCCATCGCCCCGCCGACGCCCTGGAGGAACCGGGCCCCGATCAGCAGCTCCTGACTGCCCGCCACCCCGCAGAGCAGCGAGGCCGCGGTGAAGACCGCCAGCCCGGCGACGAACATCCGGCGGCGGCCGATCAGGTCGCCGAGCCGTCCGGCCAGCAGCAGCAGACCGCCGAAGGCGATCAGGTAGGCGTTCACCGTCCAGGTCAGGTTCGCGGGGGTGAAGGCCAGGTCCTGCTGGATGGCCGGCAGGGCCACCGTGACGATGCTGCCGTCCAGAATGATCATCAACATCCCGGCGCAGAGCACGGCGAGCGCCAACCAGCGCCTGCGGTCAGTGGGTTGGGCGTGCGTCGTCATGGGGTCCCTCCCGTTCGGTGGCTGCGAGTGGAACGTTATCAGATAATCCCGTACGGGACTATCTCTCTTGGACCTACCGCGCCCGACGGGCCCGGCGGACCGGGCGGTCGCTCTCGACGGGGGTGGCCAGGTGCCCCTCCTGAAGGGTGGTCAGGGCGCGCAGCAGGGCGGCCCCGTCCTCGCCCGGCAGTGCGTCCAGCACGTCCTGGTGCACCCGGTCGACGATCTTCACGCCCTGGGCCACCGCCTCCGCGCCGTCGGGGGTGACCGAGATGATCCGGGCCCGCCGGTCGGTGCTGGACGGGCGGCGCTCGGCCAGGCCCAGTCGCTCCAGCTCGTCGACGGTGACCACCATGGTGGTCTTGTCCAGGTCGGCGATCTCGGCCAGCTGGATCTGGGTCCGCTCCTCCTCCAGGGCGTGCAGCAGCACGCAGAAGCCGCGCGGGGTGATCTCCAGGCCGCTCTCGGCGAAGGCGGCCGACATCCGGGTCGACAGCACGTGGCTGGTGTGGGCGAGCAGGCCGGACAGATCCATAACAGTTCGTGAGGTCATGCCCGCAGTCTACAAAAGTGCGGCAAGTTTTGGATTATCCGGAAGCGGACTACTGCTGCGGGTGCAGCGCCACGCCGTCCTGCAGCACCAGTGCGACCAGCTCGTGCTGGGAGTCGGTCAGCCGCGGGTCGGCGCAGTGCACCGTCCGCCCGTCGACGGTGATCTCGTAGTGGAAGCCGTCCGGCACGCCGTAGGAGGGCGCGCGCAGCCCGCCGGCCACCGCCTCCCTGGCCAGCGCGTGCACATGGGGCGCGTCGGTCCGCTCGGCGGTGTCCAGCTCGGCTCGGAGAGGGCGGCCGGCCAGCCCGCCGGTCCGGGTCACCTGGATACGCATGGTTGCCAGTGTGCTACGCACCGACGTCGTCGCGCTGCCCGTTTCGGTGAAAATGCGGTGCGGAGTCCGAGGGGTTTCCGGTCGGATGAACTGACGATCTGTCAGTTCGACCCTGTCTCACTGGGTGGAATGGTGGCCCGGCTCACTTCGGGGACGGATGGGGCTGGGTTACGCTGGGACACATCATGCGTTACGGGCTGCTTCTTCTTAGCTGCCGCGGCGAGGGCCTGTAGACCACTGAAGGCCGGCTCCCTCGCCGCGGGGGACTGTGCTGCACCCGCACCGATGCGGGGCAGTAGTCGGCCGAGTCGGGTGTCATTCACCCCGACCAGCCCGCATACCGAGTTCGGAAGCCGAGAGTCCCCCCATGACTGAGCAGTCCGCCATCGCTCGCGCGTTCAACGACCGTCCCACCCCGATCACCGCCGCGGCCACGCCGCAGAAGCCGTCCGGGATGCCGTTCCAGCGCTACGTACCCTTCGGCTCCGTGGACCTGCCGGACCGCACCTGGCCGAGCAAGGTGATCACCCAGGCGCCGCGCTGGCTGTCCACCGACCTGCGGGACGGCAACCAGGCGCTGATCGACCCGATGTCGCCGGCCCGCAAGCGGAAGATGTTCGACCTGCTGGTCAAGCTGGGCTACAAGGAGATCGAGGTCGGCTTCCCGTCCTCCGGTGCCACCGACTTCGAGTTCGTCCGCTCGCTGATCAACGAGGGCGCGATCCCCGAGGACGTCACCATCTCGGTGCTGACCCAGGCCCGCGAGGACCTGATCGAGCGCACCGTCGAGTCCCTGGTCGGCGCTCCGCGCGCCACCGTCCACCTGTACAACGCCACCTCGCCGCTGTTCCGCCGGGTGGTCTTCAAGGGCAGCAAGGACGACATCAAGGCGATCGCCGTGGACGGCACCCGCCTGGTGATGGAGTACGCCGAGAAGATCCTGCGGGACGACACCGTCTTCGGCTACGAGTACTCGCCCGAGATCTTCATCGACACCGAGCTGGACTTCGCCCTGGAGGTCTGTGAGGCGGTGATGGACGTCTGGCAGCCCGGCGAGGGCCGCGAGATCATCCTGAACCTGCCGACCACGGTCGAGCGCTCCACCCCGAACGTCTACGCCGACAAGATCGAGTGGATGTCGCGGAACCTGAGCCGGCGCGAGTTCATCGCGCTGTCCACCCACCCGCACAACGACCGCGGCACCGGCGTGGCCTCGGCCGAGCTGGCCATCATGGCCGGGGCGGACCGGGTCGAGGGCTGCCTGTTCGGGCAGGGCGAGCGGACCGGCAACCTGGACCTGGTCAACGTGGGGATGAACCTGTTCTCGCAGGGCGTCGACCCGATGATCGACTTCTCCGACATCGACGAGATCCGCCGCACCGCCGAGTACTGCTTCCAGATGCCGGTGGCCGAGCGCCACCCCTACGCCGGCGACCTGGTGTACACCTCCTTCTCCGGCTCGCACCAGGACGCGATCAAGAAGGGCTTCGACGCGCTGGAGGCCGACGCCAAGGCGGCCGGCGTGCCGGTCGGCACCTACACCTGGGGTGTCCCGTACCTGCCGATCGACCCGAAGGACGTCGGCCGCTCCTACGAGGCGGTCATCCGGGTCAACAGCCAGTCCGGCAAGGGCGGCATCGCCTACGTGCTGAAGAACGACCACAAGCTGGACCTGCCGCGCCGTCAGCAGATCGAGTTCTCCCGGATCATCCAGGCCAAGACCGACGCCGAGGGCGGCGAGGTCACCCCGGCCGAGATCTGGAGCGTCTTCCAGGACGAGTACCTGCCCACCCCGGCCAACCCGTGGGGCCGGATCGCGCTGAGCGGCTCGCGCAGCCTGACCACCGAGGACGGCCGGGACGTGCTGTCCACCGAGGCCGTGGTGGACGGGCAGCCGGTCACCCTGAACGGCACCGGCAACGGCCCGGTCTCCGCCTTCGTCAACGCGCTGGCCCAGATCGGCGTGGACGTACGGGTGCTGGACTACGCCGAGCACGCGCTGAGCGAGGGCGGCGACGCCCAGGCCGCCGCGTACGTCGAGTGCGCGGTCGACGGCCAGGTGCTGTGGGGCGTCGGCATCGACGGCAACACCGTGCTGGCCTCGCTGAAGGCCGTGGTCAGCGCCGTCAACCGGGCGCAGCGCGCCTGACCCTCCCTCAGGGAGTCGCCGTCGCACCGACGGCGGCTCCCTGAGGCATTCCTGGGAATGTGTTCTGCGACACATTTTTACCCGTTCGGGGTGCTGACACCCGTGCGTAACCATGGCAGCATCTATCCACCGGAACCGGGGTCGGTGGGACGACCGCGGAGTCCGGTCGCGTGACCTGCCCATTGTTGTGCAGGCCGCCTGCCATGTCTGGGGAGTGGCGCCGTGACAGGGTTGTGGGGTGTCCGCCCTCGCTGGCGGACTGATGTCCTCGGTGATTTCTTCTGTCCGGGCTGTGGCGGGGACCGCAACTACCGTCGGCAGCACGGCCGGCGGTGGCTGCGGTTGCTCGGCACTCCGGTGCTGCCGCTCGGCCCGGTGGTCGGCTGCGTGCAGTGCACCTCCTGCCACCGCCGCTACGGCGTCGAGACCCTTGACCAGCTCACCTCCGTCCGGCTGTCCGCGATGCTGCGGGACGCCCAGTACACCGTCGCGCTCGCCCTGCTCGCGGCCGGTGGCACCGGCAGCCGTCCGGCCCGGGACGCGGCCTGCGGCGTGATCCGCGAGGCCGGGTTCGAGGACTGCGGGGAGGCCCAGGTGCTGGCCGCACTGGCCGCCCTCTCCGGGGTCGGCGGCGAAGCACCGCTCGACCTGACCGGGCCCGGCAACGGGCTGACCGTCGAACTGCACGCCGCCATCGAGCCGTTGGCCCCCCACCTGGCCCAGCAGGGCCGGGAGCGGCTGGTGCTCCAAGGCGCCTGGATCGCCCTGGCCGACGGCCGGTACCTCCCGCAGGAGCGTGCCGCCCTCGCCGCCGTCGGCCGCTGCCTCAAGCTCCCCGGCAGCCGCGTCGACGAACTCCTGGAGGCAGCCACCAGCGCCCCCCACTGAGCCGGGTCCGACTCCCCCCTCCGGACCCGCCGCACCCGCACCCACTGGTCCCCCCACATGACCGGGTGCGGGCTTGCGGCTGTGCGGTTTCGCCTGCGGCGGGCTTTCGGGGGCAGGCGGGTAGGGGCTGCGGGCCGGCGTGCGGTGGGGCTTGGGGTGTGGGCTTGCGGGGTGCTCGTCGTCGGTCCGGCGTGGGGTGTCGGTGGCGTACGGGACAATGGGGGCATGAGTCTGTTCCGGGACGACGGCGTGGTGCTGCGCACCCAGAAGTTGGGCGAGGCCGACCGGATCATCACCCTGTTGACCCGTCAGCACGGCAAGGTGCGGGCGGTGGCCCGGGGCATCCGTAAGACGAAGTCGAAGTTCGGGGCACGGCTGGAGCCGTTCTCGCACGTGGACGTGCAGTTCTTCAGCCGGGGCTCGGAGCTGTTCGGGCGGGGTCTGCCGCTCTGTACGCAGGTGGAGACGATCGCGCCGTACGGCGGCACCATCGTCACCGACTACGGCCGCTACACCGCGGGCACCGCGATGCTGGAGACCGCCGAGCGGTTCGCGGAGAACGAGGGCGAGCCGGCCGTCCAGCAGTACCTGCTGCTGGTCGGCGGCCTGCGGACGCTGGCCGCGGGCACGCACCAGTCGCACCTGGTGCTGGACGCGTTCCTGCTCCGCTCGCTGGCGGTCAACGGCTACGGCGCCAGCTTCACCGACTGCGCGAAGTGCGGGCTGCCCGGTCCGAACCGGTTCTTCTCGCTGCAGGCGGGCGGGGTGCTCTGCGGCGACTGCCGCGTGCCTGGCTGTGCCGTACCCTCCCCTGAGACACTGGTACTGCTCGGTGCGCTGCTGTCAGGGGACTGGCGGACGGCGGACGGATGTGAGTCCCGGTACTGGCGGGAGGGCAGCGGCCTGGTCGCGGCCTACCTGCAGTGGCACCTGGAGCGGGGTATCCGCTCGATGAGATACGTGGAGAAGTGAGCATGGCAGCGCGACGGCTCTTCGGCAGCAAGCAGCGGGACTACCTCCCGCCGACCCCGCACCCGAGTGGCGCCCTGCCGCCGAAGCTCCCGGGTGAGCTGGTGCCGGAGCACGTGGCGATCGTGATGGACGGCAACGGCCGCTGGGCCAAGGAGCGCGGGCTGCCCCGCACCGAGGGCCACAAGATCGGCGAGTCGGTGGTGCTGGACGTGCTCAAGGGCGCGATCGAGCTGGGCGTCAAGAACGTGTCGCTGTACGCCTTCTCCACCGAGAACTGGAAGCGGTCCCCGGAGGAGGTGAAGTTCCTGATGAACTTCAACCGGGACGTGATCCGCCGCCGCCGCGACGAGATGGACGCGATGGGCGTCCGGATCCGCTGGGCCGGGCGGATGCCCAAGCTCTGGAAGAGCGTGGTGCAGGAGCTCCAGGTCGCCGAGGAGCAGACCAAGGGCAACGACGCCGTCACCCTCTACATGTGCGTCAACTACGGCGGCCGGGCCGAGATCGCCGACGCCATGGCGGCGATCGCCCGCGACGTGGCGAGCGGGAAGCTCGACCCGGGCAAGGTCAACGAGAAGACCATCAGCAAGTACCTGTACCACCCCGACATGCCGGACGTGGACCTCTTCCTGCGCCCCAGCGGGGAGCAGCGGACCTCCAACTTCCTGCTCTGGCAGAGCGCCTACGCCGAGTTCGTGTTCCAGGACGTGCTCTGGCCGGACTTCGACCGCCGCGACCTGTGGCGCGCCTGCGAGCAGTTCGCGATGCGCGACCGCCGCTTCGGCGGGGCGATCCCGAACGAGGTCGAGGTCCCGGCCCAGCGCTGAGCCCGGACACGTCCGAGGGCCCGTACGCGGTTGCGTACGGGCCCTCGGACGTGTCCGGTGTTCAGGCCTTCTTGGCGCACTCCGCGCAGGTGCCGAAGATCTCCAGGGTGTGCGCGATGTCGCTGTAGCCGTGCTCGGCCGCGACCGCGTTGGCCCAGCGCTCGACCGCCGGGCCCTCGACCTCGACGGTGGAGCCGCAGCTGCGGCAGACCAGGTGGTGGTGGTGCCCACTGCTGCAACGGCGGTAGACCGCCTCGCCGTCGGAGGTGCGCAGCACGTCCACCTCACCGGCGTCGGCCAGCGACTGCAGGGTGCGGTAGACGGTGGTCAGGCCGACCGAGTCGCCGCGGTGCTTGAGCAGGTCGTGCAGCTCCTGCGCACTGCGGAAGTCCTCGATCTCGTCCAGGGCCGCCGAGACGGCGGCACGCTGCCTGGTCGATCGGGCACGCGACGGGCCTGCGGTGGTCACCGTGGGTCCTCCTGGTCGTGGGGTGGTCTGGCACCTCATTGTGCCAGCCCCCGACTGGTGACCGAATCGTCCGCGCCCCGCTGCTGATCGGGCAGCCGGACCTCGCACACCTCGGGCCCGTGGTCGACCGCGGGCCGGTGCCGGTGCCGCCGCCGGGCCAGTGGCGCGGCGATCGCACTGAGCACCGCGAAGACCACGATGGCCAGCAGCACGATGGTCGGCCCCGACGGCAGGTCGGCCTGGTACGAGCCGGTCACGCCGGCCACCGCGACCGTGATGCCGAGCCCGATCGAGGCGGCCTGGGTCATCGCGAACGAGCGGGTGAGCTGCTGGGCGGCCACCACCGGAACCACCATCAGGGCGCTGACCAGCAGCAGGCCGACCACCCGCATGGCCACCGTGACGGTGACCGCGGCCATCACGGCGAGCAGCAGGTTGAGGAAGCGCACCGGCAGACCGGTGACCTTGGCGAACTCCTCGTCCTGGCAGATCGCGAAGAGCTGGCGGCGCAGGCCGATGGTGACTGCGATGACCACGGCGGCGAGCACGGTGATGGTGAGCAGGTCGCTCGGGGCGACGGTGAGGATCGAGCCCCACAGGTAGCTCTCCAGGCTGCCGTTGCCCGCCTGGGCGCTCATGCTGACCAGCATCTTCCCGCAGGCCATGCCGCCGTAGAAGAGCATCGCCAGCGCGATGTCGCCGCGCTGGTTGCCGCGCGAGCGGACCAGCTCCATCACCACCGCGCCGAGCACGCAGACCAGCACGGCCATCCAGACCGGGCTGGTCTGGAAGAAGAAGCCGAGGCCGACACCGGTGAGCGCGACATGGCCCATGCCGTCGCCCATCAGCGCCTGCCGGCGCTGCACCAGGTAGATGCCGACGGCGGGCGCGGTGATGCCGACCAGCACGGCGGCGATCAGCGCCCGCTGCATGAAGTCGTAGCTGAGCATCTCGGTCATGACAGCAGTCCAGGGGTCGTCAGGTGGTCGTCGCCGTGGGGGTGCACGTGGTCGTGGCCCGGCAGGGCGTACTGGCCGGTGCTCGGGATCGGCGGGCCGTCGTACGCGACGCAGCCGTCGCGGAGCACCACGGTGCGGTCGATCAGCGGCTCCAGCGGGCCGAGTTCGTGCAGCACCAGCAGGACGGCGGTGCCGCGGCCGACCTCGTCCCGGAGGGTGTCGGCGAGCACCTGCTGGCTGGCCACGTCGACCCCGGCCATCGGCTCGTCCATGATCAGCAGTTCGGGCGCGCCGACCAGGGCGCGGGCGATCAGCACCCGCTGGTGCTGGCCGCCGGAGAGCCCGGCCACCCCGTCCTCGGCCCGGTCCAGCATGCCGACCTGGGTCAGGGCCCGGTCGACCGCAGCCCTGTCCTTGCGGCGGAACGGGAACAGCCCGTGCTGCGGCAGCCGGCCGGTGGAGACCACCTCGCGGACGGTGGCGGGCACCCCGCTGGCGGCGGTGGTGCGCTGCGGCACGTAGCCGATCCGGTGCCAGGCGCGGAACCTGGCGAAGGGGGTGCCGAACAGCTCCAGGCCGCCCCGCTCCAGCGGGACGGCGCCGATCACCGACTTCACGGTGGTGGACTTGCCGGAGCCGTTGGCCCCGAGCAGCGCGACCACCTCGCCCGGCTGGACCTTGAGGTCCACGCCGCGCAGCACGGGCCGGCCGCCGAGCGAGGCGACGGCGTCGCAGAGGCAGACGGCCGCGGGCGCGGCACCCGCCTCACGGGGGTGCCGCGCTCCTCCGACCGCAGGGGCCTTGGGTATGACAGAGCTCATGAGTGTCCGATGTCCCGTCAGCCGGTGGTGCCGAAGGCGGTCTTGAGGTTGGCCAGGTTCTGCCGCATGACCGAGAAGTAGTTGTCCTTCGCCTGGTCCTTGACGCCCTCCAGCGGGTCCAGGACGGCGGTCTTCAGACCGAGGTCCTTGGCGACCGTCTCGGCGAGCTTGGGGCTGACCAGGGTCTCGAAGAAGATCGTGGTGACGCCGTGCTCCTTGGCCGCCTTCTGGATCTCGGCCAGGCGGGCCGGGGTGGGCTCGGCGTCGGGGTCGACGCCGTTGATGGCGATCTGGTTGATGCCGAAGGCGTCGGCGAGGTAGCCGAAGGCGGCGTGGCTGGTGACGAAGGACTTGCCCTTGGCGTCCTGCAGGCCGGCCTTGAACTCCTGGTCCAGCGCGGCCAGGTCGGCCACCATCCGGTCGGTGTTCTTCTGGTAGTCGGCGGCGTGCGCCGGGTCGGCCTTGGCCAGCTCGGAGCCGACGCCCTTGGCGACGGCGGCGTAGCGGTTCGGGTCGAGCCAGAGGTGCGGGTCGCCGGCGGCGTCCTCGTGCTCGTGGCCGTCGCCCTCGGAGTGCCCCTCGGCCAGGTGGTGGTCGACCAGCGGGGAGGCGGCGGTGGCGTCCACCACGTGCTTGGCGTCGGTCTGCGCGACGGCCTTGTCCACGGTGGGCTGCAGGCCCTTGAGGTAGACCACCAGGTCGGCGCCCTTGACCTTGGCGACCTGCTTGGCGGTCAGCTCCAGGTCGTGCGGCTCGGCGCCGGCCGCGGTGAGGTCGGTCACCTTCACGTGCTCGCCGCCGATCTGCTCGGCGAGGAACTGCATCGGATAGAACGACGCGACCACGTCCAGCTTGCCGGAGCCGTCCTTGGCGCTGCTCGAACCGCCGCAGGCGGAGAGGGCGAGGGCGCCGACGACGGCGGTGGCGGTCAGGGCTATGGAGGTGGGGACGCGTCGCAACATCATGACAACCATTCTCAACTTAACTGGAAATGATTGTCAACTCGATCGACCATCGAACAAGCCGATCGTCGGTTCGACACACCGGCAGGCGGACGAATACCGATGTGAACCCCCCACCCCGATCCCGGTAACCTCTGGAGGTATTCGGGTGCGTGCAACCAGCCGCGCCTTGACCGTGCCGTCCTGCCGGGACGTCGTACTGAAGAGAGCACTGTGGCCGCCGACAAGATCGACACGATCGTCAGCCTGAGCAAGCGCCGTGGCTTCGTCTACCCCTGCAGCGAGATCTACGGCGGCACCCGTGCCGCCTGGGACTACGGGCCGCTGGGCGTCGAGCTCAAGGAGAACATCAAGCGCCAGTGGTGGCGTTCGATGGTCACCGCTCGGGAGGACGTCGTCGGGCTCGACTCGTCGGTGATCCTGGCCCGTGAGGTCTGGGAGGCCTCCGGTCACGTCGCGACCTTCAACGACCCGCTGACCGAGTGCCTCTCCTGCCACAAGCGGTTCCGGGCGGACCACCTGGAGGAGGCGTACGAGGCCAAGCACGGCCGCGTCCCGGCCAACGGCCTGGCCGACGTCAACTGTCCGAACTGCGGCAACAAGGGCGGCTTCACCGCGCCCAAGGAGTTCTCGGGCATGCTGAAGACGCACCTCGGTGTCACCGAGGACGCGTCCGGCCTGGCCTACCTGCGCCCGGAGACCGCGCAGGGCATCTTCACCAACTTCAAGGCGGTGCAGACGACTTCGCGCAAGAAGCCGCCGTTCGGCATCGCCCAGGTCGGCAAGAGCTTCCGGAACGAGATCACCCCCGGCAACTTCATCTTCCGCACCCGCGAGTTCGAGCAGATGGAGATGGAGTTCTTCGTCAAGCCGGGCGAGGACGAGCAGTGGCACGAGTACTGGCTCCAGCAGCGCTGGGACTGGTACGTCGGCCTCGGCCTGCGGACCGAGAACATGCGCTTCTTCGAGCACCCGAAGGAGAAGCTCTCCCACTACGCCAAGCGCACCGTGGACATCGAGTACCGCTTCAACTTCGGCGGCAGCGAGTTCTCCGAGCTGGAGGGCCTGGCCAACCGCACCGACTACGACCTCACCGTGCACAGCGAGGCCAGCGGCCAGGACCTGAAGTACTTCGACCAGGAGTCCGGCGAGCGGTACTACCCGTACGTCATCGAGCCCGCAGCCGGTCTGAACCGCGCCATGCTGGCCTTCCTGATCGACGCCTACTTCGAGGACGAGGCGCCGAACGCCAAGGGCGTCATGGAGAAGCGGGTCGGCATGCGGCTCGACCCCCGGCTCGCCCCGGTGAAGGTCGCGGTGCTGCCGCTGTCGCGCAACGCCGACCTCTCGCCGAAGGCGCGCGGCCTGGCCGCCGACCTGCGCACCGCGTGGAACGTCGAGTTCGACGACGCGGGCGCGATCGGCAAGCGCTACCGCCGGCAGGACGAGATCGGCACGCCGTTCTGCGTCACGGTCGACTTCGACACCCTCGAGGACAACGCGGTCACCATCCGCGAGCGTGACACCATGGCGCAGGAGCGGGTCTCGCTCGACCAGGTGAAGTCCTACCTGGGCGCGCGCCTGATCGGCTGCTGACAGGTTCTTCCTCCGAAGGCCCCCGACCTGCCCGGTCGGGGGCCTTCGTGCTGCCCGGCTCAGCGGATCGGCAGGCCCGCGGTGCGCAGGGCGGCGAGGGCGGCGCGGGCCCGGATCTCGTCCTGGGCGCCGACGGCCGCCAGCAGCGACTGGTAGTGCGCGGGCGAGGCGGTCAGCCCGGCCGCGTACTGGGCCAGGTCCGAGGGGGAGCGCAGCCGGGCCACCCGTTGGCTCAGCGCGTCGGCCAGCTGGAGGTCCAACTGGAGTGCGGTGGCGGCGAGTTCGCCGGGGCGGCGGCCGGCCGCCTGGTGCAGCAGCCGGTGCGCGTCCTCGGCCCGTCCGGCGGCGCGCAGGCAGCCGGCCAGGGCGGCCAGCTCGGCGGGCGGGGCCGAGCCCCACTCCCAGAGCAGGGTGAGGCCGTCGGCGGAGAGCCCGACCTGCTCCAAGGCGGCCAACAGGGCCGGGAGTTCGGTGGCCGGGTAGCCCCAGAGCGCGTGGAACAGGGCGGCCGCCTCCTCGGCCAGGCCGCCCCGGCGCAGCTCGGCCAGGGTGGCGGCGGCCGGCCCGGCGGCGCCGTGGGCCACCGCCCGGGCCAGGTAGCCGGCCGCGCCGGGCGGGCCCTCGGTCCGCAGCAGGGCGATCAGCCGGGCCACGTCCCCGGGGGCCAGCACCACGGCGGCCTGCGCCGTGACGGCGGCGGACTCCTGGGCGGAGCCGCGCCGGTGCAGCGCGGTGATCCGGGCCGCCAGGGCGGCCAACTCCGCTGCGCTGCGCGGTTCGGGGGCCTGCGGCTGCGGTTGCTGCGGGGCGGGGTCGGGTGCCTGCGGCTCGGGTTCGGGCACCGTGACCCCGGCGAACCGGGCGCCGCGCATCGGAGCGGCGGCCACCGCGGGAGCGGGCTGGGGAGCGGGGCTCTCCTCGTACGCCCCGCCGAACCGGGCGCCGGTCGGGCGGCGGCGCTGGGCGGGTACGGCGTCCTGCTCCCGGCGGTGGTCCTCCAGGGCCAGTAGACGCTCGCTCAACTCCAGGTGGCGGGAGCCGAGTCCGTCCCGCAGGGTGCGGATCTGCGCCAGTTGGCGGTGCAGTTCGGGATCGGTGGTCCCGGACTGCACCGCCTCGGTGAGCCGGTGTTCCCGCTGCGCCGCGTAGCGGCGGGCCCGCAGCAGTTCGTCCAGCTCCGTCCGCAGGGCCTGGACGTCCTCCGTCGTCCCGGGGTCGAGATCGCGCACCGTCATCGCACCGTCCTGAGTCTGCCGGATCGTCCCTGCGGCCATCCTGGCCCGCTGATACGGCAGTTGTGTTACGGCGGTGAGTCGGGGCGTTTTCCGGGACCCGGGGGGTCAGGCGCCGAGCAGGCGGACCACGTCCACCACGCGGTGCGAGAAGCCCGACTCGTTGTCGTACCAGCCGAAGATCTTGACGTGCCGTCCGTTGCCGCCGACGGTGGTCAGCCCGGCGTCGAAGATGCAGGAGTGCGGGTCGCCGACGATGTCGCTGGAGACCAGCGGGGCCTCGGAGTAGCGCAGTACGCCGGCCAGCGGGCCCTCGGCGGCGGCCTTCGCGAACAGCGCGTTCACCTCCTCGACGGTGGTCGGGCGGGTGACGTGGGCGGTCAGGTCGGTGATCGAGCCGACCGGGACCGGGACGCGGAGCGAGGAGCCGGCCAGCTTGCCGTTCAGCTGCGGCAGCACCAGGCCGATCGCCTTGGCGGCGCCGGTGGAGGTGGGCACGATGTTGGTGGCGGCGGCCCGGGCCCGGCGCAGGTCCTTGTGCGGGCCGTCCTGGAGGTTCTGGTCCTGGGTGTAGGCGTGCACCGTGGTCATCAGACCGCTCTCGATGCCCAGCCCGTCGTCCAGCACCTTGGCCAGCGGGGCGAGGCAGTTGGTGGTGCAGGAGGCGTTCGACACGATGTGGTGCACGTCGGCGTCGTACCGGTCGTGGTTGACGCCGTACGCGAGGGTGATGTCCTCGTTCGAGGCCGGTGCCGAGATCAGCACCTTGCGGGCGCCGGCGTCCAGGTGGGCCCGGGCCCGGACGGCGTCGGTGAAGACGCCGGTCGACTCGACCACCACGTCCACGCCCAGCTCGCCCCAGGGCAGTCGGGCCGGGTCGCGCTCGGCGAGCACCTTCACCCGGCGGCCGTTCACCACGATGGCGTCGCCGTCGACCTCGACCTCGCGCTCCAGCCGGCCCATGGTGCTGTCGTAGGAGAGCAGGTGGGCCAGGGTGGCCGCGTCGGTCAGGTCGTTCACCGCGACGATCTCCAGGTCCGCGCCCTGCTGCAGGGCGGCTCGGACGAAGCCCCGGCCGATCCGACCGAATCCGTTGATCGCTACCTTGATCGCCATTCTCGACTCCCTTACTGGTGGGGTCACTTGGTGGAATGCCAGGCTTCGTCGACTGGTAACCGCGCTAAGTGGTTACCCACAGCCTAGGGGGTGGCGATCACCGGTGCAACCGGTCTGAGGGGTTAGTTGGCTATGCTGGGGCGATGGAGTTCGTCTTTGTCGGCGGTGACCCCGCCCTCGATCTGGTCGGTACGGTGCAGCGGCGCCGTACCCTCGCCCGTGACCTGCTCCGGGAGCCGGCCGACCTGGGTGCCTGGACGGCCGCCGCCGGGCTGGTCGACCAGCCGGTCCAGGCGGGCCCGGAGGAGCTGGAGCAGGCGCACCGGCTCCGCGAGGCGGTCTACCGGCTGGGCCTGGCGGCGGTGGCGGGGGAGCCCTACCCCACGGCCGACCGCAGGCTGCTGAACCGGTTGGCGGACGGCCCCGTGCTCGGCCTCGACCTGCGCCCCGACGGCACCCTGCGCCGCACCGGCAGTGCGGCGGCGGTCCTGGCCACGGTGGCGCGGTCGGCCCAGGAGCTGTTCGCGCTGCCGCTCGGCGCGCCGATCCGGGAGTGCGCCTCCGAGCCCTGCACCCGGCTCTACGTGGACCGCTCCCGCCGGGGCGTGCGCCGCTGGTGCGAGATGGCGGGCTGCGGCAACCGGGCCAAGGCCGCGGCGTTCCGGGAGCGCCACCCGGGGTAGCCGCTGCAGGGGGCAGCAGCGGCGGCTCAGGCGCCGGCGGCCAGCTGCTCCCGGGCCGCCATCAGGGCGAAGCCGAGCAGGTTGAGGCCGCGCCAGTCGGCCGGGCGGAGCGCCCGCGCGTCATCGGCGGCCAGCCCGATGCCCCAGACCCGGTCCAGCGGGCTGGCCTCCACCAGCACCCGCTGCGCGGTGCCCACCAAGTAGGCGCGCAGCGAAGGGTCCTGGCCGAACTTGGCCAGGTTTCCCGCCACCACCAGGTCGAACCGGGCGGCCGACCAGCGCGCGTCGTCGAAGCCGCGGACCAGCCGCCCGAGGTTCTTCGCCTCGGCCGGGGTACGGGCGGCCAGGATCCGCTCCAGCGACTGCGCGTCGCCGAACAGCCGGGCCTTGCCCGCCATCATCCAGTGCTCGGCGGTGGCGTACCGCACCCCGTCCACGGTGAAGGCGGACGGCCACCACTGGCTCAGCGAACCGGGCCCGACCCCGCCGTCCCGCTCCGGTCGGTGGCCCCAGAACATCAGGTACTTGGGCCGCGCGCCGGCCGCGACCAGGGCGGCCAGGTCCTCACGGGTACGGGTGGCGGAAGGGTGCACGGCGTCGTTCATCCCGCCATGCTGTCATCCGCCACCCACCCCCGGCCTCCGGTTTTCGGTCAGGCCGCACCCAGGTGCGGCCGCACCAGGTCGGCGGTCTCCCCGCCGTACGCCCCTGCGAGGCGGGTGAGGAACGCGGCCGGCTCGTACCCGTACTCCTGAGTGCCGACCGACTCCAGCACCAGGGTGGCCAGCAGGCAGCCGACCCGGGCCGAGACCGGCAGCGGCAGGCCCCAGACCTCGCCGGCCAGCACCCCGGCCCGGAACGCGTCGCCGACGCCGGTCGGGTCGGCCCGGCGCAGCTCGGCCGGCGGGCGGACCTCGACCGGCGGCTCGCCCTGACGCTCGATCAGCACGCCGTCCGCCCCCAGGGTGGTGAACCAGGTGCCGACCCGCGCCAGCAGCTCGGCCCCGGTCAGCCCGGTCCGCTCCAGCAGCAGGCTGCGCTCGTACGCGTTGCTGAACAGCCACCGCGCGCCGTCGACCAGGGTGCGGACCTGGTCGCCGGTCAGCCGGGCCAGCTGCTGCGAGGGGTCGGCGGCGAACGGGATGCCCGCCGCCCGGGACTCGGCGGTCCGGCGCAGCATGGCCGCCGGGTCGTCGGGCCCGATCAGCACCAGCCGGGCGGGGCCGGTGCGGTCGAGCACCTCGGGCAGGGCGATCCCGGCGGCCAGGCTCATCGCACCCGGGTAGAACGAGGCGATCTGGTTCTGCGCCCGGTCGGTGGTGCACAGGAAGCGGGCGGTGTACCGGTCCGGGACGGTGAGCACGCCCCGGGTGTCCACGCCGTTGGCGCGCAGCCAGTCGTCGTACTCCCCGTGGTCGGCCCCGGCCGCCCCGACCAGCAGCGGCCGCAGGCCGAGCCGGCCCAGGCCGAGGGCGATGTTGGCGCCGACCCCGCCGCGCCGGATCTCCAGCCCGTCCACCAGGAACGAGAGCGAGACCTCGGCGAGCTGGTCGGGCAGCAACTGGTCGGAGATCAGGCCGGGGAAGGTCATCAGGTGGTCGGTGGCGATCGAGCCGCTGATCACGATCTGCCCGTCGGCGGCGTAGCCGGTCATGGGGTTCTCCCTGGAAGGTCGGTCGGGTCGGGTCGGGCTACCAGCCGTGCCGGTGGGTGCCGGTGCGCAGCCGGGAGACCAGCTCCCTGCGCAGCTCCCGGTCCCGGTCCGTCTCCACGGCGAGGTCGAGCTGGACGATGTCCACCCCCGCCGAGTGCAGTGCACCGATCCGGTCGGCCACGGTGGCCGGGGAGCCGGCGTACGCGGCGGCGAACGAGCGGCGGACGTACGCGGTCACCTGGTCGGCCGCCTGCTGGTCCGGCACCCGGCCGCGCTCGCGGTCGCGGTCCAGCGCCACCGCCTCGGCGAACCGGTGGCCGTCCGGGCCGGAGGTGAGCCGCAGGGCGTCCCGGCGCAGCTCCTTGACCCGCTCCCGGGCGGCCTCGTCGGTGTCGGCGAGCACCAGGGTGAGGTGCCGCCAGATCCGCAGGCTCCGCCCGAACTCGGCTGCGGCGGCCCGTACTTCGCCGATCCGCCGCCGGGTGTCGGGCAGCGGGAGCGAGGGGACGGCGTACACCTCGGCGTGCCGGGCGGCCAGCTGCAACCCGGCGGGGGAGGAGCCGCCGAAGGAGATCAGCTCGCCGCCGGGCTCCGGCCGTAGCCCGGCCCGGGCGCCCTGGACCTGGTAGAACTCGCCGCTGTGGTCGAACTCCTGGTCCTCCGTCAGTGACCGGCGGAGCAGGGCCAGGTACTCGTCGGCCCGGCGGTACCGGTCCGGTTTGCCGAGGCGGTCGCCGTCCCTGGCCACGTCCAGGTCGCTGGAGCCGACGATCACATGGGCCGCCGCCCGGCCGCCGGAGAGCCGGTCCAGGGTGGCCAGTTGGCGGGCCGCGACGGTCGGGGCGGTGGTGCCGACCCGGTGGGCCACGGCGATCCGGAGCCGGCTGGTGGCCGCCAGTGCCCAGGCGCCCACCAGCCACGGGTCGGGCCAGGAACTCGACTGCACCACCAGGGCGCTGTCGAGCCCGTCCTCCTCGTTCTCCCGGGCGGTCCTGGTGACATGGGCCGGATCGGCCGTGCGGTCCCTCGGGTCCGGGGCGAACCGCAGCGCCTGCCGCTCCCTGGGCGTCCGGCCGGTGACGGGGGCGGCGCGGACGCCGCCGCGCAGTTCGAGTTCCATCGCGCTCCCTCAGCCCGCGGCCGGGCCGAGCCGGGCCAGGGTGTCCAGCAGCCGGGCCCGGCTGACGAAGACCTCGGGCGGCAGCGACACGTACAGCTGGATGGTGGTGACCCCCGGGCGGTGGTACTGCATGATCCGCTCCCGGCACTCCTCGGGGGAGCCGGAGATGAACAGGCCGTCCACCACCTCGTCGGGCAGCGCCTGCTGCGAGCCCTCCGGGTCGCCGGCCGCCCAGCGCTCGTGCGCCTCGGCGAGCAACTCGCCGTGGCCGAGCCACTCGTGGAACTTCCGGTACGGCTCCCGGTTGAGGATCCAGGCCAGGAAGGGACGGGTGGCGCGGTGGGCGTAGTCGGTGTCCTCGGTCGGGCAGACGAAGACCTTGACCACCAGCTCCTTGCCGGGCGGCTGCGGGCCGACCGCGTCCAGCACCTTGGGCACGTCCTCGGGGAACAGCAGGTTGGTGATCGCCCCGTCGCCCTCGTTGAAGCCGAGCCGCAGCATGCCGGGGCGGAGCGCGCCGAGGATCACCTTGACCGGCTCCACGGGCGGGTGCGGCAGCCGGTACCCGGTGATCGAGAAGGTGTCGAAGTCCCCGGCGATGTGCTCGCCGCGCAGTGCCCGGGTGACGAACCGCAGCACGTCCCTGGTCCGCTTGAACGGCTCGTCGAACGGGATGCCGTTGATGTCGGTGACATGCGCCGGGACGGACGCGCCGATCCCCAGCAGCAGCCTTCCTGGGGCCAGTTGGGCCAGCGTGGCGGCGGTCTGGGCCAGCACCGCCGGGCCCCGGGTGTGCACCGGGACGATGCCGGTGCCGATCCGCAGGCTCGGCGACCAGGCGGCGGTGGCGGCCAGCGGGGTGAAGGCGTCGGTGCCGCCGCCCTCGGCGCTCCAGACGTCGGTGTAGCCGAGGTCGGGCAGGCGCTCCACGATGAACCGGTGCCGGTCGATGGTCAGGCCGGGCAGCGGCAGCGTGATGCCCCACTTGGGCGGCTCGGGGATGTGCGAGGCGGTCATCGGACGGCCTTCCTTTTTGCGGCGGTCACGGCCGGACCGAGACGGTGGTCAGGTCGAGGAACCAGGACTGCGGCTGGACCAGGCCCTGCACCTTCGGCGACAGCGCCCGGGGGTTGCGGTCGTTGACCACGAACAGCCACGGCGCGTCCTGGGTCACCAGCGAGAGCGCCTGCCGGTAGTCCGCCTGCCGCTTGGCCTGGTCGGGCGAGGCGCCGGCCGACTTCAGCAGCTCGTCCACCTTCGGGTTGCTGTAGTGGCCGGTCCAGAACGGGCTGTCGGTGCCGATGAAGAGCGGCAGCAGCGCCTCGGACTGGAACAGGGTGGTGGACTGGGCGATGGCGTCCGAGTCGAGCGCCACCTTGCCCTTGGCCTCGGCGCCGATCAGGGTGGACCAGTCGGTGGTGCGCAGTTCGACCTTGATGCCGACGGCCGCCAGGTCGCGCTGGATCGCCTCGGCGATCGGCACCGGCACCAGGTTGCCCGAGCCGCCGGTGGGCACCGTGACCGAGGTGGAGAACCCGCCGGAGAGTCCGGCCTCGGCGAGCAGCTGCTTGGCCTTGGCCGGGTCGTAGGAGTACGCGTCGCCGGCCTTGTCGTACGCACCGGTGGCGCGCGGTGCGGCCTGGTAGGCCGGGTCGGCGGTGCCGTGCAGCAGCTTGTCGGCGATCGCCTCGCGGTTGATCGCGAAGTTGGCGGCCCGGCGCACCCGGGGGTCGCTCCACGGCGCCTTGGTGGTGTCCAGGATCCAGTACCAGAGGTGGTCGTAGCTGTTGGTGGCGATCTTGACGCCGTCGGCCTTCAGGCTCTCGATGTCGTCCGGGTTCGGGTACTCGATCCAGTTCACCCCGCCCGAGCGGAGTGCGGCGGTGCGGGCGGCGGCGTCCGGCAGCGGCTTGACCACCAGCTTGTCCAGCTTGGGGGCGCCGCGCCAGTAGCTCTTGTTGGCGACCAGCTCGATCTGCTGCCCCTCGGTGTACGAGGAGAACGCGAACGGTCCGGTGCCGACCGGGTGTTGGGCGAACTTGGCCGAGCCGGTCTTCTGCACGGCGGTCGGGCTGGCGATCAGGACGTGCGCCAGGTCCTCCGGGAAGTGGCCGTTCGGGTCCTTGGTGACCAGCTCGACGTGGTCCTGGTCCAGCTTGCGGTACCCGGTGATGCCGCCCGCGTACTCCTTGGCGGCGGCGCCGAGCGCGTCCGTGTAGTTCTCGCTGCCCTTCTTCAGGTAGCGGTCCAGGTTGAACAGCACCGCGTCCGCGTCGAACGGGGTGCCGTCCTGGAAGGTGACGCCCTTGCGCAGGGTGAAGGTCCAGGTCTTCGCGTCCGGGGCGACCTGCCAGGACTCGGCCAGTGCGCCGGTGACGGCCGGCGGCTTGTCGGTGGTCGACAGGTCGTAGCGGGTCAGGCCCTCGTAGATCTGGAAGCTGACCAGCCGCTTGCCCTCGAAGCCGGCCCCGCCGATCACGGTGTCCGGGTTGGGCAGCTTGCCGGTGGCGCCGATCACCAGGGTGCCGCCCCGGCCCGCACCGCCGGAGTCCGCGCCCGGTCCGGTGGTCGGGGTGGAGGCGCAGCCCGCAGCGGTGAGGAGCACGGTGGCGGCCGCCAGGGCGGCGGCTCTGGAGCGGGTACGGGCGAGCGGGTGACGGTGCGTCATGGTGCTTTCCTCAGGATGTGATCGGGTCGGAAGCGCGGGAGCCGCCGGTGGCGGCGTCCAGCAGGGCGCGGGTGTACGGATGGGAGGGCGAGGACCAGAGCTCGGCGGCCGGGCCCTGCTCGACCACCAGGCCGTTGCGCAGCACCAGCACCCGGTGGGCGAGCCGGCGGACCACGGCCAGGTCGTGCGAGATGAACAGGTAGGCCAGACCGGTCCGTTCCTGCAGACCGGTGAGCAGGTCGAGCAGCCGGGCCTGCACACCGCGGTCCAGGGCCGAGGTCGGTTCGTCGCAGACCACCAGGTCGGGGCCGGTGGCCAGGGCCCGGGCCACGGCCACCCGCTGGAGCTGTCCGCCGGACAGCTCGCGCGGGTAGCGCTGCACCAACTCCGGCTTCAGGCCGACCTGTTCGAACAGGTCGGCGACCAGGGCGGGGCGGTCGCGGCGCGGAGTGCCGTGCAGCCGCAGGGCGGTGGCGACCGCCTCGCCCGCGCGCAGGGCCGGGTTGAGCGAGCCGCGGGGGTGCTGCGGCACGAACTGGAGCCGGGCCCGGACCGTCCGGGCCGGTCGGCCGCGCAGGCGGTACGGGTCGTGGCCGGCGAAGCGGACGGTGCCGGCGTCGGGTGCGAGCAGCCCGAGCGCGAGCCGGGCCAGGGTGGACTTCCCGCTGCCGGACTCGCCGACCAGGCCGACCGTCTCGCCCGGTGCCACCCGGAGGCTGACGCCGGCCAGGGCGGTGCGGGCGCCGAAGTCCTTGCGGACCGCGTCGAGGGTGAGCAGCGGTTCGGCGGTGGTCATCGGCGGTCCAGGGGCTCGGGAAGGAACGTGGCTGACCCGCTGCGTACGTCGAACGCTCCAGCGGCCGGCGTCGCGGTCTCCCAGGCCCCCGGTGGTTCGGCGGCCAGGAGTGCGGCCGGGCCCGACTCGACCACGAGGCCGTCGTGCAGGACCGCGACCGTGCCGCCGATCCGGCGGGCCGCCGCCAGGTCGTGGGTGACCAGCAGGAGGGCGATGCCGCACTCCCGGCGGAGTTCGTCGAACAGGTCGAGGATGCGGCCGCGCACCAGGGCGTCCAGTGCGGTGGTGGGTTCGTCGGCGATCAGCAGCTCGGGCCCGCAGCAGACCGCGATGGCGATCGCGGCCCGCTGCCGGAGCCCGCCGGACAGCTCGTGCGGGTAGCTCCGGGCGACCCGGTCGGGCTCGGCGATCCCGGCCAGCTCCAGCAGCGCGGGTACGGCGGCCCGGGCCGCGCGCCGCCCGTCGGCGCGGCCGTGCCGGCGCAGCACCTCGGCGAGCTGGGGGCCGATCCGGCGCAGCGGGTCCAGGGTGGCGGTCGGGTCCTGCGGGACGTAGCCGATCCGGCTGCCCCGCACCGCGGACCACTCGCGTCCGGTCAGCCCGCGCAGCTCCGTTCCGCCGGCCCCGCCCAGCCGGACGCTGCCGGTGACGCGGGCCCCGCGACCGGGCAGGCCGATCACGGTGCGGGCGACCGTGGTCTTGCCGCTGCCGGACTCGCCGAGCAGCACCAGCGCCTCGCCGGCCCGGACCTCGAACGAGACCCCGGCGACCGCCCGGACCCCGCCCGGGTACTCGACCGCGAGGTCGGTGACGGTCAGCACCTGATCGTTCGTCATCGGGTCGCCTCCGGCAGCTGGGCGCCGCTGTCGCCGAGGCGGCGGCGCAGGCGTTCGCCGAGGGTGTTGAAGAGCACCGAGACCAGCAGGATCACCAGGGCGGGCTGGACCGCCACCCAGGGCCGGGTGAGCAGCGCGGGCCGCAGCTCGTCGAGCATCGCGCCCCACTCGGCGGTCGGCGGGGCCACCCCGAGGCCGAGGAAGGACAGCCCGGCGGCGTACACCACGGCCAGGCCGACCAGCGAGGCCGCGTACACCAGCACCACCGGTGCCACCACCGGCACCACCTGACGCACTGCCAGCTCGACCGCCCCCGCGCCGCTCACCCGGGCCGCCTCCAGGTACTCGGCCGTGCGGATCCGCCGGACCTCGGTGAACGCCACCCGGGCCACCGCCGGGGTGAGCACCACCGACAGCGCCAGCACGGTCGCGCCCAGGCCGGGCCGAAGCACGGTGGCCACCGCGATCGCCAGCAGCACGCCGGGGAAGGCGTACAGCACGTCCAGCGACCGCAGCAGCGCCTGCTCCGTGACCCGTCCGCCCAGACCGGCCGCGATCCCGAGCAGGGTGCCCGCGACGGTGGCGACGGCGACCGGCGCCAGTCCGCCGAGCAGGGAGGCGCGGGCCGCCCAGATCAGCCGGCTCAGCACGTCCCGGCCCTGGCCGTCGGTGCCGAGCAGGTGCCCGGCGGTGCCGGGGTCGAGCAGCCGGGCTTCCAGCGAGCCCGCCGCCGGGTCGTACGGGGCGATCAGGGGCGCGGCGAGGGCGACCAGCGCCAGCAGCAGCGCGGTGCCCAGGGCGAGCAGCAGGAACGGGTCCTGACGGGCGGTCCGTTTCATGCCCGGCTCCGCACCCGGGGGTCGACGGCCGCGTGCGCCGCGTCCACCAGCAGGTTGATCCCGACGAACGCGACCGCCACCAGCAGCACCCCGCCCTGCACCAGCGGCAGGTCGCGGGCCGACAGGGCGTCGAACAGCAGCCGGCCGATCCCCGGCCAGGCGAACAGCGTCTCCACGAACACCACGCCCTCCAGCAGGTAGGCCAGTTGCAGGCCGCCGATGGTGAGCAGGGCGGGCGAGGCGTTGTGCACGCAGTGCCGCAGCACCGCCGTCCGGCTCAACCCGCGCGCCCGCAGGCTGTCGGCCAACTCGCCCGCCAGCACCGCCGCGAGGGCGGCCCGGAACACCTTGGCGGTCAGCCCGAGCGGGACCAGCGCGGCGGCCGCGGCGGGCAGCAGCAGGTGCAGCAGCAGATCGCCCGGGCCGCCGGTGCCGAACACGTCGTGCGTCCCGCCGGCCGGCAGCCAGCGCAGCCGGACCGCGAACACCGCGATCAGCAGCAGGGCCACCGAGTACTGCGGCGCGGACACCGCCAGCGTGCTCAGCGCGTCGCAGACCCGGCCCAGCGGGCTGTACGGCCGCAGCGCGCCGACGGCGCCGAGCAGGACGCCGCCGACCAGCACCAGCAGGAAGGCCGCCCCGGTCAGCAGCAGGGTCTGGCCGACCGCCGCACCCACCAGCTCCTGCACCGGCCGCTGGGCGGAGATCGACACCCCCAGGTCGCCGTGCAGCGCGTGGCCCAGCCAGCCCAGGTAGCGCAGCGGCAACGGCCGGTCCAGGCCGAGCCGTTCGGACAGCTCCAGCCGGGCCTCGGGCGGGGCGCCGGGGCCGAGGAAGGCGGTCAGCGGATCGCCCGGTACCAGGGCCACGGTGGCGAACACCACGACCGTCACGCCCAGCAGGGTCGGCACCGCCAGCAGGGCCCGGCGCAGCAGGAACCCGGTCATCCGCGCACCCCGCTCGGCGGGGTCGGGGGCGGGTCGGCGGGCATGGCGGACTTCCTTCCGGGGGAGGGCGAGGTGGGGTGGGCCGCGCAGAGGCGTTCGGCCGCCGGCTCCGGGCCGGTGTCACGAAGGTTGCGGATCAGTGCGGTTGACAGCCAGTCAGCAGTTCATGCGGATACCGCTGGTCATAGGACCGGAGCACCCCGGCAGCACGCTGCACCGTCTGCCGGGCCGCCGTCCCGTCCTTGACCTGCTACGGGCCCGGTCCTAGGGTGCCGGTATGGCAATCCGGCGGACCGACTTCACCCTGGTCGGGATCGGCGGCTCGTGGCACCGACGGTGTTTCGACGAGCTGTGTCCCCGCGCATCCCTGCGCTGACCGCCAAGCCACCCTCTCGGCAGCGCCCTCCCGCATCAGGCCCGTCCGGCCCGCCGCCCGTCCCCCACGGCTCGCGGCCGTCGCACCGCGCCCGCCGCAGTGCCGTGCCCCCGGGGCGCGGCCCGCCACATCCGAGGGAACCGCCATGCCTGACCCTGCACAGTCGACCGTCGCCAACTCGCCCGCCCCGAACCGGGACGGTGCGTGATGACGGCCCTGACCAGCCGGAGCACCCAGTCCGGCGGCCGCGGCCACCGGGCCGCCGTCCGCCGCCACGCCCATCTCGGGATCGGCCCGGCCGTTCCGGTCGAGGCCCTGCAGGCCGAGATCGACAACCCGCTCGACCTGATCGCCGGCCACCAGCTGCTCACCGACCCGGCCGCCCGCCGGGCCGCCGCCGACCCGCACCCGGCCGGCCGGTGCGACTGCGGGCACCCCGTGTGCGGTGCCCGCGACGAACTGGCCGAGGTCACCCGGGTGTTCGTGATGGAGCGGCACCCGGTGGCCAGCGCGGGGCTGCGCTCGGTACTGGCCACCGTGCCGGGCCTGGCCGTGGTCGGCAGCACGGGCGACCCGGCCGGGGCGGTCGCGGCCGTCCGCCGGACCCGGCCCGACGTCATCCTGCTCGGCCGGGGCGCCTCGCTCGGCGACGACCTCGCGGCGGTGGCCGCGCTGCGCGGGCCCGACGGTGCGCCGGAGGCGCGGGTGCTGCTGCTGCGGCGGGCCGAGTCCACCACCGAGGCGAGCCGGATCCTGCTGGCGGGGGCCAGCGGCTGCTTCCCGATCGACCTGCCGGAGGACCGGATCATCGGCGCGGTGCAGCTGGCCGCGGCGGGCGGCTCGGTGTTCCTGCCCGCGCCGCCGTCGGCCCGGGTGCACCCCGCCAGCCTGGCCGGGCAGGCGGCCGAACCGGCGCTCCAGCAGGTCGGGTTGACGGGCCGGGAGCGGGACGTGCTGGCCCAGCTGGCCCGGGGGCTGAGCAACGCGGAGATCGGCCGGGAGCTGGCGCTGGCCGAGGCGACGGTGAAGAAGCACCTCACCCAGGCGATGCGGAAGATCGGCCAGTCCGACCGCCTGCGGGCCGCGCTGTACGCGCACCGGCACGGCCTGGCGGGCTGAGCGTCGGGGGGCCGGTCGGTCTGGCGGCGCGGGCCGAGCGGGCGGCGGAGGGGCGACCTTCGGATCAGTCGGATGCTCCGATGGTCGCCCCGTTCGGGTCCGTTCGGGGCTACTTCGTCAGGTGGCCCGGTTCCTAGCGTGGGGGCACACGCCAGGATCCGCCGAAGGGAGCAGTCCGTTGAGCGATGTGCCCGAGGGTGCCACGGCGCCCGCGCCGCCCGCACCGGCCACCGCCGTCCTTCCCCAGCCCGGCCCCGCCCCCGGCCGCTGGGCCGAGCAGCCGAGATCGCCGTACCGCGCCATGCCGGAGGCCGAGCGGTCCGCGCTCTGGCGCCAGCGGCTGCACGAGGCCGAGGCCGGGCTGACCCGCTACCTGGTCTCGCGCGGGGACGGCGTCCACCTGACCGACTGGTTCGCGCTCCAGTCCGCGGTCTTCGCCGACCTGCCGGACGAGGCGACGGCCGGCTCGGGGGAGTGGCAGCGGGTGTTCTTCCGAGGGCAGGCGCTGATGGAGCGCTTCCTGGTCGCCCGGTACGGCGAGCCCGCGCTGGCCGACTGGGCCGCCTCCAACGCCGAGGTGCACCGCGAGGTGGAGCCGGACCACGGCCGGGGCGCCGCCGACCCGATCCACCGGATCGCCCGGCAGGCCGAACTGTACGGATCCGACTACGAGTTAGATGACGAGGTGCAGCCGACCGCCGAGCGGGCCGCGCTCACCATCACCCACTGCGCGATCTGGGACTACCGCGAAAAGGCCCGCCGCAGCGGCGTCCGGCTCACCCTGGCCTCGCCGTGCACCTACTGCACCGAGGCCACCTCCTCCAACATCCGGGCCAAGGGCTTCCGCCCCGAGTACCGGCTGCGCAGCGGCCCGACCGGGCACGGCTGCCGCTGGGAGGCCTCGGCCCCCACCGACTCCGACCCCCGCCGGGAGGCGTGATGTGCGGCGTGACCGGCTGGCTCGACTGGGACACCGACCTGCGCCACCAGGGGCGCACGGTACGGGAGATGACCGCCACCCTGGCCTGCCGGGGCCCGGACGCCGAGGGCGTCTGGCTCTCCCGCCACCTGGCGCTCGGCCACCGCAGGCTCTCGGTGATCGACCTGGACGGCGGAGTGCAGCCGCAGGCCGACGCGGAGCACCCGCAGGCCGTCCTCTGCTACAACGGCGAGCTGTACAACCACCGCGAGCTGCGGCGGGAGCTGGAGGGGTACGGGCACGTCTTCCGGACCGACTCCGACACCGAGGTGCTGCTCCGCTCGCACTTGCAGTGGGGCGCCGCCGCCCCGGAGCACTTCAACGGCATCTTCGCCTACGCCATTTGGGACACCCGCAGTGAGGAACTGCTGCTGGTCCGGGACCACCTGGGCATCAAGCCGCTGTACTGGCACCCGCACCGCAGCGGGGTGCTGTTCGGCTCCGAGCCCAAGGCACTGCTGGCCAACCCGCTGTTCCCGGCCGAACTCGATCCGACGGGGGTGGCCGAGCTGTTCGCGCTGCCCGCCGCCCCGACCGCCGGACACGGGCTCTTCCGGGGGCTGAACGAGGTCCGCCCCGGCCACCTGGTCCGGGTCACCCGGGGCGCCACCACCGAAGTCCGGTACTGGCGGCTGGAGTCGGCCGTGCACACCGACTCGCCGGAGGCGACCCGGGCGCACGTCCGGGAGCTGCTCGCCGACGCGGTCGAGCGCCAGCTGCTGAGTGACGTACCGCTGTGCACGCTGCTCTCCGGCGGGGTGGACTCCAGCGCGATCACCGCCCTGGCGGCGATCGCCCGGGAGCGGAACGGCCAGGGCAAGATCACCAGCTTCTCGGTCGACTTCCCCGGCAGCGCCGACCGCACCCCGGACGCCTGGCGCACCACCGTGGACGCGCCGTACGTGCAGGCCGCCGCCGAGCACATCGGCACCCTGCACACCTCCGTCCTGATCCCCGACGACGACCTGCTGCTGGCCCGGGACGCGGTGCTGCGGGCCCGCGACCGGCCCGGCTGGGGCGAGATGGACGCCTCGCTGCACCTGCTCTTCCGCGAGGTGCGGCACCGCTCCACCGTCGCCCTCTCCGGCGAGGCGGCCGACGAGATCTTCGGCGGCTACCCCTACTTCCACGACCCGGCGGCGCTGGCCTCCGGCACCTTCCCCTGGCTGCACGGGCGGACCACCCCGGCCGCGCTGCTGCGCCCCGAGGTCGCCGCCGAGGTGCGCCCCGAGGAGTACACCGCCGAGGCGTACCGCCGCTCGATCGCCGAAGTTCCGGTCCTGGCCGGGGAGTCGGCGGCCGACGCGCGCACCCGGGAGGTGTTCCACCTGGCGCTGACCCGGTGGCTGCCGCCGCTGCTGGACCGGGTGGACCGGGTCTCGATGTCGGTCGGCCTGGAGGTCCGGGTGCCGTTCTGCGACCACCGCCTGGTCGAGTACCTGTGGAACGTGCCCTGGGCGCTCAAGACGCCCGGCGGCCGCTCCAAGGGCCTGCTCCGGGACGCCGTCCGGGACCTGCTGCCCGCCGAGGTGGCCGACCGGCCGAAGAGCGGCTACCCCTCCACCCCGGCCGTCCGGTACACCGAGGTGCTCACCGAGCGGGCGCACGCGCTGCTGGCCGACCCGTCGGCCCCGGTCTTCGACCTGGTCGACCGCGCCCTGGTGCGACGGCTGCTGAGCGAGGGTAAGCCACTGCCCAGCCCCCGGACCGCCCCCAACCCGGTCGGCGGGCTGGACCACCTGGTGCAGGTCGACGAGTGGCTGCGCGCCTACCGGGTGGGGCTGCGGTGAGCCCCCGTCAGTTCCCGCCGCCGGCCGCCGTGCCGGCCGATCCCGACGCCGTCCGGGCCGCCGCCCGGCACTGGACCACCGGTGTCGCGGTGCTCACCGCCCGGGACGGTGACGAGGTGTTCGCCAAGACCGTCTCCTCCTTCGCCACCCTCTCCCTCGACCCGCCGCTGATCAGCGTCGCGGTGGCCCGGCACAGCCCGCTGGCCGCCGCCGTCCGCTCCGGCGGCCGGTACGCGGTCTCGGTGCTGGCCGCCGGCCAGGAGGCGGTCGGCCGCCGCTTCGCCACTCCCGGCGCGGGCCGCGCACTCGGGATGTTCACCACCGTCCCGATGCACCCCGAGGCCACCGGCACCCCCGTCCTGGACCACTGCCTGGCCTGGTTCGACTGCCGACTCCAGGCCGTCCTCCCGGCCGGCGACCACGCCCTGCTGATCGGCGAGGTGGCCGCCGCCGACGGCCGCCCGGGCGCACCGCTGCTCTACCACGACGGCCACTACCGCGAGTTGGCCGACCACCACGCCATGACCCCGACAGGAGCCAGCGCATGACCCTGCTCGACACGCCCGCCCTCGGACGGGGCCTGCTCACGGGCGAGCGGTACCTGGACGAGCTCGACGACGGCCGCGAGCTCTACCTCGACGGCAAGCGGGTCGACAACCCCGCCGACCACCCGGCCTTCCGGCCCGCCGCCCAGGAGCTGGCCCGGCTGCTCGACCTCCAGCACGACCCCGAGCACCGGGACCTGCTCACCTGGCAGGACCCGGACACCGGGCAGCGGATCGCCCGCGCCTTCCAGCCGCCGCGCACCCTGGAGGACCTCAGGCTGCAGCGCCGCAGCGCCGAGTTCTGGCACGCCGAGGCACTCGGCCAGCACGGCCGCTCACCCGCCTTCATGGCCTCGATCGCCCTCGGGGTGTACGACTTCCGGCATCAACTGGGCCGCAGCGACGCCAGGTTCGGCGCCAACGCGGAGGCCTGGTACCGCCATGTGTCGAGCAACGACCTGGTGCTCTCGCACGCCCTCGGCGACCCCCAGATCGACCGCTCGGCCGACCCGGTCGAGGACCCCGACCTGGCCCTGCGGGTGCTGGAGGAGAACGAGCACGGCATCGTGGTGCGCGGCGCCAAGCAGCTCACCACGCTGGCCCCGCTGGCCCAGGAGGTGCTGGTCTACCTCTCGGCCTCGTTCACCCAGCGCAGCGCCGAGCAGTTCGTGGTCTGGTTCGCCCTGCCGCTGAACACCCCCGGCCTGCTCACCCTCTGCCGGGAACCGCTCGGCAGCGCCCCGTGGGGCCACGCCCACCCGCTCGGCGCCCGGTTCGACGAGCAGGACGCGATGCTGTTCTTCGACGACGTCCTGGTCCCCTGGGACCGGGTCTTCCTGCTCCGGGACGGCCAGTTGGCCCGGACCGGCCTCGGCCGGATCAACGCCTGGAGCGCGTACATCGGACACGTCCGCTACCGGGAACGGCTGCGCACGCTGCTGGCCACCGCGACCCTGGTGGCCGAGTCGATCGGGGTGGACGGCTTCCGCAACGTCCAGGAGGACCTGGGGCGGCTGGCCGGGTACGCCGAGCTCACCGAGTACTTCCTGGACGCCGCCGAGGCCCGGGCCAAGGTCACCGACAGCGGGCTGCTGGCCCCGGGCGACACCGCCGCCAGCCGGGTCTGGTCGGCCGAAGTGGCGGGCAGCGCGGTCGAGATCGTCCGGAAGATCGGCGCCTCCGGGCTGCTGATGCAGCCCACCGCGGGCGACCTGGCCAACCCCCGGCTGCGCCCGCAGCTGGACCGCTACATGCGCGGCAAGGAGATCGACGCCGAGCACAAGTCCCGCCTGTTCCGGCTGGCCTGGGAGCTCACCGGCGACGGCTTCGGCCAGCGGCAGGACCTCTACGAGTACGTCCACCGGGGCGATCTGGCCCGCAACCGGATCAACATCTTCCACCGCTACGACCAGAGCGCCGCCCGTGAGCGGCTGCTCCAGCTCATCGACACCCCCGCCGAGGAGGCCCAGCAGTGACCACCGCGTCCGACGTTGAGATCCAGGCCGACACCCTGGCCGGCTACGCCGACGCCAGTCGGCTGCGCCAAGTCCTGGACCGGGACTGGGTGCTGGACCAGGTGACCGGCACCCCAGAGACCTTGGTCGACCTCGGCAGCGGCATCGGCCAGCTGCTGGAGACCGCCCTGGACCGGCACCCGTCGCTACGGCTGGCGATCGGTCTGGAGCGCTCCGAGCACCGGATCGCCGAGGCCACCGAACGGCTGGCCCGCTTCGGGGGCCGGACCGAGCTGCACCGGGCCGACCTGACCGACCCGCAGCAACTGCCGCTGACGGCCGACCTGGTCACCATGACCTCGGTGCTGCACTGGCTGTACCCCGTGGAGGACCGGATCTTCTCCTGGGTGGCCGAGCGGCTCGCCCCCGGCGGCACCTTCCTGCTGACCACCTACCACCCGGCCCGGGACGCCTTCGGGCTCGGTGGCGAGGACGAGCTGGTCCGCTCCGCCCTGATCGCCACCGGGGTCGAACCGGCCGACGTGCCGGGGGTGTTCGAGCGCGGCGAGGTGCTGCCGATCGGCACCAGGACCCGGCCGGCGGACGAGCTCGGCGAACTGCTGGCCCGGTACTTCACGGTGGACTCGTACCTGGAGCGGGACGCGGTCGTCAACGTCGAGGACGCCGCCCAGTACGAGCACTTCCACGCCGCCACCTTCGGCGACTACTACAGCCGACTGGTGCCACCGGAGCTGCGCGCCACCTTCTTCCGGGCGATCGGCGAGACGGCGCGGCAGCGCCAGGACGAACTCGGCTGGGTGAGCCACATGCCCGTCCGCCTGTGGCAGCTCAAGCCGCTCTAGGCTGAAGCACGACGGAACAACCATCCGCCCGAGGAGCACCCAGCATGTCAACTCCCCTCGTAAGCCAGGAACTCGGAGCCTTCCTCCGTGCCCACCGCGAGCAGCTCAAGCCGGCCGACGTCGGCCTGAGATCCACTGCCCGGCGCCGGACCCCGGGCCTGCGACGGGAGGAGGTGGCCTCGCTCTCCGGGGTCGGACTGGCCTGGTACACCTGGCTCGAACAGGGCCGGGTGACCGCCTCCCGCCAGGTGCTGGAGGCGGTCACCCGGGCGCTGCAGCTGGACGCCGCCGGGCTGCGGCACGCGATGCGGCTGGCCGGCTACCACGAGCCGGCCGCCCCGGCCGACGGCGGCCTCCGGGCCGCCGTCCAACCGGTGCTGGACTCCTGGCCGTTGAGCCCGGCGGTGCTGCTCGACCGGCACTTCGACCTGCTCGGCTGGAACGCCGCCTGGGCCGCCCTCTGGGGTCCGCCCGAGGCGGTGCCGGCCGACCGGCGCAACCTGATGTGGCTGATGGCCGCCGACCGGCGGCTGCGGGGCGTGCTGCACGACTGGGAGCCGCTCGCGATGAACGTCTTCCAGCACTTCCGGGCCCAGGCCGGACCTGCCCTCGCCGACCCGCGCACCGGCGAGGTCTACCGGCACCTGGACCAGGACGCGCCGGAGCTGCGGCACTGGTGGGGCTGCCACTCGGTGGCCGAACTCACCGCCCGCGCCGTGGTGGTGGAGCCGGCCGGGATCGGCCCGGTCCGGCTCACCCTGTCGTCCTTCCACCCGGTGGACGACCCCTCGGCGCTGGTGCTGCTCTTCACCCCGGCCGGTGCCGAGGACCGGGCCCGGATGACCTCGCTGGCCGAGCACCCGCTGCGCTCGGTCCCGGACCGGCAGGCGGGCTGAGCCCCCGTACGCCGAAGGGCCCCGCGCACCGGCGCGGGGCCCTTCGGCGTCACGGCGGTTCAGTCGGTCTGCGGACGGCGCAGCGTGACACTGACCAGCAGCCCGCCGAGCGCCGCGACCAGCGCCAGCACGGTACCGACCGCCAGGGTCCCGTCCGAGACGTCGCCGAACGAACCGACCGCCCACGCGCCCAGCCCGGTCCCCGCGTACATCGTGGAGGTCAGCCAGGCGCTGGAGGTGGCCCGCAGCTCCGGTGCGACCGTCCCGGCCAGCGTCTGCTGGTCCGTCACGAACCCGCCGCTGGCGACGAACCAGACCACCACGCCCGCCAACGCCACCACCAGGCCCGGGCCCTGCACCGTCAGCGCGATCCCCGCCGCCAGCAGCACGCCCCACACGGGCAGCAGCGGCAGGTTGTGCCGACCGGCCGCCCTGGCCCGGTCACCGAGCCGGCCGCCGAGCAGCGAACCGGCGATGCTGCCCGCACCGACCAGGATGCCGACCAGGCCGAGCGCCTCCACCGACAGGTCGAACCGCTGCACCAGCACCGCGCCGAGGAAGGTGAACGCGCCGAGGTTGGCCGCGTTGAACGCGGTGTTCACCAGCAGTGCCCGCCGCAGCGCCGGGTCCCGCCAGCCGGCCAGCAGCGCGCCGACCGAGCCGCCCCCGCCGCTCTTCGTGCCGTCCTGCGCCGGTACCTGACGCAGCAGCAGCGGTACGGCCAGCGCGGTTCCGGCCGTCAGCGCCCAGAACGCCGACCGCCATCCCGCCGCACCCGCCAGCAGCCCGCCCAGCGGGACCCCGAGCACCTGCCCGGTCGAGAACAGCGCCATCCCCAGCCCCAGCGCCCGCCCCCGCACCGCGTCTGGCGCGGTCTCGGCGATGTGCGCCCAGATGGCCGGTCCGGCCGCCGCGGCCGCCAGCCCGGCCAGCCCCCGCGACAGCACCAGCGTGGTCAGGTCGGTCGACAGCGCGGCCCCGGCGTTCGACAGCACGAACAGCACCGTCCCCGCCACCAGCGCCCGCCGCCGCCCGAACCGGTCGCTCAACAGCCCCAGGAACGGCGCGAACACCGCGTACACCAGCACGTACGCCGTCACGCTCGCCGCCGCGGCCGACTCGCTCACCGCGATCGACTCGGCGATGGTCGGCAGCAGCGGCGAGATCAGGAAGGTCTCGGTGCCGAACAGGAACAGCAGCACGAACACCCCCGCGTACCGGAGCCGGTCGAAGGTCGCGGGTGGTGCCTCGGAGACGGTGGTCATGGGCCCTCACTGCTCTCGCTGTCACGTACACGGAGGCTCCAGCCTGGGCCGCCCGCCCCGGGCCAGCCAGACAGCGAATCATCCTGTGACCCCGGCTCACAGGGTCGGGGCCCGCCGACCCCGACTGCCCCCGGGTACCGCATGATTGACGGGTCGGCGAACCTGAGGAGCGATGCGGTGACGGACAGCGAATCCATCCGGTCGGAGCCGGCCCCCCGACCGGACGGCAACGGGCGGCGGGCCCGGCGCTCCCCGCTCCGGCGCTTGGCCGTGGTGCTGCTGGTCCTGCTCGCGCTCTGGCTCCCGCCGTGGTGGACGCTGTTCGGTTCCGGCACCCACTGGCCGTTCCCGGTGTCCGCGGTCGGCACGGTCCTGTTCGCCGGCTGGCTGGTCTCCTTCCCGTTCCTGATGGTCGCGGGCCACGGGCCGCGACGGTCCGACCGGGCGGCCCGGGTGGCGGACACCGGCCTGGGGGTGATCTGGGTGCTGTTCACCTGGTCCGTCCTGGGCGGCCTGGTGAACCTGGTCGCGGCCGGCCTCGACCTCGGCGGCACCGGCCGGGCCAGGGCGGTGGCGGGGGTGGTCGCCGGGCTGTCCGCCGGGCTGCTGGCCTGGGGCCACCACGAGGCCATGCGGGTGCCCCGGGTCAGGCGGCTGGACGTCCACCTCCCCCGGCTCGGTGCGGGCCTCGACGGGACCCGGGTCGTGGTGCTGGCCGACACCCACTACGGACCGATCGACCGGGCGGCCTGGTCGGCCCGGGTCACCGAGGCGGTCAACGCCCTGGACCCGGACGTGGTGGTGCACGCCGGGGACATCGCCGACGGCACGCCGGCCCAACGCCGGGAGCAGTCCGCCCCGTTGGGGAAGGTCCGGGCCCGACTGGCCAAGGTCTACGTGACCGGGAACCACGAGTACTCCTCGGAGGCCCAGGGCTGGCTGGACCGGATGGCGGAGCTGGGCTGGGAAGCGCTGCACAACCGCCACGTCCTGGTGGAGCGCGGCGGCGACAGCCTCGTCCTCGCGGGGGTGGACGACGTGACCGCGGAGTCCTCCGGCCTGACCGGGCACCGGGCGAACCTGCTCGGCGCGCTGGCGGGGGCGGACCGGCAGCACCCGGTCCTGCTGGTCGCCCACCAGCCCAAGTTCGTCCCGCAGGCCGCCGCGGCCGGCATCGACCTGCAGATCTCCGGACACACCCACGGCGGGCAGATCTGGCCGTTCAACTTCCTGGTCCGGCTCGACCAGCCGGTGGTGCACGGCCTGAGCCGCCACGGGGAGCGGACCCGGCTCTACACCAGCCGGGGCACCGGCTTCTGGGGCCCGCCGTTCCGGGTCTTCGCCCCGAGCGAGATCACCCTGCTCACGCTCCGTGCGGGTGATCGAAAATCCGTTTGAGCGGCGACGGGGGCGTTGATAACGTCCGCCTGCTGATCACGATCAGACGGAGGGTCAGTCGATCGACAGGGGGAGAGAGTTCATGGCATTTCGTCGTACGGCGACGGGTTTGACCGCGGTACTGCTGACGGGTGGTCTGCTGCTGTCCGGTACGACCGCCGCACAGGCGGAGTCCGGCCCGGGCGTGACCGTCCGGGAGGCGCACAACGACTGGTCCAACAACGGCAAGCTGGTGCTGGGGCTGACCGCTCCGAGCGCGGTGAAGGACATCCGGGTCAGCCTCTACTCGATGGCCGACTCCGAGGTCTCCACCACCCTGACCCGGTTCGAGCTGACCTCCGGCACCGCCGAGGACGGGACCTGGAGCAACGTCGGACGGATCCAGTTGCCGGCCCTGGGCAGCTACCGGATCGACGTCACCGCCACCGACGCGGGCGGGGACACGCTGACCGCCACCGGGGTCGGCTACTTCTACTACTCGGTGCAGACCAACCTCAAGGACGCCAAGGTCGACCGGACGACGGTCGACTACGACCACCGGTCGGTCACCATCAGCGGCCACCTGATGGGCCAGTGGCCCGGCTCGGGCGTCGTCACGCCGATGGGCGGGCTGACCGTCGCGGTCAACTCCCGGATGGAGTACGCCGAGGTCACGACCGGGGTGGACGGCGGGTTCACCGCGACGCTTCCGGTCACCGACATCTACCAGAACTCCATCGTGGCGTCCTTCGAGTACGACCCCGGCCACATCTTCTACAGCCAGTCCCGGTCGCGCGAGTTCCCGATCACCATCAAGCAGACCCCGACCAAGGTGGTGCAGACACCGAGCACCCGGAAGGTCCCGTTCAAGGGGGTGGTCGAGTCGACCGACTCCACGCTGCTGTGGAAGTCGCCGACCGGCTGGCAGCCGCTGGCCGGGAAGCGGCTCGGCTCCAACTCCTTCCCGGACTACGTCCAGTTGACCACCGACGCCAACGGCACCGTGCGTTTCCCCGCCACCGCCCCGCTCTGGAACAACTACACGATCAGCTCCGGCTGGTCGAGCGACGACGTCTTCCTGGCCGGGTCCAGCGCGAGCAGCGAGATCACCGTGGTGCAGCCGGCCGCGTTCCAGGAGTTCGCCGCGACCCGTACCGACGCCGCGAGCGTCGAGGTCACCGGCAGGATGGCCTTCGACGGCCACATGACGCCCGGCACCATCGCCGTCGACATCCAGTACTCCGCCACCGGCAAGGGCGGTTGGAGCACCGTGGCCACCGCGCCGTCGGCCACCTGGAACGGGCAGGGCTACGCGTTCTCGGCCACCGTGGCGAAGACCGGGGCGGGCTTCTGGCGCGCCTCGTTCAGCAACACGCCGCAGTGGGAGAAGGCCGTGAGCAAGACCGTCCAGGTCGCCGCTCTCTGACGGCACCCGAACGGCACCCCGACGCCCGCACCCTGACGGCCGCCCCGCTCACGCCACCGAGCGGGGCAGCCGCAGGCTGAGCAGCAGCACCGCCGCCGAGCCGCCGACCTGCAGCGCCAGCACCACCGCGAGGGCCCGGGCGTAGCCGAGCGACGGGGCCAGGGTTAGGTAGAGGGTGCCGAGGGTGGCGACGCCCAGGGCGAGGCTGGACTGCTGGGTGGTGGCGAGGACGCCGCTGCCGACGCCCGCGCGGGCGGCGGGGACGCGGGAGAGGACGACCCGGAACAGCGGGGTCCCGATCAGGCCCTGGCCGATACCGGCCAGGGCCACGCCGGGGATCATCAGGACCGGGGTGAGGCCGGCGGTCAGGGCGGTGCCGGCGAGGGTGGTGAGGCCGACGGCCTGGACCACCGCGCCGACGGTGATCACGCGGCTGCCGAACCGGCCGATCAACCGGGGCCCGGACAGGGAGGCGCAGAAGTAGCCGACCGCCATCGGGACCAGCGCCAGACCCGCCGTCACCGGCCCCAGCTCCAGGCCCTGCTGGAGCAGCACGGCGATCACGAACATGAAGCCGCCGAACCCCGCGAAGTAGGGGAGCGCGATCCCCAGGCCGCGCCGCATCTCCGGCAGCCGGAGCAGGGAGAAGGGGAGCAGCGGCACCGCCCCGGCCCGCTCGGTGCGCAGCTCGACCAGGACGAAGGCCGACGCGAGGAACGGGAAGGCGGCCAGCAGCGCCCAGCACCACACCGGCCACCCGAGCGCCCGGCCCTCCATCAGCGGGACGAAGAGCGAGAGCAGGCCGGCCGTCAGCAGCGCGGTGCCGGGCAGGTCGACGCCGGTGGCGCGCTCGGCCCGGTTCTCGGGGACGTGACGGAGCGCCAGCAGGACGGCCAGCAGGGCGAACGGGACGTTCAGCAGGAAGACAGAGCGCCAGCCGGTGCCGAACAGGTCGGCCGCGACCAGCATCCCGCCGAGCACCTGTCCGATCACCACCGCGAGCCCGCCCACGGCCCCGTACACACTCAGTGCCCGGGCCCGTCGGTGGCCGTCGGTGGCGGCGGTGATGGTGGCGAGCACCTGGGGGATCAGCAGCGCGGCGGCCGCGCCCTGCGCGGCCCGCCCCGCCACCAGGCTCCAGGCGTTCGGGGCCAGGCCGCAGACCAGCGAGGTGAGGGCGAAGGCGGCGGCGCCGTACAGGAAGAGCCGGCGGCGGCCGACCGCGTCGCCCAGCCGGCCGCCGAGCACCAGCAGGACGGCGAAGGTGATGCCGTACCCGGCGGCGATCAGCTCCAGCACGGCGGGCCCGGCGGCGAGGTCGTGCCCGATGGTCGGGAGGGCGACGTTGACGATGAAGAAGTCGAGGGAGGGGAGGAAGGCCCCGAGCAGGACGGTGGCGAGTCCGGCGGTGGAGAGTCCGGCGGCGGAGCGCGCGGAGCGGGGCGGGGCGAGGCGGGGGCGTGTCAGCAGGTGGGTCACGTCGACCACCCTGCCGTCGGCCGCAGCCTGGTACCAGACAGTGTTTATCCGGGTATCAGCACCACCTGGCAACAGGACAAGGGGAACGGCATCCTGGTACCCATGCTGACCACTGCCACCCGCCGCACCCAGCTGGCCGCCTTCCTGCGCAGCCGCCGCGAACGGATCTCTCCCGAACAGGTCGGCCTGCCCGCCGTCGGCCGGCGCCGGACCCCGGGGCTGCGCCGGGAGGAGGTGGCCCAGCTCTCGGCGGTCGGGGTGACCTGGTACACGTGGTTGGAGCAGGGGCGCGACATCCAGGTCTCGGCCCAGGTGCTGGACGCGGTCGCCCGCGCGCTGCAGCTGGACCCGACCGAGCGGTCCCACCTGTTCGTGCTGGCGGGCGCCGAGGACCCGGTGGCCCGGGCGGACTGCCCCACCGTCACCCCGGCGGTCCGGCTGCTGCTGGACCGGATGACGCCGTACCCGGCCGCGGTGCTCAACAGCAGGTACGACGTGCTGGCCTTCAACCACGCCTACACCTGGCTGGCCGGCGACCTGGAGGAGCTGCCGTACGAGGACCGGAACCTGATGTGGCTGGCCTTCACCGGCGGCACCTTCGGCCGGCGGCTGGTGGACCGGGAGACGGACCGGCAGGGGATGGTCGCCCGGTTCCGGGCCGTGATGGCGGACCACGGGGCCGAGCCGGCCTGGAAGACCCTGCTGCACCGGCTGCGCACCGCCTCGCCGGAGTTCGAGGAGATCTGGCAGCGGCACGAGGTGGCCGAGCCGGGCAACGGGGTCAAGCGGTTCCTGGTCCCCGGCGCCGGGCTGATCGGCTTCGAGTACACCAGCCTCTGGCTCGGCCCCCGCCCCAGCACCCGGCTGGTCACCTACACGCCGAGGGACGAGGAGAGCCGGGAGCTGCTGCTCCGGCTGGAGGCCGCGCACGATCCCGGCGTTCCGCCGGGTGGGGGACAATGAAGAGTCCGTCCGCCGACCACCGAGGACCTGCCGCGCCATGACGACCGCCTCCGTTGCCCAGACGTCCGAGTTCTCGCCGTTGAACATCGGTCCGCTCCAGGTCTGGCCGCCCGTGGTGCTGGCACCGATGGCCGGGATCACCAACGCGCCGTTCCGCACCCTGTGCCGCGAGCAGAGCGGCGGCAAGGGCCTGTACGTGAGCGAGATGATCACCACCAGGGCACTGGTGGAGCGGAACGCCAAGACCATGCAGCTGATCCACTTCGACCCGAGCGAGAAGCCGCGCTCGATCCAGCTGTACGGGATCGACCCGGTCACGGTCGGCAAGGCCGCCCGGATGATCGCGGACGAGGGCCTGGCCGACCACATCGACCTCAACTTCGGCTGCCCGGTGCCCAAGGTGACCCGCAAGGGCGGCGGCTCGGCGCTGCCGTACAAGCGGAACCTGCTGCGCGAGATCCTGCGCGAGGCGGTGGCCAACGCGGGTGACCTGCCGGTCACCATGAAGATGCGCAAGGGCATCAACGACGAGCACCTGACCTACCTGGACGCCGGGCGGATCGGCGCCGAGGAGGGCGTCTCGGCGATCGCGCTGCACGGCCGCACGGCCGCCCAGCACTACGGCGGCACCGCCGACTGGTCGGCGATCGCGCGCCTGCGCGAGTCCGTTCCGGCGCACGTGCCGGTGCTCGGCAACGGCGACATCTGGGCCGCCGAGGACGCGATCCGGATGATGCGCGAGACCGGCTGCGACGGGGTGGTGGTCGGCCGGGGTTGCCTGGGGCGGCCGTGGCTGTTCAAGGACCTGGTGCAGATCTTCGAGGGCGAGGTCGACTACGCCCGGCCGGCCTTCGCGGATGTGGCCCGGGCGATGGTGCGCCACGCCGAGCTGCTGGGCGAGTGGATGGGGGACGAGGCGCGCGGCGTGGTGGACTTCCGCAAGCACGTCGCCTGGTACACCAAGGGCTTCTCGGTCGGCTCCGAGCTCCGGGTGAAGCTGGCGATGTCGAGTTCACTGGCCGAACTCAGCGGGACCCTGGCCCAGGTCGAGCAGACCCAGCTCTGGCCGGAGAGCGCGGACGGTCCGCGCGGCCGGACCAGTGGCAACAACCGGGTGGTACTGCCCGAGGGCTGGTTGGACGATCCGTACGACTGTGCCCGCCCCACCGATGACGCCGAATCGGACACCTCCGGCGGCTGAGCACTACGAAGTGGCCAAGTAGGCCGCAAAGGCGCACAGGCCGCCCCGGCCGACCCCTCTTGGACAACCTGGCCAAGGGGGCTCCTTTGTGGCAGATTCCGGTGACGGAAGGCGTCCGCGAGTCGACACAAGGTGACGAAGTCTCCGAACGGAGTACGCCCGTCGGCTGAGATGCGCCCGTGACGCTGGCCACATACCGTGGCTACTGACGGCCAGTCAGGTGGGTCGGGCCGGGCCCGGAGGGGTGGAACGCTTCCCGAAGGGCCCCGGGGCCGAACCGCCCGACTGGCTGCAGGAAATCAAACCGGGGCAACATGGCAGGCGATCTGCCGCTACTCTCCGTCCGGTTCATGTGATCTTCGGGTTTCGTTGTCTTCAATACTTGAAGCATTGCTAGCGTCAGCCGGACGATTTCAGCAACAGAGGTGAACGCCTGTGCGGGCATTCGATCTGTTGGGTCCGCCGCCGCTCCCAGGCTTGTACGGCCTGATGGGGGCGCGACAGCGCCTTCGAAATGGGTATGTTCTCCGGCGTCAGGGCAACCCCGTGCGAGGAGACAGACCCGTGCCGTCCCAGCAGAAGTTTGTTTACTCCTTCACTGAAGGAAACAAGGACCTCAAGGACCTTCTCGGCGGGAAGGGTGCGAACCTCGCCGAGATGACCAACCTGGGTCTCCCCGTCCCTCCGGGATTCACCATCACCACCGAGGCCTGCAAGGTCTTCCTGGAGACCGGCAGCGAGCCCTCCTCGCTGCACCAGGAGATCAGCAGCCACCTGGAGTCGCTCGAGGCCGAGATGGGCAAGCAGCTCGGCCAGGCCGACGACCCGCTGCTCGTCTCGGTCCGCTCCGGGGCCAAGTTCTCCATGCCCGGCATGATGGACACGGTGCTGAACATCGGCCTCTCCGACACCTCGGTGCTCGGCCTGGCCGCGCAGTCCGGCAACGAGCGCTTCGCCTGGGACTCCTACCGCCGCCTGGTCCAGATGTTCGGCAAGACCGTGCTGGGCGTGGACGGCGAGCTGTTCGAGGAGGCGCTCGACGAGGCCAAGCGGGCCAAGGGCACCGAGGACGACCTCGACCTCACCGCGGACGACCTCAAGGCGCTGGTCGAGACCTTCAAGGGGATCGTGCTCCGGGAGACCGGGCGCGACTTCCCGCAGGAGCCGCGCGAGCAGATGGATCTCGCGGTCCACGCCGTCTTCCACTCCTGGAACGGCGACCGGGCCCGGCTCTACCGCCGGCAGGAGCGGATCCCGAACGACCTGGGCACGGCGGTCAACATCTGCTCGATGGTCTTCGGCAACCTCGGCGAGGACTCCGGCACCGGTGTCGCGTTCACCCGCGACCCCTCCACCGGTGCGGTCGGCGTCTACGGCGACTACCTCTCCAACGCCCAGGGCGAGGACGTGGTGGCGGGCATCCGCAACACCCTCCAGCTGGCCGACCTGGAGCAGCTCGACAAGAAGTCGTACGACGAGCTGATGGCGATCATGCAGAAGCTCGAACTGCACTACCGCGACCTGTGCGACATCGAGTTCACCATCGAGCGCGGCAAGCTCTGGATGCTGCAGACCCGGATCGGCAAGCGCACCGCCGCCGCCGCGTTCCGGATCGCGGTCCAGCTGGTCGACCAGGGCCTGATCGACCTGGACGAGGCGCTGCACCGGGTGACGGGTGGTCAGCTCTCCCAGCTGATGTTCCCGCGGTTCGCCCCGAACGCCGAGTCCAAGCAGATCTCCTGGGGCATCGCGGCCTCGCCCGGCGCGGCGGTCGGCAAGGTGGTCTTCGACTCCTACACCGCCGTCAAGTGGTCCCGCTCCGGCGAGAAGGTGATCCTGGTCCGCCGGGAGACCAACCCGGACGACCTCGAGGGCATGATCGCGGCCGAGGGCATCCTCACCTCGCGCGGCGGCAAGACCTCGCACGCGGCCGTGGTGGCCCGCGGCATGGGCAAGACCTGTGTCTGCGGTGCCGAGGAGCTCGAGGTCGACACCAAGCGCCGCCGGATGACCACCTCCGACGGCCTGGTGATCGAGGAGGGCGACCTGGTCTCGATCGACGGCGCCAACGGCAAGGTCTACCTCGGCGAGGTACCGGTGCTGCCGTCCCCGGTGGTCGAGTACTTCGAGGGCACCCTGCACGCCGGCGCCGACGTCCAGGGCGGTCTGGTCCAGGCCGTGCACCGCCTGATGGCGCACGCCGACGTCCGCCGCCGGCTCGCGGTGCGCGCCAACGCCGACAACGCCGACGACGCCAACCGCGCCCGCCGCTACGGCGCCCAGGGCATCGGCCTGTGCCGCACCGAGCACATGTTCCTCGGTGAGGAGCGCCGCAAGGAGGTCGAGCACCTGATCCTGGCGGACAACGACAAGGACCGGGAGCTGGCGCTCTCCACCCTGATGCCGCTGCAGAAGGGCGACTTCCTGGAGCTGTTCCAGTCGATGGACGGGCTCCCGGTGACGGTGCGCCTGCTCGACCCGCCGCTGCACGAGTTCCTCCCGGACATCACCGAGCTGTCGGTCCGAGTCGCCCTCGCCGAGGCCCGCAAGGACCCGAACGAGAACGACCTGCGGCTGCTCCAGGCGGTGCACAAGCTGCACGAGCAGAACCCGATGCTGGGTCTGCGCGGCGTCCGGCTCGGCCTGGTCATCCCCGGCCTGTTCGGGATGCAGGTGCGGGCGATCGCGGAGGCCGCGGCCGAGCGCAAGCTGGCCGGCGGCGACCCGCGCCCCGAGGTGATGATCCCGCTGGTCGGCACCGTGCAGGAGCTGGAGCTGGTCCGGGACGAGTGCGAGCGGGTGCTGGCCGAGGTCGCCTCCTCCACCGGGGTGTCGCTGGACATCAAGCTGGGCACGATGATCGAGCTGCCCCGGGCCGCCCTGACCGCCGGTCAGATCGCCGAGGCCGCCGAGTTCTTCTCGTTCGGCACCAACGACCTGACCCAGACCGTCTGGGGCTTCTCCCGGGACGACGTGGAGGCCTCGTTCTTCACGGCCTACCTGGAGAAGGGCATCTTCGGCGTCAGCCCGTTCGAGACCATCGACCGGGACGGTGTCGGCGCGCTGGTCAAGTCCGCCGTCGAGGCCGGCCGGGCCACCCGTCCGGACCTCAAGCTCGGCGTCTGCGGCGAGCACGGCGGTGACCCGGACTCGGTGCACTTCTTCCACGAGGTGGGCCTGGACTACGTGTCCTGCTCCCCCTTCCGGATCCCGGTGGCGCGCCTGGAGGCAGGCCGCGCCGCCCTCGAGACCGCGGGAAGCGACTCGCGCTGACACGAATCAGCGCGGTCAGGTCGCTGACCGCATTCCCCCTCGGACCCGACCAACGTCGAGGGGGCGTACGGCGGAGCTCGGCGCAGGAGAGCCGCCGTGCGTGAGCAGCCGGGGCCGGTACGGACAATGGCGTCCGTACCGGCCCCGGCGGCGTTTTGCGGGCCCGGCGCCCGGTCCGCCCGGCAAGCTGGGCGGATGAAGCACCGCTGCCTGCCCGTCGTCCTGCTGCTGCTCGCGCTGGCCGGCTGTTCCTCGGGAGGGCGGGCCGCGGCCGGTCCGACCACCGCCGCGCCGAGCGGCTGGGTGCCGACCAGCACCGCGTACGCCGACGTCTGCCGGACCGGGCTCCCGGTCCAGGCCAGGGACACCCTCGCGCTGATCGCCAAGGGCGGCCCGTACCCCTACCGCTCGGACGGGATCGTGTTCGAGAACCGGGAGGGGCGGCTGCCCCGGATGAAGAGCGGCGGCTACTACCACGAGTACACCGTGGTCACCCCGGGCTCGCCGACCCGGGGCGCCCGACGGGTCGTCACCGGGGCGGCGGGGGAGCAGTACTGGACCCCGGACCACTACGACACCTTCGCGGAGATCGACGACCGGTGCTGAGAAACTACTTTCCAAACAGGAAAGTAGATGCCACCATGGAAGCACTTGCCGATCCCAGGGGGGACTCCATGGACGAATCACTCACACCCGCCGAAGCGCTCGCACTGGCGGGCCGCGCGCAGGCCGCCGCCGAGCGGCCGGTGCCGATGCCGGACTGGTACGGGCCCGGGATCGGGGCCGTGTTCCTGGCGCAGGGGCTGGTGATCGGGGCGGCGCTCCAGTTCGACCTGGAGTGGCTGCTGATCATCGGCTACGCGATGGCAGGACCGCTCATCGGCGCCCTGGCCGGGGCGGCGAGCCGGGCCGGCGGGGTGGCCAAGCGCCCGATGCCGGGCGTCTGGCGGCTGGCCCTGGCCACCGTGCTGGTGGTGGCCTCGATCGAGTTCGGCCTCGGCGCGCTCGGCTGGTGGGCCGGGCTGCCGCTGCTGCTGGTCGGCCTGGTCGCGGGCGGTGCGGCGGGCGGGGTGTTCTGGCTGGCCGCGCGGCGGATCAACCGGCAGATCCTGCGCGCCTACCCGGAGGGCGGCCGGTGACCGGCCTGGACCCGAACCTGCACCACCCCACCCGGCTGACGGTGCTGGCCTTCCTGTCGGGCTGTCAGGAGGCGGAGTTCTCCGCCGTCCGGGACTACTGCCAGGTCTCCGACTCGGTGCTCAGCAAGACCGCCGCCGTGCTGGACGAGCTCGGGTACGTCAAGGTCAAGAAGGGGTACGTGGGCAAGCGCCCGCGCACCTGGCTGGCCGCCAGTCGGGCCGGTCGGGCCGCACTCTCCGGCCACCTGGCCGCGCTCCAGCAGCTGGCCAGCGCGGCGGAGGCCGCAGCGGCCGAGGGCGTCTGACCACCGCTCAAACCGCTTTGCCCGAACGGGCGGGGACGGAGAGGATCGGGGCATGCCCACTCTCTCCGCCCCTGACGGAACCTCACTCGCCTACCACCCGAGCGGCAGCGGTGCGCCGCTGGTCTGCCTGCCCGGGGGGCCGATGCGGGCCTCCGCGTACTTCGGCGACCTCGGCGGGCTCGACGCCCACCGCACCCTGGTCCGGCTCGATCTCCGCGGCACCGGGTCCTCCGGGGTCCCGTCCGACCGGTCGAGCTACCGGTGCGACCGGCAGGTGGAGGACGTCGAGGCACTCCGGGCCCACCTCGGCATGGAGACCTTCGACCTGCTCGCCCACTCCGCCGCCGCCGACCTCGCGGTGCTGTACGCGGCCCGGTACCCGGACCGGGTGGCCCGGCTGGTGCTGGTCACGCCCGCGGCGGGTTCGCTGGGGCTGGCGGAGGGGCCGGCCGACCGGGCCGGGGCCGCCGCGCTGACGGCCGGTCAGCCGTGGCACCCGGCCGCGCTCGCCGCGCTGGAGGCCACCCGGCAGGGCGTCTTCGACTTCGAGGCCTTCGCCCCGCTGATCTACGGCCGCTGGGGCGCGGCCGAACGGCAGCACGTGGCCGACCGCGCCACCCAGGCCCACCCCGAACTCCTCGCCCCCTACTACGCGGACGGCGCCTTCGACCCCGCCGCCACCCGGGCCGCGCTGGCCGCGCTGACCGCGCCGGTCCTGGTGCTGGCGGGCGAGTACGACGGCAGCCCGAACCCGGCCCTCGCGGCGCGGATCGCCGAGGCCTTCCCGAAGGGCGGTGCCGCGGTGCTGCCCGCGATCGGGCACTTCCCCTGGGTCGGCGAACCGGCCGCCTTCGTCGCGGCCGTCCGGGAGTTCCTGGACCGCTGAACCGGCGCGACGCCCGGTTGTCCCGGGCGGCCGGGGCGGAGATGATCTGCACATGCCTACCTTCTCCGCTCCCGACGGCACCGAGTTGAGCTACCGGCGATTCGGGCGCGGTGCGCCGCTGGTCTGCCTGCCCGGCGGGCCGATGCGGGCCTCCGAGTACCTCGGTGACCTCGGCGGGCTCGACGCCCACCGCACCCTGGTCCGGCTCGACCTGCGCGGCACCGGCTCCTCCGGCGTCCCGTCCGACCAGTTGAGCTACCGGTGCGACCGGCAGGTGGAGGACGTCGAAGGTCTCCGGGCCCACCTCGGCCTTGAGACCTTCGACCTGCTCGCCCACTCCGCCGGGGCCAACCTGGCCCTCCAGTACGCCGCCCGCCACCCCGGCCGGGTCTCCAGGCTGGTCCTGGCCACCCCGAGCACCCGGGCGCTGGGCATCTCGTTCACCCCCGAGGACCGGGCCGAGGCCGCCGCACTGCTGGCCGACCGGCCCTGGCAGCCGGCCGCCCTGGCCGCGCTGGAGGCCACCCTTCAGGGCGTCTTCGACTTCGAGGCCATCGCCCCGGTGATCTACGGCCGCTGGGGTGCGGCCGAACAGGCGCACGCCGCCCTGGAGGAGGGCCAGCGCAACGACGGGGCCGCCCAGATCTTCGGTACCGACGGCGCCTTCGACCCGGCCGCCACCCGTGCGGCACTGGCCGCCTTCACCGCCCCCGTCCTGGTCCTGGCCGCCCAGTACGACGGCGGCCCCACCCCGGCCCGGGCCGCCGAGACCGCCGCCGCCCTGGCCAACTCCGAGACCGCGGTCGTCCCCGGCACCGGCCACTTCCCCTGGGTCGGCGACTCGACCGGCTTCGTCACGGCCGTCCGGGAATTCCTCGACCGCTGACCTGCGGGCCTGGCAGGATCGGGGGCAATGACTCCCTCCTACCAGGCCCTGCTGGGCCTCTCTGTCGGGGACGCCTTCGGCGCCCAGTTCTTCGTCCCGGCCAACCGGCCGGCCCTGATCCACCGTCAACTCCCGCCCGCACCATGGCCGTGGACCGACGACACCGAGATGGCCTGCTCCGTGTACGCCTGCTGGACCGGGCGCGGGGCGCTCGACCAGGCTGAGCTGACCCGGTCCTTCGCCGAGCGGCACGACTTCGACCGGGGCTACGGCCCGGCGGCCAACCGGCTGCTCCGGCTGATCCGCGAGGGCGGGGACGCCCGGGCGCTGGCGGCCGGACTCTTCGACGGGCAGGGCTCGTTCGGCAACGGCGCCGCGATGCGGGTGGCCCCGCTCGGGGCGGCCTTCGCCGCCGACCCGGCCGCCGTGGTCGGGCCCGCCACGGTCAGTGCCGTGATCACGCACACCCACCCGCAGGGCGTGGCCGGGGCGGTCGCCGTCGCGGTGGCGGCCGCGTACGCGGTCCGGGCCAGGACCGAACGCACCGACCCCGCCGCGTTCCTGACGGCCGTTCGGCGGCTGACCCCGCCCGGGGCGGTGCACGCGGGGATCGGCGAGGCGATCGAGCTGCTCGGCGAGCCGGACCACCGCACCGCGGCGCAGGTGCTCGGCAACGGCAGCCGGACCAGCGCCGCCGACACCGTCCCGTTCGCGCTCTGGGCGGCGGCCCGGAACCCGGCCGACTTCGAGGCCGCGCTCTGGGAGACCGTCTCGGCCGGCGGGGACGTGGACACCACGGCCGCGATCGTCGGCGGCATCGTCGCCGCCCGGACCGGCAGCGCCGGCATCCCGGCCGCCTGGCTGGCCGCCACCGAACCGCTGCCCGGCTGGGCCCGGACCGGGTCGGCCGGGAGCGGTGGACCGGAGCGGTAATCGGGCTGCGGGTGGGCGAGCGGCGGTCGTACGCTGCGCACCATGGGACATCTACGCTCCGTCAACCTCGCCCACCCGCGCCCCAACCCGGCCAAGCCGGAGGCCGGGCAGACCGGAATCGACAAGCGGCCGACCGATCGCCCGGTGGAGGTCCGGGCGCCCGGCGGGACGGTCGGCTCCGGCCTGGCCGGGGACGCGGTGTTCGACGGCGTCAACCACGGCGGCGACGAGCAGGCGGTGTACGCGTACGCCCGGGAGGCACTGGACGGGTGGGAGCAGGAGCTCGGCCGGGAGCTGGCCGACGGCTGCTTCGGCGAGAACCTGACCACCCGCGGCGTCCAGGTCGACGACGCGCTGATCGGGGAGCGCTGGCGGGTCGGGGACCAGGTGCTGCTGGAGGTGTCGGTGCCCCGGGTGCCCTGCTCCACCTTCGCCGACTGGCTGGAGGAGCAGCGCTGGGTGAAGCGCTTCACCCAGCGGGCGCTGCCCGGCGCCTACCTGCGGGTGCTGGAGCCCGGCGTGATCAGGGCCGGGGACCGGGTCACGGTCGAGTACCGCCCGGCCCACGACCTGACGGTCGCGGAGACCTTCCGGGCCCTGACCACCGAGCCGGAGCTGCTGCCGAAGCTGGTCGACGTGGCCGAACTCCCGGTGGAGACCCGGGAGCTGGCCCGCCGCCGGACCAGGTCCGGCCCTACGCGGTGATCAGGGGCGCGCCGTGTCTGAGGCACTCCTGGGAGAGGGCCCGGTCCGGTGCGCTCGGCGAGGTGGCGGCGGCGATCCGCAGCTCCACGATGTCGCGGACGGCGGGCCACTCCTCGTCCAGGATCGAGTAGAAGGCGGTCGAGCGGACCACCCCGTCCAGGCCGCGCGAGTGGGCCCGGCGGACGCCCTCGGAGGTGGCGCCGAGCCGCTCGATCGCCGACCGCGAGCGCAGGTTGCGGGCGTCGGCCCGGAGCGAGATCCGCCGCACGCCCCAGTGGTCGAAGGCGTACCGGAGCATCAGCAGCTTGGCCTCGGTGTTGATCCCGGTGCCCTGGGCCCGGGCGGACAGCCAGGTGGCGCCGATCTCGGCCGCGTCCGGCACGGCCGCCGCCGGGTCGCCGTACGGCACGCCGGGGACCGGCGGCCAGACCACCGGGCCCTGCCAGTAGTCGAGTTCGAGGAACCGGGTGGAGCCCACCACCCGGTTGTCCGCCACCGCCACCGTGGCGAACGGCAGCGACCGGCCGGCGGCCTGGTCGGCGAGCGCCCGCCCGATGTAGTCCCGGGCGGCTTCGAGGCCGTGCGGGACGGGGGTGAAGGCGTAGGTCGTACGGTCCTCGGCGCCTGCTTCGGCGAGTGCCTCGGCGTGGTGCTCGGCGAGAGGCTCCAGCCGCACGGAGCGGCCGATGAGGGTGACGGGTACGGGCACGGAACCTTCGGTCCTTCGGAAGTCGTAGGAGCCCTGGCACCGTGGGGCGGCGCTCGGGCAGGGGACTTTTTCGCCCCGGCCCCGACGACTGCTCCGACCTGCGCGTACGCCGGAGACGCCCGGCGGTACGGAGGGTCGGCGACAGCCCGGGAACGGGCAGCGCGTTGCCGGAACGGACACGGAACCACGGGGCCGGTCCGGCGAGGGATGAGCGAGGGGACAGTATGCGTCCGCGAGATGGCCGAAGAAGGTAAGAGAGCGCGAAGAGAAACAGGCGGCCAAGTGAAGGCAAGGTGCGATGTGGGGGGCTGACCGCACCGGGCCGGGTCGGGACGACGGCGTGACGAACGACGTGACGACGACGCGGCGATGCGAGGCAGCGAGAGGACGATACCCGCCCGGAGGCTATGCGTCACTTCACGGCGCGTCATCCGTGGAAGCCGGTCTCCGGCCGCGCGCCCCCGCCCGGGTCGCACGCCCGCCGACAGGGCCCTCACCTGCGGTTTCGTACCGGGGTGCGATGATTCTCGGACGTTCGCCACGCGCGGACACCAGCGGCCCGGCAGAGTGGGAATTCCGACGGTGCCGGGCGTGCTGGACTGAGCGACGACACGAACGACTAGACGGACGGGGTTGGGTGCGCGGTGCGTGATGCCAAGGAGCTGTACCGGCTGGAGCAGCAGGGCGTGGACGCGCTGCTCGCAGCGCGGGCCGAGGCCGGGGCGGACGCCGCCGGGCTGGTGCTGCTGTACCACTTCGAGGGCTTCATGGACGCGGGCGAGGCGGGCGGCCAGGTGGTCTCCCACCTGCTGGAGCACGGCTCGCCGCAGGTGGTCGCCCGGTTCGACCACGACCGCCTGGTGGACTACCGGGCCCGGCGCCCCGCGATGACCTTCGACCGCGAGCGCTGGACGTCGTACGACCCGCCGGAGATCCTGCTGCAGCTGGTCCGGGACTCGGTCGGTACGCCGTTCCTGCTGATCACGGGCCCGGAGCCGGACACCGAGTGGGAGCTGTTCGCGACCGCCGTACGGGAGCTGGTGGACCGCTTCGAGGTGCGGCTGGCGATCGACTTCCACGGCATCCCGATGGGCGTCCCGCACACCCGTCCGGTCGGGCTCACCCCGCACGGCACCCGGCTCGACCTGGCGGCCGACTACCCGAAGTGGTTCGACCAGGCCCAGGTGCCGGGCAGCGCCCAGGCCCTGCTGGAGTACCGGCTCGCCGAGTCCGGCCACGACGTGCTGGGCTTCGCGGTGCACGTGCCGCACTACGTGGCCCGCTCGCCCTACCCCGCCGCCGCCGTGCTGATCCTGGAGGCGGTGCAGTCCGCCAGCGGCCTGGTGCTCCCGGGCACCGAGCTGCGGGACCGGATCGGCGAGGTGTACGCCGACATCGAGGAGCAGCTGGCCCAGGGCGACGGCGAGCTCGGCTCGGCCATCCGGGGCATGGAGAGCCAGTACGACGCGGTGGCCGGGGCCGAGGGCCGGGAGAGCCTGCTCGCGGAGAGCAGCGACCTGCCGTCGGCGGACGAGCTGGGCCGCCGGTTCGAGGAGTTCCTGGCCGAGCACGAGCGCGGCGCCGAGTAGTGCCGGGCCCCGCACCGACCCGGTGGGCCGTGACCGGCCTGCTGGGTCTCGCGCTGCTCGCGGGCTGCACCGGGACGCCTTCGCCGGCCCCGGCCGGCCCGGCCGCCGCCCCGGCGGTGGTGACGCCCCCGGCGGCCGGTCCGTACGTGGCCCTGGGGGACTCGTACACCTCGGGGCTGGGGATCGCGCCGGAGGCCGGCACCCCCGCCGGGTGCCACCGGTCGACGGTCAACTACCCGGCGCTGGTGGCCGAGGAGCTGAAGGTCACCGGGTTCACCGACGCCAGCTGCAGCTCGGCCACCACGGCCGACCTGACGGCGGCCCAGCGGGTGACCGGCGGCTCGAACCCGCCGCAGCTGGACGCCCTCTCCACCGGCACCAGGCTGGTGACGGTCGGCATCGGGGGCAACGACGTCGGCTTCCTGGAGGTGCTGTCGCGCTGCGCGATGGCCGGGCTGACCCGGACGGACTGCCGGTCGGTCTTCGCGGCGAAGGACGGCACGGACGAGGTGACCGGGCGGATCGCCACCGCGGGGGAGCGGGTCGGCGCGGTGCTGGCCGAGACGAAGCGGCGGGCCCCGGCGGCCCGGGTCCTCGTGGTCGGCTACCCGGCGCTGCTCCCGGTCGATCCGGCGGGCTGCACCAAGGCCTTCGGCTTCAGCGTCGCGGCGGGTGACCTGCGGTACCTGGTGGGGAAGTTCGAGGAGTTGAACGCGGAGCTGAAGCGCCGGGCGCAGGCGGCCGGCGCCCGGTTCGTGGACACCGTCGCGGCGGGCCGCGACATGTGCGCCCCCGTGGACACCCGGTGGATCGAACCACCGCAGCCCGCCCCGGGCCTGTCCCCGGTGCACCCCAACGCCGCCGGTCAGCGCGGGGTGGCGGCAGCGGTGCTGGCGGAGCTCGCCCGGCCGTGACGGCCGGGCCGGTGGCCGCGGATCAGGGCGTTGTCCGCGGCCACCGGGGTCTGGTCAGGCCACCCGGGCGGCGTGCACGGCGATGGTGACCGCCGGGTCGTCCAGGCACTGGCCGGTGTCGAGGTCGAACCGCTGCTTGAGCAGCGGGGAGGCGACGTAGACCCGGCCCTCGGGGGTGGAGCCGAGCAGGCCCCGGGAGAGCACGTACGCGCCGGTGAACGGGTCCCGGTTGGCGACCGAGTAGATCCGGCCCTGCCGGTCGGTGAAGACGGCGGCCTGGCTGCCGTCCGGGAGCAGGACGGCGACTCCCCGGCCCGGGGTGAGGCGGGTGCGGTCGCAGACCGGGACCCAGCCCTCGGTGGTCTGCAGTTCGACCCGGGCGGTGGCGGTGACGGTGGTCATCGGATCTCCAGGAGGTCGGCGGAGAGGGTGGCGAGCAGGTCCTCGGCGGTGGTGAGCACGCCGAGGTCGGGCTTGACCTGGTCGCGCTCGGGGGTGAAGCGGATGCTCGGGTCCGGCACGCCGGGGGCGTTGACGAAGGAGACGAAGCGCTGCAGCCGGTCCTGGTCGGCCAGGGTGGCGGCCCACTCGTCCTGGTAGTCGGTGACGTGACGGGCCATCAGCGCCTCCAGGTCGGCGGCCAGGCCGAGCGAGTCCTCGACCACCACCTGCCGGACGTGCTCCAGGCCGCCGTCGATCCGCTCCAGCCAGGCGGAGGTGCGCTCCAGCCGGTCGGCGGTGCGGATGTAGAACATCAGGAAGCGGTCGATCAGCCGGATCAGTTCCTCGTCGGTGAGGTCCTGGGCCAGCAGGTCGGCGTGCCGGGGGGTGGCACCGCCGTTGCCGCCGACGTACAGGTTCCAGCCGTTCGAGGTGGCGATCACGCCGAAGTCCTTGCCCCGGGCCTCGGCGCACTCGCGGGCGCAGCCGGAGACCGCCGACTTGAGCTTGTGCGGCGAGCGCAGGCCCCGGTAGCGCAGCTCCAGGTGGATCGCCATCGCCACCGAGTCCTGCACGCCGTAGCGGCACCAGGTGGACCCGACACAGGACTTGACGGTGCGCAGGGACTTTCCGTACGCGTGTCCCGACTCGAAGCCGGCCGCCACCAGCCGGGCCCAGATCAGCGGCAGCTGGTCCACGGCGGCGCCGAACAGGTCGATCCGCTGGCCGCCGGTGATCTTGGTGTAGAGCCCGAAGTCGCGGGCCACCTCGCCGATCACGATCAGCTTCTCGGGGGTGATCTCGCCGCCGGGGATGCGCGGGACGACCGAATAGGAGCCGTTGCGCTGGAGGTTGGCCAGGAAGTGGTCGTTGGTGTCCTGGAGCGCGGCCTGCTCGCCGTCCAGGATGTGCCCGGAGGCGGCCAGCTCGGGGGCCAGCGAGGCGATGATCGAGCCGACGGTGGGCTTGCAGACCTCGCAGCCCTCGCCCGCCAGCCGGCCGTGCTCGGCGAGCAGTCGGCGGTGGGTCGCGATCCGCTTCACCCGGACGATCTCGTACAGCTCGGCCCGGGTGTGCGCGAAGCAGGGGCAGAGGCCCTTGTCGACCTCGACGCCGCTCGCCTCCAGCTCGTCGGTGACCAGGGTGGAGAGCAGCTTCAGGCAGGAGCCGCAGCCGGTGCCCGCCTTGGTGCACTTCTTCACCTCGGGCACCGTGGTGCACTGGTGGTCCGTCACCGCGGCCCGGACGGCGCCCTTGGTGACGTTGTGGCAGTTGCAGACCACCGCGTCGTCGGGCAGGGCCGAGCTGCCGAGCGAGACCGGTGCGCCCAGCCCGGCGGGCAGCACCAGGGACTCGGCCGGGACGGGCAGCGGGGTGCCGGTGCCGGCCAGCGGGCGGAGCGAGGAGTACGCCTCGGCGTCGCCGATCAGGATGCCGCCGAGCAGGGCGCCCTCGGGGGTGACCACCAGCTTCTTGTAGATGCCGGAGCGGGAGTCGGAGTAGACCACGTCGAGCGCGCCCGGGGTGGTGGCGAAGGCGTCGCCGAAGCTGGCCACGTCCACGCCGAGCAGCTTGAGCTTGGTGGAGAGGTCGGCCCCGGTGAACTCCTTGGCGGTCTGCCCGGCGAGCTGCTGCGCCACCGTGGTGGCCATCTCGTAGCCGGGGGCGACCAGGCCGTAGACCCGGCCGTCGACCGCCAGGGCGCACTCGCCGATCGCGTAGACGGCCTCGTCGGAGGTCCGGCAGAGTGCGTTGACCGCGATGCCGCCGCGCTCACCGACCGTCAGGCCGCAGTCCCGGGCCAGCTGGTCGCGCGGGCGGACCCCGGCGGAGAAGACCACCAGGTCGGTCTCGATCTGCTCGCCGTTGGTGAAGGTCATCCCGCTGGCGGCGCCGTCGGTGACCACGATGGTCTTGGTGCCGACCCCCGTGTGCACCACCACGCCCATGTCCTCGATGGTGCGCCGCAGCGCCTCGCCGCCGCCGTCGTCCACCTGGACCGGCATCAGGCGCGGGGCGAACTCGACCACGTGGGTCTCCAGGCCGAGGCCCTTGAGCGCACCGGCCGCCTCCAGCCCGAGCAGCCCGCCGCCGACCACCGCGCCGACCTTGGCGTTGGCCGCGTACGCCTCGATGGCGTGCAGGTCCTCGATGGTGCGGTAGACGAAGCAGCCGTCCGCCTCCCGGCCCTCGACCGGCGGGACGAAGGGGTACGAGCCGGTGGCCAGCACCAGGGTGTCGTACGCCACGGTGTGCCCGGCGGCGGTGGTGACGGTCCGTCCGGCCCGGTCGATCTCGGTGACCGGGGAGTCCAGGTGCAGCTCGAAGCCGTGCGCGTCCAGGAAGCCGGGCTCGCCGAGCAGCAGGTCCTCCGGGGTCCTCCCGGCGAAGTACGAGGTCAGCCCGACCCGGTCGTAGGCCGGGCGGGGCTCCTCGGCGAGCACGACGACGCGGAAGCGGTCGGCGGCGCCGGTGTCGGCCAGGGCTTCCAGGAAGCGGTGGCCGACCATGCCGTAGCCGACCAGGACGACGGTGGGCTTGGTGGTGGTGGTCATCGGGACGGCCCTCCGGGGGTTGTGCTCCGGGTGGTGAGCAGGTGGAGCGGATGGGTCAGAAGGGCCTCGTCGCCCTCCCAGGTGTGCGCGAGACCGCCGACGGTGTCGAGGTCGCCGAGCAGGACGCCGCCGACCAGGCGGTCGCCGCCGGCCGGGTCGGTGCGGACGATCACCTTGCGGTAGCTGCCCCGGGCGGCGTCCGCGAGGCGCACCACCCGGTCCTCGGGGCTCGGTTCGGTGACGCCGAAGGCGGCGATGTCCAGCGGGCCCCGGCCGGGCGCGGCGGCCAGGGTGAGGCGGGTGAGCAGCCGGCTGCCGCGGTAGGCCGCAGGACGGCCGGTGAGCACCTGGGCCAGTGCGTCGGCCTGCTCGAAGGCGGGGCCCGCCAGGCCGTAGACGGTGCCGTCGTGCTCGGCGCAGTCGCCCAGCGCGAAGACGTGCGGGTCCTCGGTGCGGAGCCGGTCGTCGACCAGCACGCCCCGGCGGACGGCCAGTCCGGCGGCCTGGGCCAGCCCGGTCCTGGGGCGGACGCCGACCGCGATGACCAGCAGCTCGGCGTCCAGCCGGAAGCCGTCGGCGAGTTCGACCCCGGTGACGGCGCGGTCGGCGGTGAGCACCGAGCGGACCCGGCACTCGGTGTGCACCTCGACGCCCAGCTCGGTCAGGTGGGCCCGGAGCAGCTCGGCCGCCTCCGGGTCGAGGTGGCGCTCCATCAGGTGCTCGCCCTGGTGGGCCAGCACCACCGGGAGGCCGCGGGCGGCCAGCGCCCGGGCGGCGCTCACCCCGAGCAGTCCGCCGCCGACCACGACCGCCTGCCGGACCACCGGCAGCCGGGCGTCGATGTCGGCGCAGTCCGCCATGGTGCGGAAGGCGAAGACGCCGGCCGGCAGCTCGTGCCGCTCGCGGCCGGCCAGCGAGTCGTCGAACAGGCCGCGCAGCGGGGGCAGCAGCGGGTTGCTCCCGGTGGCCAGTACCAGGTCGCCGTAGCCGAGTTCCGAGCCGTCGTCGCACAGCACCCGCCGCTGCTCGCGGTCGATCCGCACCACCCGGGCCCGGCGCCGTTCGACCGCGGCCGGCAGCTCGGCCAGCTCGGCGACCTCCGGCGCGTACCGTCCGGCCAGCACCTCGGCGAGCAGCACCCGGTTGTACGGGCGGTGCTCCTCCTCGGCGAGCAGCAGCACCTCGCGGCCGCCGGGCCGGGCGAGCTGCTGGGCCAGCCGGTGACCGGCCATCCCGCCGCCGACCACGACCACTCGGTCATCGCTTGCTGTCATGCCGACGAGCTTGATCCGAGGGTGTTACCCGGTGGCGGCCGCGCTGTTTCACCGGCGGAACTTCGACCTCAAACGGTGAGGGCGGGGGCTGTGAGCCCCGCCGGAGGAGCCTCGGGAGCGGACAGCATGCGGTCCGTCGGGATTCGTCGAGGAGGAGCACACCCTGGAGCAGCGCGGCCCTCGACCGGCACTGACGGGCGGGTGCCCGGATGTGGCGAATGTGTGTTCGGCAGCGAGGTTTCGTCACTGTACGATCATTCGGCCCACCGCCGTTCCGGCGTGGTGGGGCGCATCCGTGTTCAGACCCCGGGGGACCGTTGAAGATCCGTCGTTCGATTGCCGCAGCCGTTCTCCTTGCCACCGCCGCCGCACCCGTCGCGATGGGCGCCACTCCGGCGTTCGCCGACAGCACGCCGGTCGGGCAGGAGCAGACCGATCCGGCCGAGGCCAAGGCGGACCAGGAGAACCGGGAGAGGATCGAGCGGGTGCTCGTCTACCCCAACGACTACCTGCTCACGGAGCCGAGCAACTTCCTCCGCGGGCGGGTGGCCGAGGTGCTCGCCGGTACCCCGGCGGACCGGGCGCGGTTCCTCGCGTCGGAGCTGGACAAGATCCGCCAGGACGACGCGCAGGTCGCGATCGTGCGCATCATGTCCTCCGGCGGTCCGGCCGTGCACAAGGCCGGCGTCACCGCCTTCGAGTCGAACGATCTCGAGCTGTTCCGCGCCTTCCTGAAGGTCGGTCAGTTCGTCGCGCGGGCGGAGGACGAGAACCGGGCCGAGCTGCAGCGGATCATCGACGACCCGAGCACCGGTCCGGGCGTGCGGGAGGGGGCGCAGAAGGCGCTCGCGGGTACGGCTGCGGACGTCGAGCGGTTCCTCAAGGTGGGTATCAAGAACGCCGCCGAGAGCGACGACCGGGTCCTGCTCAGCCAGATCATGTCGCGCGGCGGCCCGGCGGTGCGGAAGGCGGCCAACGCCGCGATGTCCGGCACGATCGAGGACGTGCGGGAGTTCCTGAAGGTCGGTCAGTTCGTCGCGCGGGCGGAGGACGAGAACCGGGCCGAGCTGCAGCGGATCATCGACGACCCGAACACCGGATCGACCGTCCGCGAGGGGGCGCAGAAGGCGCTCGCGGGTACGGCTGCGGACGTCGAGCAGTTCCTCAAGGTGGGCATCAAGAACGCCGCCGAGCACGACGCCCGGATCCTGCTCAGCCAGATCATGTCGCGCGGCGGCCCCGAGGTGCGGAAGGCCGCCAACGCGGCGATGGCCGGCAGCATCGAGGACGTCCGCAAGTTCCTGGAGGAGGGGCAGTACGTGGCCCGCGCCAAGGACGAGGCCGCCGCGAAGGCCGCGGCCGAGGCTGCCCAGGGCAAGTCCACGGGTACCACCGTGGCCCCCGTCTCGGTCACCACCGGTACGACGGCCACCCCGGCCCCGGCCGCCACGACGGACGGCCAGGTCACGGCCGGCGCGCTGGCCGCCACCGGCCCGACCGCCCCGCTGGGGCAGCTCGCCGTCGCCGGTGGTGCGGCCGTGCTGCTGGGTGCAGGCGCTGTCGTCGCCTCGCGTCGCCGCCGCTCGCAGGCCTGACCACCCCCGGGCCCGGCCTCCGCCGCCCGGCCGATCCAACAGCCGTGCAGCGGGGCCGAGTTCGGCCGGGACCGGCTCAGACCAGGGCGCAGAGGGCGTCGAGCAGGTCGCTGAACGCCCGGGGCGCCAGGCCCTGGCGCAGGGTCGCCGCCTGCTCGGCCGGGGTGGCGCCGAGCGCCGCCACCAGTTCGGCGGCCGTCGGCCCGCCGCCGGCCTGCCGGGGCAGGACGCCGCCCTCGGCGGCTCCGGTGCTGTCCGCGGACAACACCGGAGCCGCCGGGCGGGCTGTGTTGTCCGCGGACAACATCCGTTCCATGGCGACGCCCAGCAGGGCGCGCTCCTGCTCGCGCTTCGCCTTCTCGCCGCCCCGGATCCGGGCCTCCAGCTCCAGCAGGTCACGGGCGGTCAGGGAGGCGTCCTCCTTGACCGCCCGGGCCAGCCGGCGGGCGTACCGCTCGGCCATCCGCCCGTCGATCAGCATCAGCTGGATCTCCTCGGGGAGGGTGAGCAGGGCGATCTGGTTGCCGACCCAGGAGCGGTCCCGGCCCCGGCGGCGGGCCACCTCGGCGGCGTTGCCCTCGCACTCGTCCAGCAGGTGCTTGACGCCCCGGGCCCGCTCGATGACGTTGAAGCCCTCGCGGTCCTCGTTCTCCAGCAGCAGGTGGTCGATGAAGTCCGCGCGGGTGGCCGCCAGGTCGTCCCGGACCACGAAGTCGAGCTGCGCCAGCCCCACCAGCAGCGCGGCCCGGTAGCGCCGCTCGCCGTTGAGGATGACGAACCCGGCGGAGCCCAGCTGCGCGGCGGCCTGCGGCCACAGCCGCAGGTACGCCTCCCGGGTGACCGCCACGCAGGCGGTGAGCTGGCGCTTGGCCAGGCTGTGCCCGAGGGCGAGCTGGGTCTCGTGGCTGCCGAAGTCGAGCCGGGGGTTGGTGGCGGCCGGCACCACGGCGGCCAGGTCGAGCCGGCGCAGCTCGTACGCGGGGATCTGGCCCTCGGTGACGGCCTTCGCCCGGCCCCGCTCGCTGCGGGGGCCGCGCGGGGTGTGCGGCGCGAGGCCGCCGAAGGCGCCGGTGCCGAGGCGGTCGGCTGCTCTGGTCACGGGGCAATCCTCCTGGCGATGGTGCGCATCAGCTCGGCCTGCTCGCTGTCGGGCGCGTGGGTGAGCAGCGAGAGCTTCATCCGGACCGCCTCGCGCTGGTCCTTGAGGTCCGGGACGACGGCTAGCACCGGCGGCGTGCCGATCGACTCCCAGCCCTCCAGCGCGGACTTGACCACGAAGCCCTTGCGGGAGTCGAAGAGGTTGACGATGAAGCCGAGGTCGGCGATCTCCACGTCCAGGTCGTCGCAGAGTGAGTCGATCTGCTCGCGGAGCAGCTCGTACGCGTCGGCGGAGGAGTCCTCCGCCTGGACCGGGATGATGATGCCGGAGCCGTCCCCGCCCTCCCTGGTCCGGACGTAGTACAGCGCGGTGTCCATGGCGTAGCCGAGGCTGGGCGGGCAGTCGACCACGACGAAGTCGTAGTCGGCCTCCAGCTGGGCCAGGGCCCGCTCCAGCGCGGTCTCCTTGACCCGGACCTCGCGGGAGGTGACGAGCTTCGCGTCGAGCAGGAAGCCGTCGGTGCAGGCGGGCAGCAGGTGCAGCCGGTCGGCCAGCCCGGGGCCCTCGATCCGGATCAGGATCTCGCGCAGGTCGTGCCCGCCGCCCTCCCCGACCATGGCCTTGGTGAGGCTGGGGCCCTTGATCGGGACGTGCGCGTGGCCGAGCTGCCGGGTCAGGTGGCCCTGCGGGTCGAAGTCGACCAGGCAGACCCGGAAGCCGCTCTCGGCCAGGGCGGCGGCGATGCCGGCCGACAGCGCGGTCTTGCCCACCCCGCCCTTCTGGTTGCCCAGCGCGATCCGGCGCGGGCCCGCGCCGGCCCGGTGGCGCTGGGGGAGCGGGTTGCGGTCGAGCCAGAGCCGGATCGACTGGGCGAGGCCCTGGGTGTACTGGATGCCGCGCTCGGAGCACTCCGCGCGGAAGTTCCGGTACAGCTCGGAGGGGACGTAGGTGGAGAAGGAGGCACCGCGGGCGGTGTCGACGGTGGTCAGCGGACCGGCGGCCTGACGCCACGCCAGGATGCCCTCGGTGACGGCGTCCTGGACGGCGACGCCGACGGTCGCGGCCCGGATGGTCAGCTCACGCCGGAGCTGCGGGTGGAGCCTGGTGACGACCTTGTCCCGGTCGTCGGACGTACTGTGCACGCTCATGGGGGGAGTTAACCCCTGAGGCGCCGTCAGAATGGGCGACACGAGCGGAATATGGTAAATCCACCTGATTGTCCGTTCTGTTCGCCCGTTCCCCGGGCCGGTGTTGTCCGCGGACAACACCGGCGTCAGGCGGCCGTACGGGCCCGGAACGCGGTCCGGTAGGCGGTGGGGGAGACCCCGACGGTGCCGGTCAGGTGCTGGCGCAGCGAGACGGCGGTGCCGAAGCCCGACTCGGCGGCGACCTGGTCCACCGGCAGGTCGGTGGTCTCCAGCAGGCGGCGGGCCCGGTCCACCCGGTGCTGGGTGAGCCACTGGCCCGGCGGCAGGCCGACCTCCTCGCCGAACCGGCGGCAGAAGGTGCGCACGCTCATCCGGGCGTGCCCGGCCAGCTCGGCCAGCGGGAGCGGGCGGTGCAGCTGCTCCAGGGCCCAGGCCCGGGTGGCGGCGGTGCTCGCGGCGGCGGGCGCGGGCAGCGGGCGCTCGATGTACTGGGCCTGCCCGCCCTCGCGCCACGGCGGCACCACGCAGAGCCGGGCCACCCGGTTGGCGGTCTCGCTGCCGTGGTCGCGCCGGACCAGGTGCAGGCAGAGGTCGACCCCGGCGCCGACCCCGGCCGCCGTCAGCACCTGGCCGTCGTCGATGAACAGCACGTCGGCGTCCACCTCGACCTGCGGGAAGGTCCGCTGGAAGTGCGCGGCCTCGGTCCAGTGCGTGGTGGCCCGGCGCCCGTCCAGCAGGCCGGCGGCGGCGAGCACGTACGAGGCGGTGCAGATCGAGACGATCCGCGCCGTCGGCGGCAGCAGGGCGAGCGCCGCCGCCAGGTCGTCCGGCAGCCAGTCCCGGAGCTCGTCCGGGCCGCAGGCGAACGGCGGGATCACCACGGTGTCGGCGGTCCGCAGCGCCTCGGGGCCGTACGGCACGTGCACGCTGAAGTCGGCACCGGTGCCGACCGGGCCGCCGTCCAGACTGCAGGTGACCACCTCGTACAGCGGCTCGCCGTCCGGGCCCTCAGCGGTGCCGAAGATCCGGTTCGGGATGCTCAGTTCGAAGGGGTAGACGCCTTCGAGGGCCAGGACCACGACGCGATGCATGGCAAGATCCTTGCACATCTCGGCATTCTTGCCACTCGTCCGCTGCGGACCGATCCGGAAATCTTGTGGTCGAGCGGCCGCACGGGTCGCAGGACGTGTGGAACGGCAGGGAGATGACGATGCGTGCGATCGGCCAGGACGGTTTTGGCGGCCCCGAGGTCCTGCAGGTGGTCGAGGTGGAGCGCCCCGAGCCGGGCGTGGCCGAGGTGCTGGTCCGGGTGCACGCGGCCGGGGTCAACCCGACCGACGCGTGGCACCGGGCCAGCGGCGGGCTCACCGGCCGGGTGACCCGGCTCGGCTGGGACGTCTCCGGCGTGGTCGAGGCGATCGGCATCGGGGTGACCACGCTGGCCGTCGGCGACGAGGTGTTCGGCATGCCGCGCCACCCGCTGGCCGCCGGCACCTACGCCGAGTACGTCACCTCGCCCGCCCGGCACCTGGTCCGCAAGCCCGCCGGGCTCGACCACACCGAGGCCGCCGCGCTCGCGCTGACCGGGATGACGGCCTGGCAGGCCCTGGTCGACACCGCCGACGTGCGGCCCGGGCAGCGGGTGCTGGTGCACGCCGCCGCCGGCGGGGTCGGCCACCTCGCGGTGCAGATCGCCAAGGCGCGCGGCGCGTACGTGATCGGCACCGCCCGGGCGGCCAAGCACGACTTCCTGCGCGGCCTCGGTGCGGACGAGCTGATCGACTACACCGCGGTCGACTTCGAGACCGCGGTCGACCCGGTCGACGTGGTGGTCGACACCATCGGCGGCGAGTACGGCCCCCGCTCGCTGGCGGCCCTCCGCGCGGGCGGCATCCTGGTCTCGCTCGCCTCCCCGGCCGAGGCGTACCTGGCCGACCTGGCCCGCCCGCAGGGCAAGCGGGCCGCCTTCATGGCGGTCGAGGCCGACCAGGCCGGGCTGCGCGAGCTGGTGGCCCTGGTCGGCGCCGGGCAGCTGCGGCCGGTGCTGGACTCGGTCCTGCCGCTGGAGCTGGCCGCCAAGGCGCACGAGCTGCTGGACAGCGGGCGGACCCGGGGCAAGATCGTGCTGACCGTGGTCTGAGCCGTCGTCAGACCGCTTCCAGCCGGACCGCGCAGACCTTGAACTCCGGCATCCGGGAGACCGGGTCCAGGGCCGGGTTGGTGTGCAGGTTGGCATTGGCCTCGCCGGGCCAGTGGAACGGCATGAAGACGGTGTCGGGACGGATCGCGGTGGTCAGCCGGGCGGGGGTGACGGTCCGTCCGCGCCGGCTCACCACCGCGACCCGGTCCCCCTCCGCCACTCCGAGCCGCCCGGCGAGCTGCGGATGCAGCTCGACGAACGCGCCCGGGGCGGCGGCGTTCAGGGCCTCGACCCGACGGGTCTGGGCGCCGGACTGGTACTGGGCCAGCACCCGGCCCGTGGTCAGCCGGACCGGGTACTCGGCGTCCGGCTCCTCGGCCGCCGGGCGGTGCTGGACCGGGGTGAACCTGGCCCGGCCGTCCGGGGTGGCGAAGCGGTCCAGGAACAGCCGGGGTGTCCCCGGGTGGTCGCCGTCCGGGCAGGGCCAGAACACCCCGTCCTGCTCGGCGATCCGCCGGTAGCTGATGCCCGCGTAGTCGGCCGGGCCGCCGGCCGAGGCGCGGCGCAGCTCCTCGAACACCTTCTCGGCGTCGGTGTCGAAGCCCTCGCCGTGGCCCAGCCGCCCGGCCAGCCCGTGCAGCAGCTCCAGGTCGCTGCGCACCCCGGCCGGGGCGTCGACGGCCTTGCGGCGCAGGATGACCCGGCCCTCCAGGTTGGTCATGGTGCCGGTCTCCTCGGCCCACTGGGCGGCCGGCAGCACCACGTCCGCCAGGGCGGCCGTCTCGGAGAGCACCACGTCGCTGACGGCGAGGAAGTCCAGCGACCGCAGCCGCGCGGTGACATGGGACGAATCCGGCGCCGAGACCACCGGGTTGGAGCCCATCAGCAGCAGCGCCCTGACATCGGTGCCGAGTGAGTCCAGCAGCTCGTACGCGCTCCGCCCGGGGCCGGGCAGCGAGTCGGGGTCGACGCCCCAGACCGCCGCGACGTGCGCGCGGGCCGCCGGATCGTCCAACTTCCGGTAGCCGGGCAGCTGGTCGGCCTTCTGGCCGTGCTCGCGGCCGCCCTGGCCGTTGCCCTGCCCGGTCAGGCAGCCGTAACCCGCGTACGGGCGGCCCATGTTGCCGGTGGCCAGGCAGAGGTTGATCCAGGCGCTCACCGTGTCGGTGCCCTTGGCCTGCTGTTCGGGGCCGCGCGCGGTGAGCACCATCGCGGTCTCCGCGTCGCAGAACATCCCGGCGGCCTGCCGGAGTTGGGGCAGCGGAACGCCGGTGACCGACTCCACGTGCTCGGGCCAGTGCGCCATCGCGGCCGCCCGGGTCGCGGTCCAGCCGGTGGTGCGGGCGGCGATGAACGCCTCGTCGGTGCGACCGTCCGCGACCGCCAGGTGCAGCAGGCCGAGGGCGAGCGCCAGATCGGTGCCGGGGCGCGGCGCCAGGTGCAGGTCGGCCAGCTCGGCGGTCCTGGTCCGGCGCGGGTCCACCACGATCAACGTGCCGCCGTTGTCCTGGAGTTCGCGCAGGTAGCGGACGAACGGCGGCATCGTCTCGGCCGGGTTCCCGCCGACCAGGATGACGCAGCCGGCCTTCGGGATGTCCTCGACCGGGAACGGCAGGCCCCGGTCCAGCCCGAAGGCCCGGATGCCCGCGGCGGCCGCCGAGGACATGCAGAACCGGCCGTTGTAGTCGATGGCCGAGGTGCGGAGCACCACCCGGGCGAACTTGCCCAGCAGGTACGCCTTCTCGTTGGTCAGTCCACCACCGCCGAACACGCCCACGGCGTCCCGGCCGTGGGCGGCGGCGGTGGCGGACAGCTCGGCGGCGATCCGGTCCAGCGCCTCGTCCCAGCCCGCCGGGCGCAGCTCGCCGTCCACCCGCACCAGCGGCTCGGTCAGCCGGGCGCCCGGGGCGAGCACCGCGGCGGCGTTCGACCCCTTGCCGCACAGCGCGCCCAGATTGACCGGGAAGCCGGGCCGTTCCACCACCTCGACCGGCACCGGGCCCCCGGTGCGGCGCAGGCCCATCCCGCACTGCAGGGCGCAGTAGGGGCAGTGGGTGTCGGTGGCTGTCTCGCTCATGGGCGCCAGCCTGCAACGGCGCTGTTTCCGGTCGGCGGCTCCCCGGTTACGGCTGCTGGTCACGGGCCTCTCGGACGGCACCGGCAGCTGTGAGGTCGGGTTCATCAACGTTGACGGTCGGGCAACGGGGCGGAAACAGCCGGTCGGCAGGCTGGTCCGCATGACGACGATCCCGACCCGAGGCCCCGCCGCCCCGCTCCGGGTGCTGCACGCCCGCCGCCGCCCGGCCCTGGTGCTGGTCGCCCACGGCTCCCGCGACCCGCAGACCCTGGCCGAGGTGCACCACCTGCTCGCGCTGCTGGCCGCCGCCCGGCCCGAACTCGACGTCCGGCTCGCCCACCTGGGCCTGAACACCCCGCTGCTGCTCGAGGTGCTGGACGGCCTGAGCGGCCCGGCCGTGCTGGTCCCGCTGCTGCTCAGCCGGGGCTACCACGTCAAGGTCGACCTGCCCGCCCTGCTGGCCGCCGCCCCCCAGGTCACCGGCACCGTCGCGCCCCCGCTGGGGCCCGACCCGCTGCTCACCGAGCTGCTGCACACCCGCCTGCTCGAAGCCGGCTGGGGCCCGGACGGCGACGCCGTCGTGCTCGCCGCCGCGGGCTCCCGCGACCCCGAGGCCGCCGTGGACACCGAGACCCAGGCCGCCCTGCTGGCCGCCCGCCTCGGCGTCCCGGTCCGCCCCGGCTCGGTCACCGGCGGCCCCTCGGTGGCCGAGACGGTGGCCCGCCTCACCGCCGAGGGGCACCGCCGGATCGCCGTCGCCTCCTACTTCACCGCCCCGGGCGACTTCGCCCGCCTGGCCGCCTCGGCCGGCGACTGGATCACGGCCGCCCCGCTCGGCGCCCACCCGCTGATGGTCGACCTGGTCCTCGCGCGCTATGCGACGACGACCAGGAGGACCCGCGAAGCCGCCCCCGGGAGCGTCGCCACGGTGTGAATGGTCGGGCACTGTTCGCTGACCTGCACCCCCAACCTCCTCGGCAATGTCACCACTCCGGCGTACGGTGCTCGTATATGAACGACACCACGTACGACCCCGCCGCCGAAGCCCGCTGGGTGCCCGAGCCCGACAAGCGGCCCGGCCGGACGGCGTTCCAGCGTGACCGCGCCCGCGTGCTGCACTCCGCCGCGCTCCGCCGACTGGCCGGCACCACCCAGGTGGTCGCCCCGATGCGCAGTGACTTCCCCCGCACCCGCCTCACCCACTCGCTCGAATGCGCCCAGGTGGGCCGGGAGTTGGGCGCCGCGCTGGGCTGCGACCCGGACCTGGTGGAGACCGGCTGCCTGGCCCACGACATCGGCCACCCGCCGTTCGGCCACACCGGCGAGGAGGCGCTCGACCAGGCCGCCGAGTCCTGCGGCGGCTTCGAGGGGAACGCCCAGTCGCTCCGCATCCTGACCCGGCTGGAGCCCAAGCGCTTCGCCCCGTTCGACGAGGAGCCGGCCCGGCTCGCCCCGTGGCCCGGCCGCAGCGTCGGGCTGAACCTGACCCGGGCCGCCCTCGACGCCGCCACCAAGTACCCGTGGCCGCGCGGCGCGCACCCGACCGACCCGGCCTCGACCAAGTACGGCGTCTACGGCGACGACCTGCCGGTCTTCCGCTGGCTGCGCACCGGTGCGCCCGCCGACCGGAAGTGCTTCGAGGCCACCGTGATGGACTGGTCCGACGATGTGGCGTACTCCACCCACGACGTCGAGGACGGCATCCAGGCCGGCCACATCGAGCTGGCCGCGCTGCGCTCCGCCGAGGAGCGGGCCGAGCTGTTCAAGATCGCCGACCGGTACGCCGAGGCCGGTCCGGAGGAGTTCGGCGCGGCGCTCGACCGGCTCCAGGCCGAGGAGTGGTGGCCGCGCGAGTACGACGGCTCGGCCCGGGCCCGGGCCGGGCTGAAGGACCTGACCAGCAAGCTGATCGGCCGGTTCTGCCTGGCCGCCGAGCAGGCCACCCGGGCCCGCTACGGCCCGGGCCCGCTGACCAGGTACGCGGCCGAGCTGGTCGTTCCGGCCGGGGTGCGGATCGAGTGCGCGGTGCTCAAGGCCGTCGCGGTCCGGTACGTGATGCAGCGGGACGAGCAGGCCCAGCTCCGATCCCGCCAGCGGATCGTGATCGCCGAGCTGGCCGAGACGCTGACCCGGACCGCTCCGTACGGGCTCGACCCGGTGTTCGCCGCGCTGTACGAGGAGGCCGAGGACGACCGGGGCGCGCTGCGCGCGGTGATCGACCAGATCGCCACCCTCACCGACGCCTCCGCGCTCGCCCTGCACGGCCGCTTGGTCACCCCGGGGCCGTAGACTTCCGGGATGGCCGGGCGGATCAGGGATGAAGATGTACAGGCGGTGCGGAACGCGCTGCCGATCGATGCTGTCGTCAACGACTACGTCCAGCTGACCAACGGCGGCGGGGTCCAGCTCAAGGGCGTCTGCCCGTTCCACGACGAGAAGTCCGCCTCCTTCTACGTGCACCCGAGCAAGGGCGTCTTCCACTGCTTCGGCTGCGGCGAGAGCGGCGACTCGATCACGTTCCTGATGAAGATCGAGCACTTCTCGTTCGCCGAGGCGGTCGAGCGGATGGCCTCGCAGGCGGGCATCACGCTCCGGTACGAGGAGGGCGGCTACTCGCCCCGGCACCAGAAGGGCGAGCGGACCAGGCTGGTCGAGGCGCACAAGGTCGCCGCCGACTGGTACCAGGAGCAGCTGGAGACCCCAGAGGCCGAGATCGGCCGGACGTTCCTGGCCGAGCGCGGCTTCGACGCCGACGCCGCCAAGCACTTCGGGGTCGGCTACGCCCCGGTGGGCTGGGAGCACCTGGTCCGCTACCTGCGCGGCAAGGGCTTCTCGGACAAGGAGATCCTGCTCGGCGGCCTGGCCTCGCAGGGCCAGCGCGGCGGCCTGATCGACCGCTTCCGGGGCCGGCTGGTCTGGCCGATCCGGGACACCACCGGCGAGGTGATCGGCTTCGGCGCCCGCCGGCTGCGCGAGGACGACAACGGGCCGAAGTACCTGAACACCCCCGAGACGCCGATCTACAAGAAGTCCAACGTGCTGTACGGCCTCGACCTGGCGAAGAAGGAGATCGCCAAGTCCGGCCGGGCCGTGGTGGTCGAGGGCTACACCGATGTGATGGCCTGTCACCTCGCGGGCGTCACCAGCGCGGTGGCCACCTGCGGCACCTCGTTCGGCGAGGACCACATCAAGATCATCCGACGGCTGCTGATGGACACCTCGCAGTACCGGGGCGAGACGGTCTTCACCTTCGACGGCGACGCCGCCGGTCAGAAGGCCGCCCTGCGCGCCTTCGAGGACGACCAGAAGTTCGCCGCCCGCACCTCGATCGCGATCACCCCGGGCGGAATGGACCCGTGCGAGCTGCGGCTGGCCAAGGGTGACGACGCGGTCCGCGAGCTGATCGCGAACCCGGTCCCGCTGTTCGAGTTCGCGCTCCGCTCGGCGGTCGAGCGGCACCGGGTGGACACCGCCGAGGGCCGGGCGGCGGCGCTGGAGGAGGCGTCGAAGATCATCACCAAGATCAAGGACCGCTCGATCCAGCACGAGTACGCCGTCCAGCTGGCCGGTCTGCTCGGCATCCTGGACGAGCAGTTCGTGGTCCGCCGGATCTCCCAACTCGCCCGCTGGCAGCGGGACAACCCGCCGCAGCAGCGCCAGCAGCTGCGCCGCCCCGGCCCGCCCGAGCCGACCGCGACGGTGCGCCCGCTGTTCCGGCTCGACCCCAAGGACCCGGCCCAGTTCGTCGAGCGCGAGCTGCTCAAGCTCGCGCTCCAGCACCCCGACCTGGTCAGCCCCGCCTTCGACAACTACGGCGACGAGGAGTTCCCCACCCCGCCGTACACCGCCGTCCGCCGGGCGATCCGACAGACCGGCGGCGCCGCGTACGGGGCCACCCTGCCGGACTTCACCTCGACCGTCCGCGAGGCCTGCCCCGACGACCAGGTCCGTTCCCTGGTCACCGAGTTGACCGTGGAGCCGATCCGCACCCGGCGGGCCCCCGACGTGGTCTACGCGGGCGAGTTCCTGGTCAAGCTCCGGCTCCAGGCCGTCGACCGCCGGATCGCCGAGGTCCGGGGCCAGCTCCAGCGCCTCGGCAACCGCGGCACCCCGGAGGAGCTCGCCGCCGTCCAGGGCGAGCTCTGGGCCCTGCAGCAGTACGCCCAGGGCCTCCGTACCCACGGCTCCGCCGGGCTCTGAGGCCCGGCTTCCCCCTGGTGGGAGCCGTCAGACCGCTGCGCTGCGCAGCCGCAGCGCCCCCGCCACCGGCAGGCACAGCCCGAGCGCCAGCGCGGCGAGCAGCCCGACCGGCGTCAGCCCGTGGGTGGCGAGCGAGAGCGCCCCGGCGAAGGCGGGGACGGCCAGGATCGGCGCGAGCAGCAGCAGGGTGGCCCGGCGCTTCTCCTGCCGGGCCCACCGGGCCGACCGCCACACCCGGACCAGCGCCACCGCCGCGACGATCAGCGCCAGCGCACCCCCGACCGCCGGGACCAGCGCCAGCGGCCAGGACAGCACCAGCAGCGCGAGCGTCACCGCCGTCCGGTACGGGCGCTCCGGCGCGGGCCGGGAGAGCCCCTCCTCGGCCAGCGCGGCGTCCGCGACCGCCTCGGGCTGCCCGAGCTGCGCCAGGGCCTGACGCACCGTCCCCTCGTCCGCCGCCGGGCCGGCCGGTGCCAGGGCCAGCTCGATGTGCTCGCGCAGGTCGGCGAGCAGGTCGCGCCGGGCGGGCTCGGACAGGGCGGCGGTGAGCCGGGCGACGGTGTCGAGGTAGGTGTGGACCAGGGGGTGGTCGTCGCGGTGGTTCACGGCTGCCCTCCAGGGCTGAGGAAGTGGTCGACGGCGGTGCGGAAACCGGGCCACAGCCCGGTGAACTCGTCCAGTGCGAGCCGGCCGGCCTCGGTGAGGACGTAGTACCTGCGGGAGGGTCCGCTGGCCGATTCCTGCAGGTACGTGTCGGCGAGGCCGGTCCGGCGGAGCCGGGACAGCAGCGGGTAGATGGTGCCCTGGCTGGTCGCCATCACCTGGACGGCGGCCAACTCCTGCAGCAGCTCCACCCCGTAGCGCGGGCCGTCCCGGAGCAGCGCGAGCACGCAGTACTCCAGGACGCCCCGGCGCAGCTGGCTCGCGACCGGCCCGTCCACAGCTTCCGAGCTTGCTTCGCCAGGTACCATGCACCACAAGATACCTGGTGCGGCACGCATGTCAACGCACGCCCGCCCGGCGAGTGCCCGCCCGCCCCGGAGGGTGCCGAATGGGCGGGGGTGGGTATCCCCTCTCTTGTGGCGCGGTTCCCCCACGAGCCGCGCGTCGGCCGAGAGAGGGATGCCCGTGGAACCTTCCGCAGTGCAACCGGCCGCCGTGGAGGAGGAGTTCACCGACGGACCCGCGATCGCACGAGTTCCTGCGCAGTCCGGCCCACCCGCCCAGTCCGGCCCACCTGCCCGGTCCGGCCCGTCCGCCCGGGAGGACGGTCCGGCGCCGTCCCTGGACGAGGCGGCCGGGCCGGCCGCCGACCTGCTCCGGCAGTACCTGCGCGAGATCGGCCGGATCAGACTGCTCACCGCGGTCGAGGAGGTGGAGCTGGCCCGGCAGATCGAGGCGGGCCTGTTCGCCGAGCAGGCGCTCGCCCGGGAGGGCCAGGACGAGCTGCTGCAGCGGGAGTTGGAGCACCTGGTGCTGCTCGGCCGCCGGGCCAAGCGCCGACTGATCGAGGCCAACCTCCGGCTGGTGGTCTCGGTCGCCAAACGCTACGTCGGGCGCGGGCTGACCCTGCTCGACCTGGTCCAGGAGGGCAATGTCGGGCTGATCCGCGCGGTGGAGAAGTTCGACTACGCGCGCGGCTACAAGTTCTCCACCTACGCGACCTGGTGGATCCGGCAGGCGATGAGCCGGGCCCTGGCGGACCAGGCCAGGACGATCCGGGTGCCGGTGCACGTGGTCGAGCTGATCAACCGGGTGATCCGGGTGCAGCGGACGCTGCTCCAGGAGCGCGGCGCCGAACCGAGCCCGGCCGAGGTCGGGGCGGTGCTGGAGCTGTCGGAGACCAGGGTGCTGGAGGTGCTCCGGCTGGCCCAGGAGCCGGTCTCGCTGCACACCCCGGTCGGCGAGGAGGACGAGGTGGCGCTCGGCGACCTGATCGAGGACGCCGACGCCGCCTCACCGGTGGAGACCGCCGCCTTCCTGCTGCTCCGCGAACACCTGGACGCGGTACTGGCCACCCTCGGCGAACGCGAGCGCCAAGTCGTCCAGCTCCGTTACGGCTTGGACGACGGACACCCGCGCACGCTGGAGGAGATCGGCCACCTGTTCGGCGTCACCCGGGAGCGGATCCGGCAGATCGAGGCCAAGACCCTGAGCCGGCTGCGCGCGCACTCCTTCACCGACCAGCTCCGGGCCTACCTGGACTGATCCTCCGTCAGTTCGGGATGCACCTGGTCGCGGACCGTCCCGTACTGCTGGCGCACCGAGTTGCCCACCGCCAGGTCGTGGTCCTTCTCGGCCACCAGGGTGACCGCCTCCGGCAGCTCCCAGTGCGGCGGTTCGGGCGTCCCGGCCAGTGCCCAGGCGGCCTGGCGGGCGGCGCCGCGGGCGGCGTGGTCCCCGGCGGGCGGTATCACCACGGGCAGGCCGAAGATCAGCGGGGCGGCGTCCCGGACGGCGGGCAGCCGCCCGACCGCGCCGAGCAGGAAGATCCGACGCACCGTCACCCCGTTGTCGCGCAGCACGTCCAGCGCGTCCGCGACGTTGCAGAGCATGCCCTCCACGGCGGCCCTGGCCAGGTGCTGCGGCGTCATCGACTCGGCCCGGAGGCCGGTCAGCGTGCCGGCGGCCTGCGGGAGCTTGGGGGTGCGCTCGCCGTCCAGGTAGGGCAGCAGCACCAGCCCGTACGCGCCGGGGGAGGACTGCAGGGCCAGGTCGCTCAGCCCGGCCAGGTCGGTGCCGAGCAGGGCGGCCATCGAGCGGAGTACCTGGGCGGCGTTCAGGGTCCCGACCATCGGCAGGTGGCGGCCGGTGGCGTCGGCGAACGAGGAGATCGCGCCGGTGACGTCCACCACGGCCTGGTCGTGCACAGCGAAGATGGTGCCGTTGCCGCCGAGCGAGACCACCGCGTCGCCGGGGCCGAGCCCGAGGCCGAGCGCGGCGGCCATGTTGTCGCCGGTGCCGGCCGAGATCAGCAGGCCCTCGGGCGTGTGTCCGGCGGGCTCGGCCGGGCCGAGCACGTCCGGCACCTGGAGCTGGTGCCCGAGGGCCAGCTCGATCAGGTCCTGTCGGTACTCGCCGGTCACGGGCGACCAGTAGCCGGTGCCGGAGGCGTCGCCCCGGTCGGTGGTGCGGCGCTTGGGGTGGCCGAGCAGCTGCCAGACCAGCCAGTCGTGCGGCAGCAGCACCTCGGCGATCCGCTTGGCCGAGGCGGGCTCGAACTCCGCCAGCCAGCGCAGCTTCGCCACCGTGTACGTCGGCGCCGGGACGGAGCCGATCGCCCGCACCCACGGCTCGGGGCCGCCCAGCGCGTCGATCAGCTGCGCGGCGGCCCCGGCCGACCTCGGGTCGTTCCACAGCAGTGCCGGGCGGACCAGCACACCGCCCGCGTCCAGCCCGATCAGCCCGTGCTGCTGGGCGGACACCCCGATCGCCCGGACACCCTCCAGCAGGCCGCCGGTGGCCGCCTCGCCGAGCGAGTGCAGCCACAGCTGGGGGTCGGTCTCGGTGGCCCGGGGGTCGGTGCCCTCGGGGACGGGATGCGGTGCCCGACCGTCCCGCAGCACGGCGCCGGTGTCGGCGTCGCACGCGACGATCCGGGTGCGAGTGGTGGAGCTGTCGATGCCCGCAACGATGGCCATGTCGAGATCATGCCTCAGCCGGGAGCCCGGACGGAGCCGACCGGGCGAAGTGTTGCCCACTCGGTGCCCGGAACGGCGCCCCCGGGGCTTGTCGACGACCGGCCCTACGGACGGTACGTACCCCAGCTGTCGTCCTCGGCGCCCTTGGCGCTGAAGTACGGGACCCGGTCGGTGAGCGCGTTCGGCAGCCGGTCGCCGACCTTGCCCGCGACCGCGCCGGCCGCCTTCCCGGCCACGGCTCCGGCCTGCTGCCTGGCCTTGCCCGCCACGTCCTGCACCTTCGGATTCTGTGCCACCTGCCGGGCCGCCCCGGCGATCTGCTCGTAGCGCTTGCGGCCGGCCTTGGCGCCCAGGACGTAACCGACCCCGACCCCCACGACGAACGTCAGCTTCCACATGCTCGGTCTCCACCCTTCCTTGCGGACCCTGCCGCGTTGCCCTACCCGTCCGGCCCGGCGGCGAACCGCCCGGCGGTGGGCGGGCCCGAGGCACCCGGGCCCGCCAGGCTCCAGCATCCCCGCCGAGCGCCCCGGTCGCCCGCCGGGCGCGCCGGAGAGGCGGGGCGGACCGCGCCGGGCCGACCGCCTGGCCGGCTGCCGGAGCGCCCCGGGTGAAAGCGATTGGCGGACCACCCCCCTGAGTGCGCTAATGTATGACCCGCAGCGAGCGCCGAAGCCCGGACGACCAGTCCGGACGGCGGCGGAAGCTCGGTCCCCCATAGCTCAATTGGCAGAGCAGCCGACTGTTAATCGGCAGGTTATTGGTTCGAGTCCAATTGGGGGAGCGGGGAAGTGCCTCGGCTCTTCCCGAACTGTGCATTCCCCCATAGCTCAATTGGCAGAGCAGCCGACTGTTAATCGGCAGGTTATTGGTTCGAGTCCAATTGGGGGAGCTTCACCGGTAGTTGAGGTGAGTTGCGTAGAGCGAGGGCCCTTCGGATCGCCGAAGGGCCTTCGTGTTTTCCGGACGCTTTCCCGGGCTGCCCGGCCGGCCCGCCCGTGTGCGGGGTTCAGGCGGTGGCGCGGCGGTAGAGCTCACTGACCCGCTGGTCGAAGGTGATGCTGTACGAGGTCCGCTCGGTGTCCCCGCCCTCCTGGTAGCCGCCGATCACCCCGACCACCTCGCCGGCCCCGGTCACCCAGGGGCTGCCGCTGGTGCCGTTGGTGTAGCCGTGGCAGTCGAACCGCTCCTGGGTGGTGCTCTGCCGGGAGGTCAGGTTGCTGCAGGTGATCGGCTCCTCGGCCTCATTCGGGTACCCGGTCACCGACACCGGCAGCCCGAACCCCAGGTCCGTACCGAGCCGGAAGCCGCCCAGCACGTCCGCGATCTCCCGGCCGCCGACCGGCGCCACGGTGAGGAACGCCACATCGTGCTCGGGGTCCTCCCGTTCGCTCCAGCCCTGGTCGACCAGCACCTGCTGGACCGGCCAACTCCCGTACGGGAGCTTCCCGTTGCGGTAGCCGGGGGCGAACACGAGATCGTCCAGCCGCCCGAACGACGCGCTCTGCACGCAGTGTGCCGCGGTCACCAGCAGGTTCCGCCGGGGGCTGTCCACCACGCTCGCGGTACAGGCCCGGGGGCCGCCCTCGCGGCCGACGAAGAGCGTCCCGATCCGGTCGCCGACCGGGCTCGCCGGGGCGGTCCTGGCGGAGGGCGTACCGTCTGCCGGCCCGGTGTCCGCAGGTCCGGCACCCGACTGCCCGCACCCGGCCGCGCCGAGGGCGAGGCCCAGAGCCAGGGCCCGGGCCAGGACGAGGCCCTGCCACCGTACGCGTGCCATGCGGTCCGTCCTCAGCTGCCGGGAGTGCCTGGCAGCAAGATCTACCAGTCGGGGCCGCCGCAGCGCCAGCCCCGCCCTGCCGGTCCTGCGGCCCTGCTGTCCTCAGCCGGTCGCGCGGTCGTACAGCGACTGCACCTGGTCGCCGAAGTAGCTGCTGTAGGAGGTGTCGGGGGTGTCCCCGCCCTCCTGGTAGCCGCCGATCACCCCGACCACCGTGCCGGTCTTGGTGTCCGGGTCGAAGTCGGTGACCCAGGGGCTGCCGCTGGTGCCGCCGGTGTAGTCCGGGCAGTCGATCCGGAGCTGGGTCGGGCTCTGCTCGGTGGTCCGGTTGCCGCAGGTGATCGGCACCTCGCCGCTGCTCGGATAGCCCGTCACCTTCACCGGCAGCTGGTAGCCCTTGTTGACGCCCAGCCGGTTGGCGCCGAGCACCTGCTGGACCTGCTGCCCGTTCTGCGGCTTCACGACCGCGAAGGCCACGTCCATGTCCTGGTTGCCGCTGTCCCGCCAGCTCTGGTCGACCGTGATCGAGGCCAGCGGCCACACCCCGCTGGGCGTCTCCCCGTCCCGGTAGCCGGGCACGAAGACCAGGTCGCTGCGCTGGCCGGCCACCGGGTCGTAGACGCAGTGCGCCGCCGTCACGATCAGGTTCTGCCCGGCGCTGTCGACCACGCTGGCGGTGCAGAAGTGGTCGCCGTCGGAGTTGTGCGTGAAAACCGCGCCGACCAGGGCGTTCAGCGGCGTCGGCTTGGCGGTGCGGGTGGTGCCCGCGTGCTTGGCGACGGCGGCCTTGATCCGGTCCTTGCTCCACCCGTGCGCGGACGCCGCCGCGCTGGCGCTGGCGCCGGCACTGGCACTGGTGGCTGCGGTGCTGGGGGTACTGCTCGGAGTGCTCCCGGCCCCGACCCCGGCTCCCGCGCTCGACCCGCACCCCGCCGCCAGCCCGAGTATCACCACGCCTGCCGCCCACCTGCTGCGCACCGCCACCACCGCCCCTTGCGACCGGAACACCGGTCTCCAGTCTTCGACGGCGCCCAGCTCAGGGCCACACCGGCTCACCCGGACGGGGAGCGCACGGCCTGCCTACCCGGATGCGCCCCCGGCGAGCACCATGACGGACCGACCGGCTATGCTGCGGATGACGGCCTGATGGGCCGTCTGCTGCTGCTCAGGCCCCTCGGCTGGAGGCACGGCGAACCGGGGCGGTAGCTCAGCCGGTTAGAGCAGGGGACTCATAATCCCTTGGTCGTGGGTTCGAGTCCCACCCGCCCCACCTTCGGCCAATCTGGCAGATCATCAGATTAACCGGCCCTGACCTGCGGAAATATCTCCAGTTCTCAGAGGAACTGTAGAGGAGAACCCACCGGAAGCGCGGGCTGCCGCGCTGGATTTCACTCGGATGGGAACGCCATGGTGACGAGGAGCCGTCCTGAGCTGGTGCTCTGGATGCTGGGGACCGAACGAACCAGGTGACTCCATACGCTTGGAGGGCCCGCCAGATGCCAGCGAGCCCTCCAAGGTGAAAAGACGGCCAATCAGGAGCTGTACATCGCTGCGACCTGCGTGGCGTTGAGTGCGGCCGGGAGAATCCGGACGTCGCTGATGCTGCCGTTGACGAAGCTGTCGGGCGGGTACTGGCTGGTGCTGGCGGCTCCGATGGTGACGGGGCCGGTGGCGTTCCAGGGCGTCGGATTGTTCGCTGTGCCGACCAGAGTGCCGTTGACGTACAGGGACATGGTGTGGGAGGTCGCGTCGTAGGTGCCGACCAGGTGGGTCCAGGTGTTCAGCGCCGGCGCGGTGGGCGAGGAGGCGGCGTAGTAGGTGCCTGTGTCGAGGTAGTCCCGGTCCGGGGCGACGAATGCCCAACTGCCGTAGGCATACGAGTACTGGAGATAGAAGGCGCCGCGCTGGCCCCCGTTCTGAGTGACGAAGGTCTGGTACCAGTTGGTGTTGTTCAGCTTGACCCATGCCGCCACGGTGTAGCTGCCGCGGGTGTCCACGGCGGCGGCGTTGGTACGGAACTGGTCATCGGCGCCGTCGAACACGGCTGCCGCGTTGACGGTGCCCCGGTGGTCGGTGCCCCAACTGGCGCCGCCGAGACGGGTCGCCGGATTTGTTGCTGCCGTGTCACCACCACCGGCTGAGCTGCTCAGCGGCCACTGGTCGGAGCCGGCGAATGAGGTGGCGGACCACCACTTCGGGGTGCCGTCGGCGGCGTAGAGCACCAGGTTGCCGTCTGCCTGCATCAGCAGTGCAGCCCCTGGGTTGCCTGCTGTGACGGTGGCCCACAGTGCGTTGGTGCGAGTTTTGGCGTCTGCAGCGGTTGGGTAGCAGACCAGGTTGCCGTCAGCCTGAAAGGTCATCACCGCGTTCGGGTAACTGGTGTTGCCGACCTGGTAGAGCGGGGTGCCGGCCACCGAGACGGTCATCCTGCCCCGGTCGAAGGACAGCGTGTTGGTGCCGTGGGTCCATACCGATCCGCTCGGGTAGAGCGTGCCGTCGGGGGCGAACAGGGTGGTGTTCGGGTCGGTCCCGAGTCCTGCGACGGCGAGTGGGCTGAGCGCAGAGTCCCAGGTGCGAATTCGGGCGACCGCACCCTTGTACGGGCTGGACCGCCCGTTGTTGTAGATGTAGTTGCCCACAGTGAGCGGCTGGCGGAACTGGCTCGAGTCAACCGCGCCGTGCTGGTATCGGCCTACCTCCACCCCGTTGACGTAGATCGTCATCAGGCCGCTGGCCGCGTTGTAGGTGCCGACGATATTGGTCCAGGCGCCGAGCTTGACGCTGCCGCCGCTGGCACAGTCGTACGACCAGGCGATGGTGTCACCGGTGGCCAGGCAGAAGTACCACTGACCCGTGGCACCGTCCGGATACAGGAGGAACCCGGAGGAATGGTTGCCGTCCTGAGAGAGCGTGACGCCCCAGTCGGCAGGCTTGGTCCATACCGAGACGCTGAACTGTCCGCTGAGGTTGACGGCTGGACCGGCGGTCTGGAGCGCACCGGCAGTGGCGGGGCCTGAGCCCTCATTCAGCGCCGCATTCGGAGTGAACGGACCGCTGTTGCCCCATCGGACGCCGGTGGTACCGGTCATGGCGGAGCCTGCGACGGTGTCAGCGGTGGAGGCCAGCGGACTGCCAGTAGCGTTGGCGCCGATGTCCTGGAAGTCCCAGGAGCGGCTGGGGGTGTTGACCGAGGTCACCTGGCCGGCGGCTGCCGGAGTGTCGGCGAGGGCGGCTGGCTGGTAGGCCGTGGTCTGGCCGGTGGCGCGGTCGGTGACCCACAGGCCGGGGATGCCGGTGCCGTTGATGTCGGCGGCGCGTAGCTGCAGGGTGCGGCCGGTGTTCCAACCGGAACCGGCGAGGGTGTACTTGCCGGCGGTGGTGAGGGTGGTGCCGTCGGTGGAGAGCTTGAGGCCAGTCCACAGTTTCAGGGCGCCGGTGCTCGGCTTCCACAGGAACATCGCCGTGCCATTGGCCAGTTGGGTGGTAACCGGTGTCCACTCGTTCCAGTTCTGGCTGCCGTCAGGGGTGTTGAGGCCGGTGAGCACCGTGCAGGTGCCACCGGAGATGCAGATGCCGCCCCAGTCCGGGTCGGTGTTGGTGTAGCCGTTGGGGGTGGTGGACCAGTGCAGGGCCAGCTGGCTACCGGAGATGGCGAGCAAGTCGGGATGACCGGTGGACTTGTTGCTGGTGTTACCGGCGTTGGCCACCCGTGCCGCCGGGCTTCGGTCGGCGGCGATCAGGGAGGACTTGGGGATCCGCAGCGGTGCGTTGGTGTTGCCGAGTGTGGTGCGCAGGGGGTTGGTGCTGCCGTCGTTGCAGGTGATCGAACCACCGCCGGTGTTGGCGTTTGCCGGGTCGGGGAAGTAGGCCAGGACGTCCTGTGCACCGTTGCCGCAGAAGTTGCCGGTGATGGTCTGCGCACCGTTCCAGTCGGCAGAGGTGCCAGCGGTGTTGAACGCCAGACCGTTCAGGCCGATGTTGGTGGCGCTTGCCGCTACCCCTCCGCCGGGCTGGCCCGGCGAGAGCCACAGGCCGGACGGCAAGGTGCCCGATCCGCCGGGGACTACCAGGTCGGGAGTGCCGTCATTGGTGAGGTCACCGTCCTTGGCAGGTGGGTTGATCGCCGATCCGTTGAACCACACAGTCTCCGGATCACCGAGGTTGCTGCCAGCCGAAAGCGCTGTCACTGTGAGGGTGTTGACGAGATGCTCGAGCCGGACGTTGATGACTGTGCTGCCGGTGGTGGAGATGGTGATCGCCGGGTTCTGGTTCAGCTGGTACAGATAGCCGGAGAGCGCGGACGATCCGGTCGGCGGTGCCAGCTTGAACGAGCACACCGTGCCGACCTGTGGCAGCGGGCCGCTCTGACCAACCGTTGGACAGCTCGAACTTCCGTTCGGAGGACTGGCGTTGACGGTCACCTGTGGCTTGCCCGGGCGGGTCGGATCCCAGGTGAAGCTGCACTGCGCCGACCAGGTGGAGTTCAGCGTGCCGTCGGAGGTGATCGCCTGCCAGGTGAAGGACATCGCCGCCCCACCCGACACCGCCTTGAACAGTGCCTCCGGCACCGGCATCACCGCCGGTTGCCCGGAGGCTCCGGTGTAGGCGTTGGAGTTGATGCCGTTGGCCGGCGTGAGCTGGTTGATGTGGCTCGCGTCGGCGGTCTTGTAGAGGCTGAATGTGGTGGTGAGTGAGCTGCTGGTGGGGGTGGAGACCGGGGCGTAGAGGGTCACCGAGGTGTCGCCGAGGATGGTGTCGGCGCAGTTGGTGGCCGGGGAGGTGTAGAGGCCGGTGGGGGTGTTGGGGGTCTTGTCGTAGGTAATGGTGAGGTTGGCAGTGCTGGCCTGGAACTCCTTGAACGCGTAGTTGTCGGAGTGGTCGTCGGCGCGCAGTGCGATGGTCTGAGTCCACTTGCCGGCGTTGAGGGCGTTGTTGACCGCACCGGTCACGTTGAAGGCGGGGATAGGTTGGGCGGCGCAGCCGCTGTAGCCGTAGGCGAAGCGGGTGGGGCCGGCGGCGATGCCGCCGAGGTTGGTGGACCAGTAGTTCCAGGACGCGTTGGTGCTGTCGAGGGTCGGGGTGGGTGCGTAGAGGTCGACGGACTGGTTGTGCCCGTTCGTCAGGCAGGCCCAGGTGCGGGTTTCGGTGATGCCGAAGTAGGCGCCGAAGATGGTGGCACCGCTGAGTAGGTTGCGGTCGATCGGGAAGTTGAACAGGCTTAGTGCCTCACCGATGCCGCTGTTGCCGATCTGGGTGATCCCGGCGGTCGGGTCGACCGTGTTGTTCCAGTACTTGGTGTTCGGGTACGCGGAGGACGGGCTGGAGTACGCGTTGCTACCCCAGTTCGGGGAGTACGTCGGATCCAGGAACACCGGGTAGACGGTGGCGGCGGCGTCGAGCAGCTCGGTGGGCACGGCGAGATTGATCGCACCGGGCTTGACCGTGGGCTTGAGCTTGGCCTGGTTCGCAGCCCGGCCGGGTGCGGCGGTCGCCGACTTGGGTTGCAGGGCAGAGAGGTTCTCTGCGGCGGCTGGTTTGGCGGCGTCCGCCAGTGGAGTGGAGTCCCAGGCGATCGGGGCAGGGGAGGTGTAGACAGGACGGCCGTGCTGGTCGGTGACGGCGATGTTTCCGTCCGCGTCCGCCTCGGTCTTCAGCCCCGCTGTGGTGACGGCCTTGGTGCTCAGCAGGTCCGCCAGGCGAGGGTCGTGCGCGGCTTGCTTGTTCTTCACGGTGAACACGTCGCTGATCGCACCGCTCTCACGGACCGTCACCGTCAGATCTACACCGGGCAGTACCTCCGGGTACAGGGCGCTATTGCCGCTGATCTGTGGCTTAGGCAGCGCGGCCGGCAGGGTCAGGGTCAGGCCCTGGCCAGCGTTGTGCAGCGCGGCCAGCGGACCAGTGCCGCCGCCGGACAGCACCACACTGCTCGGCGTCACCGCAGGCGACAAAGTGCCGTCCGGGTTCACCCTCAGTGTGGCATCGAGGCCCGTCCACGCCCCGTCACGGAACGTTCGCACCGGCACGGCGGACTGAGTGAGTGTCAGGGTTCCGTTCGGGTTCACCGCGGTCTGCGACGTCTCCGTCGTCAGCGCCGTGGCCACCACCGGCTTCCCAGCGGCCTTCGCCTGCACAGAGGCCTGCTGCTCCGTCAGGACCGTGGCCGAACCAGCGGACACCGCAGCACCATTGGGCACAGACTGAGCCGATGCGAGCGTCGGAGCGCCCGACAGCGCGGTCGCCGTGACCACACCCGCTAGCAACCCGGCCGCACCGCCAATGGGCAAGCCGAAACATCCTCTTATTCGCATTTTCCCTGTTTCGCTCTCGCGGTTCACGCCACCCGAAATTCCGGGTGGCCATGAGGGGTGACTATCACGAAGATCTGACGCTGCGCGACAGCAGCACCTTGTTTTGCCCCCTGTGCCCAGCAACTGTCGCCGTCCGATCCGCGTCGGCTCATCCTGATCTTTCTTGTTCATGGACCATCAGTTGTTCCCGGAGCAAGCGCAGTTGTGGGCGCACTCATCGGCTCTCGCGAAGAGGCCGACTGGAAAAGTTTTGGCAAAACCCATTCTCATTACGTCATCTCCCTGGGCAAACCGCCCACGCCGCTCACCGTTCGGGGCTGGGCAAGATCGCACTCGCACCGTAGGGTCCGGCCTGGCCATTGTCGGCACGCCGCCGACGGGGATGGGCCGACATGCGCGTCCGCAGTCGCGGCGGCAGTTCGGTACGGCTTGGGGGAGAACCGATGCAGAGGCACCGCCTGTCCGGCTCAGTTCGTTCGCTACGCGATCGCGTCACACTGCTGCTGCCGGTCACACTGATCGCCCAACTCGCGGTCGCCGCCTCCGTGCAGGCCGCTCCGCTGTTCAGCCCGCAGCCGCCGCAGGCCGACCTCGGCCGCCCGGTGAAGGTGACCTCCGCGCCGGTCAAACCGGTCCAGCGTCCGACACCGGCCCGCTCTTACAAGGCGACCGCCACCACTTTCCCTGCCGCTGGCAGTGGTCGGACGGCTCTGGGCAACGCCACAAGTCGTCCGTCGGCCGGCAGCCCGGTCTGGGCCGAGGCGGTGCCGGAAGGCCAGGGCGGTGGCTACGACGGCCCGTCCTCGGCCGATGTCGAGGTCCTGGACCGCAATACCGCCCGCTCGGTCGGCATCAGCGGCGTGGTAGCCAAGGTAACTCCCGTCGGCACCGGCCACGGCAAGGCCCGGATCGGCGTTGACTACGGCTCCTTCGCCCAGGCCTACGGCGGCGACTATGCCTCCCGGCTGCGCCTGGTCGCGATGCCCGCATGCGCGCTCACCACTCCGAAGGCGCCGGGCTGCCTCACCCAGACTCCGCTGGAGACCGTCAACGACAGCGCCGCCAAGTCGCTGTCCGCGGTCGTCCCGCTCTCCATCGCCGACTTGCCCACCGCCAAGACCTCCGCGCCCGCCGCGCTCTCCGCCGGGACCGTGCTGATCGCCGCTACGTCCAGCCCCTCGTCCGGTGAGGGTGGCGGTGACGGCGGCAGCTTCGGTGCCACCCAGCTCAGCCCGTCCGGCACCTGGAGCTCCGGCAGTTCCTCCGGCTCCTTCACCTACAGCTACCCGATCTCGCTGCCTCCGGCCGCCTCCGACCTCACTCCGAAGATCCAGTTCGGCTACGACTCCGGCAGCGTGGACGGCAGGACCGCCTCCAGTCAGGCGCAGGCCTCGTGGGTCGGCGAGGGCTGGTCGATGGCGGACTCCTACATCGAGCAGACCTTCGTTTCCTGCGCCAGTTCCCCGGAGGGAATCGCCCAGCCGGCTGGCAAGGCGACTGGCGACATGTGCTACAACGGCCCGTTGCTCACCCTGTCGCTCAACGGCTCCTCCAGCTCGCTGATCTGGGACTCTGCCAAGAGCACCTGGAAGCCGACTGGCGACAGCGGCCAGGTGATCACCCGTGTCACCAACAGCAACAACGGCAGCGGCACCTACAACACCGACTACTGGACGGTGACCGACCGCTCCGGCACGGTGTTTAGCTTCGGCCGCAACCAGCTGCCGGGCTGGTCGTCGGGCAAGGCGGCCACCAAGTCGGTGGACTACGAGCCGGTGTACTCCGCGAACCCGGGCGACCCCTGCTACAACGCGACGTTTGCCAACGCCATGTGCACAATGGCCTACCGCTGGCACCTGGACTACGTCAAGGACCTGCACGGCAACGCGATGTCCTACTGGTACAAGCAGGACGTCAACTACTACGGTCGCAACAACGGTGCCACCATGACGCCCTACATCCGCGACAGCCACCTCGACCACATCGACTACGGCTTCACCGACGGTAACGCCTATGGCACCGTCGCGGACAAGGTCTCCTTCGCCACCGGCGACCGCTGCGTCATCGGCACCTGCCAACCGTTCAACTCCACCAACGCCGCCAACTGGCCGGACGTACCGTTTGATCTCGTCTGCGCACAGGGCGCCACCTGCTCCAGCACCTCGCCGTCATTCTTCTCCACCGTCCGCCTGGCCGGCATCACCACCACGCAGTGGAACGGCACCACCGACGCCCCGGTCGACTCCTGGGCACTGTCGCACTCCATCCCGACCACTGGCACGTACAACACCTCCACGCTGTGGCTGGACTCCATCACCCGCACCGGCAAGGACACCTCGGCGGGCGGCCCAGAAGTGCCGCTGCCGCCGGTGACCTTCACCGGCGCGATGATGGCCAACCGGGTCAACTTCACCACCGGCAACGGATCCGGGCTCGGCCCGATGAACCGCTACCGGATGAACACGATCACCACCGAGACCGGCAGCGTGATCGGCGTCAAGTACAAACTGGTCGACCCCTGCACCCCGACCAGCATCCAGACCCTCAACGCATCGACGAACACGTCGTCCTGCTTTCCCGTCAACTGGACGCCGAAGTTCCTCACCTCGCCGTACACGGACTGGTTTAACAAGTACGTGGTGGAGTCCGTCTCGCAGTCCGACCCCTCCGGTGGCTCGGCCGGCCTGTTCACCGGCTACACCTACAAGAACGGCGGCGCCTGGCACTACGACGACAACGAGGTGGTACAGGCCAAGTACCGCACCTGGGGCCAGTGGCGCGGCTACGGCGACGTGCAGACCCGCACCGGCCAGGGCGCCGACCCGGTCACACTGGCGGAATCCTGGTTCTACCGGGGCATGGACGGCGACTGGCTGTCCCCGACCTCAACGCGTTCGGTCAGCCTGACGGACTCCCAGGGCGGTTCACACCCTGACAGTGACCAGCTCGCCGGCATCGTCCTCGAGTCCGCCGCCTACACCTACGACGGCAACCCCGTCGTCGACCACTCCAGCATCAACTCGTACTGGATCTCCGCCCCGACCGCGACCCGCACCCGCACCGGGCTTCCCCCGCTGACCGCCAATGCCACCGGCAAGGTAGAGACCTGGGCCCGACAGGCCGTCACCTCGACCACCCCGACGACCTGGCGCACCACCGAGACCGACACCAGCTACGACACCACCACTACCTCGCCGACCTTCGGTCTGCCGTTGTACACCTACAACCACGGTGACCTGTCCCTGGCTGGTACCGCCAGCTCGCAGGAGACCTGCTCCCGCGCCACGTACGCCCCGGCCAACACTGCGATCAATCTGACCGGCCTACCCGCCGAGAGCGAGACCGACGCCAGACCCTGCGCCGGTGCCAACCCGGCCGGCGCCTCCGCGCCGACCCCGGCACAGATGAACCAGCTGACTGCGCCGACCGGCCTCAACAGGTCGACCGACGTCACCTCGGCCACGCGTACCTTCTACGACAACGACATGATGGCCACCACCTGGCCCCAGCCCGCCAACCCGACCTGGCCCCAGGCCGTCCCCACCAAGGGCGATTCGTCGGTGATCCAGGTGGCAACCGGGTACAGCGGCGGCGCATTCACCTACCAGACCAAGGGCAGCACGGTCACCGACTCGTTCGGCAAGCCCAGCGCGATCTACGACGCCGCCGGACACCGGAGCGTCAGCAGCTACACCCGGACGCCTTACCTCACCACCACCGGGCTGACGGTCACCAACGTGGTCGGCCAGAGTCAGATCACCACTCTCGATCCGGCTCGCGGCCTCGCGCTGACGTCCACCGACATCAACGGCATCGTCACCACTGCCAAGGCGGACGGCTTGGGCCGCACCATCGCGGTGTGGCGCTACAACCGGCCGACCAGCGGCCCGGCCAACGAGTTGTTCAGCTACGCCTTCCCTGCGACCGGCACCAACGCGCCGGTGGTGGTCACCACCAAGGTGCTGAACGACTCTTCCGGCTACTCGACCGCCAGCACGCTGCTCGACTCTCTGCTGCGGGTCCGGCAGACCCAGAACCAGGCCGTCACCACCGCTGACGGCCGGATCATCAACGACACCTACTACGACTCGCACGGTTGGACCTACAAGACTTTCACCAACTACTGGGACAAGAGCGCCAACCCGGGTAGCGACCTGGTCGCCCCCAGCGGTGGCGAAGCCAATGTCGACCAACTGACCAAGACCGCGTACGACGGCCTTGGTCGGCCCACCGTGGTCACCTCGCTCTCCCAACAGGTGGTCAAGCGCACGGCGTACAGTCAGTACCTCGGCGACCGCACCATCACCGTGCCGCCCACCGGCACGGCCGCCTCCGCGACCGTCACCGACGCGCTCGGCCGCGCCACCGAACTGGACCAGTACGCGACCTCACCCACCGTCAGCACCCAGATTACCGGCGGCTTCACCACCGTGAGCGTGACCGGCGGCACCACCCAGGCCACGAGACACACCTTCGATCGGCTGGGCCGCCCGTACCAGAGCATTGATGCCCTCGGCGCCACCTGGACCAGTGGCTACGACTTTCTCGGACAGCTGATCACCAGCGCCGATCCCGACTCCGGGTCGACGCCCGCCGGCTCGCCAAGTGTCTACGATGCGGTCGGAAATCTGCTGCAGGTCAGCGACTCCACCGGGAACACCTCGTCTTTCGCCTATGACGCGCTGAGTCGGCGGACCGCCCGGTACGACGTCCCGGTCTCCGGCCAGACCACCGCCACCCCGGTCGCCACCTGGGTCTACGACAACAGCAACAACGCCGTCCCCGGTATGACCAACCCCAAGGGCCGGCTCACCACCGTCACCTCCGACACCCCTGTCGGCACCTTCGTCACCCAGGCGCAGGGCTTCAACACGTGGGGCTCCTCGCTCGGTGAAGAGTTCACCGTCCCCGGCACCCACGCACTCGCCGGTAAGTACCTCTACCGGCACTCCTACACCGCCACAGCCGGCTTGCCCAAGGGCACGCTGATCCCTGCTGCCGGCGGCATGGCCACGGAGATCCTCAACACCGGCTATGCCGGCTACCACGGCCTCGACAAGCTGTACTCGCTCGGAAGCAGCACCACCGGCTATACCCAGAGCGTCACCTACACCGCGCTCGGCCAGGTCGCCGCGACCGGTCTCGGGCCGGCCGCCTCCCCGGCTACCGTCAACTACGGCTACGACCCCAACACCGGGGCACTGAGCTATCAGAAGGTCAGCAACACCGCGGTCTCCACCACGCCGTACGACAACACCGCGTACAGCTACGACGCGTCCGGCAATCTCACCGCGCAGAGCAGCGTCCGCAACGGGACCGTCACCGAGACCCAGTGCTTTGGCTACGACACTCTGGCGCGGTTGACCCAGGCCTGGACCAGTTCCGGCCCGGCCACCGCCTGCAACACCGTCCCGACTCCGCAGAACGTCGCCACCACGGTCACCGACGGAGTCGCTGGCAGCGCGTATTGGACCAGCTGGACCTTCGACGCCCTCGGCCAGCCGAAGACCAAGGTGGAGCACGCCCTGAACGGCGTCTCCGCCGACACCACCACCACCCACACCTACGGCGGCAGCGCCGCCGGCTGCCCCACCACCACCGGCCCCCACACCCTGGCCAGCACCGGTACCAGCGGCGGCAGCACCAGCACCGGTACCTACTGCTACAACAGCCTCGGCGCCACCACCTCGCGCCCCACCACGGCCGGCCAGCAGACCCTCACCTGGGACAAGCAGGGCAAGCTCCGGGCCGCCGGTGCCAACGGCAACACCACCACCTACTACTACGACGCCGACGGCAACGTGGCGGAGCGCCTCGACCCCGGCACTATCACCGTCTTCCTGCCCAACCAGCAGATCACCCTCGACACCAACACCACCGCCAAGGGCAACACCCGCAGCTACCCATTGCCCGGCGGTGGCCAGGCCGTGGTCACGAACACGGCAGCCAGCTTCGTCCTCACCGACCTGCACGGCACCGGCGCGGTCAGCCTCGACGCGAACGGCAAGAACCCGGCCTGGAAGCAGTACACCCCGTACGGCGCCCCGCGCGGCGCCGCCCCCGGCACGTCCTGGCTGGACAAGAATGGCTTCCTCGACAAACCACTGAGCACCAAGGCCGAACTCACCACCGTCGGCGCCCGTCAGTACGACACCCGCCTCGGAAGGTTCATCAGCCTCGACCCGATCCTGGAGTCCGACCCGCAGCAGCAGAACGGCTACACCTACGCCGCCAGCAACCCGGCTACCCACAGCGACCCGACCGGCCTACGGCTGGCCTGCGGCGGCAACGGCAGCGACATCCCCTGCCCGACGGGGACGCCGCCCCCTCCGAGCACCCCGGCCGCCAGCTCCGGCACTCCCACCGCGCAGCCGGACCCGGTCGCGACCGAGATCCTCAACAAGATCCCGAAGGAGCGCCTCGAGGTCTTCAAGAAGGACCTCGCGCACTTCATCGCGAACGACCCCAAGCACTGGAATGACCCGAACGGCCACACCTACGGCCCCCTGATGGTGCGCGCCCGGTGGGCCCTTCTCGGCGACGTCACCCTCTCGGAGCTCTGGGACGCCTCAAAGGGCTTCGTGGCCTCGATGGCCGTCTCCCTGATCGGTGCGGCGCTGTGTCCCGAGAGCGGCGGCGCCGGCTGCATGGTGATGGTCGGTGCGCTCGCAGGCGCAGCCGGACAGTGCGCCAATGACTGCACCGACGTCCAGGCTCTGGCTCTCAATGCCGTGGTCGGTGGTGCCTTGGCCTACGGGGGCGGAAAGATCCCGGGCTTCAACACCAGCGGAAAGTTCGCAGGCTGCAGCTTCTCGGGCGACACCCTGGTCCTGATGGCCGACGGCTCGCTCAAGCCGATCTCCGATATTCAGGTGGGTGACCAGGTTGAGGCCGCCGACCCGTCGACCGCCGAGCACGGCGGCGGCCATGAGGTCACCGCTACCTGGCTCAACCACGACAAGGATCTGACCGACGTTCAGGTCCAGCTCGCCGATGGCACCTTCCAAACCGTTCACACCACTGCCAATCACCCGTTCTGGGATGCCACCACCGGCACGTGGACACCGGCTGGCCACCTGCCGGTGGGTCACTCGCTGGCAACCTCCTCCGGCGACCGGGTCCGCATCGCCGCCGTGACCCCGGTGCCGGGCGAGGCGGGCATGCGCAACCTCACCGTCGCAGACCTGCACACCTACTACGTACTGGCGGGCTCCGCCCCGGTGCTGGTCCACAACACCGGCGACTCCTGCTTCACCAAGGTCTCCTTGGGTAAGACCTCGACCGACACGGATGAATGGGCCCTCGCGGACTTCGCCGACATGACCGGTGCCCCCCATTGGAACGACTGGGGGGACCGCAACTGGACCGAGGTAGTGCGGCAGGTGCTCGATCCCAAGAGCACCACCGAGATCCACTTCAACCTCGACGGCATCGGGAGCAAGAACGCTATCGAGTACGCCAAGCCGGCCGAGGGAGCGTCCAGCCCCCCTGTCGGTGTGGAGTTCACCGCCTGGGAGCTCGCCATGATCAAAGCAGCGCCCCCGGAGGTCCAGAACCGCGTTACCTTCTACGAGGACGGTAAGCCGACAAAGAATCCATTCAGTGGCTGAAAACAATCGGACTTCAATATGACAACGAATCAGAAGTTTCCTCGATTTTCAACTCGCATGTGGCTCTGGTCCTACCAGATATCACATCGAATGCTAATTTTTCGCAGCAGTCGAGTGGAGGGTGAGAGTACGGTCACCGAGGTTGCCTTCGGCAATGTGGCTGGCATGAAGACCCGCTCCTCGTACGGCCATTTGTCGATCAACGAGGTGGACGAGAACTCCGAGATCGATGAGCTTGTCGAAGTTCCAGAGCATTTGCGGTATCAGTTTCACCGGTTTGTCCTGCTTGACGACGGTCGGCCCGCGGGGTTCGTTCTCTGCGGTTCCTTCCACGTTCGCGAAGTGCCGGCCGGTCCCTGAATCCGGATCCACCGGCCAATAGTCGGCCCAGCGGCCGGGCATGAAGACGGAGATACCCCTCCGACCAGCAAGGAAGTGGCTTGTCTGGGGTCGCATTCAACTGATCTGGAGGGGGACGGGTGCAACACAAAGCCGCTGCTGCCCAGCTGACCTGCGGCGGGGTGCGGGTTGGTGGGGGCAGTGTTGACACCCGCGTGAGCCGCTGGGCGCCGCCGCCATGACAAACCGTCAGCCAGCCCCGGCCCGGCCCTACCCGAGGGCGATCAGAGCGGCCGGTCAATGATGGCCCCGGCGGCCAGCAGTCGGGCCCCCAGGCGCCCCTTGGCGAGGAAGGTGCCGCCGAGTAGGACGCCGGCCTCGTGCATCGGGGAGACCGCGGCGGTGGTGGCCAGCCGCAGGGCGAAAAATGCGAAGAGGATGTGCGGCAGCGGCATCAGCGTGGCCGCACCCAGGATCAGCAGCTGGCACTCCCGCCCGAGTCGGCCGAGCTCAGCCTGGCGGCTGCGTACCAGTGGGCCGAGCAGCACGATCCGGCCGAGATCGTCCACCCAGTTGAGCAGCATCGGGGAGACCGCGAGCGGCCTCACCGTGCGCGGGTGTCTTTGCTCTGTGGCAGTAGCACCTGTTCAGGGTGGCTGGCTCGCATCTGCCCCTGTCTCGACCCGTCGGACAACGCGGGACCTTTTCGAACCGGACAGGAGCTTTCGGGGCAAAACGGCATGAACTGTAGACGCCTAGACGCTTGAGCAGTAACCGCATTTCGGGTTTAAGGCCCGAGAAGGGACTTTTCGGGCAGGCCTCAAATTACCCAAAGCCTGCATATTGGCGACACGAACGTCTTCCCAGGGCAGGTGACGGTGAGCTCCGCGAGAGGGTCGTGTCCTTGGCTCGTATCCTGTCCTGCGTGCTGCTCCCCGCCGATCTCCCGACCCCGTTGCAGGTGCTGGACGACCCCGACTTCGCCCGGGCCGGGGTGGAACTGCGGCTGAAGCGGGACGACTTGGCTCACCCCACCGTCCCCGGCAACAAGTGGCGCAAGCTCGCGCCGAACCTGGAGCACGCGGTGGCCGTCGGCGCGCTGGGGCTGCTGACCTACGGCGGGGCGTACTCCACCCACCTGCGGGCGGTGGCGGCGGCCGCGCAGGCGCTCGGGCTGCCGAGCATCGGGGTGGTGCGCGGTGACGAACTGGCCGCCGCCCCGCGCAACTGGTCGCTGCGGGCGGCGGAGGCGTGCGGGATGGAGCTGCGGTTCGTGGCCCGCTCCGCGTACCGGGCCCTGCTGACCGAACAGCGGCCCCCGGCCCCCGGCTGGCTGGTCCTCCCCGAGGGCGGCTCCAACCCGCTCGCCGTCCGAGGCGCCGCGACCGTCCCCGCCGAGATCCCCGACCTCGGCCCGGCCGACCTGCTGGTCTGCCCGGTCGGCACCGGCGGCACCCTGGCCGGCCTCGCCGCCGGCCTCCCGCCCGGCGCCCGGGCCCTCGGCGTGGCCGTCCTGCGCGGCGAGGGCTACCTGGAACGCGAGGTCGCCGACCTCCACCGGGCCACCTACGCCCACCCGTTCGACAACTGGCGGATCACCCACACCCACCACGGCGGCGGCTACGGCCGGATCACCCCCGAACTCACCGCCTTCGCCGCCGAGTTCGAGCACCGCCACGGCCTGGTCCTGGAACGCCGCTACGTCGCCAAGACCCTGCACGCCGTCCATCACGCGGCCCTCAACCGCCAACTCCCCCCGGGCACCCGCGTGACCGTCCTCGTCACCGGCCTGCCCGACCCGGTCTGACCGCACCAGAGGGGGCGAGGGCGACGGTCCGTCAGCGCACGGCCACCTGCTCGGCGACGCGCTTGCCGGGGCCGGCCGGCTTGATCAGGTAGAGCTCCAGGCGCGGGTCCGGGCGCCCGGCCGCGAGCTCCTTGACCTTGGCGAGGAGCTCGGGGTCGTCGAGGAAGAAGCGGACGGGCTGGGGGGAGGCGGCCGCGTACTCGACGATCTCCTTGGGAGTGCGGGGGTAGAGGCCCCAGGCCCAGGCCTTCCAGGTGCGGCCCTGGTCCTGGCCCAGCACGCTCAACCAGAGGTTGTCCTGGGCGGAGCCCCAGTCGTTGGGCTCGGAGTAGGCGCGGGAACCGGCCAGCGAGATGGTGAGGAGCTGGTCGTGGTCGGGCCGGGCGGCCTCGATCGCGGCGATCCGCTGCGCGATGTCGGTCCGGTCGTAGTCGTTGCGGAGCAGCCCCCGGCCGGCGCTGGTGGCCCAGCCCCCTTCGGCGCCGCGGCCGGGCTGGCCGCTGCTGAGCACGGCGAACACCGCGCAGCCGGTGGCGACCAGGACGGTCGCGCCGGACCGCAGCCGCAGCAGAGCGGGACGAGAGGGACCGGCACCGCGGTGCTCCCCGGCGACCGGGCGGCGGCCGAGCAGCGGCAGCAGTGCGGCGGCGAAGCAGATCAGGCCGACCACCAGGAGCTGGTGCAGCAGCTTCTCGTAGAAGTACGAGGTGCCGCCGGTGCTCTTGAGCTGGTACTCCATCACGACGAACGCGAGCGCCGCGGTCGCGCTGCCCGAGAGCAGGGCGATCCGGCGCGGACGGTTGGCCCGGGAGCCCTTGGACAGCAGCCCGCAGAGGGCGACGGCCACCAGTGGGAACAGCAGGTTGCGGCCGACCGGGACGATCGCGCCCGGGTAGGTCAGCACCTCGGCCTCACCGGCCTGGGCGAGGTTGGCGTACACCGGGAAGAGGGCGAGGGCCCCGGTCGCGGCACCGGTCAGCAGCAGCAGGACCCAGTGGGCGCGCCAGGTGCGCCGGTGCACGGCGGTCCAGGCGAGCACCACGATCCCGGCGGCCGGCAGCAGCAGGTAGTGGCCGAAGGAGATGCCGACGGTCAGGGCACCGAGTACGACGATCTGTTCGCGGGTGCGGGAGAGCGGCCGGATCGCCAGCCCGACCAGGACGGCGAGCAGGCCGAGCGCGAAGATCTCGCTGAGGAAGCCGCGGACCTGCATCTGCGGGAGTTCGAGGACGAGCAGCAGGGCGGCGGTCGGAAGGAGCAGCACGAGGCTGCGCCAGCCGCGCAGGGCGGGGCCGGCGGCCCGGTGCACGGCCCAGAGGACGGCCACCCCGAGCCCGGCCGTGACCAGGCTGTTGAGCAGTGCGAACAGGGCGAGTTCGGCGATCGAGCCGCTCGGCACGGTCCCACCGGTCAGGAAGGTGGTGACGGTGGCCAGCGTCAGGTGGCTGCCCTGCGGGTACGTGGCCATGCCGGTCTGCAGGGAGGTGGCCGCGTCGCCCTGGTGCAGGGAGGCGAGCCCGCCGATGCGCAGCAGGGTGTCGTAGAGCGCCGCGTGCCGCCCGAGGTCCTCGGCCGGGATCACGGTGGCGATCCGGCCGACGTCGGTGAGGCGCAGCAGCGGGTAGAGGAAGAAGGCGACGGTCAGCCCACCGGTCAGCAGCAGCGGGTGGTCCCGGACGGGGACCAGTCGGCGGACCGCGGTGCCGAACGACGGCCTGGATGCGGTGGGTTCGGGCCGGTGGACCGCCCGGATCGCGATCAGCAGGACGGCGGTGGCTTCGGCGAGCGCCACCGGGTGCAGGCCCCAGGGCCAGCGGCTGGCCAGGATCCCGAGTGCGCAGGTCCAGCCGATCAGCGCGGTACCGGAGATCATCAGGCGGTCGAACGCGGTGGCGCGGGACCGGATCAGCGCGGCTGCCGCGACCCAGAGGACGAGGAAGGTGAGCAGATCCGCCGAGACCAGGTGGGCGAGCGGCGGCAGTGCCAGCAGGACGGCCGCGAAGCGGAGCAGCGCCGGCTCCGGGCGTCGGCCGCCGAATCTCCGGCGGCCGGTGGTGTCCGTGGCGGTCTCCGGTATGGAGGCGCTCGAGACCGTAGTGAGTGTCGATGTCGACACGATTCCCCCGCAAGTTGTTCGACCGGTTCCGGAAGGAACCGGCCCCCCGTGCGGAGATGTTCCGCCACCCCAAGTGTGATTCATGCCCTGCGGCGCGGGGGAACCGGGGTGCTTCGCACCGGACCTTCACCCGTCGGGCGGCGCCGGCGGCCCGGCTAACCGAACGTCAGGTTGGAGCAGAGGTCGGAGTCGGCCGTGCGGGTGTTCTCGGCGATGCCGGTGGGGACGCCGGTGCCCGAAGGGGTCGGGGTGGTGGTGCCGGCCGGGGTGGCGGGGGCGAGGTCGCGGCCGAGGGTGACGGTGAGTCCGGTGGCGGCGGAGCCGGGGACGAGTTCGGCGGTGGGGAAGAAGCGGGCCAGCGCCTCGGCCGCGTCGAGCTGGGCCTTGGGGAAGGTGATCAGCGTGGTGCGGCGGGTGCTGGTGGGGGTGGGGCCGACGGTGATGTCGGTGTAGCCCTGGGCCTTGAGGGTCTCGCCGGTGCGGGTGGCCAGGTCCGCGGTGCGGGTGGCGTTCAGCAGCACCACGGGGGTGGTGACGGCGGGGATCGAGGGGGTCTCCGAGGGGGCCGCGGTCACCTGGCCGGTCGACTGGCCGTCGAGGGTGCGGTCCTGGCGGAGCAGGTCCCAGAGCCGGTCGACGTCGGGGTGGACCAGGGCCACCCGGTCGCCCTGGTAGCGCCAGGGGACGGTGACGAACTCGATGTCGGCGAGCTTGATGTCCTGCAGCGACTGGGCGAAGTCGACCAGCTTCATCGGTGTGCCGAGCCCGGGGTCGACGGTCAGCGACTTGCTCGCGGCGTCGGCGAGCGGGAGCAGGGTGGTCAGGTTGAAGCCCTGGTCCTGCACCTTCTTGATGAGCGAGGAGAGGAAGGCCTGCTGGCGCTTGATCCGCCCGATGTCGGAGCCGTCGCCGAAGCCGTGCCTGGCCCGGACGTAGTCCAGCGCGAGCTGCCCGGCCAGGGTCTGCCGGCCCTTCTCCAGGTGTATGCCGTAGGAGTCGACGGCGTTGGGCACGCAGACGTCGACGCCCTTGACCGCCTCGGTCATCGCGGCGAAGCCCTTGAAGTCGACCACGATGGTGTGGTCGATCCGCAGACCGGTGAGGTTCTCGACCGTGTTCTGCGAGCAGGCGGGGTTGCCCTGCTCGAACTCGCCCACGGTGAAGGCGGAGTTGAACATCTGGTTGGTGCGCGGGGTGGTCCACCGGCCGTCGGCCAGCTTGCAGGCCGGGACGGTGACCAGGGTGTCGCGGGGTATCGAGACCGCGACGGCGTGCCGGCGGTCGCCGTAGACGTGCAGCACGATCGCGGTGTCGGAGTGCCCGACGCCCTCGTCGCCGCCGCCGAGGTCGCCGTTGCCGTCGTTGCGGGTGTCCGAGCCGAGCAGCAGGACGTTGACCGGCAGGCCGCCGCCGACCTTGGCGGGGGTGGGCACCGGGGGCCGGCTGGTGGCGATGCCGCCGGCGTCGAAGGTGGTGATGTTGCCGTCGAGGCGGTGGTAGAACCACGCCCCGGTGCCTGCGGTGGCCAGTACCAGGACAGCTGCCGTCGCACCGGCGAACTTGGCCAGCCGCTTCCGACGGGAGGCAGGCCGGATCTTCGGGTCGCTCATGATGGTGTCAGGCGCTCTCTGCTGCGGCCGCTCGGCGGATTCCGTCGGTCTGCGGGGGCTCTGCTGGGCCCTCGTTATTTAGACGGTCCGGCGGGTCGGTCGGTTACACGAAAGCGCAATCTAACAAGGAACGTCCGTGCAGGATCAGTCGCCCCCCTGTGAAGGAGGCGTGCCCGGGTGCCGCGCGGTCGGAGCTCCGCGGCCGGAACCCCGGGTGCTCAGGCCCCCGCGTCGTCCGGCCCGGCGTGCCGCAGGATCCGGCTGAGCAGGTCGCGCAGCTGGGTGCGCTCCTCCTCGTTCAGGGCGGCGAGCGGCTCGCGGGCGAAGTTGAGCGACTCGCGGAGCTCCTCGGAGGCGGCGCCGCCGGAGTCGGTGGCGGCGACCAGCTTGACCCGGCGGTCCTGCGGGTCGGCCTCGCGGGTGACGAAGCCGCGGCCCTCCAGGCGGTCGACGATGCCGGTGATGTTGGACGGCTCGCAGCTCAGGGTCTGGGCGATGTGGCGCATCGGCATCGGGCCGCGCCGCAGCAGGGCGAGCACCTTGGCCTGGGCACCGGTGAGCGATCGGGCGGCGGCGGCCTCCTCGTACTCGCGGTGGAAGAGCGCGACCAGACCGGCCATCAGGTCCACGACCTCGCGGGTGATGGCATCGGTGGGCGCAGCGGCGTCCTGGGCGGGCTTGGTCTCCATGCATCCAGTCTAACTGAATATTTGACAAGGTGAACCTTTCATGCCCACGATTGCTTCAGTAGGTCAACCTTTCAGGTGGCTCAGCGCGACGAGGAGTACAGCCATGGCAGAGCAGGCAACCCCCACCACCGGCCGCGAGTGGCAGCTGGCCGCCCGTCCCGACGGTTGGCCGAAGCCCGCCGACTTCGCGCTGGTCGAGGCGCCGGTCCGGCAGCCCGGCCCGGGGCAGATCCTGGTCCGCAACGAGTACCTCTCGGTCGACCCCTACATGCGCGGCCGGATGAACGACGTGAAGTCGTACGTCCCGCCGTTCCAGCTCGACCGGGTCATGGACGGCGGCGCGGTCGGCTACGTGGTCGCCTCCGAGGCCGAGGGCTTCGAGGTCGGCGACGCGGTGCTGCACGGGCTCGGCTGGCGCGAGTACGCCACCTTCGACGCCAAGCACGCGGTCAAGGTGGACGCCCAACTCGCCCCGCTCTCCTACTACCTGGGCGTGCTCGGGATGCCGGGCATGACCGCGTACGCGGGCCTGCTGGAGGTGGCGGGCTTCCAGGAGGGCGACACCGTCTTCGTCTCCGGCGCGGCCGGCGCGGTCGGTTCGCTGGTCGGCCAGATCGCCAGGCTCAAGGGTGCCAAGCGCGTGGTCGGCTCGGCCGGTTCGGCGCAGAAGGTGGCCACCCTGGTGGACGGCTATGGCTTCGACGCGGCCTTCAACTACAAGGACGCCCCGGTCCGCGAGCAGCTCGCGGCCGCCGCCCCGGACGGCATCGACGTCTACTTCGACAACGTCGGCGGTGACCACCTGGAGGCCGCGATCGGTGCGCTCAACGTGCACGGCCGGGTCACCCTGTGCGGCGCCATCGCGCAGTACAACGACACCACCGCCCCGGCCGGTCCGCGCAACCTGGCGCTGGCGATCGGCAAGCGGCTCCGCCTGCAGGGCATGCTGGTCAACGACCACGCCGCGCTCCAGGGGCAGTTCGTCCAGGAGATGGCGGGCTGGCTGAGCAGCGGCGAACTGCGCTACGACGAGACCGTGGTGGACGGCGTGGAGAACACCGCCGAGGCCTTCATCGGCCTGCTCGGCGGTGCCAACACCGGCAAGATGGTGGTCCGCCTCACCCACTGAGCACACGGCGACCGCCGCCCCGCCGCCCCCGCCCTTCCGGCGGGGGCGGTTTGGGTACGGGCGCGTGCGCGGCGGCGTGCGGCCCCGATCCGACGGACCGTCATACGGCCCTGTGCGCAGGGCGCTACGGTGGGACCGACCAGGATGGGGCCGTTCGGGGGAGAGATCCTGACGAGGGGTAGACCTCGGGGTGGATCGGGCTAGCATGGGGTGAAAGCTGTCCGTTTTGCTCAACTTAATTACCTATATGTCGAATAAGTTGAGCGCGGCGGGGGCAGGACCGGAAAGACGAGTACCGGAAAGACAGCAGCACCAACCAGTAACGACAGAGCACGACGGAGACGGCGCAGACCGGCGACGGGCACGAGGCAGCTGGGGAAGGCGACCCTCGTCCACAGCCTGGAGGTCCCGGTGACGACACGTGGAGTCCTGTACATCCACTCCGCGCCCCGCGCGCTGTGCCAGCACGTCGAGTGGGCGGTGGCAGGCGTGCTCGGCGCACGGATCAGTCTCGACTGGATCCGTCAGCCCGCCGCGCCCGGCCACTGGCGGGCGGAGCTCTCCTGGCAGGGGGAGCCCGGCATCGCCTCGCGGCTGGCATCCGCCCTGCGCGGCTGGCAGTTGATCCGCTTCGAGGTCACCAGCGAGCCGACCACGAGCACCGAGGGCGAGCGCTACAGCTCCACCCCCGCGCTCGGCATCTTCCACGCCGTCACCGGCATCCACGGCGACATCCTGATCCCCGAGGACCGGCTGCGCGCCGTCCTGCTCCGGGCCAGGAACGAGGGCACCGACCTGGAGGCCGACCTGGCCAGGCTGCTCGGCAAGCCTTGGGACGACGAGTTGGAGCCGTTCCGCTACGCGGGCGAGGGCGCCCCGGTGCGCTGGCTGCACCAGGTGGTCTGACCGGGCCAGGAGCACGGCAGCACGGCCGCAGAACGCCGGAAGCCCGGTGCACGGACGGATCCGTGCACCGGGCTTCCGGTATGACCGACGGTCAGAGGCTGCGGAAGGCCAGCACCACGTTGTGGCCGCCGAAGCCGAACGAGTTGTTCAGCGCGGCGATCCGGCCCTCGGGGAGCTTGCGCGGCTCGCCCACCACGATGTCGGCGTCGACCTCGGGGTCGGCGTCGTCCAGGTTGATGGTCGGCGGGGCCAGCCGGTGGTGCAGGGCCAGCACGGTGGCGACGGTCTCGATGCCGCCGGCGCCGCCGAGCAGGTGGCCCGTCATCGACTTGGTGGCCGAGACGGCGACGTGGTCGAGGTGCTCGCCGAGCTCCTTGCGGAGCGCCTTGAGCTCGGCGACGTCACCCTGCGGGGTCGAGGTGGCGTGCGCGTTGACGTGCACGATGTCGGCCTTGTCGAGGTCGTTCTGCTCGAACAGCTGGGCGATCGCGCGGGCCACGCCGGAGCCGGTCGGCTCGGGCTGGGCGATGTGGTGGGCGTCGGAGGAGAGACCCTGGCCGACCGCCTCGCAGTAGACCCGGGCGCCGCGGGCCGCGGCGTGGTCGGCCGACTCCAGCACCACGACGCCGGCGCCCTCGCCGAGCACGAAGCCGTCCCGGGCCTTGTCGTACGGACGGGAGGCCTGCTGCGGGTTCTCGTTGTTCTTCGACATCGCCATCATGTTGGCGAAGGCGACGATGGGCAGCGGGTGGATCGCCGCCTCGGTGCCGCCGGCCACCACGACGTCGGCGCGGCCGGTACGGATCATCTCGATCGCGTAGCCGATCGCCTCGGCGCCGGAGGCACAGGCGGAGACGGGGGTGTGCACGCCGGCGCGGGCGCCGACCTCCAGGCCGACGTTGGCCGCCGGGGAGTTCGGCATCAGCATCGGGACGGTGTGCGGGGAGACCTTGCGGACGCCCTTGTCCTTCAGCACGTCGTACTGGTCGAGCAGGGTGGTCACGCCGCCGATGCCGGAGGCGATGACCGCGCCCAGCCGCTCGGGGGCGAGCTTGGAGGACTCGTCGGTGGCGGGGGTCTCGTAGCCCGCGTCGGCCCAGGCCTCGCGGGCCGCGATCAGCGCGAACTGCGCCGAGCGGTCCAGCTTGCGGGCCAGCGGGCGGGGCAGGATCTCGCCCGGCTCGACGGCGGTGCGCGCCGCGATCCGGACGGGGAGGTCGGCGGCCCACTCCTCGGTCAGCACTGCCACACCGGAACGGCCTTCCATCAGGCCCTCCCAGAACGAGGCGGCGGTGCCGCCCAGCGGCGTGAAGGCGCCGATACCCGTGACGACCACGGTGCGGTTTTCAGCGGTCACTGGTTTCTTCTTCTCTCACGTGTGGCAGGTGGCGGCGGTGCCGGGGTGGGGTGACCGGGCGGCCGGGGTGGGTACCCCGGCCGCCCGGGCGGTCAGTGGTGAAACCGACCGTGGGTCAGGCGGCGGCGTTCGCGAGGATGTAGTCCACGGCGTCGCCGACGGTCTTGAGGTTCTTGACCTCGTCGTCCGGGATCTTCACGTCGAAGCGCTCCTCGGCGGCCACGACGACCTCGACCATGGAGAGCGAGTCGACGTCGAGGTCATCGGTGAAGGACTTGTCGAGCTCGACGTCCTCGGCCGGGATGCCGGCGATCTCGTTGACGATCTCGGCGAGACCGGACAGAACCTCGTCCTTGGTAGCCATACTGGCTGCTCCTCATTCGGTGTTGACAGCGACCGCCCGGCGGACGTTCGCAGGTATTCGGATGTAGGCGACCTGACGGTGCGTGGGCGCCTAGGGGAGAGTAACGACTGCTGCGGCGTAGACCAGACCCGCCCCGAAGCCGATGATCAGCGCGAGGTCGCCGCTGCGGGCCTCCCCGCTCTCCAGCATGCGCTCCATGGCCAGCGGGATGGAGGCCGCGGAGGTGTTGCCGGTCTCGGCGATGTCGCGGGCGACCGGCACGGTGGCCGGCAGCTTGAGGGCCTTGATCATGGCGTCGGTGATGCGCATGTTGGCCTGGTGCGGGATGAAGGCGCCGAGCTGGTCGGCGGTGATCCCGGCGGCGTCCAGCGCCTGCTGGGCCACCTTGGCCATCTCCCAGACCGCCCAGCGGAAGACCGACTGGCCCTCCATCCGCAGGGCGGGCCACTTGATCTCCTCGCCCGTCCCGTTGACCGCGTCCTGCTTGGCGAACGCGGTGTCCCAGGCCTGGGTCTGCGAGATGACGTCCTTCTGCGAACCGTCCGAACCCCAGATCACCTTGCCGATGCCGGGAGTGTCGGACGGACCGACGATGGCGGCGCCCGCGCCGTCACCGAAGATGAAAGCGGTCGAACGGTCCGAGGTGTCGGTCAGGTCGCTGAGCCGCTCGACGCCGATCACCAGCACGTACCCGGCGCTGCCGCCGCGCACCATGCCGTCGGCCAGGCTCAGGCCGTAGCCGAAGCCGGCACAGGCGGCCGAGATGTCGAAGGCGGGCGCGGTGCCGCAGCCGAGCCGCTCGGCGATCTCGGTGGCGATCGCCGGGGTCTGCTTGAGGTGGGAGACGGTGGCCACGATCACGCCGCCGATCTGCTCCGGGCTGATCCCGGCCATCGCGATGGCCTTGCCGGCGGCCTGCACCGACATCTCGGCGACGCTCTCCTCCGGGCCGGCCCAGCGGCGCTCGGTGATCCCGCTGCGGGAGCGGATCCACTCGTCCGAGGAGTCGATCCAGTTCAGGACCTCGGAGTTGGGGATCACCCGCACCGGGCGGTAGCCGCCGACGCCGTGGATGCGCGAGAACGCGGCACCGGTGGACGGCTGGATCTGAGGTGATGTCATGCGTCCTGCTCCTGCCCGCCGTGCTCCTCGATCAGCGCACGCGCCTTGTCGAGGTCGGCCGGGGTCTTGAGGGCCAGCGTCGCGACACCCTTGACGTTGCGCTTGACCAGGTTGGTGAGGGTACCGGCCGGGGAGAGCTCGATGACGGCGGTGGCACCGAGCTGCTGCAGGGTTTCCATGCAGAGGTCCCAGCGGACCGGGTTGGACACCTGGGAGACCAGGCGGTCCAGCACTTCGGTACCAGACTGTACGACCTCACCGTCCTTGTTGGACAGGTACGGCACCTTCGGGTCATGCACCGTCAGGGTCGGGGCCAGCTTGGCCAGCCGCTCCACGCCGGGGGCCATGTGCTCGGTGTGGAACGCACCGGCCACCTTCAGCGGGATCACCCGCGAGCCCGCCGGCGGGTCGGCCTTCAGGGCCGCCAGCTGGTCCAGGGTGCCGGCCGCGACCAGCTGGCCGCCGCCGTTGTTGTTGGCCGCGGTCAGGCCGTGCTCGGCCAGTTTCGCGGCGACGGTCTCCGGGTCGCCGCCCAGCAGGGCGGCCATCCCGGTCGCGGTGACGGCGGCGGCGTCGGCCATCGCCAGGCTGCGCTCGCGGACGAAGGCGAGCGCGTCCTCCACGCTCAGCACCCCGGCCAGCGCGGCGGCGGTGATCTCACCGACGCTGTGCCCGGCGACCGCGCCGAACGGGCCGCCGGTCGGGGCACCGAACAGCTCGGTGGCGGTGAGCAGGCCCGCGGCGACCAGCAGCGGCTGGGCGACGGCGGTGTCCTTGATCTCCTCCTCCGAGCCCTCGGTGCCGAACCGGACCAGATCCAGCCCGGCCACGTCGGACCAGGCCCGCAGCCGGTCGGCAGCGCCGTCCAGCTCAAGCCAGGGGTTGAGGAATCCGGGGGTCTGGGCACCCTGTCCAGGGGCGACGATTACGAGCACGGTTCAACCCTCTCTCGCCAGGCACCCGGGGGCGGGTAGGCGACGGTAACGAAGAAAAGCACGCCGGATTGTGGAATCCCTACAGCGTGTCAGCCATGGTTGGCGGCCGATCCGAGTCGGCCCAGGGCCAGTGCGATCCGCAGTGTGAAGGCCGAACGCACGTCGGAGGGAGCATAGCCGGTGACATCGGTCACACGTCGAAGCCGGTAGCGCACGGTGTTTGGGTGGACGAAGAGCATCCGGGCGGCGCCCTCCAGTGAGGAGGCCTGTTCCAGATAGACACTCAACGTCTCCAGCAGTGCCGACCCGGCCTCGTCCAGCGGTGTGTAGATCTCCTCCACCAACTGCTGCCGGGCCGCCTGGTCCCCGGCCAGCGCCCGCTCGGGCAGCAGGTCGTCCGCCAGCACCGGGCGCGGAGCGTCCGGCCAGGCCGCGCAGGCCTTCAGCCCGGCTGCCGCCGCGTGCGCGGAGCGGGTGGCCGAGAGCAGGTCGCCGACCGTCGGGCCGACCACCACCGGGCCGGGCGCGAACTGCCCGATCAGCGCCCGGGCGGCGTGCACCGGCTCCTTGTCACCGCCGACCACCACCACCAGCCGCTTGCCCAGCACCCCGGTCAGCACGTGCAGCTTGGCGTATCTGGCGGCCCGTCGGATCGCCTCCACCACCAGCTCGCTGTCGCCGTCCGGGGCACTGCCCATCACCACCCGGACCTGGCTCGGCTGGCCCCAGCCGAGCGCGGCCGCGCGGGACAGCACGCCTTCGTCCGCGTCGCCGGAGAGCAGGGAGTTGACCACCAGCGCCTCCAGCCGGGCGTCCCAGGCGCCGCGCGCCTCGGCCGCCTGGGCGTACACCTGTGCGGTGGCGAAGGCGATCTCCCGGGCGTAGACCAGCACCGACTCCCGCATGCCCGCCTCGTCGCCGGGCGCGGCGACCTCCTCGATCGCCTCCTCCATCACCTCGATCGTGGTGCGGATCAGCTCGACGGTCTGACGGAGCGTGATGGCCCTGGTCAGCTCGCGCGGGGCGGTGCCGAAGACGTCGGTGGAGATCGCCTGCGGCGCGTCCGGGTGCCGGTACCACTCGGTGAACGCGGCGATACCGGCCTGGGCGACCAGGCCGATCCAGGACCGGTGCTCCGGCGGCATCCGCCGGTACCAGCCCAACTGGTCGTCCATCCGCGCGATCGCGGCGGTGGCCAGCTTCCCCGAGGACTTCTCCAGCCGCTTGAGGGTGGCAGCCCTCAGCTCGGCCCGTTCGGTGGCGAGCTTCCGCTCCTGCGCGGTCAGCCGGCCGCCCCGTCGGGGCTTCGGCTGCTCGGCGGACGGGGCGGTCTGCTCGGCCGCGGACTTCTTGTCGGAACTCGCTGAAGCGGATGGCACAGGGACAAGACTGCCTCACGCACGGCACGCCTCGTACCCGCCCCCGCCGATCGACCCGGTGGCCCATGTCACACAGGCTCCCCGGACTCGCACCGCACCGGTACTACGGTGGCACCGTGACCGATGCCGCCACCCGCCCCCGCGCCGACCTGCGCCGGGCCCCCGAACGCTATCTCTCGACCCCCGATCCGGGCATCGAGACCCGGCACGCCTTCTCCTTCTCCGGGCACTACGACCCGAGGAACGTCCACTTCGGCGCCCTGCTGGCGGTCAACGAGGAGACGCTGGCGCCCGGGGCCGGCTACGACGAGCACCGGCACCGGGACACCGAGATCCTCACCTGGGTGCTGTCCGGCGCCCTGGCCCACCGGGACGGCTCCGGCCACGCCGGGGTGGTCCGCCCCGGCATGGTGCAGTGGCAGAGCGCCGGCTCCGGGATCACCCATACGGAGCGCAACGTCGGCGGCGCGACCGAGCCGGTCCGGTTCGTGCAGATGTGGCTCCAGCCGGACGTCTTCGACGCCGCCCCGGCCTACGGCCTGCGGCGGGTCGACCGGGCGGCGGACGGGCTGACCCTGCTCGCCTCCGGGCTGGAGCGGGACGCCGGGTCGGAGGCCCTGCGGCTGCGGCGCAGCGACGCCGCGCTCTGGCTGGTCACGGCCGGCCCCTGGGAGCCGCTGCCGGAACTGCCCGAAGCCCCGTACCGCTACGTGCACCTGACGGAGGGTTCGCTCGGCTACCGCACCGTCCCGGGCCCGCAGGGCGGCGGCCGCTCGATGGAGCCCGGCGACAGCGTCCGGGCCACCGGCGACGCCTTCGCCGACCCCACGGCGGGGGCGGACGGCGTCGAGCTGCTGCTCTGGGAGATGCACTCGCCGGTCGCCTACGGCTGAGCCCGGGAACGGCGAAAGTGCCTGACCCGGTCCGCACGTCGAACGCTCCCGAGGTCGGCGCCGCCGTTCCCCGGGCCCCTGGTGGTGCAAGCTCGGGAGTGCCGACCCGCTAGCCGAGCTCGGTGAGCACCGCGTCGGTGAGGACCGGCCAGACCTCCGCGGCCCAGGGGCCGAAGTCGCGGTCGGTGAGGGCGATGCAGGCGACGCCGGCGGCCGGGTCGACCCAGAGGAAGGTGCCGGACTGGCCGAAGTGGCCGAAGGTGGCGGGCGAGCTGTGGGTGCCGGTCCAGTGCGGGGACTTGTCGCTGCGGATCTCGAAGCCGAGGCCCCAGTCGTTGGGCCGGCGGTGCCCGAAGCCGGGCAGGACGCCGCTCAGGCCGGGCCAGGCCACCTCGCGGGTGGCGGCGTGCACGGTGGAGGGGTCGAGCAGCCGGGGCGCCTGCAGCTCGGCGGCGAACCGGGCCAGGTCGGCGGCGGTGGAGAGGCCGCCCGCCCCGGCGGGTGCGCGGTGGGCGGTGTTGATCAGGGTCGAGGCCATGCCGAGCGGGGTGAAGACCGCCTCGGCGGCGTACTCGGCGAAGTTGATCCCGGACGCCTTGGTGAGGGCGTCCGCCAGCACGTCGAACCCGGCGTTGGAGTACAGCCGCCGATCGCCGGGCGGGGCCATCACCCGGTGCTCGTCGAAGGCCAGCCCGGAGGTGTGCGCCAGCAGGTGACGGACCGTCGACCCCTCGGGACCGGCCGGGTCGTCGAGCTCGAAGACGCCCTCCTCCACCGCGACCAGCACCGCGTACGCGGTGAGCAGCTTGGTCACCGACGCCAGCGGGAACAGCTGGTCCTGCGGCCCGGCCGCACCCAGCACCGCCCCGTCACTGCCCCGCACCACAGCGGCCGCCGCAGTGGGCACCGGCCAGTCCTCGATCATCCGCAAGCTCTGCATGCCCCGACTCTAACGACTCACCCGGTCGCGCCGGAGTGCCGGGCTTGCCTAGAGTGCGCTCCAACTCAGTAGCTTCGTGAACGTCACTTCCACCGGGGGTAACACCGTGACCACGTCCGCACCGAACCTGCTCAACTGCGGCGCCTACGACGGCGCCGAGGTCGAGACCGCCGACCGCTCGGCCCGGCACACCATCGGCGAGATGGTCGCCGGGACGGGGCTGAGCGCGCACACGCTGCGCTGGTACGAGCGGATCGGCCTGCTCGATCCGGTCAACCGCTCGCACTCGGGGCAGCGCCGGTACAGCGACGCGGACGTACGGCGGCTGGAGTTCCTGGGCCGGCTGCGGCTGACCGGGATGCCGGTCGCGGACATGCTCCGCTACGTGGAGCTGGTCCGGGCGGGCGAGCACACCCTGGCGGACCGCCGGGACCTGCTGGTCGAGCACCGGGAGGAGGTCCGGCTGAAGCTGGCGGACCTGCACGCGACCATCGCGGTCCTCGACTACAAGATCGACCTGTACGGCGAAACCCTCGAATCCCTCGAATCCATCCAGAGTCTCGAAGGCAGGAACAGCGAATGCGTCTCCCCACCGTCAACCTCGGTAGCAGCGGCCGGCTGATCGGCACCCAGGGCCTCGGCTGCATGGGCATGTCCGAGTTCTACGGCCCGACCGACACCGCCGAGGCCCTGGCCACCCTGGACGCCGCGCTGGAGGCGGGCGTCACCCTGTTCGACACCGCGGACATCTACGGCTCCGGCGCCAACGAGGAGCTGATCGGCCCGTTCGTCCGGGCCAACCGCGACCAGGTGGTGCTGGCCACCAAGTTCGCCATCGAGCGCCGTGCGGACGACCCGCGCCACCGGGCCGTCCGCAACGACCCGGCCTACATCCGCACCGCCGTGGACGCCTCGCTCAAGCGGCTGGGCGTCGACGTGATCGACCTCTACTACATGCACCGGCGCGACCCCGCCGTCCCGCTGGCCGAGTCGGTCGGCGCGATGGCCGAGCTGGTGCAGGCGGGCAAGGTCAAGGCGCTGGGCCTCTCCGAGGTGACCGGTGACGAGCTGCGCGAGGCGCACGAGGTGCACCCGATCGCGGCGCTGCAGTCCGAGTGGTCGCTGTTCTCCCGGGACGTGGAGCGCACCGCCGTCCCGGCCGCCGCCGAACTGGGCGTCACCTTCGTGCCGTACTCCCCGCTCGGGCGGGGCTTCCTGACCGGCTCGTTCGCCGCCGCCGAGCAGCTGACGGAGGACGACTACCGGCGCCACCACCCGCAGTTCAGCGGGGCGAACGCCGCCGCCAACGCGGCCCTGGTCGCCCCGATCCAGAAGGTGGCCGCCGACCGCGGTGTCACCGCCGCCCAGGTCGCGCTCGCCTGGGTGCACCAGCGCGCCGAGGTGCACGGCCTCACCGTGGTCCCGATCCCCGGCACCCGCAAGCGCACCCGCCTGGCCGAGAACACCGCCGCGGCCAGCCTCCTGCTCACCCCCGCCGAGCTCACCACCCTGGACGGCATCGCCGCCCAGGTCACCGGCAACCGCTACGCCGACATGAGCTTCACCTCGGCCGGGCGCGAGTAGGGCGACCGCCAGGGCCGGGGCGCCGCCGCGCGGGCGGCGCCCCGGTCACCGGACGGGTTCCAGCCGCCACCACTGGGCCGGGTCGTCCCGGTCCTCCCACTGCTGGGCGGTGCCGTCGGCGGCGATCTCCAGGGTGAGGCCGCTGACGAAGCTGACCAGGTTGAAGGTGTCGGGTGCGTCGACGTGCCGCTCCAGCAGCCACTCCTGGGCGCCGAAGCCGTTCGGGCCCCAGAGCTGGAGCGGGACGCCGTTGTCGGTGCGGGCGCCGGTGACGTCCAGGCGCTTGCCGCTGCCGGAGCTCTCCAGGTGGTAGAGGCCGCCGCCGGGGTGGGCGGCGGTGATCCGCCAGAGCTGCCCGGCCGTACCGTCGGCCGGGCCCTGCCGGACCTTCGCCCCGCTGCGCTGCTTGCCGCCCGCGACCTCCAGCAGCAGCCCGCTGCCGACGTTGCGCAGCAGGTACAGCCCTTCCTGAATGACCGTCATGGGCCCACCGTACGGGGGCCCACTGTCAGCTCCGGACCGGCCTGACCACGTCGGTGTAGTCGCCGAGGGCGATGTCGGCGAAGTTGTGCAGGCTGTCGGTGCCCTCGGCGAGGTAGCCGGTGTGGCCCTCGGCACCGGCGGCGGAGAGCCTGGTGGCGCCGAACGCGGCGGCGGTGGGGTCGGCGCCGTGGCCGAGGCCGCCGACCTCCAGGTAGGGGACGTTGCCGATCCAGTCGGTGGGGTTGCGGGTGGCCCAGACCCGGACGCCGGTGCCGAGGTCGGCGACGTCCGCGACGCCCATCCCGGGGCTGCCGAAGACCACCAGGTCGGTGGGGGCGGAGTCGTGGATGGCGGGGGCCGCGGTGCCGCAGACCACCGTCCCGTACGAGTGGCAGAACAGCGCGGGCGGTGCGGCGGGGTCGGTGGTGACGGAGAGTCCGTCCAGCAGCCGTCCGAGCCGGGGTGCGGCGGCCTGGGCGAGGCGGTCGGTGACCGCGTCGGGGCCGAGGCCGACGGGCGTGACGTAGCCGGTCCAGGCGATCACGGCGACGGGGGTGCCGGCCGCCTTCCGCTGCTCCTCGGCGTACAGGGCGCGGCCCATCCCGGCGGGGGAGCGGAGCGGGTCGACGGCCTGGTCGAAGTGGCCCAGGTCGGCGTCCGAGCCCGGCACCAGCACGGCCACCCGCCGAGCCTGCGCCAGATCGCCGTAGACCTCGCTGACCAGGCCCCGGCCGCGCGGGTCGAAGGCCAGGATCTGCCGCTCGGGGGCGAGCAGGTGCTCGCTGTCGTTGGCCCGGGCCTCGGCCCGGGCGCGGGTGTCGGCGTCCAGCTGGAGGTCGGCCGCGCGGGCCCTGGCCCGGTCGCGTTCGGCGGCGATCGCCAGCCGGTTGGCCCGGTAGCGGAGCGGGAGCGGGGCGCCGTCCAGGTTGCCGACCACCAGGGGGTAGTCGGTGGCCAGGCGGTCCGCCTGGGCGGCGGTGAGCGAGGCGAAGAAGGCGGCCACGCTGCGGGCGTCGGCGGTCGCCGGGTCGGGCAGCAGCCGGCCGAGGGAGTGGTCGGCGACCCACTGGGTGCTGCCGGCCGGGGGCGTGGTGATGGCGAGCTGTTCGTTGCCGACGGCGGCCTGCGCGGCGGCGGCGCCGGTGTCGACCAGCACCACGGTCGTGGCGAAGACGCCTATCAGCACCCGCTTGATCCGCCTGCGGCGCTGTACGGAGCGCGCGTCCTGGTGCGGCAAATGGTCACCATCCTTCGGGCCTGCGTGGGGGTACCACCGCCGCCAATTCGTCCAGCGTATGGGCTCGGAACGCGGGGTGTGCCTGGCTAAACTGTGGGATGGCTCACATGGTTCCGGAAGTGGGTCCGGCCGGGTCGGACTCCCTGACCAGCCGCTTCGGGGCGACGCTCCGCCAGGCCTCGGCGAGCAGGTCGCGCAGCTCCTCCGGGTCGACGCCGGCCAGCTGGACCAGCACCCAGCCGTGCCGCCCGACGTACGGCGCCGAGGAGAACACCTCGGGCTCGGCGGCCAGCAGCTCGGCCTGGTCCGCCCGGCTCGCCTTGACGGTGACGCTGCCCGAACCGGGCGTCCCCATCGCGAAGATCTTCTCGCCGACCCGCAGGGTGACCGTGGTCTCCCAGGTCGGCCGCTCGGTGGCCCGGGGGAGGGCCAGGCCCATGGCCAGGAACTGATCGAACGTCACCATGCGGCCCAGCCTAGGCGGTAGGACGGTAGGAACATCTCAGACCACCCCGAGCGCGTACGCCGCGAACAGGCCGGCACCCGCGCCGAGCAGCGCCTTCCAGCCGGAGGCCAGCTTCCACGGGGCGTCGAACCGGCGGGCGTACCGGCCGATCAGGGTGAGCACCAGGCCGAACACCGGCAGCCAGGCCAGCCGGGCCAGCACCCAGCCGATCGAGTCCGGCGCGGTGGTCAGGCCGGGGACGGCGCCGAGCGCGCTGCCGAGGGCGCCGACCGAGAACATCGCGGTCTGGTGCCAGCAGAAGATCGTCATCGCGGAGAGGTTGACCACCACGACCGGCAGCCAGAGCAGCGGCCGCCGCAGCGCCCGGCCGATCCGCCCGTGCAGCAGCATCGCCGCGCCGCACTGCACCGAGGCCAGCGCCAGCACCAGCAGCGACGGCGGGTGCGAGTTGGTCCTGGCCACCCCGGGCACGCCGACCATGCTGGCCGGGTAGTGGAACACCGTCAGCAGCACGGCGAACAGCGCGGCCCCGCCGAGCAGCAGCAGCTTCGCACCCGCCTTGCGCAGCGTGCCCTGGGCCCAGGAGATGCCGAGCTGGTAGGCGAACATCCAGCCGGGCAGCAGGTTCACCAGCGCCAGCCAGGACGGCACCGAGTCGGCCCACGGGCCGTACCGCAGCGCGTCCACCACCGCGACGGCGGCCAGCAGCGGGGCCGCCGCCCAGCCGCCGAGCCGGCGGCCGATCCGCAGGCACCACGGGGTGAGCGCGGTCAGCACCAGGTAGATCCCGATGTACCAGAGCGGCTGCACCACCAGCACGGTGCCGGTCCTGACGGTGCCCTCGGGCACGCCGAGCAGGTTGAGCAGCGGGGTCAGCAGCGCCCAGACCGCCGCCACGCCCAGCACCGGGCGGAGCAGCCGGACGGTGCGCTGCCTGAGCCAGTCGACGGTGCTCGCGCCGCGCTGCTGCGAGCGGGCCAGCGACTTGGCCGAGGAGTAGCCGCCGACCAGGAAGAACACCCCGAGCAGCTGGAGCACCCAGCTGAGCGGGGCGAAGAAGCTGAGCGAGGCGAGCGGGCTGGCGTTGTGCAGCACGCCGTCCGGGGAGGTGGTGAAGCCGCCGAGCAGCCAGTGGCCGATCGGGACCGAGAGCAGGGCGATGGCGCGCAGGCCGTCCAGGGCGCGGTCGCGGGTGGCGGGGGTGCGGGCGTCGACGGTGGCGGCGCTGCGGCGGAGGGTGGCGAGGGGCTTCATGGGGCGGGCTCCTGAGGGGGTGTCAGCGGACGGGGGCGTAGGCCACCCGGTCGGGCTCGCCGAGGGAGATCGCGGCGAAGTTGGCCAGGGAGGTGGTGCCGGGGGCGAAGTAGCCGCTGTGGCCGTGGGATTCGGCGGAGGAGACCAGCCGGGCGCCGAAGGCCGGATCGTCGGGGTCGGCGCCGTGGCCGAGGCCGAGGAAGGAGACGTTGGGGACTTGGTCGATCCAGTCCTCGTCGTTGCGCTGGGCCACCCAGACCGGGATCCGCAGGTCGGCGGCGCGGTCCACGTCCATGCCCGGCGAGCCGATCGCGACCAGGCCGGCGGCCTGCCCGGGGCCGAGGCCGGCGAGCGAGCAGACGACGGTGCCGTAGCTGTGGCAGAGCACGGTGACCGGTCCGGTGGTGGGTGCCAGGCCGTCCAGGAAGCGGCTCAGCCGGTCGGCCCCGGCCCGGGCCAGCCGGGCGGTGGCGGCGTCCAGGCCGACCTTGACCGGGGTGGTGTAGCCGGTCCAGGCGACCACCGCCAGCCGCTCGCCGGCCTGGGCCCGGAGCGCCTTCGCCATCCCGGTGGGGGTGCCGAAGGGGGACGAGGCCCGGTCGGCGGTCATCAGGTCGATGTCGGCGCCGGGGACGATCACCGCCGTCCGCTCGGCCATGGCCAGGTCGCCGAACACCTCGGCCAGCTGGCCCCGGCCGCGCGGGTCGAAGGCCAGCAGCTGACGGCCGCTCAGCGCGGCGTACCGCTCGGCCCTGGCCCGGGCGGCGGCCCGGTCCCGCTCGGGGAGGGCGGGGTCGGCGGCGACCGCCAGCTCCCGGTCGCGCTCCTCGCGCAGCGCCAGCGAGTTGGCGAAGTACCGCAGCGGGAACGGCGTGCCGTCCAGGTTCCCCACCACCAGCGGGTGCCGGACCGCCAGCGCCCGCTGCTGGGCGAGCGGCAGCCCGGCGAAGAACTCCGCCACCTCGGCCGCCCCGGCCTTCCCGGGCTCGGGCAGCCGGACCCCGAGAGTGGTGTCGGCCACCCAGGCCGTGCTCCCGGGCGGCGGCCCGGTGACGGCCTGCTGTCCCTCCCCGGCCGCCCAGCCGCCGGCCCCGCCGACCGCCAGGACCGCCAGGAGCCCTCCGGCCAGTGCCCGCCTGAATCGCGCTCGCATCCGCTCCAACCCTTCCGTCGTACCGCTGCTGACGGAGAGGAAGGTACGAAGCGGAAGGCCCCGCGATCGTCACACCGCGGGGCCAACCAGAGGGTCGTACCGGAGTACTACTGGCCCGGCGTCACCAGGCCGGACTCATACGCCAGGACTACCGCCTGGGCCCGGTCGCGCAGGTCGAGCTTGGCCAGGATGCGGCCGATGTGGGTCTTCACGGTCTGCTCGGCCACCACCAGCCGCTCGGCGATCTGCTGGTTGGAGAGGCCCTTGGCGATCAGCTCCAGCACCTCGGTCTCACGCGGCGTCAGGCCGTTGAGCTGCAGCCGGGGATCGCGGCGCGGGGCCGGGCGGTTGCGGGCGAAGTCCTCGATCAGCCGGCGGGTCACCGAGGGGGCCAGCAGCGCGTCCCCGGCGGCCACCACCCGGACGGCGGCGATCAGGTCGGCCGGCGGCGCGTCCTTGAGCAGGAAGCCGCTGGCTCCGGCCCGCAGCGCCTCGTACACGTAGTCGTCCACGTCGAAGGTGGTCAGCATCAGCACCTTGGGCCGGTGCACCACCCCGAGCGGCGGGTCGAGCAGCCGGCGGGCCGCCTCCAGGCCGTCCATCTCGGGCATCCGGACGTCCATCAGCACCACGTCCGGGTGGGTCCGCCCGCTGACCTCCAGCGCCTGCTTCCCGTCCGGGGCGTCACCGACCACGTCGATGTCGGTCTGTGCGTTGAGCAGCGCGGCGAACCCGGCCCGGACCATCGCCTGGTCGTCGACGATGATTACGCGGATGGTCATCGGGGGCTCTCTCCAACGCTGTTGACGGGCAGTTCGGCGGCGACCAGGAAGCCGCCCGCGGGCGTGGCGCCGGTCTCCAGCCTGCCGGACAGCAGGCGGACGCGCTCGCGCATTCCCACCAGGCCGTGCCCGGTGCCCTCGGCCCCCTCCACCCCGGGACGGCCGCCGGGGGAGTTCTCCACCCGCACCAGCAGTGTCCGTCCGACCGCCGTCAGCCTGACCTCGGCCCGGGCGCCCGGTGCGTGCCGGACCACGTTCGCCAGCGCCTCCTGGACGATCCGGTACACCGACAGGCCGACCGCCTGCGGCAGTTCGCCCAGCCCGGCCACCTCGGGGGTGACCGTCAGCTCCGCCTGCACCCCGGCCCGGCCGACCGTCTCCACCAGCCGTCCGAGCTGCTCCAGCCCCGGCTGCGGCGCCCGGTCGGCCGCCGCGCCCTCGCTGCGCAGCACCCCGAGCAGCCGCCGCATCTCGCTCAGCGAGCTCCGGGCGGCCGCCGCGATGGTGCCGAACTCCTCGACCGCCTCCGGCGGCAGACCGGTGATCCGGTACGGCGCGCTGTCCGCCTGCACGGTGATCACCGACATGTGGTGGGCGACCACGTCGTGCAGCTCCCTGGCGATCCTGGCCCGCTCCTCCAGCAGGGTGCTGCGCTCGCGTTCGGCCTCGCTGATCTGCTCCTGCTCGGCCAGCAGCTTCTGCGCCTGGCCCCGGCCGCGCACGCTCCAGCCCAGCAGCAGCACCGTGCCGGAGAGCGCCACCACCACGGCGGCGCTCTCCCCGGCCCTGGCCTGGTGCAGGTCGGAGGCGGCGATGCTGCCGAACAGCGTCACCAGCCAGACCGCCAGCAGCGTCCGCCCGCGCTCCCGCAGGGCCAGCGCCGGCATCAGGAACACGTACGCGAGCAGCGTCGGCACCGGCCAGGGCCAGGGCCCGGCGCCGGTCGGCGTGTTCGCGGTCAGGGCCGCGCCGAGCACCACCCCGGCGGTCATCACCCACCAGGCGATCAGCGGGCGGGTGACCGCCACCAGCAGCGGGACGGACTGGACCAGGGCGAGCGCACCGGCGACCGCGACCGCGAGGCCGTAGTCGTGCGCCAGCACCACGGTGCCGGTCGGCAGCAGCGTCGCGGTGGCCGCGAACGCCAGCAGGTACGGCAGCCAGCGCACCCAGGCGCGCTCGGCCCCGAACAGCAGCGGGGCCCGGCCCTCGACGGGGGTGAGCAGCGCCCGGCCGAGGTCGGTGAGCTGGTCACCGCTCCAGCGTGCGGCGGCTCTGACAGGGGTGGGGAGTTGACGCTTCATCCCGGCCCAGCCTAGGGGCAGCCGCCTCCGCCGCCGTCGTACCGCAGACCGGTTTCCCGGGTAGCACCCAGGTATGAGGCCCCCGGCTGCGGACGGCCGAGGGCTCAGCGCCAGTCGGCGGCGAGGGCCGGGCCGAGCTGGTCGAAGTGGGACTCGATGACGGCGATCATGCCCTCCGGGCCGGGCGCGGAGTGGCCGCTGCTCCAGGCCAGGTGGGCGCTGCGCAGCACCCCGCCGAAGACGGCGGCGAGCACCCGCGGCCGCAGGTCGACCGCCGGGTCGAGGCCCTCCCGGCGGGCGATCAGCTCGGCGATCAGGCGCTCCTGCTCGGTGATCCGGCGGAGGTGGGCGGCGAGCAGGGTGGGGGTCTCCTCGATCAGCTGGATCAGTTCGAGCGCGGCGGTGATCCCGGTGTCGGAGGTCCCGGTGGCGGACAGGTCCCGCCAGGCCAGCACGATCGAACTCCGCAGTGCCTGAAGGGGGTTCTCCGAGGCTGGCCGCTCGCGCAGGGTGGCGACGAAGTAGTCCTCGGCGTCGGCCAGTACCGCGAGCGCGACCTCCTCCTTGTTGGAGAAGTACCGGAAGAAGGTGCGCTGCGAGACGTCGACCGCGGCGGCGATCTCGTCGACGGTGGTCCGTCCGTACCCCTGGTTGAGGAAGAGCCGGTGGGCGGCCGAGACCAGGGCGTCCCTGGTGCGCTGCTTCTTCCGCTCGCGCAGGCCGAGCACCCGGCAGGTGGCCGGTTCGGCGGACGGGACGGGCTGCGCGGCCATGAGGTGGGCCTTCCGGGACAGGGCGGGCGGTGCTGATAACGATAGCGCGCTGACAAATGGCAGACCTTGGCAGAAGTCAGTCGATGGCACAAGGCAGTGTTTGCCTAATGTCAGCGACTGTCATAATCTCACTGCGCAGTGGCGCCCGTCAGGCCGGACGACTCGTGGGGACGGGTGGGCCGGGGCGCCACCGCCATGCCTGTCACTGCCCCGGAGGGTCCGTCAGATGAGCCAGCCCCTAACCAAGACCGCCAAGGCGGCCGTGCCGCCGCAGCGCAGCGCACCGCCCACCGGTCTCGCACGGTTCCAGGGGCACCCCTGGCTGACCCTGCTCACGGTGGCCGTCGGCGTGATGATGGTCGCCCTGGACGGCACCGTGGTGGCGATCGCCAACCCGGTGATCCAGTCCGATCTGGGCGCCTCGCCCGCCGACATCCAGTGGGTGACCAGCGGCTACCTGCTGGCGCTCGCGGTCTTCCTGATCACCGCGGGCAAGATCGGTGACCGGTTCGGCCACAAGTCCACCTTCCTGGTCGGCGCGGCCGGCTTCGCCGCCACCTCGGCCGCGATCGGCTTCGCGGGCAACATCCAGCTGGTGATCGCCTTCCGGGTGCTCCAGGGCCTGTTCGGCGCGCTGCTCCAGCCCGCCGCGCTCGGCCTGCTGCGCGGTGCCTTCCCGGTCGAGAAGCTCAACATGGCGATCGGCATCTGGGCCGGCGTGATCGGCGCCTCCACCGCGGCCGGTCCGATCGTCGGCGGCCTGCTGGTCGAGCACGTGAGCTGGCAGTCGGTCTTCTTCATCAACATCCCGGTCGGCATCGCCGCCGTCCTGCTCGGGATCTGGATCCTGCGCGACGTCCGGGCCGAGAACGCCGCCAAGTCCTTCGACATCCCCGGCATCGTGCTGCTCTCGGTCGCCATGTTCGCGCTGGTCTGGGGCATCATCAAGGCCCCGACCTGGGGATGGGGCGACACCAGCACGCTGCTCTTCCTCGGCGGCGCGGTGCTCGCGCTGGTGCTGTTCGCGCTCTGGCAGACCAGGGCCAAGGAGCCGCTGATCCCGCTCAGCCTGTTCCGCTCGGTCCCGCTCTCGGCGGGCGCGCTGCTGATGGTGCTGATGGCGTTCGCCTTCTTCGGCGCGATCTTCTTCGTCACCTTCTACCTGCAGAACGTGCACGCCATGACGCCCGTCCAGGCGGGCGTCCACCTGCTGCCGATGACCGGCATGATGATCGTCGGTGCCCCGGCGGCCGGCGCCGCGATCGGCAAGGTCGGCCCGCGGATCCCGATCGTGGTCGGCATGGTGCTCACCACCGTGGCGATGTACGGGATGTCCACCCTGACCACCGACTCCGGCACCGGCGTGATGTCGCTCTGGTTCGTCCTGATGGGCTTGGGCATCAGTCCGGTCATGGTCGGCGCCACCGAGGTGATCGTCGGCAACGCCCCGCTGGAGCTGTCCGGCGTGGCCGGCGGTCTGCAGCAGGCCGCGATGCAGGTCGGCGGCAGTCTCGGCACCGCCGTGCTCGGCGCGGTGATGGCCGCCAAGGTGACCGACGTGCTGCCCGGCAACTGGGCCGGCGCGGGCCTCCCGCCGGTCGACCCGGCCCAGCAGGCCGGCCTCGACCAGGCCGCCCAGCTCGGCATCGCCCCGCCCGCTCCGGCCGGCACCCCCGAGCAGGTGGTGCAGGGCATGGCGAACGCCGTGCACGAGTCCTTCGTCAGCGGCATGTCGCTGGCCTTCGCGGTCGCCGCCGCCGTCGCCTTCGCGGCCGCCCTGCTCGGCCTGCTCACCAAGAGGGGTGCGACGGACGCCGGTCCGGCCGTGCACATCTGAGCAGGCGTCACCTCGGGGGCACCGGTCGGCGGACCGGTGCCCCCGAGCCGTTCCTACCGGGGGCGCCCCAGGCCGAACCGGTCCGCCGTCAGCTCCACCAGCGGGGCCGGGTAGTCCTGGTCCGGCCACTGCTCCAGCAGCCACGGCCGGTGCACGGCACCGCCGGGGATCCCGACCAGCTCCGGCACCCAGCGGCGGACGTAGTCGCCGTCCGGGTCGAACCGCTTGGCCTGGGTGAGCGGGTTGAGCACCCGGTTCGGACGGGTGTCGGTGCCGGTGCCGGCCACCCACTGCCAGTTGAGCTGGTTGTTGGCCACGTCGCCGTCGACCAGCAGCGAGAGGAAGTGCGCGGCCCCCTCCCGCCAGTCGTGGTAGAGCGTCTTGGCCAGGAAGCTCGCCGTGATCAGCCGGGCCCGGTTGTGCATCCAGCCCTGGGCGGCCAGCTGCCGCATCCCGGCGTCGACCACCGGATAGCCCGTCAGGCCGTGCTGCCAGGCCTCGAGTTCGGCCGGGTCCCGGTGCCAGCGGTCGTCGCGCGGCCGGTAGTCCTGCAGTGCCACCGAGGGCCGGGCGGCCAGCACCTGGTGGTGGAAGTCCCGCCAGACCAGCTGCCGGACGAAGTCCTCGTCGGCCGTCCCGGCGGCCAGCTCGGTCGCCGACAGGCAGCCGAAGTGCAGGTACGGGGAGAGGTGCGAGGTCCCGTCCAGCGCGAGCGCGTCCCGATCGCCCGGCGCGGTGCGCCAGCGCTTCCAGCGGGCCCGTCCGGCCTGTTCGCCGCCCGGGGGCAGCTCGGGGGAGTCGGGCCGGACCTCGGGCACCGGCAGGCCCTCGACCCCGTCCGGCACCGGCACCCGCCGGGGCGCGGCCAGCGGCCTGCGCCGCTCGGTCCGCTGCCAGGCCCGCAGATAGGGCGTGAAGACCGCGTAGTGGTCCTTGCCCGCCGGGGTCACGGCGCCGGGCGCCACGGCCGTCAGGACGGCCTCGTGCACCACCAGCCGGGCCCCGAGGGCCTCCCGCAGCCGGGCCTCCCGCCGCTGCGCGAACGCGCTGACGCCGGCCGCGACATGGACCGTGACGGCACCGGCCTCGGCGGCCAGGCGAGCGGTCTCGGCCACCACCTCACCCTGCCGGAGCACCAGCCGCCCGCCGCGCGAGCGCAGCCCGGCGTCCAGGTCGCGCAGGCAGTCGGCGAGGAAGGCGGCCCGGTTGGGAACCGCGAAGCCGGTGGCGGCCACACCGTCGTCGAGCACGAACAGCGGCACCACCTCCTCGGCGGAGGCGAGCGCGGCGTGCAGCACGGGGTTGTCGTGCAGGCGGAGGTCCTGGGTGAAGAGCGCAATGGCGACGGGCACCCGTCATGGTCCCGCTGCCACCCGTGGCACGGCGCGTCGACGCGCCGTCAGACGGTGGCCCCGTGATGTTCGTTGGCCCAGGCGAAGGAGCGGGCCTGCTGCATGTCGGACGGCGCGGGCCGGGCCACGATCGAGGTCCCCTCGATCAGGTCGCGGGCCTCGTTGACGTGCCGGATCCGCTCGGTCAGCCCGACGCCGGGGTAGTAGTCCTTCAGCCGGGCGACGGTGTGCTCCGGGGACAGGTGCAGCTCGGTCAGCAGGAAGCGGGCCTTGGCGATGATCTCGTTCTGCATGGGTGGTCGCCCTTCGACGGATACCTCGGTGACGGACAGATCCAGTCTCTGCCCGCCCCCGGCCGCCCGGAAGGGCCCAAGGACCCGCTCCGGCAAGGCCGAAGGGCCGCCCCACCGGGACGGCCCTTCGGTTCGAGCGGTGGTGCTGATCAGGCCTCGCCGCCGGCGGAGCCCGGGTCGGCCGCCGCCACGTCCAGCAGGCGGTAGCGGTCGATCGCGTCCTTGAGCGCGGAGCGGTCGACCTTGCCCTGCTTGGCCAGCTCGGTCAGCACGCCCAGCACGATCGACTGCGCGTCGATGTGGAAGAAGCGGCGCGCCGCACCACGGGTGTCGGCGAAGCCGAACCCGTCGGCACCGAGCGACTGGTACTGGCCGGGCACCCAGCGCGAGATCTGGTCCGGCACCGCACGCATCCAGTCGGAGACCGCGACGAACGGGCCCTCCGAGCCGGACAGCTTGCTGGTGACGTACGGGACGCGCTGCGGCTCCTCCGGGTGCAGCAGGTTGAACTCCTCGACCTCCACCGCGTCGCGGCGGAGCTCGTTCCAGGAGGTCGCGGACCAGACGTCGGCCTTGACGTTCCACTGCTCGGCCAGGATCTGCTGGGCCTCCAGCGCCCACGGCACCGCCACGCCCGAGGCGAGGATCTGGGCCGGGATCTGGCCCGCCGTGGCGGGGGCGTACCTGTGGATGCCCTTGAGGATGCCGTCGACGTCGACGTTCTCCGGCTCGGCCGGCATCTTGTAGGGCTCGTTGTAGAGGGTGATGTAGTAGAAGACGTCCTCGCCGTGCGGGAACTCCGCCGAGGAGCCGTACATCCGCCGGATGCCGTCCTGCATGATGTGCGCGATCTCGAAGCCGTACGCCGGGTCGTACGCGACGACGCCGGGGTTGGTCGAGGCGAGCAGGTGCGAGTGGCCGTCCGCGTGCTGCAGACCCTCACCGGTCAGCGTGGTGCGGCCCGCCGTGGCACCCATCACGAAACCGCGGGCCAGCTGGTCGGCCATCTGCCAGAACTGGTCACCCGTGCGCTGGAACCCGAACATCGAGTAGAAGACGTAGACCGGGATCAGCGGCTCGCCGTGCGTCGCGTACGAGGAGCCCGCGGCGATCAGCGAGGCGGTGCAGCCCGCCTCCGAGATGCCGTCGTGCAGCATCTGACCGGTCGGGGACTCCTTGTACGCCAGCAGCAGATCGCGGTCGACCGACTCGTAGGTCTGGCCGAGCGGGTTGTAGATCTTGGCAGACGGGAAGAGCGAGTCCATGCCGAAGGTGCGGTACTCGTCGGGGGCGATCGGCACGAAGCGCTTGCCGATCTCCTTGTCCCGCATCAGGTCCTTCAGGACGCGGACGAAGGCCATCGTGGTGGCGATGGTCTGGTTGCCCGAGCCCTTCTTGACCGCCTTGTAGGCGTCGTCGCCGGGGAGCTCCAGCTTGCGCGGCCGCACCTTGCGGGTCGGCACGTAACCGCCGAGCTCGCGCCGGCGGTCGTGCATGTACTGGATCTCCTCCGAGTCCTTGCCCGGGTGGTAGTAGGGCGGGTAGCCCTCGTCCAGCTGCTTGTCCGTGATCGGCAGGTGCAGCCGGTCGCGGAAGCGCTTGAGGTCCTCGACCGTCAGCTTCTTCATCTGGTGGGTCGCGTTGCGGCCCTCGAAGTTCGGGCCGAGGGTCCAGCCCTTGACGGTCTGGGCCAGGATCACGGTCGGCTGGCCCTTGTGCTCGCGGGCCGCCTTGTACGCCGCGTAGACCTTGGCGTGGTCGTGGCCGCCGCGACCCAGGTGCTGGATCTGCTGGTCGGACATGTTCTCGACCATCTGGCGCAGCCGCAGGTCGCCACCGAAGAAGTGGTCGCGGATGTAGCCGCCGGTCTCGGTCGCGTAGGTCTGGAACTGGCCGTCCACCGTGGTGTTCAGCTTGTTCACCAGCACGCCGTCGCGGTCCTGCGCCAGCAGCGGGTCCCAGCTGCGGTCCCAGATCAGCTTGATCACGTTCCAGCCGGCGCCGCGGAACTGCGACTCCAGCTCCTGGATGATCTTGCCGTTGCCGCGGACCGGGCCGTCGAGGCGCTGCAGGTTGCAGTTCACCACGAAGGTCAGGTTGTCCAGGCCCTCACGGGCGGCCAGCGAGAGCTGGCCGAGCGACTCGGGCTCGTCCATCTCGCCGTCGCCGAGGAAGGCGTAGACGTGCGAGGACGAGGTGTCCTTGATGCCCCGGTGCTCCAGGTAGCGGTTCATCCGGGCCTGGTAGATCGCACCGAGCGGGCCGAGGCCCATCGAGACGGTGGGGAACTCCCAGAAGTCCGGCATCAGCCGCGGGTGCGGGTAGCTGGACAGGCCGTACGGCGCCTTGGACTTCTCCTGGCGGAACGCGTCGAGCTGGGTCTCGCTCAGTCGGTCCAGCAGGAACGCCCGGGCGTAGATGCCGGGGGAGGCGTGACCCTGGAAGAAGATCTGGTCGCCGGACTCGCCGTCCGCGTCCTTGCCCCGGAAGAAGTAGTTGAAGCCCACGTCGTAGAGCGACGCGGAGGAGGCGAAGGTGGCGATGTGGCCACCGACTCCGATGCCCGGGCGCTGGGCCCGGGAGACCATCACGGCCGCGTTCCAGCGGGTCGCGTTCAGGACCTTGCGCTCGATCTCCTCGTTGCCGGGGAAGAACGGCTCGTCCTTGGTCGCGATGGTGTTGACGTAGTCCGTGCTGCGCATCTCGGGCACGGCGACACGCTTCTCGCGGGCGCGCTCGATCAGACGGAGCATCAGGTAGCGGGCGCGCTCGCGGCCCCGCTCGTCGATGGCCGCGTCAAGCGACTCGAGCCATTCCGCGGTCTCCTCGGGATCGAAGTCCGGGACCTGACTCGGAAGGCCGCCAATGATGATCGGGTTGCGATCTGCTCCGGAAGCCACGCTGTTCCTTCACTGTCGGTCGAAACTGAGGTGTGTCGCGCCGCCTCCATCGTGTACCGCAACTCGGAGATCCGTCATATCTACCGATGGGTAACCATTCCGCCTGGTGGGCGGGCCGATCGGATGGTGCTCCGGGCGCCTTTGCCCGCTGCGTGCCATCAGGTGGTACGAAGAGGTGACCGACCTTGTACCTGAAATCTCTTCCAGGCTTCCCGGGGGTCCGATGGCGGACATCCGGGACGAGGGCCAACAGGAGACTTTACGCCCGCCCGGGCGCGTAGCCCGAATGCCGTTCGTATCTCGGTCACTTTGGCGACTCGCACCCCTGTCGCCCCGAAGCATCAAGGGTCCGTACAGAAAAGGGCAAATCGGTGTGATTCCTGACACGTCGCCCGGGCGTGTCCCCGTCCCAGGCGTCAACCTTTGGGTGGGATCGGGGAGCGGGTACTTGCGCGAACCGCCGGTCCCGTGTGGACTACGGCCACCACCTCGGCATTGATGCCGATCCGAATACTGGAGGTTATTCCCGTGAGCGCGACCGCGGACCCCGCGGACAAGTCCAACCCGGCGCACCGTCTCGGCTTCGAGCCGGGCCAGATCGTCCAGGAGCTCGGGTACGACGAAGACACTGACCAGGATCTCCGCGAGGGCATCGAGGAGATCACCGGTACTGAACTCGTCGACGAGGACTACGACGACGTCGCCGACGCCGTCCTGCTGTGGCACCGCGAGGAGGACGGGGATCTGACCGATGCCCTCGTCGACGCCCTGGAGTACCTGGCGGAGGGCGGCCTGGTCTGGCTCCTGACGCCCAAGACCGGCCGGGACGGGCACGTGGAGGCGCACGAGATCGCCGACGCCGCCAAGACCGCAGGCCTCTCCCAGACCAGCTCGGTGGCCCTCGCCAAGGACTGGGCCGGCACCCGACTGGCCACCCCGAAGTCGGCGAAGACCGGCAAGCGCTGACCTCGGAGGATCTCGGTTCGGGCCCCGCTGGAGTTTTCTCCAGCGGGGCCCGTTCGTTTGCCCCGGCGGTCTGTAGGTGCCGCCGGGGACTCTGTTCACCCAGGGCGAAATCCGGGGCGGATCGGGGAACTGCCCTCACTCGTACGGCGGAACGCCCCCGATCGGATGCAAGGATGCGTGAGTCGCGCGGCGCCCAGGGCCGCGCCGTTTCTGCGGAAGGGACCAGCATGGCTATCGAGGTTGGCACCGAGGCTCCGGACTTCGAGCTGAAGAACCAGCACGGCGAGCTGGTCAAGCTCTCCGACTTCCGGGGCGAGAAGAACGTCGTCCTGGTCTTCTACCCGTTCGCGTTCACCGGTGTCTGCACCGGCGAGGTCTGCGCGATCCAGAAGGAGCTGCCCCGCCTGCAGAACGACTCGGTGCAGGTGCTCGCGGTCTCCAACGACTCGCCGTTCACCCTCCGGGTCTTCGCCGAGCAGGAGGGCCTGGACTACCCGCTGCTCTCCGACTTCTGGCCGCACGGCGAGGTCTCCAAGGCGTACGGCGTGTTCGAGGAGGAGAAGGGCTGCGCGGTGCGCGGCACCTTCGTGATCGACAAGGCCGGCGTGGTCCGCTGGTCGATCGTCAACGGCCTCCCGGACGCCCGGGACGAGCAGGCCTACCTGGCCGCCGTCGACGCGCTCTGATCCACCCTCAGGGCCCCTGGCGACCCGCCGGGGGCCCTTGGCGCGCTCCGGTGGAGATTCGCACGGCCGACCGGGCCGGGTCACTGCCCGCGGCGGGGAACCCGGCACTACGATCGGGCCGTTGGGCAGAGTGAAACACCATCAGCGCTTTTGGAGGACCAAGTGGGTGTCAGCCTCAGCAAGGGCGGCAACGTCTCCCTGACCAAGGAGGCCCCCGGCCTGACCGCCGTCATCATCGGCCTCGGCTGGGACGTCCGGACCACCACCGGCTCGGACTTCGACCTGGACGCCAGTGCGCTGCTCCTGAACGCCGAGGGCAAGGTCGGTTCGGACGGGAACTTCGTCTTCTTCAACAACCTGAAGAGCGCGGACGGCTCGGTCGAGCACACCGGTGACAACACCACCGGTGAGGGCGAGGGCGACGACGAGCAGATCAAGGTCAACCTGGCCGCCGTGCCCGCCGATGTGCTGCGGATCACCTTCCCGGTGTCGATCTACGACGCCGAGAACCGGCAGCAGAACTTCGGCCAGGTCCGGAACGCGTTCATCCGGGTGGTGAACCAGGCCGGCGGCGCCGAGATCGCCCGCTACGACCTCTCCGAGGACGCCTCCACCGAGACCGCGATGGTCTTCGGCGAGCTGTACCGCAACGGCGAGGAGTGGAAGTTCCGCGCCATCGGCCAGGGCTACGCCTCCGGCCTGCGCGGGATCGCCCAGGACTTCGGGGTCAGTGTCTGACCCGAGTGCCCCGTGCATAGGCTTGAGGCCGGGGCCGACCGGAGCGTACGCGCTCCGGTCGGCCCCGGCCTTCGCCGTTCACCCGGCGCGGGCCGGGTGAGTTCAGCAAGTTCAGCGGGCCGGTAAGGGCCCGCACAGCGCCACGGGGGCGTACACCTGGGTGGTTCGATCGCCCGGGGTGGGCCGACCGCGGCACGGAGCCCCGGCGACGGGGGGAGCTGGAGGAAGCATCATGAGCGTCACGCTCGCCAAGGGCGGCAACGTCTCGCTGACCAAGGCCGCGCCGAATCTGACGCAGGTCCAGATCGGCCTCGGCTGGGACGCCCGCTCCACCACGGGGGCGGCCTTCGACCTGGACGCCAGCGCACTGCTGTGCAGCGGCGGCCGGGTGCCGGACGACAACCACTTCGTGTTCTACAACAACCTGCGCAGCCCGGAGGGCTCGGTCGAGCACCAGGGCGACAACCTGACCGGCGACGGCGACGGCGACGACGAGACCGTGGTGGTCAACCTCGAACTGGTGCCCGCCACCATCGACAAGGTGGTCTTCGCGGTCTCGATCTACGACGCCGAGACCCGGCTGCAGAACTTCGGCCAGGTCGCCAACGCCTACATCCGGGTGGTGAACCTGGCGGACGGTCAGGAGATCGCCCGCTACGACCTCTCCGAGGACGCCTCCACCGAGACCGCGATGATCTTCGGTGAGCTCTACCGCTACCAGGGCGAGTGGAAGTTCCGCGCCGTCGGCCAGGGCTACGCCTCCGGCCTGCGCGGGATCGCCCTCGACTTCGGCGTCAACGTCCAGTAGTCCCGCACCCCGCGCGACCGTCCTGTCACCCGAAAGGTAAACAACTCCCGTGGTACTCCGTACATTCGGCTGGTCCTTCGGCATCACCGCCGTCGGCCTGATCGCCGCCGGCCTGTTCTGGGGGTGGGAGGGCTTCAGTGTCGTGCTGATCCTCTCGATCCTGGAGATCTCGCTCTCCTTCGACAACGCGGTGGTCAACGCCACCGTGTTGAAGCGGATGAACCCGTACTGGCAGAAGATCTTCCTGACCGTCGGCATCCTGATCGCCGTCTTCGGCATGCGGCTGCTCTTCCCGCTGCTGGTGGTCGGCCTGACGGCGCATCTGGGCCCGGGCACCGTGATCGACCTGGCGCTCAACGAGGGCAAGGAGTACGCCGGCCACACCTACGGCGAGTACCTCGAGCTGGCCAACCCGGCGATCGCGGCCTTCGGCGGCATCTTCCTGCTGATGATCTTCCTGGACTTCATCCTGGAGGAGAAGGACTTCAACTGGCTCTCCTGGCTGGAGCGCCCGCTGGAGAAGGTCGGCAAGCTGGACGCGTTCTCCTCGGTGATCGCGCTGGTGACGATCGCGGTGGCGGCCAACCTGTTCGCCGGTGACAACGCCGAGACGGTGCTGCTGGCCGGTCTGCTCGGCCTGGCCACCTACCTCGCCGTGAACGGCCTCTCCAGCGTCTTCGAGCACCGCCTGGAGGAGGACGCGGAGGCCGAGGAGGAGGCCGAGAAGGAGGGCAAGTCCCTGATCCAGGTCGGTGGCCGGGCGGCCTTCTTCCTGTTCCTCTACCTCGAAGTCCTCGACGCCTCGTTCTCGTTCGACGGCGTGGTCGGCGCGTTCGCGATCACCCAGAACATCTTCATGATCATGCTGGGCCTGGGCATCGGCGCGATGTACATCCGCTCGCTGACCGTCTACCTGGTCCGCAAGGGCACCCTGGACGACTACGTCTACCTGGAGCACGGCGCCCACTACGCGATCGGCGTGCTGGCGGTGATCCTGCTGGTCGGGATCGAGTACCACGTGCCGGAGCTGGTCACCGGGCTGGTGGGGGTCGGCTTCATCGCCGCCGCCTTCCTCTCCTCAGTGCTGCGCAACAAGCGTGAGCAGGCCCTGGAGGGCAGCAGCTGACCCCGGGTCAGAACAGCGGAAGGGCCCCCGACCTGACCAGGTCGGGGGCCCTTCCGCGTACCGGGCGCTGGCCTCAGCCGAGGCGCTGCTCGATCGCCCTGAGCTTGCGCTCCAGGGTGTCCAGCGAGTCCAGCTTGGGCATCGCCTGGGTGTCGTCGTCGACCGTCAGGTCGATCGTGGAGCCGCCGCCGACGGCGGCGCGGGGCCGGCGGCCGGCGGTCAGCGCGGCCGGCTCCAGGGCGGAGGGGCCGACCTTGGCCATCGGGTCGTCATCCGCTAGCGCAGGCTCCGCAGCGGACTGGCTGTCGCCGGAGCCCGCGGTCAGGGCCGGCACCTGGCGGCCGCCGCGGTGGCGGCCGAGGACGCCGCCGCTGGAGCGGGAGATCGCCTTCAGCTCGGCCCGCTCGCGGCGGTCGGCGCTGCGGGCCCGCACCTTGGCGTCCATCTTGGACTGGCGCTCCTCGCGCACCTCGTCGACCGCCTCGTCCAGGCTGCGGACGTTCTCCAACAGCATCAGCGACCAGGCCGCGTAGGTCTCGCGCGGGGCGCGCATCCAGCGGACGATCCGGATCTGCGGCAGCGGGCGGGGCACCAGGCCCTGCTCGCGCAGCGCGGCCTTGCGGGTCTGCTTCAGCGCCCGGTCGAACAGGATCGCGGCCGAGATGGACATCCCGGAGAAGAACTGCGGGGCGCCGGCGTGGCCGCCGCCGCGCGGCGCGTGGACCCAGTTGAACCAGGCCGAGGCGACCGCGAAGACCCAGACCAGCAGCCGGGAGCCGAGGGCGGCGTCACCGTGGCTGGCCTCGCGGACGGCGAGCACCGAGCAGAACATCGCGGCGCCGTCGAGGCCGAACGGGACCAGGTACTCCCAGCCGCCGGAGAGGCCGAGGTTCTCCGTACCGAAGCCCACCAGGCCGTGGAACGAGAGGGCGGCGGCGACGCCCGCACAGCAGAACAGCAGGACGTACGAGGAGATCCCGTACACCAGCTCCTTGCGGCGGCGGCGCTCCTCGCTGCGCTCCCAGGAGTCTTCGCTGGATTCGACCTTGCTGTTCTTGAACCGCAGGGCGGCCACCAGCAGGGCGGTGAACAACAGGGCTGAGCCACCTACTACGGCCCAGACCAGCTGTATGGAGGTGAGGTTCATCGCGGCGTGGGCCTCGGCTTTCCGCAGTTCGGGGCAGCGGCGGGTGCGTCGGACCGGGCGGCGCGTCGACGGCGCCGCGGCAGGAGGTCCGAGCGTACCCGTACGTGACGGCAGGTACACATGTGCGGCTAGACGATATCGCGTCCAGGAGGCGTGCATGCTACGGGAGGTGACTATCCATCTGCCAGCGTGACACGCCCGGTATCTGACGGTGACTCCGACCCCCGGTTGGGTAGTGGTCGGGTACGGTGGGCTGGCCGATCTGGGGAGGGAAGCGAATGGTCTCCATCTGGGATTACCTGCGCAAGGATCGCGACGGCTTCGACACGGGCACCGAGTACAAGATCACCCTGACCAAGTCCCAGCCGCAGCACGCCCTGACCGGCCCGGCGGCCACCACCGGGTACCTGTACGTCAACCTGCACTGGACCACCCGCACCGCCGAGTCGGCGGCCCCGGGGGCCTCGCTCAAGCGGCTGCTCAGCCCGCGCATCCTGCGGCCGATGGAGCCGGACAGCTACGCCCGTCCGCAGGTGAACGTCGACCTCGACCTGGCCTGCATGTACGAACTCGCCGACGGCACCCGGGGGGTGGTGCAGCCGCTGGGCAAGTACTTCGGCGACCTGCAGCGCCCGCCGTACATCAAGCTCAGCGGGGACGACGTCTACGGGGCGCCGTCCGGCGAGACGATGTACATCAACCTGGAGAAGAAGGACCAGTTCCGGCGGCTGCTGATCTTCGTCTACATCTACGACGACACCCCGGCCTTCGACCGCACGCACGCCACCGTGACCATCGTGCCGCAGACCGGGCCCCGGCTGGAGATCAAGCTGGACCAGCGGGCCGCGACCGCCCGTTCGTGTGCGGTGGTGCTGATCGAGAACACCGGGGACGGGCAGTTGACGGTCCGTCGGGAGGTCCGGTACGTGCACGGGTTCCAGTCCGACCTGGACCGGCTGTACGGCTTCGGGATGCAGTGGCAGCGCGGCTACAAGGCGAGCACGCCGGAGTAGGGCCGGCCCGCGGGCTCAGCGCGGCCTCAGCGCGGCTGGAACTGCGGGCCCTGCGGCGGCAGCACGAACGGCGGCTGCGCGGCCGGGGCCCGGTGGGCCGGCGGCTGCGGCGGGTAGCCGTACCCGGGGGCGGTCTGCGGCTGGGGCGCGTGCTGCGGCTGGTAGGACGGCGGGGGCGGGATGGGGCGGGGCGCGGCCGGGGTCAGCGCGTAGCTCTCCGGCTCCGGGGTGGCCGGCACGATCGGGACCACGGTCGGCGGCACCGGGGGCTCGGGGGCCGCCTCGTCCTCGACCGTGATGCCGTAGTCGGTGGCCAGCGCGCCCAGGCCGTCCGCGTAGCCCTGGCCGATCGCGCGGAACTTCCAGCCGCCGCTGCGGCGGTAGAGCTCGGCCACCAGCAGGGCGGTGACCGGGCCCGCGTCGGCGCAGGAGAACTCGGCGATCGGTGCGACCCCGTTCGCGGCCGCACCGTCGTGCAGGACCACCCGCAGGTCGGCCACCTCGGGGAACGCGCCGCCCTCGGCCGAGCCGGCCAGCACCACCCGGTCCACGTCCGGCGGGAGCTGGGCGAGCTCGACCTCGATGATGTCGGCGACCTCGCTGCCGCTGCGCTGCTTGCGCAGGTGCCTGACCAGGCCGGACGGGTGCCGGGGCTGGTTGTAGAAGACGAAGTCGGCGTCCGTGCGGACCTTGCCGTCGGGGCCGAGCAGCAGCGCCGAGACGTCCACGTCCGGTCCGCCCGCCGCGGCCGTCCAGCGCAGCACGGCACGGACGGCGGTGGCCGACAGTGAGATGTTGGCGCCCTTGGCCATCACGTGCGTCATAGCGGACCATCCTGCCGGTTCCCGACCACTCCGGACAACGCGGTGACCGGGGCCGCCCGCCTGCGCAGGGTCTGCACCGTTCCTCCGCCGCAGGTCCACCGGGGGTGGACAGCCGACCTGTGCTTTGTGACGTGGACGGTAATCTTCCGAGAAATCGATGTTTCAGGTGTTCGGAGTGGCCGAAATCGACCGTACGATGGGCCGCCTGCGGCGTCGGTCACCAACTCACCCGACCCCGAAGGTCCTTCCTACCCCGTCGAGCCGTCCCGCGAACCATCGGGACGGCCCGTCCGTCTATCCAGAGACAGCCCACTCCGACCTCCCGGGAGAGCACCATGCGCCACTTCGGCCATCTCGCTGCAGCGGACCGCAGCCGGCTCTTCCTCGAACAGCCGGGTGAGTTCCACCGCGACAGCCCCGCCGAGGTGCTCTCCACCGCCCTCGGCGCCACCCTCTACAGCCCCGCCACCCGGACCACCCTGGTGGCCGACATCCGCAAGCAGGCCGCCCGCGGCGTGATCTCGATGGTCCTCTGCCTGGAGGACGCGATAGCCGACCACGAGGTTCCGGCCGCCGAGGACAACCTGGTCGCCCAGCTCACCGCGCTGCACGCGGCCGGCCCCGGGGACGACCTCCCGCTGCTGTTCGTCCGGGTCCGCGCGCCCGAGCAGATCACCGCCCTCACCGACCGGCTCGGCCCGGCCGTCACCCTGCTCACCGGCTACGTGCTGCCGAAGTTCACCGAGGAGAGCGGCGGCCCGTTCCTGGAGGCGCTGACCGCCGCCGAGGCCGCGGCCGGCCACCGGCTGTTCGCGATGCCGGTGCTGGAGTCGCCCGAGCTGGCCCACCTGGAGACGCGGCGCGAGCAGCTCTTCGGCATCGCCCGGCTGCTGGAGAAGTACCGCGACCGGGTGCTCGCCGTCCGGCTCGGGGTGACCGACCTGTGCTCCGCGTACGGGCTGCGCCGCTCGCCCGACCTGACCGCCTACGACGTGGCGCTGGTGGCCGGGGTGATCGGCGACGTGGTGAACGTGCTCGGCCGGGCCGACGGCACCGGGTACACCGTGACCGGGCCGGTCTGGGAGTACTTCCCGGTCCAGGAGCGGATGTTCAAGCCCCAGCTGCGCCGGACCCCGTTCGCCGAGGCGCACCCGCCGGCCGAGGGACTGCGCCAGCGGCTGATCGAGCACGACCTGGACGGGCTGATCCGCGAGATCGAACTCGACCGCGCCAACGGCCTGTTGGGCAAGACCTGCATCCACCCCAGCCACGTCCCGGCGGTGCACGCGCTCTCCGTGGTCACCCACGAGGAGTACTCCGACGCCCGCGACATCCTGCAGCAGCACGAGGGCGGCGGCGGGGTGCTGCGCTCGGCGTACACCAACAAGATGAACGAGGCGAAGCCGCACCGGGCCTGGGCCGAGCGGATCATGCTGCGCGCCGAGGTGTTCGGGGTGGCCCGCGAGGAGGTCAGCTTCGCCGAGCTGCTCGGCGCCTGCCTCTGCCCCTGACGATCCGGGTTACCGTCGACAGGGTCTGTTCACCAGTTCGAAAATGAAGGAAGCAGGAGTCTTGGCAGTTCAGGACGTATCAGGGACGTGGTCCGGCGCATGGGTCACCGAGCGGCTCGGTATCCGGCTCACCGGCTCGCCCGAACTGCCGGAGCTGATCGGGCTCGCCCTGCGGGAGAACAAGAAGCGGGCCCACCTGCTGGTCTCGCAGGTGCTCGGCAAGCACGTGCCGCAGCGCCCCGCCGTGGTGCACGCCGCCGGGGTCGAGCTGGGGCAGCGGGTCCGTGAGCTGCTCGGTCCCGACGCCGGGCGGGCCGTGGTGCTCGGGTACGCCGAGACCGCCACCGCGCTCGGCCACAGCGTCGCCGACGGCCTCGGCGCGCCCTACCTGCACTCCACCCGGCGGCCGGTCGCGGGCGTCGCCCCGGTCGGCGGCTTCGAGGAGGAGCACTCGCACGCCACCTCGCACCTGCTGCTCCCGACCGACCCGGCCTTCCTGGCGGGGGACGGGCCGCTGGTCCTGGTGGACGACGAGTTCTCCACCGGCACCACCGTGCTGAACACCATCCGCGCCCTGCACGCCCGCCACCCGCGCGCCCACTACGTGGTGGTCGCCCTGGTCGACCTCCGCACCGCGGCCGACCGGGCCCGGCTCACCGAGGCAGCCGCCGGGCTCGGCGCCAGGGTCGACCTGCTGGCCACCGCCAGCGGCGGCGTGGAGCTGCCCGCCGACGTGCTGGACCGGGCGGCCGAGCTGATCGCCGCCGCGCCCGTCCAGAGCCTCCCCGAGGGCCCGGCGGCCCCGGTCGAGCGGGTCGAGCTGCCCTGGCCGGCCGGCCTGCCCGAAGGCGGCCGGCACGGCTTCTCCACCGCGCACGCCGACCGCCTCGACGCCGCCCTGCCCGCGCTGGCCGCCCCGCTGGCCACCGCCCTGGCCGGCCGCTCGAACGTGCTGGTGCTCGGCTTCGAGGAGCTGATGTACGCGCCGCTGCGGATCGCCGGAGCGCTCGGCGGGCTGATCGGCGAGGACCGGGTCCGGTTCTCCACCACCACCCGCTCACCGGTGCTGGCCGTCGACCACCCCGGCTACGCGATCCGCACCCGGCTGGCCTTCCCGGCCCACGACGACCCGGCCGACGGCCCCGGGGAGCGGTACGCCTACAACGTCGCGCCCGGCAACGACGCCGGCCGCCGCTTCGACGCCGTCGTGCTGGTCGTCGACCAGCCCGCCGACACCCCCGCCCTGCACCGGGGCGAGCGCGCACTGCTGCGCCAACTCCGCCAGGTCACCGACCTGGTGGTGCTCGCCGTCCTGCCGACCGCCGGCCCGGTGCCGTTGGAACGCCCGGTGCCGGCGGACAGCCCGGCGCCGCCTGTGAGCCCGCTACCGTCTGTGAGCCCGATGAGCACTCCCGCCCCGCTGCACGGCCCCGCCTTCTCCTCCTACCCCGCCGAGGACGTGAGCTGGCTGCTCACCGACCTCTCCGAGGTCGCGCTGGAGGCACCCACCGAGGAGCGCGAGGAGGCGGTCCAGTCCGGCGGCGCGCACTACGCCGAGTCGCTGCCGGTCGAGTACCAGCCCAGCCCCGAGTACCAGGAGCTGTTCCAGCAGGCGCTGACCGCCTCGGTGGACCGGATCGCCCTCGCCGTCGGCACCGTCGCGGAGACGCTCCGGCGCGAACGCCTCGGCTCCGCCGATGAGTTGGTCTTCGCCTCGCTGGCCAGGGCGGGCACCCCGGTCGGGATCCTGCTGCGCCGCTGGTTCGCCTTCGCGTACGGCCTGGACACCCCGCACTACGCCGTCTCGATCATCCGGGGCAAGGGCATCGACCCGGTCGCGCTGCGCCACCTGGCTGCGCAGCACGACGCCCGCCAGGTGGTCTTCGTGGACGGCTGGACCGGGAAGGGCGCGATCACCCGGGAGCTGGCCGAGGCGCTGCAGGGGATGCCGTTCGACCCCGAGCTCGCGGTGCTCTCCGACCCGGGCCGCTGCGTCCGCACCTTCGGCACCAGGGACGACTTCCTGATCCCGTCCGCCTGCCTCAACTCGACAGTCTCCGGCCTGATTTCGCGCACCGTGCTGCGTACCGACCTGATCGGCCCGAACGACTACCACGGCGCCAAGTACTACCGCGAGCTGGCCGGGGCGGACGTCTCCCGCGGCTTCGTCGACGCCGTCGCCGGACGCTTCGCCGCCGTGCAGGCCGACGCGGTCGCGGCCGCCGACGCGCTGGCCGGCACCGACCGCACCCCGGACTGGGCCGGCTGGGCGGCGATGGAGCGGATCAGCACCGAGTACGGCATCGACAGCGTCAACCTGGTCAAGCCCGGGGTGGGCGAGACCACCCGGGTGCTGCTGCGCCGGGTGCCCTGGCGGATCCTCGCCAAGCGCGGCACCGGCGCGGACCTCGACCACGTCCGGCTGCTCGCCGCCCAGCGCGGCGTCCCGGTCGAGGAGGTGGACGACCTGCCGTACTCGTGCGTCGGGCTGATCCACCCCCGTTTCAGCCGGGGCGCGACCGGCGCCGACGGCACGGCAGTCAAGGTGGAGCACTGATGAACCGTCAGTTCCTGGTCGCCAGCGATCTGGACCGGACCCTGATCTACTCCAACCGGGCGCTGGCCCTGGACGTCCCCGACCGGCTGGCCCCCCGGCTGCTCTCGGTCGAGGTGCACGACGGCAAGGCGCTCTCCTTCATGACGGAGCAGGCCGCCGAGCTGCTGGTCGAGCTGGTCCAGCAGGCCGTCTTCGTCCCCGCCACCACCCGCACCCGGGCCCAGTACGAGCGGGTCAACCTGCCAGGACCGACGCCCGGCTGGGTGCCGCCGTACGCGATCTGCGCCAACGGCGGGCAACTGCTGGTCGGCGGCGTGCCGGACAAGGACTGGCAGGCCGAGGTCAAGTCCCGCCTGTCCGCGGGCAGTGTGCCGCTGGCCGAGGTGGTCGAGCACCTCGCGGTCTCCGCCGACCCGGAGTGGACCCACAAGCGCCGGGTCGCGGACCACCTGTTCGCCTACCTGGTGGTGGAGCGGGCGATGCTGCCGGCCGGCTGGATCGAGGAGCTCACCGGCTGGTGCGCCGAGCGCGGCTGGTCGGTCTCGCTCCAGGGCCGCAAGGTCTACGCCGTGCCCACCCCGCTCAGCAAGAGCTCGGCCCTGGCCGAGGTCGAGCGCCGGGTCGGCGCGGCCACCGTCCTCTCGGCCGGCGACTCGCTGCTCGACGCCGACCTGCTGCTCGCCGCCGACCACGGCTGGCGCCCCGGCCACGGCGAACTCGCCGACGCCGGCTGGACCGCGCCCGGCGTGACCGCGCTGACCCAGATCGGCGTGGCGGCGGGCGAGGAGATCGTCCGGCAGTTCCTCGCCGCGGTCAGTGCGACCGGCCCCGCCGGGGCCCGGGGCGGTGACGCCCGGGACTCCGCCGCGGGTGCGGCGCCGATCGCGGGGGCGTCGTAGCCGCCTGACCGGTCCGCCGGAATGCCGTTACGAGCAGCACCCGCCCCCGCAGCAGCCGCCGCCCGACGGCTGCTGCGGGGCGCTGCCGCCGCTGCCGCCGGTCACCGCGACGGCGGAGAGCAGCTTGACGGTGTCGGCGTGCCCCTCGGGGCAGACGGCCGGGTCGTTGGCCTGGGCCATGTTGCGGCGGAGTTCGAACGTGGCGCCGCAGGAGCGGCAGCGGAAGTCGTAGCGAGGCATGCCCGCAGCGTACCCAGTGTCAGTCCGACTTGCGCTTCTCCCGGATGTACACCTGCTTGCGCAGCCGCGCGACCACCGAGCCGTCCGCCGCCAGCACCTCGGTGTGGAACCAGACCAGCGCCTTCTTGCCCTCCGCGGTGAGCTCGCGGATCTCGGTCAGCCGGTCCTCGGTCAGCACGAACTCGGCGAAGATGTCGCCGCGCCCGGGGGCGACGAACTCGATCTCGGCGGCGGCGTCCCAGACCACGTAGCGCGGGCCGAGGTTCTGCATCACCAGCAGCATCCAGAACGGGTCGGTCATCGCGAAGATCGAGCCGCCGAAGTGGGTGCCGACCCAGTTCCGGTTGAACCACCTGAGCCGTAGCCGCACCTTCGCCGAGCGGTAGTCCGACGAGACCGCGAGGACCCGGATGCCCGCGAACAGGAACGGCGGCCAGAAGTTGATGCCGCGGCGGAAAGTGGTGGCGCTCAGGGCGCGCTTGCGTGCCATGGGACAACTCTAACAAGGAAGTTACCCGCCAGTAATGTGATCGCGGTCACTTCACGGCGGATCAGGCGTGGCTGCCCCGGATCAGCGCGACCACCTCGGCGGCGGTCTCCCGCACCGCTGTCAGCTCGGTCAGGAAGTGCCAGTAGTCGGGATGCCGCCCGGCCTCCTCCAGCGCCGCCACCGCCCGGTCCAGTCGGGCCACCGCGGCGTCCAGCGGAGCCGCGTGCCGAGGGTCCGGCGACTGGCGCCCGGACATCGCCAGCCGCTGGGCGTCCCGGAGCGCGAACCGGGCCCGCTCGATCTCCTTGTGCGGGTCGTGCGCCACCTCGTTCAGCTGCTGCAGCCGCCCGTGCACCGCCGCGATCGCGCCGTCGGCGCTCTCCAGCAGCGCCCGTACGGTGCCGATCGCCCCGGTCGCGTCCGGCCAGCGCTGCTCGTCCCGGGCCGTGACCGCCTCGGTCAGCTTCGCCCGGGCCGCCCGTACCGCCTCGGCGGCCTGGTCCGGCACGTGCTGCAGGTCCTGCCAGCAGGCCAGGCTGAACCGGCGGCGCAGCTCGCTCAGCGCGGGCTCGATGCTGGTGCTCCTGGTCTCCAGCGCCTGGATCCTGGTCCGCAGGCTGCCCACCCGGCGGTCGATCTCCCGCGCCTTCTCCGGCCGCTGCTCGGCCGCCGTCCGGATCGCCCCGGCGCGCAGTGCCACGTCCTCGGCCCGTTGCAGCGTCGGCGCCACGCCGTGCCGGCCGGCGCCCTCGTTCAGCCTGGTCAACTCCGGTGCCAGCTCGGCAAGTCGGGCCGCCAGGTCATCCGCCTTCAGGCCGGCCGTCCGGACCGCCTCCAGCGCGGTGGTGGCGCCCAGCAGCGCCTGCTTCGCCCGCTCCACCGCCGGGGTGACCCGGATCAACTGGGCCTCGGCGTGCTGGATCAGCGGCTGCAGCCGGGCCAGGAACCCGGTCAGCTCCGACTGCACCTCGGTCAGCTTCTGCTTCGCCTGCTCCAGCTGCCGGCGGGCCTGGCCGGCGGTCGCCGCGTCCAGCTCCTGGTCGTCCAGGTCGTGCGCGTCCAACGCGGCCAGGTACTCGACACTGACCTCGTTCACCCGGGCCGAGAGCTGCTGGAAGTCGGCCAGCGCCTGACGGGCCGTCCGGTCGTCCTCGGCCGCCCGGACCGTCTCGACCGCGAGCTCGACCTCCCGCTGGGTGGTGTCCAGCTCGTAGAACGTCTGCTGCGCGGCATCCCTGGCCGCCACGGCATCCGCCCGCTGGGTATCGGCCCGTCGCCACCAGCCGCCCCGCCCGCCGCCGCCACCGGCCACCCTCACACCCACGCTCCCAGTCCGGTCCGCACGCCTCGGCCCCATTCTCGCCGATCACCCCGCGATCCCGGCACCCCCTTTGGTCCCACACCCCGAATACCTGCGGCGCACCGCCCCCCGGACCAGGTACTCTTACCTCTCGTCGTACGCCACCGGACCCCCGGCGCACCACGACGGGGGCGCATAGCTCAGCGGTAGAGCGCCGCCCTTACAAGGCGGATGTCGGCGGTTCGAAACCGTCTGCGCCCACAGTACGAGAACTGCCCAGAAGCCCCGAACCGTTCCCGGTCCGGGGCTTCTGACATCAGAGACCGACAGCAACGCAGCGGCGGTCAGACGGGCGGCATGAGGTCGCCGGGGCTGACGGTGTACGTCAGGGGCGGGTAGGTGAAGTCGGTCTCGGTGTTCTCGCGGCGCCGGAGGCGGTAGAACTCCTGCTGCTCCTCCTCGTCGGCCGGCCTGAGCTGCGCACCCTGCGGGAGCTGGGCCTGCTCGTCGCGGAACCGGATGACGGTCTTCGAGGTCCGCAGCGTCACGCCCAGCCACTGGTGCTCCGAGGGCCGGGCGGGACGGTCCGCCACGATCTTGTGCCTGAGCCGCCGGTTGGACGCGACCGAGAACACGACCACGCCGTTGTGGGTGAGCGGGATCTCGAACCCCTCGCCCGCGGACTCCTTCGACTCGAAGACCAGTCGGCGCGGCGGGCCCGCTTCGGGGTCGCGGTAGCAGGAGAAGACGGCGATGAACGATTCGTCGGCCAGGTCGAGGGCCTGGTCGGAATGGCTGCCCATGGTGGTGTAGGCGTCGGTGTAGATCTCGATCAGCGCGTTGTTGAAGTCGGCCGGAACCGCCGCGTGCTCCCGGACCTGCTGTGCCAGGCGCTCGTGCACCGCCCGGAAGCGCTGCGGGGGGCTGTCGTACCGGCCGGTGGTGCGGACGAGGGGGACGCCGCCGGCCTGGTCGACCCGGGTGAGGGTGGCGCCCGTCCGCCCCTTTCCCACCGCGTCCAGGCGGGCCGACGCGGAGAGCTCCGCAAAGGGGTCCGCTCCGAACGGCAGGGCGTACGAGCGGACTTCGTCCGAGCTCCTAGGGCCGGGGGGCAACGTAGTCTCCCGAGTTCATGCTGAAGCGGAATGCGTCGCCGTAGTCGATGAAGGACGACGTCCTGTTCTCCTCGGCGTACAGCCTGCGCAGGTCGTCCAGGCCGGCCGGTGTGGGCGGCTCGAGCGGGGCCAGGCCGCCGGCGGTCCTGAGCAAGGTGCGGCCGTCCCGGTGGACGGCTTCGGCGTTCGAACAGCGCACCACGTAGCCAAGCCGGGTCGGGAGCAGTTCGGCGTCCAGCGCCGACGGCCGGATCTCGTGCGCGTACAGGCGGTTGGTCGACAGCGGCATGAAGAAGACCGAGCCTGGGTGGAGCGTCACGGTGAACTGCTGCGGGAGCGCGGCTCCGTGAGGTGCTCGGGCCGGCTCCTTGAGCCGGAAGTGGAGTCTGGTCAGGCCGCTGGTGCCCTTCAGGCCGTGGTCGAAGGGGTCCCCGGGCAGGGGTTGGAGCCGGTCGAGCCGGTCGTAGAAAGTACAGAAGGCCATGATGCCGTTGGCAGGCATGTCCTTGGTCTTGTCGGCATGGGCCGAGATCCTGGCCTTGGACTGCTTGCGCCCGGTGGTGGCGGCGGTGTTGTGGTAGGTCTGGGCGAGGACGTGGTTCAGCGGCGCCCCATTCCGGAAGACGGTGGCGGCCTCGCGGTTCAGGGCCTCGACGATCTCGGTGTCGGTCGGGCCGAAGCCCTCGGTCGGCCCGGAGAGGTTCGTGGAGCACCGGAGCAGGCGGAAGTGCAGTTCGTCGCCGCTGCGCGTGACGGGCGTCAGGTAGATCCCGCTGCGATGGGCCGTGCCGGGCTTGGTGGATTCCGTCAGGGACTGGAAGGTGTGCTCCGCGCGGATCCGGCCGAAGTGGTCGGCGCCGGGATCGAAGAAGCGGGGGTAGTACACGCCGGCGCCGTGCACACGGACCGGAACCCGGCCGAGGCCGATCGGCGTCCAGCCCGGGCGGACCTCCTCGCGGTGGCTGTGCGACAGCTCGCGGACGACGAACACCCGGGCCGCCGCGTCCAGTTGGCGACTGTTCAACCCTGAGGTGTCGCCGCCCAGGTAGACGGTCCTCCCGGTCAGGTCCGGCGAGCCGGAGGCGAGCTCCTCCGGTGTGGTGGTGGACCCGAAGAAGTCCCCGATCAGGGCAGTGCCCTGCGGCGTCGAAGGCGCCACCAGGAGGTTGCCCGCATCCTCGAGGACGGCTTCGGCCGATTCGGTCGTGTTCATCGCAACGGGTCCGCTACTGTCCGGCCGCCGGTACGAACCCGCCGCGGGCGATACCGCCGGTGAGGATGCCGGGCCAGTCGAGCAGGGCGAGGTTCGCCGGGAGGACCTGCATCGACACCACCACCGCGCCGCCCGCCCGGTCCACCGCGCCGGACCAGGCGGACAGGGCGGCGAGTGCCGCAGCGGGGTCGGGCTCGGCGGCGGCGAGGCCGGGGATGAGGCAGCCCGCGTCACCGGGGCCGTCCACGACGCACATGGTGGCCAGGGCCGCCACCGACCAGCCGGAGCAGGACGGCATCTCCCCGTCGGGGGCGTGCAGCAGGGGGAGTGCGTCGTGGACCGGGGCGCCGTCGAGCAGCAGCAGCGGAGTGTCGGCCAGGACGAAGTGGGCCTTCTCACGGGGCAGAAGCATGGCCCCCACTGTTTCACAGCGCCCGGGCGGCAGTTGTCGAGTGGTCAGGCGGGAGGTGCCGACGACGCCCTTCGGCTGACCGGTCGTCAGAAGGGGAGGGCCGCCCGCCGGACGGCCCTCCCCATTCCCTGTGCACCCTGTACCACCGTGCTACCCATCGGTTGAAGTCTCACCAGTTCCGGTACCCGGGCAAACGGGCCATTGGGGTGAGCGGCGGCCGGCTGTGACGACGGGCACAGGTCATGTGCAACTAGTTGCATAGGCGTGCCGAGGGCCCTACCTTGACGCCATGACCGCGTACCCGAACCTTCTGCGCCCGCTCGACCTCGGCTTCACCACGCTCCCGAACCGGGTGCTGATGGGCTCGATGCACGTCGGCCTGGAGGAGGCCGAGAACGGCTTCGAGCGGATGGCCGAGTTCTACGCGACCCGGACCAGGGCCGGGGTCGGCCTGATCGTCACCGGCGGCATCGCGCCGAACGAGGCAGGCCGCCCGTGGGAGGGCGGCGCCAAGCTGACCACTGAGGAGGAGGCGGCCGAGCACCGGGTGGTCACCGAGGCGGTGCACGCGGCGGGCGGGAAGATCGCGCTCCAGCTGCTGCACTTCGGCCGGTACGCCTACCACGCCGAGCTGGTCGCGCCGAGCGCGATCCAGGCGCCGATCAGCCCCTTCCCGCCGCGCGCGCTGACCGGTGCCGAGGTCGAGCAGACGATCGAGGACTTCGCCGCGGCGGCCGGGCTGGCCAAGGCGGCGGGCTACGACGGCGTGGAGATCATGGGGTCCGAGGGCTACCTGATCAACGAGTTCATCGCCGCGCCGACCAACCGGCGCGAGGACGGCTGGGGCGGCTCGTACGAGAACCGGATGCGCTTCCCGGTCGAGATCGTCCGCCGGGTGCGCGAGCGGGTCGGGCCCGACTTCATCCTGATCTACCGGCTCTCGATGCTCGACCTGATCCCCGGCGGCTCGACCCTGGCGGAGGTCGTCACGCTGGCCAAGGCGGTCGAGGCGGCCGGGGCCACCATCATCAACACCGGCATCGGCTGGCACGAGGCCCGGATCCCGACCATCGCCACCACGGTGCCGCGGGCCGCGTACGCCTGGGTGACCAAGCGGCTGATGGGCGAGGTCTCGGTGCCGCTGGTGACCAGCAACCGGATCAACACCCCCGAGCTGGCCGAGCAGCTGCTCGCCGACGGGCACGCCGACCTGGTCTCGCTGGCCCGGCCGCTGCTGGCGGACCCGGAGTTCGTGGCCAAGGCCTCGGCCGGGGTGCCGGAGGCGATCAACACCTGCATCGGCTGCAACCAGGCCTGCCTGGACCACACCTTCAGCGGCCGGATCACCTCCTGCCTGGTCAACCCGCGCGCCTGCCACGAGACCGAGCTGGTGCTCGCCCCGACCCGCCGCCGCAAGCGGATCGGCGTGGTCGGGGCCGGCCCGGCCGGCCTCGGCTTCGCGGTGGCCGCGGCCGAGCGCGGGCACGCGGTGACGCTGTACGACGCCGCCGAGGTGATCGGCGGCCAGCTGAACGTGGCCCGGCAGGTGCCGGGCAAGCAGGAGTTCGACGAGACCCTGCGCTACTACAGGTACCAACTGGAGCAGCACAAGGTCGAGTTGAGGCTCGGTGCGGGCGCCACCGCGGCCGATCTGCTCGCGGCCGGCTACGACGAGGTGGTGCTCGCCACCGGCGTCACCCCGCGCGTCCCGGCGATCCCCGGGGTCGACCACCCGAGCGTGGTCGGCTACCTGGACGTGCTGCGCGGCGGGGTGCAGGTCGGCGAGCGGGTCGCGATCATCGGCGCGGGCGGGATCGGCTTCGACGTGGCCGAGTACCTGACCGACCAGGGCGGCGACTTCTACGCGAGCTGGGGCATCGACACCGAGCACCGCGAGCCCGGCGGCCTGCGCACCCCCGAGCGGCCGAGGCCGCCGCGCACCGTGCACCTGCTCCAGCGCAAGCCCGGCAAGGTCGGCGCGGGCCTGGGGAAGACCACCGGCTGGATCCACCGGGCCGAGCTGGCCCACCGGGGCGTGGTCACCGTCTCCGGTGCGGGCTACCGCCGGATCGACGACGAGGGCCTGCACCTGACCGTGGACGGAGAGGACCGGGTGCTGGCGGTGGACACCGTGGTGCTCTGCGCCGGGCAGGAGCCGCGCCGCGAGCTGAACGACGAGCTGGTGGCGGGCGGCGCCTCGGTCCACCTGATCGGCGGCGCCGACGTGGCCGCCGAACTGGACGCCAAGCGCGCGATCGACCAGGGCACCCGGCTGGCCGCCGCGCTCTGAGACCCGCCCGTACCCGAAGCCCCCCGGCAGCCGCCGGGGGGCTTCGTCGTTCCCGGAGCCCAGTCGCTGGACCGGCCTTGACGATTTGTTGAAAGCGGCTTACCTTTCATTTCGTATCCCAGAATCATCCTTCCGTATCGTGGAAGTCCGACGGACGCAGGAGTAAGCCGATGCCTCGAATGACAGCCGCCGCGGCGGCAGTTGAGATCCTCAAGCGCGAGGGCGTTGACGTCGCTTTCGGCGTGCCCGGGGCCGCGATCAACCCCTTCTACAAGGCCCTCAAGCAGGTGGGCGGCATCCGCCACACCCTGGCCCGCCACGTCGAGGGCGCCTCGCACATGGCCGAGGGCTACACCCGGACCAAGGCCGGGAACATCGGTGTCTGCATCGGTACCTCCGGCCCGGCCGGCACCGACATGATCACCGGCCTGTACTCGGCCATCGCCGACTCGATCCCGATCCTGTGCATCACCGGCCAGGCGCCGGTCTCCAAGCTGCACAAGGAGGACTTCCAGGCGGTCGACATCGCCTCGATCGCCAAGCCGGTCACGAAGTCCGCGACCACCGTCCTGGAGGCCGCCCAGGTCCCCGGCGTGTTCCAGCAGGCCTTCCACCTGATGCGCTCCGGCCGTCCCGGCCCGGTCCTGATCGACCTGCCGATCGACGTCCAGCTGACCGAGATCGAGTTCGACCCGGAGACCTACGCTCCGCTGCCGGTCTACAAGCCGGCCGCGACCCGGGCCCAGATCGAGAAGGCCCTCACCTTCCTGCTGGAGTCCGAGCGCCCGCTGATCGTCGCCGGCGGCGGCATCATCAACGCGGACGCGACCGACCTGCTGGTCGAGTTCGCCGAGCTGACCGGTGTCCCGGTCATCTCCACCCTGATGGGCTGGGGCACCATCCCGGACGACCACGAGCTGAGCGCGGGCATGGTCGGGGTCCAGACCTCGCACCGCTACGGCAACGCGACCTTCCTGGAGTCGGACTTCGTCCTCGGCATCGGCAACCGCTGGGCCAACCGCCACACCGGGTACAACCTGGAGGCGTACACCAAGGGCCGCAAGTTCGTCCACGTCGACATCGAGCCGACCCAGATCGGCAAGATCTTCGCCCCGGACTTCGGCATCGCCTCCGACGCCAAGGCCGCGCTGGAGCTCTTCATCGAGGTCGCCAAGGAGCTCAAGGCCGAGGGCCGGCTGCCCGACTTCGGTGCCTGGGCCGCCTCGGCCCAGGAGCGCAAGGCCACCCTGCAGCGCCGCACGCACTTCGACAACATCCCGATAAAGCCGCAGCGCGTGTACGAGGAGATGAACAAGGCCTTCGGCCCGGACACCCGCTACGTCACCACCATCGGTCTGTCCCAGATCGCCGGTGCGCAGATGCTGCACGTCTACAAGCCGCGGCACTGGATCAACTGCGGCCAGGCCGGCCCGCTCGGCTGGACCATCCCGGCCGCGATCGGTGTCGCCACCGCCGACCCGGAGAGCCCGGTCGTCGCGCTCTCCGGCGACTACGACTTCCAGTTCATGATCGAGGAGCTGGCGGTCGCCGCCCAGCACAAGATCCCCTACGTCCACGTCCTGGTGAACAACGCCTACCTGGGCCTGATCCGCCAGGCGCAGTCCGGACTGGACATCAACTTCCAGGTCAACCTGGAGTTCGAGAACATCAACGCCCCGGAGCTCGGCGTCTACGGTGTCGACCACGTCAAGGTCGCCGAGGGCCTCGGCGTCAAGGCGATCCGGGTCACCGACCCGAACGAGCTGGGCGCCGCCTTCGAGGAGGCCAAGAAGCTGGCCGTCGAGTTCCAGGTCCCGGTCGTCGTCGAGGCGATCCTGGAGCGCGTCACCAACATCTCGATGAGCCGCACCGTCGACATGAGCGACGTCACCGAGTGGGAGGAGCTGGCCACCGAGCCCGGCCACGCCCCCACCGCGATCAAGACCCTCAAGGTCTGATCCGCACGCACGGCCGAGGGGCCCGGTACCGCCGCAACGGCGGTACCGGGCCCCTCGGCATGCCCGGGCCTCGGGCCGGGTGCCCGGCTCAGGCCGGGTTGGCCGCGTGGGTCAGGGTCTCCCAGGCGGTGAAGAGGTTGTTGGTGCCGGCCGGGCGCTGCTTCTCGGTGAGCAGCTGGGTGTTGGTCATGCCGTAGCCGAGGCGGTTGCCGAGGGCGTTGAAGCCGACCTCGGTGACCGGCCCGAGGGACTGCTCCAGGGTGCCGCCGCAGAGCCAGGACGGGACGGCGGTGCCGAGCTGGTACTTGGACTGGAAGCCGAGCGCGTGCCGCAGCCGGTCGGCGACCTCGGGGTAGAGGTCCTGCCCCTGGAGCCGGCTGGTCTCGGCGACGTGCGAGATGGCGGAGAGGCCGTAGCCGGTGTGGGTCAGGTCGCGGCAGGTCTCCTGGGTCAGGCCGTCGACGAAGGTGGACTGGCCCTGCCAGTAGCCGACGATCTCGTCCCGGGTGTCCAGGCCGCTGCCGGGGACGGTGCGGGGCAGTGCGCCGTCCGAGGCGAGGTAGATGTAGGCGGGGACGCGGTTGCGGAACAGCGCGACCGCCTTGTCGTAGACGGTGCGGTCGTTCAGGAAGACGCCGATGCCGATGGTGGCCTCGATCATGCTGAGCTCCCAGTTCCCGTTCGAGCGGGAGCCGTTGACCACCTCGGGGAGGTAGACGTTGCGCAGCATGGTGGAGAACCGGGTGACCCGGGCGGCGGGCCAGTTGCCGTAGCTGTAGCGGATGATCTCGGCGGCCCGGGGCCAGACCGAGCCGGCCCAGGCGGTCTGCAGCGGGCCGTTGCTGTTGGTGTGGTCGGTGATGGTGCCGGACCAGGCGTCCATCAGCTGGATCGCCTTCTCGGCGTACCGGCTGTCCCGGGTGACGTACCACTCCAGCGCCAGCGTGTACGCCGCGATGGCGTCCTCGCGCTCGTCGGTGCAGCCGTAGTTGGGGTTGGAGTAGGAGCCGCACTCGACCACCGCGCGCGGCTTGGCGGTGCGGGTGAGCGAGGCGTACCTGCTCGCGTGCATCTGGTCGTAGGCGGCCTTCCAGGGCTGGGCACCGGCGTTCACCTTGGCCCGGACGAAGTCCAACTGGCCGGTGCCGACCAGGACTCCGGGGTGGGCGAAGGCGGCGGGTGCGGCCTGTGCGGCGGTGGTGGTGACGGCGGGCAGCAGGCCGAGGGCGGTGGCCAGGACGGCGGCCCCGGCGAGAGCTCTGCGGATCACGTCAGGTCCCTTCGGGGTGTCAGGAGGGCAGCAGCCACTGCTGGTTGGCGGCGGCGAAGCAGTCCCAGATCTGCAGCCGGGTGCCGTTGGCGGAGCTGGGGCCGGTGGCGTCCAGGCAGCGGCCGGAGGCCGGGTTGACCAGGGTGGAGCCGCTGCCGGCCTGCCACTTCTGGGCGCCGGTGCCGTTGCAGTCCCAGAGCTGGAGCTTGGTGCCGTTGGCCGTGCCGGCGCTGGTGAGGTCCAGGCACTTGCCGAGCGCCTGGAGCGAACCGTCCGCCGCCACGGTCCAGTTCTGCGCGGTGGTGCCGTTGCAGTCGTAGAGCTGGACGGCGGTGCCGTTGGCGCTGCTCGCGGCCGCGATGTCCACGCACTTGCCGCCGTAGCCGGTGATCCGGCCGGTCGGACGCGGCGAAGTGCCGCTGCCGGTCAGGGCGTTGAAGGTGCGGGCGAACTGGTACGGGCTCTGCGGGGTGCCGCTGCAGGAGTCCGAGAGGGTGCCGTTGCTGGCGCACGCCTTGTCCCGGCCGAGCGCCCAGAAGGCGAGCAGCTGGATGCCCTTGGCGGCGGCGAAGTTGGTCAGGGTGGTGGCGTTGGCGGTGGTGAACACCTCGGCCTGGGTGTCGTTCACCCCGATCATCGGGGTGTTGCCCTCCATCGCCCAGAGCTGCTGGTCGGTCTTGGTGTTCCAGATCCCGCCGAGCTGGCTGCGCAGGGCGGTGGCGGCGTCGGTGGCGGCCTTGCCCATGTCCATCGCGGGGCCGTAGTCCATGGTCATGATGTTGACCACGCCGACGTCCAGGCCGCGGCTCTTGGCGTTGTTCAGCAGGCTGAGCGAATTCGACTCCAGGCCGGTCGGGTTGACCGGCAGGGTGTAGTGCACGGCGAGCTTGCGGCCCGCTGCCGCGTACTCCTGCTGGAGCTGGGCGAGGGCCTGGTTGCGGCGGTCGTTGGCGGCGGTGTCGTTGAGCGAGCCGCCCTCGATGTCGAGGTCGATCTTCGTCAGGTTGAGGGTGTCGACCACCCGCTTGTACTGGGCCTTCAGGCCGCTGACCGAGGTACAGGCCTGGCCGAGCTCGGTCCCGGCCGCGCCGCCGAAGGAGGCGATCACGTCGCCGCCGGCCGCCCGCAGGCTGTTGATCGCCGACTGCCAACCACCGTCGCTGATCGGGGTGTTGCCGTTGAAGGTGGCGTTGCAGCTGCCGTCGCTGATCACGAACGCCAGGGTGAAGTACTTCAGGCCGGTGGCGGTCCGGGCGTCGGCCAGCGCGGACGGCGAGTTCCAGGTCTCCACGTAGGGGGCGGCGTAGTGGGCCGGGAAGCCGGGGCCGGGGTTGGCGGCGGCGTGGGCCTGGCCGGTGGCCAGTCCGGTGGGGATCAGGGCGAGCAGTGCGGCCAGGGCAGGCAGACGCCAGCTGGTACGTGGCATGGGGGTTCTCCAGGGGGCTGTGTGGGGGGAGCGCTCTCCGGGAAGGGTGGCACGGAGTCAACTAGAGCCGACCTGGGGGCGTCAAGGCTTTGGTTGGAAGGTTTCCTTACTGATCAGTCGTCAACTGTCGAATCATGGCCGTGACATGGGAGGCAGTCTGTCTTCATGAGTTGACGAACAATCACGGAATGGTCCAGACCTTGACGTCATCGAGCGTCCAGGAGTTGAATCGGCGGCCGTCCCCCACCTCACAAGGAGTTCACCGTGCTCCGAATCCCACCCGCCGCCACCGGCCTGCTCGCCGGGGCCCTGGCCGCCACCGGCCTGCTGGCCGCCGCCCCCACCGCCACCGCCGCCGGCGAGTCCGTCTCGGTCTGGCTCACCACCACCGACGACGCCGGCGGCCGCCACGTCACCCGCGGCCTCCAGCCCCAGGCGGCCGTCGCCTTCGCGGCCGGTACCGGCTCCGGTCAGCAGATCACCGTGGACGAGGGCGTCCGCTACCAGCAGTTCACCGGTGGCGGCGCGTCCTTCACCGACACCGCCGCCTGGCTGCTGAACAGCAGCGGCGCGCTCTCGGCGGCCACCCGGGACGCCACCATGCGCAAGCTGTTCTCGCCCACCGAGGGCATCGGCCTCTCGCTGACCCGGAACCCGATGGGCTCCTCCGACCTGGCCCGGTTCGGGTACACCTACGACGACCGCCCGGCCGGGCAGACCGACCCCGGCCTGGCGAACTTCTCCATCGCGCACGACCTGGCGGACGTACTGCCGCTGACCAGGCAGGCCAAGCAGCTCAACCCCGCCCTCACCACGATCGCCAGCCCGTGGACCGCCCCGGCCTGGATGAAGGACAGCGGCAACCTGAACGGCGGCTGGCTGAAGTCGGAGTACTACCCGGCCTACGCCCAGTACTTCGCCAAGTACGTGCAGGCCTACCAGGCCCAGGGCGTGCCGGTGGACTACATCACCGTGCAGAACGAGCCGACCTGCTGCGGCGGTTACCCCTCGATGAGCTGGAACGGCGCGGGGCTGGCGTACTTCACCAAGACCAACCTGCTGCCCGCCCTCCAGACGGCCGGTCTGAGCAGCAAGGTGCTCGCGCTGGACTGGAACTGGGACCAGTACGCGGGCTACGGCGCCCCGGTGGTGGACGATCCGGCGATCCGCAGCCACCCCAACTTCGGCGGTATCGCCTGGCACGGCTACGGCGGCGACGTGGCGACCCAGACCGCCGTGCACGACCAGTACCCGGGCGTGGACGCCTTCGGTACCGAGCACTCGGGCGGCACCTGGATCGCCGACCAGCAGCGCGAGGACATGCGCAACATCATCGACTACACCCGCAACTGGGCGAAGTCGGTGACCAAGTGGAGCCTGGCGGTGGACCAGAACATGGGTCCGCACTACGGGGGTTGCGGCACCTGCACCGGGCTGGTCACGGTGCAGAACGGCGGCAGCCGGGCCGGGCAGGTGGACTACACGGTGGAGTACTACACCATGGGCCACCTGACGAAGTTCGTCCGCCCGGGTGCGTACCGGATCGCCTCCACCGCCAACTCCGCCGTGCCGAACGTGGCCTGGCGCAACCCGGACGGGTCCAAGGCGCTGATCGCCTACAACGACAGCGGCTCGGCCCAGACCGTGCGGGTCAACTGGGGCGGCCAGAGCTTCGGTTACCAGCTGCCGGCGAAGACCTCGGCGACCTTCACCTGGAACGGCGGCCAGAGCGGCGGCGGTGGCGGCCGGGTCACCGGCCTGGGCGGCAAGTGCCTGGACGTCGCGAGCGCGAGCAGCGCCAACGGCACCACCGTCCAGCTCTACGACTGCAACGGCACCGCCGCGCAGACCTGGACGCCCGGTGCGGACGGCTCCCTGCGCGCGCTCGGCAAGTGCCTGGACGTGGCGGCCGCGAGCAGTGCGGACGGCACCAAGGTCCAGCTCTGGGACTGCAACGGCAGTGCGGCGCAGAGCTGGACGCCGAACGCGGACGGAACGCTGCGCGCGCTCGGCAAGTGCCTGGACGTGACCGGCAACAGCTCGGCCAACGGCACCCCGACCCAGCTCTGGACCTGCTTCGGCGGGGCCAACCAGCGCTGGCAGCTGTCCGGTTCCTGACGGTCCAACTCCGGTGCAGTGCGAGGGCATTGACAAACGGTCATGTGCACGCCAGCTTGGTGCCACCCCCACACCGAGAGGCAGTTCTCATGAAGAAGCCGCTCATCGGAGCGTTCTGTTCGCTCCTGTTGGCCGGAGTCACCGCACTGACCGGCGCGACTCCCGCACTGGCCGCCAAGGCCCCCGTCGCCAGCTCCCAGGCCACCGCGGTCGCCGCCGTGGACTTCGCGGGCACGGTCGCGCTCAGCAACTGCTCCGGTTCGCTGATCCGGCTGCCCGCCTCGGCGGCCACCGACCCGGCGCTGATTCTCTCCAACGGGCACTGCCTGGAGACCGGCTTCCCGGCCGCCGGCCAGGTGCTGACCAACCGCAGCTCCAGCCGGACCTTCTCGCTGCTCAACTCCGCGGGCACCAAGGTGGCCACGCTGCGGGCCAACAAGATGGTCTACGGCACGATGACCGACACCGACGTGTCGATCTACCAGCTCAACACCACCTACGCGGCGATCAAGAGCTCGTACGGCATCAACCCGCTGACCGTCGCCGCCACCCACCCGGTCGCGGGCACCGCGATCAAGGTGGTCTCCGGCTACTGGAAGCGGATCTACTCCTGCAACGCCGACGCCTTCGTCTATCGGCTGAAGGAGGGCGCGTGGACCTGGAAGGACTCCATGCGCTACACCTCCAGCTGCAACACCATCGGCGGCACCTCGGGCTCGCCCGTGGTGGACGTCGCCACCGGACAGGTGGTCGCGGTGAACAACACCGGTAATGAGGACGGTGCGCGCTGCACCGACAACAACCCCTGCGAGGTCGACCAGAACGGCACGGTGACGGTCCGCCAGGGCATCAACTACGCCCAGCAGACCTACCTGATCCCGGGCTGCTTCGGCACCGGCAACACGCTCCAGCTGACCAAGGCCGGCTGCGCCCTGCCCAAGCCGTAGTCCGGCCGCTCCGGTTGCCTGTCGCCGGCCGTCCCCATTTCTCAGGGGGCGGCCGGTTCGGCGTTCCCGGTCCGGGGTTCTGGTCGAAGCAGTGAATCAGTGCTTCAATTCTTGCCATGGCATACCGACGCACCCCCGCCGTGCAGGCCCGGCTGGACGCCCAGCGCGAGCAGGTGCTGGCCGCCGCCGTGGAGCTGCTGGCCGAGCGCGGCTACGCGGGCTGCTCGATGGCCGCCGTGGCGGAGCGCGCCGGGATCGCCACCGGCAGCATGTACCGGCACTTCGCGGGCAAGGCCGAGCTGTCCGTCGAGCTGTTCCGCACGGTGGTGGTCCGTGAGGTGGCCGCCGTCGAGCTGGCGGTGGCCAAGGCCGAGGCCGACGGCGCGGGCCCGCACGGGCGGGTCGCCGCCGTGGTGGAGACCTTCGCGGCCCGGGCGCTCAAGGTGCCCCGGCTGGCCTACGCCCTGCTGGCCGAACCGGCCGACCAGGTGGTGGACGCCGAGCGGCTGGTCTTCCGCCGGGCCTTCCGCGACCTGATCGCCGCCCAGATCGGCCCGGCCGTCACCGACGGCCGACTCCCGCACCAGGAACCGCAGTTGACCGCAGCCGCCCTGGTCGGCGCGATCGGCGAGGCCCTGGTCGGCCCGCTCGCCGCAGGCCGGGACGACGTGGACCTGATCCCCACCCTCGTTGCTTTCACCCAGCGCGCCCTTGGAGGGCACAATGCCGACGCATGAGGTCACCAACCAGGTGCCCGACCTGTACGGCCACGACGTGGCCGCCGACCCGACCCTGCTGGCCGCCCTGCACCGGGCCGGCGCGGGCTGGGCGGAGCCCGAGCTGCACGCGCTCGGCCGACTGGCGGGCACCGAACAGGCCGCCGACTGGGGCCGGTTGGCGAACGAGAACCCGCCGGTGCTGCGCACCCACGACCGGTACGGGCACCGGATCGACGAGGTGGAGTTCCATCCCGCCTGGCACGAGCTGATGACGGTCGCGGTCGGCCACGGCCTGCACGCCGCCCCCTGGCGGGACGCCCGCCCCGGCGCGCACACCGCCCGGGCGGCCAAGTTCTACCTCTGGGGCCAGGTCGAGGCCGGGCACAGCTGCCCGATCTCGATGACGTACGCCTCGGTGCCCGCGCTCCGGGCCACCCCGGAGCTGGCCGAGCAGTACGAGCCGCTGCTCGCCTCGGCCGACTACGACTTCGGCCTGCGCGAGCCGCACGGCAAGCGCGGCCTGATCGCCGGTATGTCGATGACCGAGAAGCAGGGCGGCTCGGACGTCCGCACCAACACCACCACCGCCGTTCCGCACGCCGACGGCAGCTACCGGATCACCGGCCACAAGTGGTTCACCTCGGCCCCGATGTCCGACCTGTTCCTGACGCTGGCCCAGGCACCCGGCGGGCTGAGCTGCTTCGTGCTGCCCCGGGTGCTGCCGGACGGCAGCCGGAACCGGCTGCTGATCCAGCGGCTCAAGGAGAAGCTGGGCAACCGCTCCAACGCCTCGGCCGAGCTGGAGTACGACGAGGCGGTCGGCTGGCTGGTCGGCGAGGAGGGCCGGGGCGTGCCGACCATCATCGAGATGGTCAACATGACCCGGCTGGACTGCACCCTGGGCGCCGCCTCCGGCATGCGCCTCGGCGCCGTCCGGGCCCTGCACCACACCACCCACCGCCGGGCGTTCGGCGCCGCGCTGGTCGACCAGCCGCTGATGCGCAACGTGCTGGCCGACCTGGTGGTGGAGTCGGAGGCCGCGACCGCCGTCGCGCTGCGGCTGGCCGAGGCCACCGACCTCGCGCTGGCCGGTGACCAGCACGAGGTGCTGGTACGGCGGTTGGGGCTGGCGGCGGCCAAGTACTGGGTCTGCAAGCGCGGCCCGATGCACGCGGCCGAGGCACTGGAGTGCTTCGGCGGCAACGGGTACGTGGAGGAGTCCGGGATGCCCCGGCTCTACCGCGAGGCCCCGCTGGTCTCGATCTGGGAGGGCTCGGGCAACGTCGCCGCGCTGGACGCGCTGCGGGCGATGGCGCGCCGTCCGGAGACGGTCGAGGCGCTGCTCACCGAACTGGAGGCCGCCGCCGGGGCCGACCGCCGGCTCGACGCCGCCGTGGCCGGGCTGCGCAAGCAGCTCGGTGACACCGCCGAGATCGAGTACCGCACCCGCCGGGTGGTGGAGCAGATCGCGCTGGCCTTCCAGGGCTCGCTACTGGTCCGGTACGGCGACCCGGCGGTGGCCGACGCGTTCTGCGCCTCCCGGCTGGGCGGCGACCACGGCGGCGCCTTCGGCACCCTGCCGACCGGCGTGGACACCGCTGCCGTCCTGGCCCGGGCGGAGGCCGTTCCGGGTGTCTGAGGCGGCGGAAGTACGGGCGTTCTGGCAGGAGTTGGGCCTTCCCGGCCTGGTCGACGTGCACACCCACTTCATGCCGGAGCGGGTGCTGGCCAAGGTCTGGGCCTACTTCGACGCGGCCGGCCCGCTGACCGGCCGGCCGTGGCCGATCTCCTACCGCGAGGAGGAGCAGCAACGGCTGGACCGGCTCCGCGAGTTCGGCGTACGGGCGTTCACCGCGATGCTCTACCCGCACAAGCCGGGGATGGCCGCCTGGCTGAACGCCTGGGCCGCCGACTTCGCCGCCCGTACGCCCGACTGCCTGCACACCGCGACCTTCTTTCCCGAGCCGGACGCCGGTCGGTACGTGGCCACGGCGCTCGATGCCGGCGCCCGGGTCTTCAAGTCCCACCTCCAGGTGGGGGGTTACGATCCGGCCGACCCGCTGCTCGATCCGGTCTGGGGGCAGCTGGCCGAGGCCGGTGTGCCGGTGGTGACGCACTGCGGGTCGGGCCCGGTCCCCGGCAAGCACACCGGTCCGGGCCCGATCGGCGCGGTGCTGGAGCGGCACCCCCGGCTGCGGCTGGTGGTGGCCCACCTGGGGCTGCCGGAGTACGCGGACTTCCTCGGTCTGGCCGAGCGCCACCCGGAGGTCCGGCTGGACACCACCATGGCGTTCACCGACTTCACCGAGGAACTCTCGCCGTTCCCCCGGGAGCTGCTGCCCCGGCTGGCCGAGCTGGGGGACCGGGTGCTGCTCGGCTCCGACTTCCCCAACATCCCGTACCCGTACCTCCACCAGCTGCACGCACTGGCCGGTCTCGGGCTGGGCGACGACTGGCTGCGGGCGGTCTGCCACCACAACGGCGCCCGGCTGTTCGGGCTCCAGGACTGACACTGACCCCGGATCAGCTGCCGGGTCAGGCGCCGGTGGTCGAACCCGGGCGGACCACCATCAGCACCACGACCACGGCCCACAGCAGGTTGAACACCCCGGCGGTCATCGGCAGCAGCCGCAGGCCCTTGCCGGCCCGGGCCAGCTCCTCGGCGTTGTCCGGGGCGTCCAGCGAGTCGATGGTGGCCTGCTGGCCGGGGACCACGACGAGCAGCATCAGCGCGGCCGCGACGGCGGTGAGCACGATCGAGGTGATCAGCCAGGGGTCGCCCATCACGCCCATCACCTGCGCGGTGCCGATGCCGAGCAGCGGCACCGCGAGACCGAGCAGGGCGTAGACCTGGGTGATCCGGTGCAGCAGCCGGGCCGAGGCGGCGGCCTGGAGCTGTCCGTCGCCCGCCGCGAGTGCGGCCTGTGCCCGGCGGGGGAACATGCTGACCGCGACGGCGACCGGTCCGATGAACAGCACCGAGGCCAGTACGTGCAGGCTCAGGAGCAGCTTGGCCATGGGGGAGGTTCCTCCGAGTGCGTCCAGTGCGTGGGCTCCGAGCACGCTAACACCCGGATGGAGCAGGTCGGACGGCTGGGTGGGCGGTCCGGAACGGCCGTTCGGAGGACTCGGTCGGCCCCGCCGGTGTGGCGGATGGAATCGGGACGAATCGGGGCATCTAATAGGTCGGTCAAGCCGTCCTCCCCGGGCGGGATCGCACCCGAACGGAGAGGACCACCGTGCGCCACGTTCCGGAGCAGTCGGTTCAGAAGCGCTCGCCCGTGGGCCGACGAGTGGCCCTGGCGGCTGCCGCGGCGGTGCTGCCGGTGGCGGCGCTGAGCGTCCTGGTGACCGCGGCCCCACTCGCCCCGCCGCTCGGGCCGTGCAGCGGACCGGACTGCCCGAGCACCTGGAACCCGCCGAACAACGGCAACGTGGTCGGCCGGGACGCCACCATCAACGTCTTCGTCGGCGGAAACTACTCGGTCCAGGGCCGGGCCGCCGAGGTCGAGGGGAAGGTGGTCACGCTCGGCAACCTGACGGTGAACAAGGACGGCGGCGGCCTCTTCAACATGGGCGTGGCCGGGGTCGGTTCACGCGTGGTGCCCCCGGACGGCACCGACTTCGTGACCGTGGGCGGGAACGTCCTGGTGCAGCCGACCAACACCGTCGAGGTGGGCGGAATCGCCGACACCGCCGGCGACCTGGCCTTCGGCAACCTGCGCTACGGCGGCACGCTGACCGGGACCGTGAACGTGACCCCGACCGGCCAGGCGATCCAGGACTCCAACGCCAAGAACCAGTACGCCGGCCTGACCGCGCAGATCAGCGGCCTCTCCACCTGCGCGGCCACCACGGCGGCGACCGGCACCGTGGAGGTGACCGGCAATCAGGTCGCGTTCACCGGCGACGGCACCAGTGCCCGGCAGATCTTCAACGTCCCCGGCAACATCGGCTCGTTGACCAGCGCGGCCGACCTGACCATCACGGGTGTCCCGGCCGGGGCGACCGTGGTGATCAACATGCTCGGCACTACGCCGATCATCAACACCAACACCGGTACCGGGCTGGCCGGTGACCCGTTCACCGATCTCCGCCCGCGGCTGATGTGGAACTTCCCGAACTCCACCAGCGCGACCATCATGGGCGGCGCCCAGTTCCAGGGCTCGATGATGGGCGCCCAGGCGGCCGGGACCACGATGATCAGCACGCCGGGCTTCAACGGCCGGGTCTACCTGGCCGGCAGCCTGGTCCAGCTGGGCAGTGCGGGCTCGGAGGTGCACAACTACCCGTTCGACGGGGACCTGCCGGAGTGCACCACGCCGACTCCGACGCCGACCCCCACGCCCACGCCGACTCCCACCCCTACACCGACGCCGACGCCGACGCCGACTCCGACGCCCACGCCGACCCCAACCCCGACTCCCACCCCTACACCCACGCCTACGCCGACTCCCACGCCGAGCCCCAGCCCGTCGGGGAGCACGCCCGCGCCGACCGGCAGCACCCCCGCCCCGGAAACGTCCAGTGCCGGGCCGAGCCGGTCCGCCTCGTCGTCGAGTGGGGGCGGATCGGAACTGCCCGGCACGGGGTCCGGCACGATGGCGCCGCTCGGCCTGGCGGCCGGCGGGCTGGTCGCTGCGGGCGGGGCCGCCTTCTGGGTCTCCCGGCGCCGACATGGGCGGCACCGCTGACAGGCGGGTAGGGCAGCGGTAGGGCCGAGGGGTCAGTGCTCGGCGAAGAACCGCTCGACGCTGTCCTGCCGGTCGGCGAACTCCCCGAGGGGTTCGCCGACCACCCGGCCGGCCAGCTCGACGGCCAGCATGCCGACGTCGGCCCGGAGTTCGAGCGCGGCCAGCTCACGGTCGACCGAGAGGGTGGCGCGGCCGGCGGCGAGCAGCTCCTCCCGCTCGCGCAGCCCCTCCGCGCGGGCGGCCGCCACCAGGGCGGCGCCCTCCTCGGCCGCCTCCTGGCGGATCCGGGCCGCCTCGTGGTGCGCCTCGTTGAGCACCCGGCGGTACTCGGCGTAGGTTTCGCGGGCCTCGGCCTGGAGTTCCTCGGCGTGTTCGAGACGTCCCTCGGTGGCCTCGTGGCGCTCGGCCAGCACCCGTTCTATTCGGGGCAGCAGCACGCGGCCGAGCACCACGAAGGTGAGTGCGAAGGCGATCAGTCCGACGATGGTCTGGATCTTGCTCGGCTCCAAGGGTCCCATAGCAGCAACTCTACAATCTGACGATCGCTCATGTCTGGCGAGTAACAACCCCGGTGGCGAAAACGCTTGGTCCGCACCGGTGCGCCCGGGGCCGGGCTGTGCGACGATCACGAGACGTTCGTACGGTGATCCGACCAACGCTCGTGGGGGAAGTCTTGTCGGAGTACACGGAGTTCGTGACCGCCGACGGTGCGGTGGTCCGGGTCGAGCGGCAGCAGCCGTCCTCCGCCCCGGACGGGTACGGGATGCAGCCGGTCGGCCGGGGCGCTGCGGCGGCCGGGGTCGAGCGCGCGGGCGAGACCTTCGAGCAGGCGCTGGCCGGGGTCAGGGCGGCGGCCGGATCCGCGCTCGCGGTGTTCCGGGACGGCAGCCTGAAACCGGACGAGGTGGAGATCGAGTTCGGCGTCAAACTCACCGCCGAGGCCGGGGCGTTGATCGCGCGGACCGCCGCCGAGGCCCATCTCACCGTCAGACTCAGCTGGGCGCCCGGCCGTTCGGCCTGAGCCGGCCGGCCCGATGGCGAACCCCTACTGGCTGGCCCGGATCGGCGTTGGCGGCCCCGAACCGACCGTCGGCGCGGGCGTGCTGGTCACCGACCGGCTGGTGCTGACCTGCGCCCACGTGGTGCATGGCCGGGCCACCGCCGCCGTCCGGCTGGTCAACCGGCCCGACCACCCCGAGCTCACGGCCACCGTGCTGCGCCGGGGCCCCTGGCCGAGCGGGCGGCACGGCCGGGACGGCACCGGTGACGTCGCGGTGCTCGAACTCGCCGAGCCGGTACCGGCCAGGGTGGCCCGGCCCGCGCCGCTCGCCCCGCTGCACCACTGGGACCGGCCGCCCTACCCGGGCCTGACCGCGCACGGCTTCCCGCTCGACCACGAGGCCGGCCGGAGCAGCGAGATCCGGCCGACCAGGGGCGGCATGCTGATCGGCGGCGAGCTGGTGCAGCTGGAGCACGACAGCCACGGCATGCCGCTGTCGCCCGGCTTCAGCGGCGGCCCGGTGGTGGACTCGGCGACCGGCGAGCTGGTCGGCATCGTGACGGCGGCCCAGGACACCCTCGACCGCCCCCCGGTGCCGGGCCCGGACGGCAGGCTGCGCCCCGCCGTCCGGCTCGGCCAGATGCTGCCCGCGAGCGTGCTGGCCCGGTACGTCCCCGAGCTGGCCGAGCTGATCCCCGGCGCCGCCCTCCCGGCCGAGGAGGTGGGGGAGCTGCGCACCCTGGTGGCCGCCGTCGGCGGCGTGGCCGACCCGCTGGAGCTCTACCGGGCGGCCACCGCCGCGCAGGGCCTGCTGGACCCGCCGACCCGGCCCGCCACGCTCTGGGAGACCTGCTGGTACCTGCTGTCCGAGGTCACCGACGCACCCGGCACCGCGCACCACCCGGTCCGGGAGTTCGCCGGGCTGCTCGCCGCCTCGGCCGCCGACCCGGCGCACCGGGAGCGGCTGGAGCGGCTCGCGGTCGGCGCCGGGGCCGCGCCGGGGGAGCGGTGGCGGCCGATCCTGGTGGAGATCGGCCACAGCGGCGCCGGGCGGGGGAAGTTCACCGTCGGGGTGAGCACGGTGCGCGGCGGGGAGCTCGGCCAGCCCCGGCTGCGCACGCTGGGCCGCTCCGCGCTCCAGTCCGAGGTGCTGGCCGAGATCGACCGCCAGCTCGGCCTGCTGGCGGCCGACAGCGCGGAGCTGATCGTGTTCGTCCTGCCGCGCACGCTGCTCACGGTGCCGGTGCACGGCTGGACCGGCAAGCGCTCGTTCGGCCCGATCGGCGCTGACCACGCCGTGGTGGTGGTGGACCGGCAGCGCCGGGACAGCGCCGCCGACCGGCGCAAGCTGGAGCTCAACTGGGCGCTGCGCAAGCACGAGCGACGCACCGTCATCCACCCGGTGGACTGCGCCGAGCCCGGCCCGGCCGCCGCGCTCTACCACCTGCTCAGCCCGGTCGAGCGCCCGCAGCTGCCCGCGCTGCCCGGCCTGCCGAAGGGCCGACCGTACGGGCCGCTGCTGGACGCCGCGCTGAGCGCCGGGGCGCACGCGGTGATCTGGCCGGAGTGGAGCTGCGGCGAGCGGCACCACCCCGGCGTGAACTGCCGGGGCAGCCGCTTCACTGCCAGACTGGCAGCGGAACTGGCCGGCACCCCGGCCGGAGAACTTCCGCACCGGATCAAGGAGTTGCGCCACCAGGCGGAGGAGAGCGGCGACCCGGCCGGGCACTGGGCGGCCGGCCTGGTCCTGCTCTGGGAGGACCCGCAGCTGCTGCCCAGCCCGCACCGACCGTACCCGGTCGCCCCGACCACCCGTCAGCCCCGCCCCACCGTGGGTCAGTAGCAGGAGAGTCAGCACATGCCGCTGCAGCGGATCTACCGGGGCGCCGAGCAGCCCCACGACGGCCTGGCCGACCTCCCCGCGCCGCCGCCCTGGCGCGCCTTCGACGGCGCACCCGCGCTGGCCACCCCCGCGGCCGCCGCCGATCCGGGCGCCGCCTCGGCCGGCCACCGGGCCGCCACCTTCCGCCCCACCCCCGAGACGGTCGAGCTGGTCAACGCCGCGCTCCACCTGCGCCGCCCGCTGCTGGTGACCGGACCGCCCGGCAGCGGCAAGTCCAGCCTCCCGTACGCGGTGGCACGGGAGTTGGGCCTCGGGCCGGTGCTGCGCTGGAACATCACCAGCCGCAGTGCGCTGCGCGACGGCCTCTACCAGTACGACCCGCTGTCCCGGCTCTACGCCGCCAACCAGGCCGGCCCCGACGGCGCGGGGGCCGGCCTGGAGGAGCACCTGCGGCTCGGCCCGCTGGGCACCGCGCTGCTCCCGTACGAGCGGCCCCGGGTGCTCCTGATCGACGAGATCGACAAGGGCGACCTCGATCTGCCCAACGACCTGCTGCACGTGCTGGAGGACGGCCAGTACGAGATCGACGAACTGGTCCGGGCCGCACCCCAGTTGCCGGTGGCCGAGGTGCTCACCGCGGACGGTCTCGGCCGGGCGCCGGTGCGCGGCGGGCGGGTGCGCTGCCGGGCCTTCCCGTTCACCGTGCTGACCAGCAACGCCGAGCGGGAGTTCCCGGCCGCGTTCCTGCGCCGCTGCGTGGTGCTGGAGCTGCGGCGGCCCGAGGGCAGTGAGCTGGAGGAGATCGTCCACTCCCATCTGCCCGGCGCCGACCGCGCGTTGGTGGCCGAGATCCTCCAGGTCTTCCTGGACCGCAGGACCGAGGGCGAGCTGGCCACCGACCAGCTGCTGAACGCCATCTACCTGACCGCCCGCCCCGAACTCGCCGACCAGGCCGACCGGGAGGCGCTGGCCGCCCGGGTGATGCCGTACCTCAGCAGGGGCCGGGACGACGATGAGTTCTGAACCCCGGAGAGAACCCGGGAAGGAGCGCGGGCGGGAGCCCCGGCGGGACCTCGACCGCTTCGCGGCCCTGCTCACCGGCCTCGGCCGCCCCGAGCCGGACCCGGTGGAACTGGCCGAGCTGCTCTGGCTGGCAGCCCGCAGCGGCTCCACCCCCGGCCCTGCGGCCGGTGACCCGCCGGGCCGCCGGGCCGCCCCCGGCGCACCCGGGGCGGACGCGCTGCCGCCGGAGGCCGGGGCCGGTCCCGGCGCAGCGCTGCTGCCACTGCACCTGCCCGCCGCCGACCAGGTCGACGGTGCCCCCGCCGCCGGTACGGTGGCCACCCCGAGCGCGCCGATGCTGGCCCGGCCGCTGGACCTGCAACGGGCGCTGCGCCCGCTCAAGCGCCATGTCCCGGACCCCAGAAGGGTGCTGCTGGACGAGGGCGCGACCGCGCACCGGCTGGCGGAGGCGCTGCGCGGCCCCGGCCGGGTGCACTGGCTCCCGGTGCTGCGGCCGAGCAGCGAGCGCTGGCTCAGCCTGCGGCTGGTGCTGGACTGCGGGCCGACCATGGCGCTCTGGCGTCCGCTGGCCCGTGAACTCGCGCTGCTGCTGCGGCAGACCGGTGCGTTCCGCCAGGTCACCTCGGCCCGGCTGACCGCCGACGGGGTGCTGAGCGGTGCCCAGCCGGGGCCCCGGACCGTGACCCTGCTGCTCAGCGACGCGATGGGCCCGCAGTGGCGGCCGGGCCCGGCCGGGGACCGCTGGTACCGGACGCTGGGCGGGCTGCTCGGGCGCGGGCCGGTGGCGGTGGTCCAGCCGCTGCCCGAACGGCTCTGGCCGCTGACCGCACTTCCCGCCGGGCCCGGGGTGCTGAGCTCGGCCGAGGCGGGGGCGGCCAACTCGCGGTACGGCTTCGCGCCGCTGGACCACGGCCCCGGCGCGGGCCCGGTGCTGCCGGTGCTGGAGGCGGACCCGGAGTGGCTGGCCAACTGGGCCGCCCTGGTGGGCAGTCCGGGCGGCACCGAGGTGGTCGGTGCAGCGGTGCGGATCGGCGCCGGACCGCCGCAGGGCGAGCAGCGGACGGCCCCCGATCCGGCCGGACTGGGCGCCGAGGAGCTGGTGCGGCGGTTCCGCGCGGTGGCCTCGCGGGAGGCGTACACGCTGGCGGGGCTGGCCGCGCTGACCACGCCGGCGCTGCCGGTGCTCCGGCTGCTGCAGCGGGCGGCGTTCGCCCGGCCCCGGCCGCAGCACCTGGCCGAGCTGGTGGTGAGCGGTCTGCTGGCGGAGCGCCCCGGCCACCACGACCGGTTCGACTTCCGGCCTGGGGTACGGGAGTTGCTGGTGCACACGCTGCCCAGGTCGCTCACCCACCAGGCGGTCGCGCTGCTGATCCGGGTCGGCGAGCAGATCGCCGCCCGGGCCGGGCTGGTCCCGAACGAGCTGGCCGCGATCGCCGCCACCGACACCGAGGGCGCGCCGGTCACCGCCGAGCGCCGCCCGTTCGCCCTGGTCAGCCCGGCGGCGCTGGGGATCGTCGGGGTCCGGGAGCCGGCCCCGGCCGCGCGGGCGAGACGGCCGGGGCCGCGCGCCATCCTGCTGGCGATCCGGCCGGACCCGGCCGAGGTGGCCCAACTGCACCGGCTGGTGGCCGCCCTGGGCGATCCGGACCTGGTCGGGATGCACCCGGACCACATCTCGCTGCACCTGAACGACCCGGACGCGTTCCGGCAGGAGCTGTACCAGGCCGAGCACGAGGTGGCGGACCTGCTGCTGGTGTACCTGACGGGTGTGCCGGCCTCGGAGGTCGACCAGTTGGTGACCGGCCTGCCGGGGAACCGGAAGGTGCTGCTGCTCGACCTGGTCGGCCGCAGCCGGCGCTTCCTCGGCGAGGTGGCGTACTCCCAGGTGGCGCTGGTCCGCCCGGAGTCGGCCCGCTCGCTGGCGGCGGTCTGCGAGGAGGTGCTGCGGTCCGGGACCTTCGGCGGCCCGCCCGAGCTGGACCTGCGGGAGTTCGCCGCCGAACTGGTGGAGCGCGCCGACGAGGGCACCCGGCTGGAGGCCGAGCCGGTCGGGGCGATGGTGTTCACCCGCAACCCGGCCGCCGGACGGCGCTACGTCTACCTCGCCCGCGAGCCCGGGGAGGACCCGGCCGTGGACCGGTTCTGCGACGACCTCGGCGAGGAGATCTGGCAGTTGACCGACCTGGCCGTGACGATGCGCCAGCCCAGCGCGGTGGCCCGGTGCGAGCTGTTCGTCCCGCTGTACTCGCGGGAGTACTTCCGCAGCGCCAGGTGCGGGCGGGAGTGGGCCGCCTTCACCCGCCGCACCGACCTGTCCCGGGGCTTCGTCCCGGTCCTCGGCCACCCGGTGCTGCACCGCGAGCTGCCCTACACCGCACGCCAGTTGGACTACGCCGACCGGCGCTACGGGGACGAGTACGCCCGGCACGGCCTGTTCGGCCTGCCGTCGGAGCAGTACGAGCTGGCCGTGCACCGGATCGCGGCCCGGATCGTCGAGTCGGCCGGGCGGTACCGGATCGCGCCCGGCCGCCCGACCGGGCTGGCCGTCCTGCCGAACGCGTTCAGGTGACCTCGCCGCGCCGCCCGAACCGCTCCTCGCGCCACTCCCCGGACTCCAGCACCTCGGCCAACTGCCGCGCGGCGTCCCAGACATCGGTGTACGAGAGGTAGAGCGGCGTGAAGCCGAACCGCATCAGGTCCGGCGCCCGGAAGTCGCCGACCACGCCGCGGGCGATCAGCGCCTGGACCACCGGGTACCCGTCCGGGTGCCGGAGCGCGACCTGGCTGCCGCGGCGGGCCTGCTCGCGCGGGGTGGCCACCTCGACGCCGTACTTCGCCAGCGGCTCGACCAGCCCGATGAACAGCTCGGTCAGCGCCAGGCTCTTGGCCCGCACCGCCGCCAGGTCGACCTGCTCCCAGATCTCCAGGCTGGACTCCAGCGCGGCCTGCCCGAGCAGCGAGGGCGAGCTGGTGAGGAACCGGCCGATGCCCTCGACCGGCCGGTAGCCCGGCTCGAAGTCGAACGGCTTCGCGTGGCCGAACCAGCCGCTCAGCGGCTGCGCGGCGGCCGCGAGGTGACGCTCCGCCACGTACAGGAAGGCGGGCGAACCGGGGCCGCCGTTCAGGTACTTGTAGGTGCAGCCGACCGCGAAGTCCACCCCGTTGGCGTCCAGCTCGATCGGCAGCGCGCCGACCGCGTGGCAGACGTCCCAGATCATCAGCGCACCGGCCGCCTGCACCTGCCGGGTGATCGCGGGCAGGTCGAGCAGCTCCCCGGTGCGGTAGTCGACCAGCGAGAGCACCACGGCGGCGGTATCCGGGCCGAGCAGCCCGTCCAACTGGTCGGCGGAGTCCAGCAGTACGCTGCGGGCCCCGCCGCCGGCCAGCGCGGTGACGCCCTCGGCGATGTAGAGGTCGGTCGGGAAGGCGGCCCGCTCGGCCAGCACGGTGGACCGGCCGGGGCGCAGCCCGAGCGCGGCGGCCAGCACCTTGAACAGGTTGACCGAGGTGGTGTCGCAGACCACCACCTGCTCCGGCGCGGCACCGAGCAGCGGGGCCACCCGGGCGCCGAGGGTGTGCGGCTTGGCGAACCAGCCCGCCTCGTTCCAGCTGCGGATCAGCTGCTGGCCCCACTCGACCTCGACCAGCTCGCGGACCCGGGCCGAGGTCCGGGCCGGGAGCACGCCGAGCGAGTTCCCGTCCAGGTAGACCAGGCCCTCCGGCAGCACGAACTCGGCCCGGAACGGGGCCAGCGGGTCGACGGCGTCGAGTGCGGCGCACTCCTCGCGGGTCGGGGTCACAGCGCGTTCCTCACAGTCCACAGCTCGGGGAAGACATCCTGGTCGGCCGACTCCTTGAGCCAGCTCAGCCCGCTGGAGCCGCCGGTGCCCGGCTTGGCGCCCATCGAGCGCTTCACCGCGGAGTAGTGCCGCTGGCGCCAGCGGGTGACCCGCTCGGCGGTGTCCAGCAGGGACTCGCCCAGCCGGGCCAGATCGGCCAGCGCCGGGTCGGTGTACACCTGCCGCCAGGCCGCCTCAACCCGCTCGGTCGGCCGGTAGCGGGCCGGACCGCCGACCGGCTCCACGTCGAGCCCGCGCCGGGCGAGCAACGCCAGCGTCTCGTCGTACAGGCTCGGGCTCTGCAGCGCGGCGGTCAGCTCGGCGTGCACGGCGGGCACGCCCTGGTACATCGTCAGCAGCCGCTCGCTCTTGTTGCCGAGCAGGAACTCCAGCCGCAGGAAGGCCGAGGACTGGAAGCCGCTGGCCTCGCCGAGCACCGGGCGGAAGGCGTTGAACTCCAGCGGGGTCATGGTGGCCAGCAGGTCCCAGGAGCTGACCAGCACGTCCTGGGTGTGCTGCCCCCGGCGCAGCGCGGCCAGCGCCGCCGTCAGGTCGTCCTCGCGCAGCGCGTGCTGCGCGGTGGTCCAGTCGTGCCGGAGCAGGTCGAACAGCAGCTCCATCACCTGGGTGCTGATGATGAACGACAGCTCGGCGTCGACCTTGCTGCGCGGGTGCTGGAGGCTGTGCAGCACGTCGAGGCGGACGTACTTGGCGTAGGGGGTGCCGACCTCGGGCTCGTCGGCCGGGCCGAAGCTGAGATGGGGCGTACTGACCTCGGGCTGACCCGGCATGGTTCCTCCTGTGCTCGCCACCCGCCGTTGGGCGGCCCCCATTGTGCGGCGGGCGGGTGTCCGGATTGAATGGGCGCCGAATGCGGGATCGGCCGGACGGCCTTGCGGACGGAAGGTCTTTTCCGGTCCGGCCTGCCGAACGGAAAGGACCGCCATGGACGCCGTCGACCGACTGCTGCTGGCCGAGCTGCAGGGCGATGCCAGGCTCTCCTACAACGAGCTCTCCCGCCGGGTCAGGCTCTCCTCGCCGGCGGTGGCCGAGCGGGTCCGCCGGCTGGAGGCGGACGGGGTGATCAGCGGCTACCACGCGCACGTCGACCTGGACCGGGCCGGGCTGAAGGTCACCGCACTGGTGCAGATCCAGTGCTACGGCCCGCGCTGCGTGCTGCGCGACCCGGAGGTGGCGCGCTGGCCGGAGGTGCTCCAGCTGCACCGGGTCACCGGTGGGGCCTGCTGCGCGCTGCTGGTGGCGGTGGCCGGGATGGCCGAGTTCGAGCAGCTGATCGACCGGCTGGCCGGCTACGGACAGCCGTCCAGCTCGATGATCCTCTCCAGCCCGGTGCCCTGGCGGCCGGTGCAGCTGCCCTGACGCCGGGTCAGTACAGGCCCTGGGCGGACAGCTCGGCGAGCCCCGCGATGAACAGCTCCACGCCCACCGCCGCGAGCAGCAGGCCGAGCAGCCGCGATATCACCTCCAGCATCGTCTGGTGGCTGCGCCGCAGCGGGCGGGAGAGCACCAGGACGCAGACGCAGTTGATCGCGACCACCGCCACGTAGGCGCCGGCCAGCGTGCTCCGCCAGCCCCAGTCCTCCCGCTCCAGCGCGCCGACCATCAGCGCGGTCATCGCGAGCGGGCTGGCGATGTAGGGGAGCAGCAGTTCCCGGATGCCCTGCAGCAGTGGGCTGGGCAGCTCGTCCTCGTCCTCGGCGCCGCCGCCGAGGTGGACACCGAGCACCAGCGCGACGGCGTAGATGAAGAAGATCACCCCGCCGGCCAGCTGGAGCGACCAGTCGTCGATGTGGAAGAACGTGGTGAGGAAGGCCGCCGAGTACTCCACCGCGACGCCGACCACGGCCGCCAGCCCGGTGGCCACCAGGGTCAGCTGCACCAGTTCCCGGTGCGAGCGGGTGCGGGCCAGCCGGGCGAAGGCCAGCAGGATCTTGGGCGGTCCGACCACGGCGAACAGGGTGACGAACGCGCTGGGCAGGTCGAAGTCGTGCATGGCCCCCAGCATGCGTCAGCGGGGGCGCACGCTCACGGCGCCGCGCCCCCGCTGACGCCGGTTCAGCCGATCACGGCCTGGGCGTCGATCTCCACCAGCATCGCCTCGTGCGGCAGCTCGACGAAGATCGTGGTCCGGCACGGCTTCACGCCGTTCCCCACGTGCTTGTCGATGAACTCGCCGTAGACCTCGTTCATCAGCGCGAAGTCCGCCCGCTTGGTCAGGTAGACCCGGAACATCACCACGTCCTCGACCGTGGCGCCGCCCGCCTCCAGCACCGCCTGCACGTTCTCCAGGGTGCGCAGGGTCTGCGCCTTCACGTCACCCGGGAACAGGTACTCGGCGGTCGCCGGGTCCTGCGGCCCCTGGCCGGAGACCTGGAGGATCGGGCCCTTGCGGACTCCCTGGGAGAACACCCAGGCGGGGGCGGGGGCACCGTCGGTACGCACTTCGGTCTTCATGCTTCTCGTCCTGTTCCTGAAGGGGTCCAGCCGCAGTCGGCGGAGATCGCGGCGGTGGTGGCCCGGAGCTGCGGCAGCAGCGCCAGCACCTGGGCGTACGGCAGCAGCACGTCCGGGACCGAGACCGAGGCGGCCGCGACCACCCGGCCGGTGGCGTCCCGGACCGGGGCGGCCACGCAGTTGATGAACGACTCGTGCTCGGCGTGGTCCTGGGCCCACCCCTGCGCCGCCACGGTGGCCAGCTCGGCCAGCAGCGCGGCCGGGGTGGTCAGGGTGTTCGCGGTGTACGGGGTGTACTCCAGTCCCTCGGCGATCTGCCGGCGTTCGGTCGGCGGCAGGTCGGCGAGCAGCACCTTGGAGACCGCCGCGCTGTGCAGGGCTGCCCGCAGGCCGATCCGGGAGTACATCCGGACGGGGTGCCGGGAGTCGTACTTGTCGATGTAGACCACCTCGCCGCCCTCGTAGGCGGCCAGGTGCACGGTCTGGCCGGTGGCCGCGTTCAGCTCGCGCAGGTGCGGGGCGGCCACGGCGCGGACGCCGCGCTGCTCCAGCGCCCGGCCGGCCAGCGCGAACAGCTGGGGCCCGAGCCGGTAGCGGTGGGCGGCGTCGCGCTGCACCATCCGCTCCTCCTCCATCGGCCGGAGCAGGCGCAGCGCGGTGCTCTTGTGCACGTCCAGCACGGCCGCGAGCTGCTCCAGGCTGCGCTCGCCCTCGCCGAGCTCGGCCAGCAGGCGCATCGCCCGGGCCACCGTGGAGCCGCTCATGCCGGGGCCGTCCGGAAGCCGTCCGGATCCACCTCGGTCGCGGCCCAGGCCGTCTCGTCGGCGGTCAGCAGGCCGTCGATCACGGCGGCCGGGGGCAGCACGCCCAGATCGCCCCGGACGGTCAGCGCGGCGGCGGCGGACAGGTGGCCCAGCCGCAGCCGCTGACGCTCCGGCAGCTCCCGAAGGGTGCCGGCCAGGTAGCCCGCGGCGAAGGCGTCGCCCGCGCCGGTCGGCTCCACCACCGCGACCCGCAGGGCGGGCTCGGCCACGGTCGAGCCGTCCGGCGCGATCGAGGTGGAGCGGTGCGCGTCGTCCTTGAGCACGATCACCCCGGGGCGGGGGAGCAGCTTGCGCAGCCCGGCCGGGTCGTCGGTGCCGAGCACCTCGCGGGCCTCGTCGGCGCCGAGCAGCACGATCGTCGCCGCGTTCATCAGGAAGCGCAGCGCCTGTCGGTCCCGCCCGGCCCAGAGCGCGGGGCGCCAGTTCAGGTCGAAGCTGACGGTGCGTCCGGGCGCGCCGAGCAGGGTGCGCACCAGGCGGTGGCAGCTGTCCGAGAGCGCGGGGGTGATGCCGGTCAGGTGGATCAGCGGGGCGGCGGCCAGCAGCGGGGCGGCGGCCGGGTCCGCGAGCAGCTCGGGGCCCATCGCGGCGGCGGCCGAGCCGCGCCGGTAGTAGTGCATCCGGGTGCGCCCGGCGCCCAGGTCGTGCGGGTGGTCCAGGCCGGCGCCGGTCTCCTTGACGTACAGGCCGGTCGGCCTGGCCGGGTCGGCGGTGACGGCGGAGGTGTCCACCCCGTGCGCGGCGATCCGCTCGACCAGGTGGCGCCCGAAGCCGTCGGCCCCCACCCGGCTGACCCAGGCGGCCGGGACGCCGAGCGCGGCCAGCCCGCAGGCGACGTTGGACTCGGCACCGCCGAAGCTGCGGCGGAACCCCTCGGCGTGCTCCAGCGGCCCGGGGCTCTCGGGGAGCAGGACGGCCATCGACTCACCGAGGCAGACGGCGGGCGGGGGTGTCACGTCATGACCTCTCCACTGCGTTATAGGGAGGGGCGCGTTGACCCTGGTCCAGACCTGATGTTAGATCAGGCCCGGCAGATATCGCAACGACCGTTGCGCATAGCGCAACGAGGGACGGTGGGCCGTGGTGGAGCTGATGGACCGTGGACGGCTGGCGGCACTGGCCGACGAGCGACTCGACTGGCGCTTCAAGGCCGTCCCGGCCGGCGCCTGGGGGTCGACCGTCGCCGAGTACCTGGCCGGGGCGCCGACCCTGGACGACCTCGGCACCCCGCTGGTGACGCTGGACGCGGGGGCGGTCGACCACAACCTCGCCACCATGGCGGAGTACTGCGCGAAGGCGGGCGTCGGCCTGGCCCCGCACGGCAAGACCACGATGGCCCCGGTGCTGTGGCAGCGCCAGCTGGCGGCGGGGGCGGTCGCGATCACGCTGGCCAACCTGCCGCAGGTCCGGGTCGGCCGGGCTTTCGGCCTGCGCCGGATCCACCTGGCCAACGCGCTGCTCGACCCGGCCGGCCTGCGCTGGCTCGCCGGGGAGCTGGCCGCCGACCCGGAGTTCCGGTTCTCCTGCTGGGTCGACTCGGTCCGCTCGGTCGAGCTGATGGCCGAGGCGCTGCGCGGCGCCCCCGCCCCGGTCGACGTCTGCGTCGAGCTCGGCGCCGCGGGCGGCCGGACGGGCTGCCGCACGGTCGAGGAGGCGGTCGGGGTGGCCCGGGCCGTGGCCGCCGCCGACGGGCTGCGGCTGGTCGGGGTGAGCGGCTACGAAGGCGCGCTGGCGCACGACGCGAGCGCGGGCTCGCTCGCCGCGGTGGCCGGGTACCTGCGCGAACTCGGCCGCCTGCACGGCCTGTTGGCCGAGCTCTACCACCCGGCGGCCGAGCGGATCTGGATCACGGCGGGCGGCAGCGCCTACTTCGACACCGTGGTCGAGGAGCTCGGCCCGCTGGCCGGCGGTCGGGTCGCGGTGGTGCTCCGCTCGGGCGCCTACCTCGCGCACGACGACGGCTTCTACCGGGGCATCTCCCCGCTGGCCCGGGGCGGCGGCCAGGGCTTCAGGTCCGCGCTGCACGGCTGGCTGCGGGTGGTCTCCCGGCCGGAGTCCGGGCTCGCCCTGCTGGACGGCGGCAAGCGCGACCTCTCCTTCGACGAAGGCCTGCCGGAGCCCCAGCTGCGGCGCGGGCACGGCCCGGTGGGCGGCGAGATCACCGCACTGAACGACCAGCACGCCTTCCTCCGCGGGGCGCAGGTGCAGGTCGGGGACGTGGTCCGGGTCGGCCTCTCGCACCCGTGCACGGTCTTCGACAAGTGGTCGCTGCTCCCGGTGCTCGACTCCGCCGACGCCGAGGTCCCGCGCGTGGTCGACCTGGTGCGGACGTACTTCTGATGGCGGCCGATCTGCTGATCAAGGGCGCCTGGGTGATCGACGGCACCGGCTCGGCCCGGCGCCGGGCCGATGTCGCGGTCGAGGACGGGGTGATCGTCTCCGACGCCGCCACCGCCGACCGGGTGATCGACGCCGAGGGGCTGGTGCTCGCCCCCGGCTTCATCGACATGCACGCCCACTCCGACCTGGCCGTGCTCACCGAGCCGGACCACCTGGCCAAGATCAGCCAGGGCGTCACCTGCGAGGTGCTCGGCCAGGACGGCCTCTCCTACGCCCCCGTGGACGACCTGGTGCTGGCCGGTCTGCGCCGCCAGCTCGCGGGGTGGAACGGCGACCCGGACGGCTTCGACTGGGACTGGCGCGGCGTCGGCGAGTACCTGGACCGGCTGGACCGCTCCCAGCTCGCCGCCAACGCCTGCTACCTGGTCCCGCACGGCACCCTGCGCGCCCTGGTGCTCGGCTGGGACGACCGCCCGCCGACCGCGCACCAGCTCGACCGGATGCGGGAGTTGCTCGACCAGGGCCTGTCCGAGGGCGCGGTCGGGATGTCCACCGGCCTGACCTACACCCCCGGCATGTACGCCGACTCGGCCGAACTGGCCGCGCTCTGCGCGGTGGTGGCGGCCCGGGGCGGCTACCACTGCCCGCACACCCGCTCCTACGGGGCGGGCGCGCTGGAGGCGTACGGGGAGATGCTGGAGCTGTCCCGGCGCACCGGCTGCCCGCTCCACCTCACCCACGCCACCATGAACTTCGGGGTGAACGAGGGCCGGGCGGGCGAGTTCCTGGCCCTGGTCGACCGGGCCCTGGCCGACGGTGTCGACGTCACCCTGGACAGCTACCCCTACCTGCCGGGATCGACCACGCTGGCCGCCCTGCTGCCCTCCTGGGCCACCGAGGGCGGCCCGGAAGCCACGCTGGCCCGGCTGCTGGAGCCCCCGGCCCGGGAGGCGATCCGGGTCGCGGTGGAGGAGACCGGCAGCGACGGCTGCCACGGCGTGGTCGCCGACTGGCACACGGTGCAGATCTCCGGCGTGCGCAACCCCGAGCTGGCCGGCACGGTCGGCCTGACGGTGCAGCAGGTCGCGGACGGCTGGGGGAGCACCGGCACCGCCGCCTTCCTGGAGCTGCTGGTCCGGGACGAGCTGGCCACCGGCATCCTCCAGCACGTCGGCCACGAGCAGAACGTCCGGGAGATCATGCGCCACCCCGCCCACTGCGCGGGCAGCGACGGCCTGCTGGTCGGCGCCCGCCCGCACCCCCGGGCCTGGGGCACCTTCCCGCGCTATCTCGGCCACTACGCCCGGGAGTTGGGCGTGCTGACGCTGGAGCAGACGGTGGCCAGGATGACCGGCCGCCCGGCCCGCAGGCTCGGCCTGACCCGGCGCGGCCTGGTCCGGGACGGCTACGTGGCCGACCTGGTGCTGTTCGACCCGGCCGAGGTGCGGGACACCGCGACCTTCGAGCAGCCCAGGCAGCAGGCCGAGGGCATCCCCTGGGTCTGGGTCGGCGGGGTCGGCGTGATCGAGGACGGCAAGGCGACCGGTGCACGCCCAGGACGGGCGCTGCGACGACAGGCAGACGGAGGAGTGCGATGAGCGGTGGACTGACCGGGCTGGAGCAGGACCGGGTGATCGCGGTGGTCCGCGCCCCGGTGATCCCCGACGCGGCGGAGCTGTGCGCCGCGCTGGTGGCCGGCGGCATCCGCTGGATCGAGTTCACCTACACCACCCCCGGGGTGGAGCAGCACCTGCGGCGGGCCGCCGAGGTCGCCGACGGGCTCGGCTGCCGGGTCGGCGTCGGCACCGTGCTGACCGCCGAGCAGGCCCGGCGCGGCGTCGCGGCCGGGGCGCAGTACCTGGTCACCCCCGGGGTCAGGCCCGGCCTGGCCGAGGCGGCGGGCGGGGTGCCGGTGGTGATGGGCGCGCTGACGCCGAGTGAGGTGGCCACCGCGGTCGACCTCGGTGCGGCGGCGGTGAAGATCTTCCCGGCCCGGGCCTTCGGGGCGTCCTACTTCCGCGACCTGCGCGGCCCCTACCCCGCGGTCCCGCTGGTCGCCTCCGGCGGGGTGAACGCGGGGAACGCGGCCGAGTTCCTGGCGGCGGGCGCCCTGGCGGTCTGCGCGGGCAGCGAGGTGGTGGCCCCGGCGGTGGTCGCGGCGGGCGGCTGGAGCGGGGTCGAGCTGCGGGCCCGCGAGTTCGTCGCCGCTATCGGAGCGTGACGGTGACCCCGCCGTCCCGGAGCACCTCCAGGATCGCGTCGAAGTAGCGCTGCTCGGTCCCGGGCAGGCGCCGGGCCAGGGCCGTCCGGGCCCGCCCGGCGTCGTGCCAGACCAGGCCGAACGGCGCCTCGGGCCCGTAGCCGCCGCGCAGGCAGTCGGCCAGCGCGTCCAGGTTCCGGCCGTAGTAGCCGTCCGGGGCATCCAGCGCGTCGGCCAGCGCGGCCCAGAACGACGGCTCGTCGGTGATCGCGGCACCGCGCAGGTGGTAGGTGGTCGGCATCGGGGTCCTTCGCTCGGATGGCGGCCCCGGGTCGAGGGCGCGCCGGGTCTGGGGTGGGATGGGGAAGCCGGTGTTCCCCCCGAGAGCTGAGGCCCCATCATGACCTGTCTGAACCGCAAGGACCTAGGGCTGCTCGCGCTGCGCGCGGCGGTCGGCGGGGTGCTGATCGCGCACGGCTCGCAGAAGCTGTTCGGCTGGTTCGGTGGCGGCGGCCTGGAGGGCACGACCAAGGCGATGGAGCACATGGGCTTCGAGCCGGGTCGGCAGAGCGCGATCGCCTCCGGCCTGGGCGAGGCGGGCGGCGGCGCCCTGCTGGTGGCCGGACTGGCCACCCCGGTGGCCGGTTCAATCGTCGCGGGCACCATGGCCGGGGCGATCGCGGTGCACGCCCCGGCGGGCTTCTTCGCGGTCTCCGGCGGCTACGAGTACCCCGCCGTGCTCGGCACCTGCGGCCTCGCCCTCGGCGTGGCCGGCGCGGGCCGCTACTCGCTGGACCACCTGGTCGCCCACCGCTTCGACGGCGCGGCCCTCGGCGCGCTGGCCTTCGTCGCCAGCGCCCTCGGCGCGGCCGCCGTGGTGACCCGCCGTCAGGACGTGGTCCGCCGCCGCGAGGCCAGGGCGGCCGACGAGCAGGAGGGCGTCGGCCTCTCCTGACCGGCCGGGGCCGGTGGGGCCGCCGGGGCCGTCACCGACCGGCCCGGGCCGGTCAGTAGCGCATCGCGCCGGCGTAGGGCATCACGTCGTAGGGGACGATCTCGACGTTCTTGCCGGTGCGCGGGGCGTGCAGCAGCTGGCCGTTGCCGATGTAGATGCCGACGTGGTGCAGGTCGTTGTAGTAGAAGACCAGGTCGCCGGGCTGGAGCTGGTCCCGGGCGATCGCCTTGCCGGCCCCGAACTGGGCCTGCGAGGTGCGGGGCAGCGAGATGCCGCCGGCGGCGAAGGCCCGCAGGGTCAGGCCGGAGCAGTCGAACGAGTTGGGGCCGGCCGCGCCGTAGACGTACGGCTTGCCGAGCTGGGCGTAGGCGAAGGTCAGGATGTCCTTGACCCGGCCGGTGGCGGGGCCGCTGTACGGCATCCGGGCGCTGCTGCTGCGGGAGGCGGCGGCGCCGCCACCGGCCGTCCCGGCCGACACCTTGGCGCGGTCCTCGGCCTTGAGGCCGTTCAGGATCGACTGCACCTTGGCGAGCTTGGCCTGGACCTCCTCCTTCTTCCCGGCGGCGGCCCGGCGGGCCTGGTCCAGTCCGGCCAGCTGGGCGGCGGTCTCGTCCCGGAGCTGGTCGAGCTTCCGCTGCTGGGCCGCCAGCCGGCGCAGGGTCTCCACCTGGGTCTCGGCCGCCACGTCCTGGAGGCCGGCCCCCTCCAGGTACCCGTCGGCGTCGGCGGTCAGCATCAGCTGCAGGGTGGGATCGACGCCGTTGGAGCGGTACTGCTCGGCGGCCACCGCGCCGAGCGTCTCGCGCAGCCGGTTCAGCTGGTCCTGCTGGGTGGCCACCTCCTGCTGCAGGGTGCCCGCCCTGGCCTGGAGCTGCCCCTGCTTCTCGTTCAGCCCGTTGTACTGCTCGGTGTCGGCCTCGGCCTCCTCGTACAGGTCGTCGACCTGCCGCTGCACCTGCTCCAGCGAGGGCTTGGGCTCGGCCAGCGCGGGGGTCGAGGTGAGCAGCAGCGCGGCCCCCGCGGTGAGGGTGAGTGCGGTCAGGCGGCGGGCGGCCAAGGCAGGCTCCTGGACTGGACGACTAATCTCCTAAGGAAATTAGTACGAGCAGAGCTGCCAGGGCAAGTGCCGGCCTGAAGGGCCCTCAGGCCGGGCGGTGCCCGGTCGTGGTGTGCCAGCGGTCGTGGGCGGCGGCCAGCTCGGCCCGGGCCGCCCGCAGCGCCCGGTCCTCGTGCTGCTGCTCCAGCAGCCGGTCCCGGTCCGCCCGGGCGGTCTGCTGCGGGATGGTGTTGGAGCGGGCCAGCTCCAGCGCGCGCCGGGCCTTGACGGTCCGTTCGTGCCGGTGCCGCTGGAAGTCGTCCTCCGCCGCCACGGCGGCCTCCAGCCGGACCACGAACCCGTGCACCGGCTCCGGGTCGAGCCCGCTGAACTCCACCAGCCGGGCCTTCCCGTTCGGCCGGGTCAGCCGGACCAGGTGGAGCTCCGCCCCCAGCTCCAGCCCGACCCGGAGCCGGGCCAGCGGGATGTTCTCGCTCCGGTACCGGACCAGGTGCTGATGCAGCACCAGCTCGCCGAGCGACTCCAGCTCGGCCCCGGCGCCCGGCTCCTCCAGTGCCGCCACCCGGCTCTGCAGCTCGGTGATCCGGCGGCGGTACTCGGCTTCGGCGTCCCGGATCTCCTGCTCCGCGGCGGAACGTTCCTGCGCGCGCTGCTGCTCCACCTCCCGGACCCTGCGGCGGCCCGCCGCCAACCCGGCCCGCTCGGCGGCGTACGACCGGCCGAAGGCACAGGCCCAGCCGCCCGGATAGCTGTGCAGCCGGTTGCCGACCCAGACGGCGACCGCCGCCAGGACCAGCACCGCCGCCATGACGAACGCCATCGCCCCTCCCCGAAGCCGACCGACTGAGACCTGCCCGGGGAGGGGGCGGGCGACACCTGCCCGGTCAGGCCAGGTGTGGGAGGCAGACCAGCAGCAGCGGCAGTACGGCCAGCGCGGCGGGGGCGGTGGCGGTGAGCACCAGCAGTGGACGTGGCGCGGGCCGGTGGTCGGCCAGCCGCTCGGCACCTGCCCGGTCAGGCCAGGTGTGGGAGGCAGACCAGCAGCAGCGGCAGTACGGCCAGCGCGGCGGGGGCGGTGGCGGTGAGCACCAGCAGCGGACGCGGCGCGGGCCGGTGGTCGGCCAGCCGCTCGATCCGGGCCAGCGCCTGGTGACCCGCCGTCAGGGCGGCGGCGGGCGCCAGGCCGGTGGCGACCACGCCCATCGCACCGGCCAGTGCGTGCGGGCCGTGCGCGCGCAGCGCCCGGTCGTCGGCGGCCATCTCCAGCAGGGTGCGGACCTCGGCGGAGACCAGCCGGCCGAGCGGGAGCGGCGCGAAGGTGCGAGCCAGTGCCTCGGCCGCGCAGGTGGCCAGGTGGTGCCGCCCGGTCAGGTGGGCCCGCTCGTGGGCCAGGGCGGCGGCCAGCTGCGGTGGGGTGAGCGCGGTCAGTGCGCCCCGGCTGACCACGATCCGGGAGTGCCGCCCCGGCAGGCAGTAGATGGTGGGGGTGGGGTGCTCCAGCAGCAGCGCGCCCGGGACCTGCCCCCGGTGGGCGGCCAGGTCGAGCAGGGCGCGGTGCCGGCGGCGGCCCCGGCGGGCGGTGGCCAGGCTGTGCAGCAGCAGGGCCGCCGGGTAGAGCAGCACCAGCGCGGCGGCCGCGGGGGCAGTGCCGGACACCGCCTCGGGGGAGAGGCCGCACAGGTGCAGCAGGCCCGCGTGGTGGTGCGGGGCCGGGTCGATCAGCTGACGGACCGTGAGCGCGACCGAGCCGGCGGCGGACAGCCCGAGGGCGTGCCAGGTCAGCACCCCGAGCAGCGGCGCCCGCCTGGTCCAGCGGGCCCCGGCGAGCAGCGGCGGGAGCACGGCGGCGGTCAGCACGGCCCAGAGCGCGAGCAGGGCGGCGGCGGTCACGGCCGGCCCGTTCCGTCAGACGTACCGGACGTACCCGCCGGGTCGGTCCGGTCCAGCGCGGCCAGCGCCCGGCGCAGGGCGGCGACCTCGTCGGTGCTGATCTGCTCGACGAAGTGGGCCAGTGCGGCCGGGGTGTCGGAGGTCGAGCCGAGCGCCTCCTGCATCAGCGTGGCGGTGTAGGAGTCGCGGCTGCGGGCCGGTTCGTAGACCCAGGCGCGGCCCGATTTGTGACGGTTCAGCAGGCCCTTGGTGTGCAGGATTCCGGCCACCGTCATCACCGTGGTGTAGGCGACCGGCCGTTTGGCGTTGAGGTCGTCGACCACCTCCCGGACGGTGGCCGGGCGGCCCCAGCTCCAGAGCCGGTCCATGATTTCGGCTTCGAGCTCGCCGAGGCTGCGTACCACCATGCCGCCAATCGTAGTCACCCGGATGCCGCGCCCCGGTAGCCCCGGGGGTGCGGCCGCCGAAGGGTGAGGGCAGGTCCTGACGAGTGGAGGTCGCTGATGCGTCGGTTGGTCGTGGGTGCGGTGGTCGCGGGCGGGCTGGTGCTGACGGGGTGTTCGTCGGACGGGGGATCGCCGTCCAAGGCGCTGGAGTCGGGGGCGTCCGCGCTGTCCTCCGCGGCGAACAGCTTCGCCTCCGCGGCCTCCTCGGCCGCCGCGTCGGCGGAGGCGGCCGCCTCCTCGGCGCTGGCCAGCGTGAAGGGCGGCGCCGACGCCAAGGGCGACGTCTCGCTCGGCACCGTGGTGACCGACGGCGACGGCAAGGTGAGCGTTCCGGTCACGGTGTCCAACCACGGGACCGGGCCCGGCAAGTACACGGTCCAGATCACCTTCGCGGACAGCTCCGGCGGCATCCTGGACGTGGCCGTGCTGAACGTCCCCGAGGTCGCCGCGGGCGGCACCGGCCAGGCCACCGCCACCAGCAACCGCAAGCTCGACGGCACCGTCACCGCGAAGGTGGGTGCGGCGCTCAGGTACTGACCCGGGGTCGGGTTCCGTTCCAGATTGACCTGGATCTGACGGAGATCGACCGGATGTGACCGTGTGCAGAAGCCGGTCTCGCGATTCGCGGGACCGGCTTTGTGCTGGTCAGGGGTGGATCGAACCTTAAGGGGGGCTCAAGGTCCAATACCGGGTCTTGACGGGGGAGTTGGTCTAGTCCATTTTTATGGCCAGGTGCAGGGAGCCCCCGGCCGGCATCGGTGGTCCAGACCTCCGATGCCGGTCCGGCATCCCCCGCTGCTCGACCTCCACTGACGTGCCCTGCGGTTGTGCGGCCCCACCCCGTGCACCCGACCCGAGCGGTCCGTCAGTTCCCCCACGACCTGGAGGGTCACGACATGACTCGAGTTTCCCTGGAGCCGACGCCCCGTCGGCGTCCGAAGGGCCTGGCCGCGCTCGCGGTCGGCACGGCCGCCTCGCTGGCGCTCGGTGCCGCGCTCACGCTGACCGCGGGCACCACCGCCTCGGCCGCGGCGGGCAACACCACGGGCGCCCCGGCGACCAGTGGCGGTATCAAGGTCGCCTACTTCGACCAGTGGTCGATCTACGGCAACGCGTACTACCCGAAGACCATCCAGGACACCGGCGTCGCCAAGAACCTGGACTACATGATCTACTCCTTCGCCAACATCCACCCGACCAACCTCTCCTGTTTCGAGGCCACCAAGGCCGCGTCGCAGGACGAGAACAACGCGAGTGCGGGTGACGGCGCGGGCGACGCGTTCGCCGACTACCAGAAGACCTTCGACGCGAACACCGCGGTCGACGGTGTCGCGGACGTCTGGGGCCAGCCGATCGCGGGCAACTTCAACCAGCTGAAGAAGCTGAAGGCGAAGAACCCGAACCTCAAGGTGCTGCTCTCCATCGGTGGCTGGACCTACTCCAAGTACTTCTCCGACGCGGCCGCCACGGACGCCTCGCGGAAGAAGCTGGTCTCGTCCTGCATCGACATGTTCATCAAGGGCAACCTGCCGGTGGACGCGGGCTACGGCGGCACCGGTTCGGCCGCGGGCATCTTCGACGGCATCGACATCGACTGGGAGTACCCGGGCGGCGGCGGTCACCTGGGCAACCACGAGAGCCCGAACGACAAGCAGAACTTCACCCTCCTGCTCAAGGAGTTCCGCACCCAGCTCGACGCCCAGGGTGTCGCCGACAACAAGACCTACGGCCTCGCGGCCGCGGTCGGCGCCGGCCAGGACAAGATCAAGAACATCGAGACGGACAAGGTCGGCCAGTACCTGACCTTCCTCGATGTCATGACCTACGACATGCACGGTGCGTGGGACGCCAAGGGCCCGACCAACCACCAGGCCCCGCTGTACTCCGGCCCGAACGACCCGATGACCCCGGTCAAGCCGGGCACCGGCAAGTACTCGATCGACGCGGCCATCAAGGCGTGGACCGTGGGTGACGCCGAGTACGGCATCCCCGGCGGCTTCCCGGCCAAGAAGATCAACATGGGTATCCCGTTCTACTACCGCGGTTGGACCGGCGTTCCCAACAACGGTGTGAACGGCCTGTTCCAGAGCGCGACCGGCCCCGCCGCCGGTGCCGCGATGTCCGGCAACGTGCCCGGCATCCAGATGTACAAGGAGCTCGCGGGCTTCGTCGACAACCCGGCCAAGACCTTCTGGGACGACACCGCGAAGACCACGTACTTCTACGACGGCTCCACCTTCTGGACCGGTGAGGACGCCCGTTCGATCCAGGCCAAGGTCGACTACGCGCACTGCAACGGTCTGGGTGGCTCGTTCGCCTTCTCGCTCTACGACCTGGGCACCAAGACCGCGCTGTTCGACAAGATGGTCTCGGCCACCAACGGCTCCGCCGCCAACTGCCCGGCCGCGCCGACCAGCTCGCCGTCGCCCAGCAACTCGGCCAGCCCGTCCCCGTCGGTGAGCCCGAGCACCTCGGCCTCCCCGTCGCCCTCGGTCTCGCCGTCCACCTCGGCCAGCCCGTCCGCCTCGGCCTCGCCGTCGGTGCCGAACACCATCTGCGGTCCGTCCTGGAGCGCCGGCGCGGTCTACGCCACGCCGACCAAGGTCTCCTGGAAGGGTCACAACTACACCAACAAGTGGTGGACCACCAACGAGGACCCCTCGCTGAGCGGTCAGTGGGGCGTCTGGACCGACAACGGCAACTGCGTCGGTTGATCCAACCCCTGAGCACCACCTGAAGTGACGCAACGACGGAACGCCCCACCGGACACCGGTGGGGCGTTCTGCCGTTGTCGGCCGACGGTCCGTCAGGCCAGGTCGTCGGTGCGGCCGAGGGCGTCGGGCTGGCTCTCCTCGATCCGGCGCAGCATCCGGCCGAGCATCTCGGACAGCGCGGGCCGCTCGGCGGCGGTGATGTCCTGGAGCAGCTCCTCCTCGAACACCGCGGCCATCCGCATCGACTCCAGCCACTTGGCCCGGCCGCCGGCGGTCAGCTCGATGATCACCCGGACCCGGTTGGTCTCGTCCCGCTCCCGGGTGACCAGGTCCTCGGCCACCATCCGGTCGATCCGGTGCGTCATCGCGGCCGGGGTCAGCCCGAGCCGCTTGGCCAGCTCGCCGGGGCCCAGCTGGTAGGGGCTGCCCGCGACCACCAGGGCCTTGAGCACCTCCCACTCGGCGGATGTGATCCCCAGCACGGTGAGCTGCCGCCCGTAGGCGACGGCCATCCGGCGGGCGACCCGGGACATGGTGGACACGATGGTCTCCACCTGGGGGTCGACCAGGGGGAATTCCCGCTGGTAGACGGCGACCTGCTCGGCGATGGCCAGCTCACCCGGGTTCGGCGGCACGGGTCTGGGGGTGCTCATGGCTCCATCCTCCCACGCCCGGATGCAGGTGTTAAGGCTTTGACAACGAAGCCTTCCGATCCTTAGAGTTTAGCTCTGAAATCTTCTGAGCTTAAAAGTATCCAGCGAAAGGGTGTGCACGGTGGCCGGCACGGTGAAGCAGCAGGGCAGGCGTCTCGGGGCGGGAGGTCCGCTGCGCCGGGTCCAGATCGGGAACGCGCTCAGCGCGTTCGGCAGCGGCTTCACGATGCCGTACATGTTCGTCTACGTGGACCAGGTGCGCGGCCTGGGCTCGCTGGCCGCCGGGATGGTCTTCACCGTCTTCGCGCTGGCCGCGCTCGCCGTGCTGCCGTTCACCGGCCGGGGGATCGACCGGTACGGGCCGCGCCCGGTGCTGCTGATCGGCGCCGCGCTGGCCGCCACCGGCGCGTTCGCCTTCGGCCACGCCACCGGCACCCCGGCGCTGCTGGTCTCCTCCTTCCTGTTCGGCGCCGGTGTGACGACCTGTCAGCCGGCCCTGGCCACGATGATCGTGCGCTGCTCCACCAAGGCCACCAGGTCCCGGGCGTTCGCGCTCCAGTTCACCCTGATCAACCTGGGGATGGGCATCGGCGCCCTGGTCGGCGGCCAGATCGTCGACGTCGCCGACCCGGCCAGCCTGACCCGGCTGTTCACCATCGAGGCGCTCACCTTCCTCGGCCTGGCAGCCGTCACCGGCACCGCCAGGATCCCGGCCGCCGCCCCCGTCCTGGTGGCCGCGACCGGCCCGAAGGGCCTGCGGGCGCTGGTCGCCGACAAGGCGATGCTGCGGCTCTGCCTGCTCGCCGGGCTGATCTTCTTCACCTGCTACGGCCAGTTCGAGTCCGGCGTCGCGGCCTTCGCCACCGACACCGTCGGCACCGCGCCCTCCACCCTGGGCCTGGCGATCGGCGCCAACGCGCTGACCATCGTGGTGCTGCAGATGTTCATGGTGAAGCTCACCGAGCGCCGCCGCCGCACCACCGCGATGGCCGCCGCCGGCGTGGTCTGGCTCGGCGCCTGGACGATGGCGCTGCTGGCCGGACTGGTCCGGGGGGAGGCGATGGCCGCCACCGTGGCGATCGTGGCCGTCTACGCCCTGTTCGGCGTCGGCGAGTCGCTGCTCGCCCCGACGCTGGGCCCGATCGTCGCCGACCTGGCCCCGGCCCGGCTGCTCGGCACCTACAACTCCGGCTACGCGCTGGTGAAGCAGATCGCCATCGCGGTCGGCCCGGCCGTCGGCGTGCTGCTGGTCGGCTCCGGCACCTGGCCGGTCTACCTGGCCGCGATGGCGGCCTGCACGGTGCTGATCGTCGTCCTCGCGCTGCGCCTGCGGCCGCACCTGACGGCGGCTCAGGACAACGCGGGCCCGGCCGTCCCGGCGGCGGTGCCGGTCCGCGCGCTGGGGACCGCGGCCTGATCCGCAGCCTGCTCCGAACCCGGCCGCCGGCCGACGCGGGTGCGTCGACTGGCGGCCGGGTCTACGCTCGGTAGAGCGCGAAGCGCGTCGGAGCGGCCCTGGAGAAGGGCGGAACACCATGGCTGCCGCACTGCACCCCAAGCTGCTGGCCGGTCTGCGGGCCGGATTCGCCGGAGAGATCATCGCGCCGGGGGACGGTGAGTACGACGAGGCGCGGACGGTCTTCAACGCGATGATCGACCGTCATCCGCAGGTGATCGCCCAGTGCGCGAACCCGGCGGACGTGCGGGCGGCGATCGCGTTCGGGCGGGAGCAGGGCCTGGAGATCGCGGTCCGGGCCGGGGGGCACGCGGTCTCGGGCGCCTCGGTCAACGACGGCCTGGTGGTCGACCTGCGGCGGATGAACTCGGTCGTGGTGGACCCGGAGGCCGGCACCGCCCGGGTGGCCGGCGGCGCCGTGATGAGCGACCTGGACCGGGCCGCCCAGCCGTACGGACTCGGCACCACCGGCGGGCGCGACTCCAGCACCGGCGTGGCCGGCCTCACCCTGGGCGGCGGCTCCGGCTGGCTGGAGCGCAAGTTCGGGCTGGCCTGCGACAACCTGCTCCGGGTGGAGCTGGTGACGGCCGACGGCGAGCAGCTGACGGCCGACGAGGACCGGCACCCCGAGCTGTTCTGGGCCCTGCACGGCGGCGGCGGGAACTTCGGGGTCGCCACCGAGCTGACCTTCGAGCTGCACGCGGTGCCGCAGGTCACGGTGGCGATGCTGCTCTGGCCGCCGGAGGCCGCACCGGCCGTGCTGCGGCACTACGTCGACTTCATCGCCACCGCCCCCGACGAGGTGGGCGGCGGCTTCGTCTACCTCACCGGGCCGCCGGAGGAGTTCTGCCCGCCCGAGCTGGTCGGGCGGCTCGCGGCGGCCGTGCTGCTCACCCACACGGGCCCCGAGCCGGAGGCGCGGGCGGTGTTCGGGCCGATGCTGGGGTACGGCCACACCGGGGGCATGGTCGCCGAGCTCCCGTACGCCGACTTCCAGTGCATGCTGGACGACCCGCCCGGTGAGCGGAACTACTGGTCCGCCGAGTACCTGGACGGATTCCCCGACCCGGCCGTCGAGCTGTTCTGCGCCAGGTCGGCCGACCTGATCACCCCCTCGCCCTCGATGCAGGCGGTCTTCCCGATGGGCGGCGCGGTGAGCCGGAAGGTCAGCGACCACCCGGTGCCCTGGCGGGCCGCGCCCTGGGCGGTGCACCCCTACGGGTGCTGGACCGAACCGGCGGACGACGCCCGGGGCCGGCAGTGGGCCCGCGACAACTGCGCCGACCTGAAGCCCTGGTCGATCGGCGCGGTGTACCTCAACTTCATCGGCGACGAGGGCGAGGAGCGGGTCGCGGCCGGGCTCGGCACCGGCAACGCCCGGCGGCTGGCCGCGGTCAAGTCCGCCTACGACCCGGAGAACGTGTTCCACCTGAACCACAACATCATCCCGGCCTGAGCCACCGTCAAGGCTAGGATTCCCGGCAAAGGCGACAAAGCTGTCGGGCAGTCAGGCGATGAATCGGCGAGGTCATGGCGCAAACGGTGGTGGGCGGGACCGTCGTCGAGGAGCACGGGAAGCAGCGGGAGCAGCGGGACCGGCCGTGGGTGGTCCGGCGGGCCGACTGGCTCGGGCCGCTCGCGGTCGCGGTGTTCGCGGGGCTGCTGCGGTTCTGGCACCTCGGGTCCCCGAACGCCTTCGTGTTCGACGAGACGTACTACCCGAAGGACGCCTGGTCGCTGCTCCGCCAGGGCTACGAGGGCGTCTGGCCGGACGGCGCCAACGAGCAGGTGCTGGCGGTCCCGCAGGTCGTCCCGCTCACTCCGGCGCCCGAGTTCGTCGCGCACCCGCCGATGGGCAAGTGGGTCATCGCCCTGGGGGAGTGGGTGTACGGGCTGCACCCGTACGGCTGGCGGTTCATGGTCGCGCTGCTCGGCACCGCCACGGTGCTGATGCTGGCCCGGATCGGGCGCCGGCTGTTCGGCTCCACCCTGCTCGGCTGCGTGGCCGCGCTGCTGCTGGCGGTGGACGGGCTGCACCTGGTGATGAGCCGGGTCGGGCTGCTCGACGGCGTGCTGATGTTCTTCGTGCTGGCCGCCTTCGGCTGCCTGCTGGTCGACCGCGACCGGGCCCGGGGGCTGCTGGCCGCCGCCCGGGCCGAGGGCGGCCGGGCCGGTGACCAGGTCCGGCTCGGCCTCCGCCCCTGGCGGCTCGGGGCCGGGGTGCTGCTCGGCCTGGCCTGCGCGACCAAGTGGAACGGGCTGCCGGTGCTGGCCGCCTTCGGCCTGCTCACCGTGCTCTGGGACCAGGCGGGCCGCCGCTGGGCCGGTGCGTACCGGCCCTGGCCGAGCATGCTGCGCCGGGACGCGCTGCCCGCCTTCCTCTCCCTGGTCGGCGTCGCGGCGCTGGTCTACCCGCTCTCCTGGGCCGGCTGGTTCGGCACCGACGGCGGCTACGAGCGGCACTGGGCCGACGGCCGGCCGGGGTGGCTGCCCGCGCCGCTGCGCAGCTGGTGGCACTACCAGGCGCAGATGTTCGACTTCAACACCGGCCTCACCACCCCGCACACCTACCAGTCCGACGCCTGGAGCTGGCTGGTCCAGGGCCGCCCGGTCAGCATGTACTGGCAGCAGGTGCCGGCCGGGCAGCAGGGCTGCACCGACCCGGGCGGCTGCGCCTCGCAGATCCTCGCGCTCGGGACGCCGCTGCTCTGGTGGACCGCCTGCTTCGCGCTGCTGTACGTGCTCTGGCGCTGGTTCTTCCGGCGGGACTGGCGCTCGGGCGCGGTGCTCTGGGCGGTGGCCGGGATCTACCTGCCGTGGTTCCGCTACCTGGACCGGACCACGTTCTCGTTCTACATGGTGGTGCTGCTGCCGTTCCTCTGCCTGGCGGTGGCCCAGATGCTGGGGGCGATGCTCGGCCCGCCCGGGTGCTCGGCGGAGCGGCGGCGCTGGGGCGCGGTCGGCGCGGGCGTGATCGTGCTGGCGATCGTCGGCTGCTTCGCGTTCTTCTACCCGCTGTACACGGCGGAGGTGATCCCGATGTCGTCCTGGCAGGACCGGATGTGGTTCACCACCTGGATCTGATGGCCGCTCAGCAGCTGCTGCCGGTCGGCGTCCCGCTGTACGCCGCCACCGGGCTGCTGCTGGCGGCCGGGGCGGCGGTGGCCGGCCGGGGGCTGCTCGGGCACGGCCGGGCGGTGCTGCGGGCCGGGCTGCGGGCGGCCGCCCAGCTCGCGGTGGTCGCGCTGGTGATCGCCTGGGTGGTCGGCTCGATCTGGACCTCGGCGCTGTTCGTGCTGCTGATGTTCACGGTGGCGGTGCGCACGGCCGGGCGGCGGATGACCGCGGGGCCGGGCTGGTGGTGGGCGGTGCTGCCGATCGGGGCCGGGGTGCTGCCGGTGCTGGTGCTGCTGCTCGGCTCGGGCCTGCTGCCCCGGCAGGGGCTGTCGGTGATCCCGGTCGCGGGCATCCTGATCGGCGGGGCGCTGACCGCCACCTCGCTGGCCGGACGGCGCTCGCTGGACGAGCTGGGCCAGCGCCGGGGCGAGGTGGAGGCGGCGCTCGCGCTCGGCTTCGAGCCCCGGGACGCCCGGCTGGAGATCTGCCGCACCGCCGCCGCCACCTCGCTGGTGCCCGCCCTGGACCAGACCAGGACGGTGGGGCTGGTCACGCTGCCCGGTGCGTTCGTCGGCATGCTGCTGGGCGGGGCGAGCCCGGTGGAGGCCGGGGCGGTGCAGCTGTTCGTGCTGGTCGCGCTGCTGCTGGTGGAGTCGGTGGCGGTCGTGGTGGTGCTGGAGCTGGTCGGGCGCGGGGCGGTCACGAGGTAGGCTTGGTGGCTGTTGAAGGGGAGTAGCCCTCCACCGGAGCGTCGACATACTGGTCCATTCGTGGACCCGGTGCCCGGGACACCCGTCCGATCGAGGGTGTTGGCGAGACCTTCGGCCGCAGTGCTGTGATCATTTACCAGTGCTGTCGGGCCGGAGCGTCCCCTGACGGGTGATCATCGGCCGGGCAGCCCGGACCCGATGAAGGGCTTTCTCTCCGATGAGTCTGACCATTGCCGCGATTACCTTCGGCATCGTCTTCCTGGCCGAACTCCCCGACAAGACCGCACTGGCCAGTCTGGTGCTCGGCACCAAGTACCGCGCGAGCTACGTCTTCGCCGGCATCGCGGCCGCCTTCGCGCTCCAGGTCGGGATCGCCCTGGCCGCCGGCCATCTGCTCTCGCTGCTCCCGCAGCGCTGGGTCGAGGGCGTCACCGGGGTGCTGTTCCTGGCCGGGGCGGTGATGCTGCTCTGGCCCAAGGGCGCGGAGGAGGAGGACCACGAGGCGAAGGAGCCCGCCTCGCCGAGCTTCTGGAAGGTGGCCGGCTCCAGCTTCCTGCTGGTCGCGGTGGCCGAGTTCGGCGACCTCACCCAGATCATGACGGCCAACCTGGCCGCCAAGTACGCCGACCCGGTCTCGGTCGGCATCGGTGCCTGGCTGGCGCTCTGCACGGTGAGCGGGATCGCGATCCTGGGCGGGCAGAAGCTGCTGCAGTACGTGCCGATGAAGGTGATCATCCGGGTGGCGGCCGCGATCATGCTGGTGATGGCGGGCTTCAGCCTGTTCAAGGCGGTCACCGGCTGACCGGAGCGGCTCGCCGGGCCGGACCGGGCCGGTGCTCAGTCGAGCGGGTAGCGGGTGGACTTGTCGGCGCGCAGGGCGGTGAGGAACCCGCCCATCCGGGCGGCGGTTCCGGCGTGCCGGTCGAGCAGGGCGGCCAGCTCCGGCGCGGTGCCGTCGGGGCGCTGCCCGGCGGCCCAGGCCGCCGCGAGGCCCTCCGGGAGGTGGTGGTTGAGCAGGTGGGCCACCGTGTACGCGGCGTCGTAGCCCCGGTGCCGGTCGAGGAACTCCCGCTCCGCGTCGGTGAGTTCGAAGCTCTCACTGAGCGAGAGGCCGAAGTCGGCGAAGTACAGCCGGTGGCCGTCGGTCAGCACGTTGCGGAAGTGCGCGTCGAAGTGGACCAGGCCGTTGGCCCGCAGGAAGGCCGTGGTCTCGGCCAGTTGGCCGGCCGCCCACGGGTGCCCGGCGCCGTCCTGCCCGGCCAGCCAGTCGCCCAGGGTGTGCGGGACGTACTCCAGGAACAGCACCACGGCCGCGGTGGCCCGGGTGATCGCGGTCAGCCGGGCCCGGATCGCCGGGGAGCCGCCCCAGTACGCGACCGCGCCGTCCATCCCGCCGAGGAAGCCGACCAGCCCCTCGGCCGGCGGCGGGTCGGCGGGCAGCACCCGGGCGTGGTGCAGCAGCGGGAAGTTCTGCTGCGCGCCGTCGAGCACCCAGCCGGTGGTCAGCTCGTGCACGGCCAGCTCCCGCCAGGCCCCGAACCCGGCCGAGCCGACGCCGTACTGGTAGTGCACCGGCAGGTCGAACAGGTTGGCGGTGGAGCGCCGGTGCTCGGGCCGCTGCTCCAGCTCGGTGAGCGGGACGCGCTTGACGAACACCTCGGTGCCGTCGACCTCCAGCCGTGAGGTCACGCCGCCGATGCCGGTGCCGAGCGGGGTCGCCGCGTCGAGCAGGGCGGAGAGCTGCCGGTCGGTCAACCCGGCGAGGCCGGCGGAGACCCGGGCGTGGGCGGCGAGGCGGGTGGCGTGGGAGGTCACGGGGCCTCAGTCGGTCAGCCGCTCGAGGGCCTGCCGGGTGGTCGGGCCGTAGACGCCGGGCGGGTCGCTGAGGTTGGCGATGCCGATGTAGTCCTGGAAGTCGCGGACGGCCTTCTCGGTCCTGCTGTCGAAGTCGCCGGTGGCCAGGGACCTGTTGTACTTCCACCACAGCACGTCGGTCAGGCGGGTCTGCATGTCCTTGACGTCGGCGCCCTGGAGGCCGCGCTGCAGGACCCGGGGCCCGGTGGCGGTGGGGGCGGGCGCGGCGGTGGTCCGGCTCGGCGACGGCTGGGCCGTGGTCGGGGTGGGCGCCGGATCCGCAGGTGCGCTCGTCGCCGCCGAGGGGCTGGGCTTCGGCTTGCTGCTGCTGCGGCTGGGGGAGGGGCTGGGGGATTCGGAGGGCTTGGGCGACTGGACGACCGCAGCGGCCGGGGGCGACACGGTCGGCTGGTAGCTGGCCACCGGGGCCGGCAGCGCCTGGTCGTGGTCGACCGGCTTCTCGTCGGAGGGGGAGAGCACCAGGGCCAGGCCCGCGCCGATCGCGGCGACGCCGATCCCGGCCGCGATGATGACGGTCCGTCGGCGTCCGGCCGAGACCTGCTCCTGGACCCGCCGCTCGGCCCGGCCCCCCGGGGTCGGCTCGCCGGGGGCGGTGCGGAAGCCGAACACGCCGAGGTCGGGCGTGGGCGCGGCGGCGTTCGCCGGGGCGGGCTCGGGGGTCCACTGCGGCGGGGTCGGTATCAGCTGCAGGCTGGGCACGGCCGGCGGGTACGGCGGCGGGCCCTGCGGGTGCGGCGGCAGGCCGGACGGCGGGACCGGCGGCATCAGCTGGGTGGCGAAGGCGTCGCCGGACGGAGGCGCGATCTGGGTGGCGAACGGATCGGCGGGCGCCGGGGCGGCCACGTACGGCCGGACCAGCTCGGGCGAGTCCAGCGGAGGCAGGATCGCGGTGGCGTCCGAGAGGGAACAGGCGGGGCAGCCTTCGGCGCCCCCGGCGGTGCCGCAGACGGGGCAGGGCGCTCCCGGCATGGCCGGTCCTCCTCGTTGATGGTGGCGAATGGGTCCTGATTATGCAGCAGGTTCCGATGGGGGGACAGGCGTGTGGTGGGGCTTGTCCGGGTTGGTGGTGATACCGGAGATGTGAAGGGTCGGTGGCCCCGGGAGGTACGGATGGCGCAGTGGGTGACGGCAAATCAGACATTCCTGACATTATGATGCGACTGAAGGATCATCAGCTCTGGTCAGCACCTCACCGAGGGAGCAGGTATGGCGGACGCGGTCGCGCCGGAGGGTGTCCGGGAGCAGCAGCCCCCGGAGGTGACGGTCCACCGGCTCTGGGTCCCGATCGGAGCCCTGCTGCTGGCGATGCTGCTGGCCGCGCTGGACCAGACCATCGTCTCCACCGCACTGCCCACCATCGTCAGCGACCTCGGCGGGGCGGAGCACCTGTCCTGGGTGGTCACCTCGTACATGCTGGCCTCCACGGCGGCCACCCCGCTCTGGGGCAAGCTCGGCGACATGTACGGCCGCAAGCGGCTGTTCCAGGCCTCCATCGTGATCTTCCTGGTCGGCTCCGGGCTCTGCGGACTCTCGCAGAACATGGGCGAGTTGATCTGCTTCCGGGCGCTCCAGGGCCTCGGCGGCGGCGGTCTGATGGTGCTCTCGCAGGCGATCGTCGGCGACCTGGTGCCGCCCCGGGAGCGGGGCAAGTACCAGGGGCTGTTCGGCGCGGTCTTCGGGGTCACCAGCGTGCTCGGGCCGCTGCTCGGCGGTGTCTTCGTGGACAACCTCAGCTGGCGCTGGGTCTTCTACGTCAACCTGCCGATCGGCGCGGTCGCGCTGGTCGTGATCGCCGCCGTGCTGCACAGCGGCGAGGTCAAGCGCCACCACACCATCGACTACCTGGGCACCTTCCTGATCGCCTCGGTCGCCACCTGCCTGGTCCTGATGACCTCGCTGGGCAGCATCACCTGGCCCTGGCTCTCCTGGCAGATCATCGGGCTCGGGGTGCTGGGCGTGGTCCTGCTCGGCCTCTTCATCGCGGTGGAGCGGAAGGCGGCCGAACCCGTGCTGCCGCTGAAGCTGTTCCGCTCCCGGACCTTCAGCCTGGTCGCGGTGATCTCCTTCGTGGTCGGCTTCGCGATGTTCGGCGCGCTGACCTACCTGCCGACCTTCCTCCAGGTGGTCATGCAGGTCTCGCCCACCATGTCCGGCATCCACATGCTGCCGATGGTGCTCGGCATGCTGTTCACCTCGATCGGCTCCGGCCAGATCGTCGCCCGGACCGGCCACTACCGGATCTTCCCGATCGCGGGCACCGCCGTCACCGCCCTCGGCCTGGTGCTGCTGTCCCGGCTCACCGAGCACAGCTCGACCACCGAGATGAGCCTCTACTTCCTGGTCTTCGGGCTCGGACTCGGGCTGGTGATGCAGGTCCTGGTGCTGATCGTGCAGAACTCGGTCGGGTACGAGGACCTCGGCGTGGCCACCGCGGGGGCCACCTTCTTCCGCTCGATCGGCGCCTCCTTCGGCGTCTCGATCTTCGGCACCGTCTTCGCCAGCGGCCTCAACCGCCGGCTCGCCGAGGACCTGGCGGACGCCCAGCTCCCGCCCGGCTTCGACCCGACCGGCATCGCCCAGGACCCCCGGGTGATCTCCACCCTGCCCGGCCCCGCCCAGGACGGCATCTACCAGGCGTACGCGGAGTCGATCACCCAGGTGTTCCTGTACGCGGTGCCGATCGCCCTGGTCGCCTTCGTGCTGGCGCTGTTCCTCCGCGAGGAGAAGCTCCGCTCCACCGTCACCGCCCCCGACCTCAGCGAGTCGATCGGCCTCAACCCGGTGGAGCGCTCCTCGCTGGACGAGATCGCCCGCGCGCTCTCGGTGCTGGGCACCAGGGACGCCCGCCGCGACCTGTTCCGCCGGATCACCGCCGAGGCCGGCCTCGACCTCAGACCGGCCTCCAGCTGGCTGATCCTGCAGATGGACCGGCACGGCTCGGCCGAACCCGCCGAGCTGGCCGAACAGAAGATCGTCCCGATCGCGGTGATCGAGGAGGCCGCCCGGGAGGTGGAGAGCCGGGGGCTCGCGGTCCGCAACGGGCTGCCGCTGCGGCTCACCGAGGCCGGCTCGGAGGTCGCGGTCCGCCTGGTCGCCGCCCGCCGGGCCCAACTCGCCCAACTGATCGGCGACTACGACGAGAAGCAGTTCGGCGAGCTGGCCGACCTGCTCACCCGGCTCAGCGCCCAGCTGGGCGGCAGCAGGCCCGACCGCACCGGCCCCGAGCACCTCCAGCAGGGCGAGGGGCGGACGTACTAGACGTACCGGCGGACCGCCGGGTGCCGGTCCGGTGCCGGGAATAACGGGTGCCCGGTGGTGACTTGGCGTCAGACATGACCACCACGACGTCCGACCTGCACGAGCTGCTGGAGGAGAGCCGCCTCGGCCTCCTCGCCACCATCAAGGCGGACGGCCGTCCGCAGCTGTCCCCGGTGATGCCGTTCCACGACCAGGTGGCCGGGTTGATCCAGGTGTCGATGACCGAGGGCCGGGCCAAGACGGCGAACCTCCGGCGGGATCCCCGGGCCACCCTGGAGGTGACCAGCCCCGACGGCCGGCGCTGGGCCGCCGCCGAGGGCACCGCGACGCTGGTCGGCCCCGGCACCGACCCGCACGGCCCGGAGGTCGAGGCCCTGGTGGCGTACTACCGGCTGGCGGCCGGGGAGCACCCGGACTGGGACGAGTACCGGGCCGCGATGGTGGCCGACCGCCGGGTGCTGATGACGATGACGGTCGACCACGTGTACGGCGGCGGCGCGGGCTGACCTCCGGGGTCAGGGCAGGTCGATCGAGCGGAACTCCTCCAGCACCGCGAAGCCGGTGGCGTCGTACAGGCCCATCGCGACCTCGTTGCCGCCGAAGACGTTGAACATCATCGCCTCGTCGCCGCCCTGCCGGGTGGCCCACTCGCCGACGGCCATCGCGGCCCGGCCGTAGCCCTTGCCGCGGTGCTGGGGGTGCACCTCCAGCGAGAAGCCGAAGGTCACGCCGGGCAGGAAGCCGTGGTTCACCCAACCGGTGCCGATCACCTCACCCTCGGCCTCCATGGCGTAGAAGGCGTGACCGGGCGTCAGGTACCCCTGCGGGAGCAGCCGGGCGAAGTCCTGGTCGGACTTCTCCCCGGCCTGCTCCGGCGTCAGCGCCCCGGCCCGGACGATGTCCGCTACGTACGCGGCCTGCTCCGCCTCGTACCAGGCGGGGTACTCCTGCTCGGTGAGCCGGCGGACGGTCAGGCCGACCGGCAGCTCGGGCCGCTCGGCGGCGGTGCGGATCCGGTTCTGCCCCCGGACGGGGTAGTGCGCGAACTGGCCCGGGCCGTCGACGAGGCGGACCGACACCCGCTGCGCGCCCTGTTCGGCGCACCAGCGCTCGGCCCACCCGAGCCCGTCCGGCACGGTCAGCTCGTGGATCCGGCCGACGGTCCTGCCGTTGTCGTCGATCAGCCCGATCGCGATCCACCCCGTGCCGTCGGTGGCCACCGTCCAGTCCTCGACGCCCTTCAGCGCCTGCGCCAGCAGCGCCTCGGTCAGCGGCTCCGAGCACCCCGCCGCCCGGTACCCGCTCCGTACCCGCTCCTCGAACCCGGCCCGCCAGTCGGCCCGGTCGGTCACCACCACTATCTCGTTCATCCGGTCACCCTAGGCGGGGCCCCGGACGGGGCGCGGGCGATTTTCCGGCGGTGGCAAGGGCGGTTCCGGACAGTGCCGGGTGCGGGCCCGGCGGGCGGGGCGGGCAGCGGGCGAGTGGTGGGGTGTACGGGTGGGGCCGCCGGGGGTCGGGTGGCGGATGGGGCGGGTGCGGCGGTGCCGTGATCGGCCGACAAGTACCCTGCCGGGTCATGCCAGAGGTCTAGGCCAACAGCGGGTGCCCTCCTACGATGTGACGCACCGTCGGGCCCCTCCTCGACCGGTTCGGACCGCCGCCGCCCCGAGTCCCGGGAGCGCGCCGTTCGACGTTCGCCGCACCGCACCGGCACACCCGTCCGCACCCACAGGGGGTACGCCCATGCACGCCCGCAGCTTCGCACCGTCGGCCAGACCCGGCCGCGCCGTCCTGCTGATCCTGGCCCTGCTCGCCGCCCTGCTGGCCGCCGCCGTACCGACGGCGGCGCCCGCGCATGCCGCCGTACCGGACCGCTGGGGCTTCGCCTACCTCGACAACCCGACCCCGCCGCTCGGCTACGTCCCCGACACCACGCGCCAGTGGGGCAGTTGGACCTCGCCCGCCGCCAACCCGGTCAAGGTCGACCAGCTCGCGGTCGGCTCGTACCTGGTGCACTTCCCGCTGATCGCCGGCCCGGGCGGCATCGCCCACGCCACGGCGGTGGACCGGACCGGCAACTGGTGCCAGATCAAGGGCTGGTCCACGGCGGGCACCGGACAGGACGTCGCGGTGAACTGCTACAAGCCCACCGGCGCACCCGCCAACACCCTGTTCACCGTCCTCTACACCACCAGCAGCGGCGTCCCGTCCCCGGCCGGGGGCAGCTACGGCTACACCTACTCGGCGATCAGCGGGGCGGTGCTGGCCCAGTACAACTCCGCCGGTGCGGTCAACACCGTCAGCCACGGCTCCACCGGCATCTGGAAGGCCTGGCTGCCCGGCCTCGGGCTCTCGACCCAGGCCGGCAACATCCAGGTGACGGCCGTCGACGCGAGCCAGGGCGCCCGCTGCAAGGTGGCCGACTGGGTGCCCGGCGCGACCGGCCAGACCGTCGTGGTCACCTGCTTCAACGCGGCCAACGCCCCGTACGACACCAAGTGGACGCTGAGCTACTCGGTCAAGCGGGCGGTGCACGGCCCGGCCTTCCCGCCGAAGTACTTCGGCCACCTCTGGTTCAACGGCGGCGTCCCGGCCGGCACCAACCTCAACTCCACCGGCGCCGTCAACACCCTGGCCGGCTCGGTCCCGTTCACCGTCACCATGCCCGGCGTGGCCCTCGCCCAGGACACCGCCCACGTCACGGCCTACGGCAGCGGACCCGGCTGGTGCGGCCAGGCGATGCCCTGGACCCGGACCGGCACCACCCTGCGGCTCTACCCGATCTGCTTCAACCCCGGTGGGACGGCCGTCTCGGCCCCGTTCCTGGCGGCCTACACCTCGGCGTTCTGACCTGCCCGAACCGATGGGCCCCGAGCGGCTTGAACCGCCGTTCGGGGTCCGTAGTAGCCTCCAGCGGGTGAATCTCATAGAACAGCGGTCGGCGCGTCGGGCCCGCGGACGATCGACCACGACCGGCACGGCACGGCTCGGCTGGCTCGACGCGCTGCGCGCACTCGCGGCACTGACGGTCGCGGTCTACCACCTGGCCCTCCCGTTCGTCTGGATACCCGGCGGCGTGACGCTGATCAAGCACCTGGATCCGGGCATCTTCGGCGTGATGCTGTTCTTCCTGGTGAGCGGCTACATCGTGCCGGCCTCGCTGGAGCGCCGCGGTGACGTCCGGGCGTTCTGGGTGGGCCGGCTCTTCCGCATCCACCCGCTGGTCATCGTGGTCCTGGTGGTGTCGCTGCTGGTCCTGCCGCGTGCCCACAGCGTGGTCGGCGACTACACCTACGCCCATCCGCTGCTCTCACTGCCCGTCAACGCCCTGCTGCTGAACCACTTCGTGGGCATTCCGTCCGCCATGGGCGTGATGTGGACGCTCTGCTACGAGATGGTCTTCTACTGCCTCGTCAGCGCCCTGTTCGCGTTCGGCAAGCACCGGCACAGCGGCCCGATCGCGGTCGGGTTCGCCGCGGCCGCCCTGGTCCTGGGGGGCGGGTTCACCACGGGCCTGTTCGGATCCGACCACACGTCGGTGCGCAACCTCGTGCTGGCGGTGTCGGTGATCGGCGCGATGGGCCTGCTGTGCGTCCTGAGCGGCAGCCCCGCGCTGAACCGGACCGGTGCCGCGCTGCTGGCGGTGCTCGGTCTCGGAGTGGTGCTCAACAATGCCGGGGCGGCCGTCTTCGAGACCATGATGATCTTCGCGACCATGTTCGCCGGCACGGTCCTCTACCGCGTCCAGCACGGCCAGATCGACCGGATGCAGGCGGCCCTCTGCTGCGGGTTCGTGGTGGTGGCGGGTTTCCTGGTCGGCTACATGTACGACCACGGGGCGGCCCTGCACCAGACCTGGACGGCCGGCTGGCACGCCTGGTCCTTCGCCTATCTCGCGGTCTGGGCGGTCTTCGGCGCGGCGATGCTGCTGCGCAACCGCCGCTTCCCCCGGGTGCTGACCTGGCTGGGGGCGATCAGCTTCTCGATCTACCTGATCCACATCCCCGTCGTCAACGCCATGCACTGGCTCCTCACCGGGGTCCGGCCGGCCGCGACGGTGCCGGAGAAGGTGGCCCAGGTCGCCGTCTTCCTGGCCGTGCTGTTCCTGCTCAGCCACCTCGCCTACCGGCTGGTGGAGGTGCCGGGGCAGAAGCTCGGCCGGATCGTGCTGCGGCTGCTGACGGGCCGTTCGCCGGCCGCGCCCACGCCGCCCGCCGCTTCCGGCCCGCGGCTCGAGGAGGGCGAGGCCGCCGTCCCCGCCCCCGTGCTCTCGGCCTGACACCGGCCGCCCCGGCGCTGCATGCGGTGTTGGATGTACGAGACTGCTTGCACGTGATCGAGTGAAGAGGTGTCACATGGCTAGCGTGGTAAAGATCAACGTCCTGACGGTGCCCACCGAGATGCGGGAGACGCTGGAGGAGCGGTTCGCCTCGCGGGCCGGGTCGGTCGAGGGCTCGGACGGGTTCGAGTGGTTCGAGCTGCTGCGGCCGGTGGAGGGTACGGAGCAGTACCTGGTGTACACCCGGTGGGCCAGCGAGGAGCACTTCAAGGCCTGGATGGAGGGGCCGATGCAGGCCGCCCACCGCCAGGGGCCGCCGAGCGCCGAGGGCGGGGAGCAGCCGAAGCCAGCCGCCTCCGGCTCCACGCTGTGGTCGTTCGAGGTGGTGCAGTCGACCGGCCCGAAGCAGGGCTGAGCTTCTGCGCGAGGACGCCTGACCCCTGCTCAGGGGGTCAGGCGTCCTTGAACTCCACCGGGGCGTCGAAGGCGGCGCGGCGGACAGAGCGGCGCAGGGCCCGCAGGATCGGGCCGCCGACGGTGAGGCAGAGCACGGCGGTCAGGACGGCGCGGGGGAGGTCCCAGCCGAGCGAGGTGGCCAGGCAGTACGCCAGGAAGTGCGCCAGGTTGGTGCCGAGTCCGGCGTTGGCGTCGAAGGAGAGTGCCGGGGGCAGGCCGACCCCGAGGTAGGGCCAGAACTGAAGGTTCATCACGGTGCCGTAGGCCACGGCGGCCACGGCTCCGTAGCCGGCCAGCAGCAGGAGTTCGGGGCGGCCGCGCAGCCGGGTGCGACCGGGGAGCAGGGCGGCGCCGAGGCAGACCCAGCCCATGCCGAGCATCTGGAACGGCAGCCAGGGCCCGATCCCGCCGGTCAGCAGGGCCGAGGCGAACATGGTGACCGAGCCGAGCACGAAGCCGAAGCCCGGGCCGAGCACCCGCCCGGCGAGCACCATCAGGAAGAACATCGGCTCCAGGCCGGCCGTCCCGGCGCCGAGCGGGCGCAGCGCCGCCCCGGCGGCGGCCAGCACGCCGAGCAGGGCGACCGACTTGGCGTCCAGGCCGCCCCCGCCGTCGGAGCGGCCCTCGGAGATCTGGGCGATGACCACGCCGAGCAGCAGCGGCATCAGCAGCGCGAACAGCCACGGTGCGTCGGTGGAGTGGCCGGCCAGCGCCGAGGACGGGTCGGCGAGCAGCGGCCAGCCGAAGGCGACCGCGCCGATCGCGGTGATCAGCAGCAGCAGGGCGATCGAGCGGCGGCCCAGCGGCACCGGGCGGTTCAGCGGCCTCACGCGGGCTGCCCGAGCGCGTTGCGGACCTGGGAGACCGTCAGCCAGGGCAGCGGGGCGAGCACCTTGGCCACCTGCGGGGCGAACACCGGCGAGGAGACCACCACCTCGGCGCTCGGGCCGTCGGCGACGATCTCGCCCTCGGCCAGGATCACGGTGCGGTGGGCGAGCTCGGCGGCCAGCTCGACGTCGTGGGTGGCCAGCAGGACCGCGTGGCCCTCGGCGGCCAACTCGCGCAGCACGGTGACCAGTCGGGCCTTGGCGGCGTAGTCCAGGCCTCGGGTCGGCTCGTCCAGCAGGATCACGGCGGGACGGGCGGTGAGCACCACCGCCAGGGCCAGGGTGAGGCGTTGGCCCTCGGAGAGGTCCCGCGGGTGCAGCGCGTCGTCGATGCCGGGCAGCAGCCGGGCCACCAGGGCGCGGCAACTGCCGGGCGCCGAACCGGAGTCGTGGTCGGCACCGGCGCACTCGGCGGCCACCGTCTCGGCGTACAGCAGGTCGCGCGGCTCCTGCGGGACCAGGCCGACCTGGCGGATCAGCTCCTTGGGCCTGGCCCGGTGCGGGGTGAGTCCGGCCACCCGGACGGTGCCGGAGTCGGGGGTGTGCAGACCGGCCAGGGCACCGAGCAGGGTGGACTTGCCGGCGCCGTTGCGCCCCATCAGGGCGGTGATCTCTCCGGGGCGGAGGGCGAGTTCGACCCCGCGCAGGACCGGGTTGGGGCCGCGCCGCAGCGTCAGCCGGGTGGTGTCGGCCACCGGCTCGGTGGTGACCGGGGGGACCACGGGCGGGGTACGGCCGTCCAGTGCGGCCCGCAGCGGGGCCGCCCTGCGGCGGGCGTCCCGGACCGAGAGCGGCAGCGGCGACCAGCCGGCCGCGCGGCCGAGTCCGACCACCGGAGGGTGGACCGGGGAGACGGCCATCAGCTCGGCCGGGTCGCCGAGCCGGGCCGGGGCGTCCGGGGTGAGCAGCAGCACCTGGTCGGCGTACTGCACCACCCGCTCCAGCCGGTGCTCGGTCATCAGGACGGTGGTGCCCAGGTCGTGCACCAGCCGCTGCAGGACGGCGAGCACCTCCTCGGCGGCGCCGGGGTCGAGCGCGGAGGTGGGCTCGTCCAGCACCAGCACCTTGGGGTGGCTGGTGAGCACCGAGCCGATCGCGACCCGCTGCTGCTGGCCGCCGGAGAGGGTGGAGAGGGCCCGGTCGCGCAGCTCGGCCAGGCCGAGCAGGTCCAGGGTGTCCTCCACCCGGCGGCGCATCACCTCCGGGGCGATGCCCAGCGACTCCATGCCGTAGGCGAGTTCGTCCTCGACGTTGTCGGTGACGAAGTGCGCCACCGGGTCCTGGCCCACCGTGCCGACCAGGTCGGCCAGTTCGCGCGGCCGGTGGGCACGGGTGTCCCGGCCGCCGACGGTGACCCGGCCGTGCAGCACGCCGCCGGTGAAGTGCGGCACCAGGCCGTTCACGGCACCCAGCAGGGTGGACTTGCCGACCCCCGACGGGCCGACCACCAGGCAGAGTTCGCCCTCGGGGACGGTCAGGTCGATGCCGCCGAGCACGGGGGCGGCGGCGTCGTGGTACTGGACCGATACCTGCTCGAACACGATCACTTGGGGGCTCCGGAACGGGGCGGGGCTGAAGGGGAGGGAGTGGTGCCGGGCGGGGCGGGGGCGACGAAGGCGGGGAGCAGCCCGAGCAGCACGGCCAGCGCGGGCAGCAGCGGGAGTTCGGGCACGGCGGGCGGCACCACGGCGGGGTTGAAGGCGCCCGGGTCGCGGCCGGAGAGCCAGATCAGCAGCGCCGCCACCGCCAGGCCCGAGCCCGCCACCAGCCACTCCCGCCAGGCCCACGGATCGGGCCGGTAGCGGGTCCTGACGGAACGTCTGCCGCCGAGCAGCAGTCCGGCGCTGACCGCGGCCAGCCCGGCGAGCAGGACGGGCAGCGCCCACAGGCCGGTGCCCTCGCCGAGCAGGCCGTAGCAGGCCACGCAGACGGCGAGCAGGCCGAGCAGGGTGAGCGCGGCGATCGAGCGGGCGAGCCGGCGCGGGACGGCGGCGGTGCGGCCGAAGCCCCGGCTGTCCATGGTGGCGGCCAGCGCGACGGACCGTTCGAGGGCCGACTCCAGCACCGGCAGGCCGACGCTCAGCAGCGAGCGCAGGCCCTTGTCGGAGCGGCCGCGCAGGCGGCGCGCGGCGCGGATCCGCTGCACGTCGGCGACCAGGTTGGGGGTGAAGGTGAGCGCGACCACGGCGGCCACCCCGGCCTCGTAGAGCGCGCCGGGCAGGGCGCGGAGCAGCCGGGCCGGGTTGGCCAGCGCGTTCGCGGCGCCGACGCAGATCAGCAGGGTGGCCAGCCGCAGGCTCTGGTAGAGCGAGTAGAGCAGCCCCTCCAGCGTGACCGCGCCGCCGATCCGGACGCCCTGCGCCCAGTCCGGCAGCGGGAGTTGGGGCAGCGTGAAGAGCACCTGGGTGCCGCCGACGCCGGAGCCGAGGAAGACCGTGAAGACCAGCCGGATGCCGAGCACCGCCAGCGCCAGCTTGAGGAAGGCGGTGTAGGAGCGGGCCCAGGGCTCGGTGCTGCGCCGGGCGGCGACCACGTAGCCGGAGACGGCCACGATCAGGAGCAGCAGCAGCGGGTTGGTGGTGCGGGAGGCGCCCGCGCCGAGCCCGATCGCCCAGAGCCACCACGCGCCGGGGTGCAGGTGGCGCGGGCCGATCGGCGAGCGGGTCGAGCGGACGGGGCGGGGCCGCCTGGTGCGGACGGGCGTGGGCACGGATGACACCTCAGGAGTCGCGGCAGCGCCGGGCCTGCCGGACCGCGGCGGCGGCGAGGACGGCGATCAGCGCGCCGCCGGCCAGCAGGCCGATGGCCGGGCCCGAACCGCCCTTCCCGTCACCGGAGTTGTCCGCGGCCAGGGTGTCGCCGCAGCCGGTCCGGGGGTAGCCCGCGATGGCGCAGAGGATGCCGTTGGTGTCGTAGCGCAGCGGCGGGGCGACGGCGGCCAGCACCTCGGCCGAGCTGGCCCCGGTCGGCACGGCCGCGCAGGCCGTCCGGGCGGCGGGCGGGGTCTCGCCGCCGGGGGCGTCGGCGGGGGTGCCGAAGTCGAGCACCACGGCGACCCGCTTCCGGCCGGGCTCGGCCGGGGTGGCGGCGCAGAGCGCGGCGAAGTCGCCGCCGGCGGTGGGCCGGGCGGCGTCCTGGCCGCCGTCGGGGCTGACCGCGAACCGCCAGCCGTCCACGGCGCCGTCCGGCGGGACGTACACCGCCGGGCCCTGCTGCTGGTACGCCCAGGCGCTGCCGGACCACTTCCAGAACGACCAGTAGCGGTAGCCGGTGGCCTGGGCGGGGGTGGCGAGCAGGAGCGGCAGCAGCAGCGCCAGGACGGCGGCGACCGGTGTCAGGGCCGCCGCCGTCCGGGAACGGGGGGAGCTCACTTCTGCCCGTCGCCCTCGGACTTGTCCGTGCCGCCGCTCTTGTCCGTGCCACCGCTGGACGGGGAGCCGGGGTGCTGCGCGGCGGCGCGCTTGCGGCGGAGGCTGAGCAGCAGGCCGCCGCCGATGCCGATCAGCAGGCCGATGCCGACCAGCCAGACCGGCGAGAAGCCGCTGTCGTCGTCGGCCGCGCTGTTGTGCGGGGCGGGGGAGGAGGCCGAGGCCGCGGCGGCCGGGACGGACTCGGGGGCCGGGCCCGCGTCGATCAGCAGCTGGACCACGTTGGTGCCGCCGAAGTCGTACGGGTCCAGCTGGGCGGCCTCGGCGGTCAGCAGCAGCAGCGCGGCGGCGGCGGGGTCGGTGCCGTTCTTGCCCTTGGCGGCCCAGTCGTAGCCGTGGTCGGCCAGCCAGTCGGCGGCCGGGGCGGCCTGGACCGGGTGACCGGACTGGACCAGGCCGAGCACGGCCCAGGCGGTACCGGTGTAGTCCGGGGTGGCGGCCGCGCCGGGCGTGGTCTGGAGCAGGTGCTGCCCGTTGCCGCTCAGCTGGGTGTAGAGGTACGAGCCCGCCGCCTCGGCCGAGTTGGCGCGCGCGACGGTGGGCGTGTTGACGGTGCAGTCCAGCGGCTTGGGCGCGGCGTCCACCCGGTTGGTGTTGGTGACCGGCAGCTTGCCGCCCGCCGCTGCCAGCAGGGCCTGCGCACTGGCCAGGTCGTTGGCCTTGAGCGAGCCGTCCGGGGCGGGCTGGTAGGCGAAGGCGCCGCGCTCGGCGGCCGGGGCGAGGCAGCCGATCTGGAACAGTGCCAGGCCGTCGTACGCCGTCTTCCCGCCCTTGGCCACGCCGACCGGGTCGGTGCCGGTGGCGAGCAGGGCGTTCACGGCCAGCCCGGTGGAGTTGGCGTCACCGGGGTTGCCGGGGTTGAAGGCCCAGCTGCCGTCGGCGTTCTGAACGGTCCTCAGCCAGGCGGTGCCGCGGGTGACCGCGTCCTGGTGCCCGCCCAGCAGGGTGAGCGCCTGGATCGCCATCGCGGTGGCGTTGCTGTCCTCGGTCTTGGGGTCGCAGGCCGTCGCGGCGTCCGCCCGGTACGAGGGCCAGCCGCCGTCGGCGCACTGCTGCCCGGTCAGCCAGGCCACGGCCGAGGCGGCCGGGACGACCTTGGCGGAGCCGAGCGCGGTCAGCGCCAGCGACTGCCGCCAGACGCCGTCGTAGGTCGGGTCGCCCTTGCCGTACAGCGCGGCGGGCGCGGCTGCGGGCGAAGGGGTGGTGTCAGCGAGGGCGGGGCCGGCGGCGCCGATCAGCAGGGCGGCGGCGGCCAGCGCGGCGGCACCCGTGCGGGCGGTGGTGGGCATGAGGGTCGGCAGGCCTTTCGGTGACCGGGGTCGCACGGGCGTTCCCCGGACGAGCTTGACCGTCCGACTCTAACCGGCGGCGTGGCCGCTCCCCGTCAGGCGCGGGTGTGGACGCGGGGGGACGCGACGGACTAGAACTGGTACCAGTTTTCCGGTGGCGGCAGAAGGAGCCAGTGATGACCGAGGTGCTGGAGTACGGCGAGCTCTTCATCGGGGGTGCCTGGACCGCCCCGGCCGGGCCGGCCGTGATCGAGGTGGTCTCGCCGCACACCGAGCAGGTCATCGGCCGGGTGCCGCACGCCGGCGAGGCGGACGTGGACCGCGCGGTGGCCGCCGCCCGCCGGGCCTTCGACCAGGGCCCCTGGCCCCGGCTGCCGCTGGCCGAGCGGATCGCGGTGGTGACCCGGATCAGGGACGGCCTGGCCGCCCGGGCCGAACGGCTCGCCCGGCTGATCAGCTCGCAGAACGGCTCGCCGTACGCGTGGAGCCTGGCCGCCCAGGCCCACGGCCCGGTGGCGATCTGGGACGCGTACCTGAAGACCGCCGCCGAGTACGTCTTCGAGGAGCAGCGGGCCGGCGCCTTCGGCCCGATCCTGGTCCGCCGCGAACCCGTCGGGGTGGTGGCGGCCGTGGTGCCGTGGAACGTGCCGCAGTTCGCCGCCGCCGCCAAGCTCGCGCCCGCCCTGCTGTCCGGCTGCGCCGTGGTGCTCAAGCCCTCGCCGGAGACCCCGCTGGACGCCTACCTGCTGGCCGAGGTGGTCCGCGAGGCCGGGCTGCCCGAGGGCGTGCTCAGCATCCTGCCCGCCGGCCGGGAGACCGGTGCGTACCTGGTCGGCCACCCCGGCGTGGACAAGGTCTCCTTCACCGGGTCGGTCGACGCGGGCCGCCAGGTGATGGCGAGCGCGGCCCGCACGCTCAAGCGGGTCACGCTGGAGCTGGGCGGCAAGTCCGCCGCGATCGTGCTCCCCGACGCCGACCTGGACCGCACCGTCCGGGGCCTGCTGGCCGCCGCCTTCATGAACAACGGCCAGGCCTGCGTCGCGCAGACCCGGATCCTCGCCCCGCGCTCGCACTACGCCGAGATCGCCGAGCGCCTCACCGCCGCGATCGGCGCGCTGCGGGTCGGCGACCCGCTCGACCCCGCCACCGCCGTCGGCCCGCTGGTGACCGCCCGTCAGCGGCAGCGCAGCCTGGACTACATCGCGATCGCCGCAGGCGAGGGCGCGGAGCTGCTCACCGGCGGCGGCGTGCCCGCCGCTCCGGAGCGCGGCTGGTACGTGCAGCCGACGCTGTTCGGCGCTGTGGACAACGGGATGCGGATCGCCCGCGAGGAGGTCTTCGGCCCGGTGGTCTGCCTGACCCCGTACCAGGACCGGGACGAGGCGGTCCGGCTGGCCAACGACTCCGACTTCGGCCTCTCCGGCAGCGTCTGGACCGGCGACGTCGAGGCCGGTATCGAGGTGGCCCGCGCGGTCCGCACCGGCACCTACGCGGTGAACACCTTCAACCTGGACTTCCTCGGTCCGTTCGGCGGCTACAAGCAGTCCGGCATCGGCCGCGAGTTCGGCCCCGAGGGCCTGGCCGAGTACCTGGAGTCCAAGACCGTGGTCCTGCCCAGGGGGTACCGGGCCTGACGTGGGGCGCCGGAGCTGACCCGGGGTCAGAGGGTGAGCAGGCGGGCGGCGGTGTGGAGGTCGGCGCGGACCTCGGAGAGGGAGGCGCGGCCGCCGAGCCAGGCGAGCAGGGTGGCGTGCCAGGTGTGGCCGATCACCCGGAGGGCAGCCTGTTGGGTGGGCGAGGGGGTGGGGCCGAGTTGAGCGGCGTCCAGCACGATCGCCGAGGTGACCGCGGAGACGGCGTCCACCTCGGCGCCGACCGAGCGGTCGGCGAAGGAGAGCGCGCGGACCATGGCCTCGGCGAGGCGCGGTTCGCGCTGGAGCGCGTGGAAGGCCTGGGTCAGCGTCTCGGCCACCCGGCCGGCCGGGTCCTCGCCCACCGGCGGGTGCCGGCGGACCTGCTCGTGCAGCTGCTGGAGCTGCTCCTGCATCACCGCGACCAGCAGGTGCACCTTGGACGGGAAGTAGCGGTACAGGGTGCCGAGCGCCACCTCGGCGGTCTCCGCCACCTCGCGCATCTGGACCGCCTCGTAGCCGCCCCGGGCGGCCAGCGCGGTGGCGGCCCGCAGGATCCGGCGGCGGCGCTCGGCCTGCCGGGGGGTGAGCCCGGTCCCGGGGGCGGCGGTGGTGGTCAAGTGGGGCTCCCGGGGCGAGCGCGTGGTAACCGGATGACAGGTGATTCAACCACGGGGGGCCGAGTGAGGACACGTCAGCAGCGGTGCGGTCCGAGAGCTATGTCACAGCGCACGCCGGGTGGACGGGCCGTGGCGACGGGTCAGAATGGAGGCCTCCGGTACTGACGTACTCGTCAGTAGCAGGCCAAGGGGGCCGATCCGCCGCCCCCGGTCGCAGGCCGGTAATCTTCAAGGTCTCTCATTGTTCAACCAGCCCAATGACGAGCTCCACCATCATGAAACGTGATCTACTTTCCCGCCGCCGAGCGGCCCGGGGAGTAGGGGACAGGAGCCCCCGGATGACCGCGCTGCCGCCGCGACCGCTGCGGATCGCCCTGCTGTCCTACCGGGGCGACCCGTACTGCGGGGGTCAGGGCGTCTACGTCCGCCACCTCTCCCGCGAGCTGGCCAGGCTCGGGCACCACGTGGACGTGGTCGGGGCCCAGCCCTTCCCGGTGCTCGACCCGGTCGAGGGCCCCGGCAGCGTCCGGCTGGTGGAGCTGCCCAGCCTCGACCTGTACCGCGCCGACGACCCGTTCCGCACCCCGGCGCTGAGCGAGTACCGCGGCCTGGTCGACCTGCTGGAGGTGGCCGGGATGCGCACCGGCGGCTTCCCCGAGCCGCTCACCTTCTCGCTCCGGGCCCGGCAGTACCTGGCCGCGCACAAGGGCCGCTACGACGTCGTGCACGACAACCAGACCCTCGGCTACGGCCTGCTCGGCCTGGCCAGGCACGGCTTCCCGCTGGTCACCACCGTGCACCACCCGATCACCGTGGACCGGCGGCTGGAGCTGGAGGCGGCCGGCACCCGGCTGCAGCGGCTCGGCAAGCGCCGCTGGTACGCCTTCACCCGGATGCAGCGCCGGGTGGCCGCCCGGCTGGACCACGTGATCACCGTCTCCGGCAGCTCGAAGACCGAGATCGCCGAGCAGCTCGGCACCCCGTCCGGCAACATCGCGGTGGTCCCGATCGGCGCCGACACCCGGCTCTGGTCCCCGTCCGCCGAGATCGCCCAGGTGCCCGGACGGATCGTCACCACCTCCAGCGCGGACGTCCCGCTCAAGGGCCTGGTCTTCCTGGTCGAGGCGCTGGCCAAGCTGCGCACCGAGCGCGACGCCCACCTGGTGGTGGTCGGCAAGCCGCAGCGCGGGGAGGGCCCGGTGGCCGAGGCGGTCCGCCGGTTCGGCCTGGAGCGGTGGATCGAGTTCCGCACCGGGCTGACCGACCAGGAGCTGGTCGACCTGTACCGCTCCGCCGAGGTGGCCTGCGTCCCCTCGCTCTACGAGGGCTTCTCGCTGCCCGCCGCCGAGGCGATGGCCACCGCCACGCCCCTGGTGGCCACCACCGGCGGAGCGATCCCCGAGGTGGCCGGGCCGGACGGCGAGACCTGCCTGGCGGTGCCGCCGGGCGACGCCGGGGCGCTGGCCGAGGCACTCGGCCGGCTGCTGGACGACCCGGAGCTGCGGGCCGAGCTGGGCGCCGCCGGACGCGAGCGGGTGCTGGCCGACTTCACCTGGCAGCGGGCCGCCGAACTCACCGCCGACCGCTACCGGGCGGCGATCGCCACCGGTGTCGGGCAGCGGGCCCGGGCCGGGGCCGGCTGGCGCTACGTCGCCTGACGGCTGTTCAACTGTTTCGCCGAGTACCAACGAATGGGAGCCCCGTAGTGCTGACCGTCGATTTCTCCCGCTTCCCGCTCGCCCCCGGCGACCGGGTGCTCGACCTGGGCTGCGGCGGGGGCAGGCACGCTTTCGAGGCCTACCGGCGCGGCGCGAACGTGGTCGCCCTCGATCAGAACGGCGACGAGATCGCCGAGGTGCGCAGGTGGTTCGCGGCCATGGAGCAGGCCGGTGAGGCCCCGGCCGGCGCCTCGGCGGTGGCGATGGAGGGCGACGCGCTCAACCTGCCGTTCGACGACGACACCTTCGACAAGATCATCATCTCCGAGGTGATGGAGCACATCCCCGACGACAAGGGCGTGCTGGCCGAGATGGTCCGGGTGCTCAAGCCGGGCGGCCTGCTGGCCGTCACGGTGCCGCGCTACCTGCCGGAGAAGATCTGCTGGGCGCTCTCCGACGAGTACCACGAGGTCGAGGGCGGCCACATCCGGATCTACAAGGGCGACGAGCTGGTCGAGCGGGTCCGCGAGGCCGGCCTGGAGCCGTACGGCGAGCACCACGCGCACGCGCTGCACTCGCCGTACTGGTGGATCAAGTGCGCGGTCGGCGTCAACAACGACAAGGCGCTGCCGGTCCGGGCCTACCACCAGCTGCTGGTCTGGGACATCGTCGGCACCCCGGTGATCTCGAAGATCACCAAGGCGGCCGAGAAGGCGCTCAACCCGGTGCTCGGCAAGAGCTTCGTGGTGTACGCCAGCAAGCCCCGGCGGGCGGGCGCATGACCGCCGCCATCCCCGAGGCGCTGCTGCTGGACGGCGTGCTCGACGCCCGTCAGGCCGCCGACACGGTCCGCTCCATCCTGGCCGACCAGCAGGCTGACGGCGCCATCCCGTGGTTCGGCGGCGGCCACCTGGACCCGTGGGACCACACCGAGGCCGCGATGGCCCTGGACACGGCGGGCGAGCACGCGGCCGCCGAGGCGGCGTACCGCTGGCTGGCGGGCCGTCAGAACGCCGACGGCTCCTGGTACGCGGCCTACGTGGACGGGGAGGTGACCAACCGCGCCAAGGAGACCAACTTCTGCGCCTACCTGGCGGTCGGGGTCTGGCACCACCACCTCTCGGCCGGCGACGACGCCTTCCTGGAGTGGATCTGGCCCGCCGTCCGGCGCGCGCTGGACTTCACGGTCGGGCTGCGGCTGCCCGGCGGGCCGATCGCCTGGCGGCAGGACGAGGACGGCACCGCGCCGCAGGAGGCGCTGCTCACCGGCTCCTCCAGCATCCTGCACGCGCTCCGGTGCGGGCTCGCCATCGCGGACTACCTCGAAGAACCGCAGCCGGACTGGGAGTTGGCGGCCGGAAAGCTCCGGCACGCGATCACCCACCACCCCGAGCGGTTCCTCGACAAGGACCGCTACTCGATGGACTGGTACTACCCCGTGCTCGGCACCGCGCTGCGCGGCCCCGAGGCGGTGGCCCGGATCGAGCAGGACTGGGACCGCTTCGTGGTGCCCGGCCTGGGCGTGCGCTGCGTCAGTGACCGGCCCTGGGTGACCGGCGGAGAGAGCGCCGAACTGGCGCTCGCGCTCTGGGCGGTGGGCCAGTCGGACCGCGCGGTGGAGATCCTGCGCTGGATCCAGCACCTGCGGCACCAGGACGGGTCCTACTGGACCGGGTACGTCTTCGAGGACGACGCGATCTGGCCGGAGGAGCGCACCACCTGGACGGCCGGGGCACTGCTGCTCGCGGTGGCGGCGCTCGGCGGCGACCACGCGACCGTCTCGGTCTTCGGCGGGGACCAGCTCCCGGCCGGCCTGGTCGTCGGCGACTGCTGCTGACGCTGCCGGGGGCGGCGTCGGCGTCAGTTTCGGCGTCGGCGTCGGACAACGCAGAGGGGCGCGGGGACCCGCACGACCGGATGGTCGCGCGGGTCCCCGCGCCCCTCGGGGTGACCCGCACCGTGCGGTGGGCCACCCCCTCCTGACTGGAGGTCAGCCGCGCTGGATGCCGGAGGCGTCGTTCAGCAGGCCGTGCGAGCCGTCCTGGAGCTGGGCGACCAGCGAGTTGCCGCGCTGCTCCACCGCCAGGTACCAGGTGCCGGGCACGAGTTCGCCGACCGGCGGGCCGACCGGGTTGTCCTTCGGGGCGAGCTGACGGGGCGCCGGGACGGCGAACCAGAACGGCGCGAAGTCCGCGGCCGGGGCGGCCGGGGCGGGCACCGCGACGGCGGGCTGCACCTGGGTCGGCTCCTGGTGGACCGGGGCGGGCTGGGCGACCTGACCCGGGGTCGGGTAGCCGTAGCCGTGCTGCTGCTCCGGCGGGGTGGCGTAGCCGGGCAGACCGCCCTGGCCGGGCTGGGGCTGGCCCTGGCCCTGGTCGGCCGGGTAGCCGTACTGCTGGCCCGGCTGGCCGGCGGCGGGCTGGAAGCCGCCGATCGGGGCGCCGGAGTACGGGGCCTGGGTGACCGGGGGCTTGTCGGTCAGCAGCGGCGCCTGGAGCGCGGGCACCAGCGGACCGGCCGCGGCCGCACCGGTCAGCACCAGCAGGGCCAGCACGCCGAGGTAGGCGCCGAAGCTGTGGCCGTAGCCACTGGCGTCGACGCCGCCGGCCAGCGACCAGAGGCCGGACCAGAGCGCGGCCGCGGCGAGCGCGGTGCCCCACTGGTCGAGCCGCAGGCCGAGCACCTGGCGCCCGGAGGCGGCCTCGCCCTGGAAGCGCTGCACCAGGATCAGGGCCGCGGCGATGATGCCCAGCAGGTAGACCGAGGGCAGCACCGGGAAGAGTGCCGTGGACCAGGCGCTCTGCGAGCTGGAGACGCAGGAGACGCCCTTGAGGCCGCTGCAGTACTCGAACGAGACGTACGGCAGGAAAGAAGAGATGAACAGCAGGACGGCCGCACCTGCGACGGCGGCGTCTCCCCTGGTGAGAGCGCGCAGATTCACTAACGTTCCCCTCGTCGGTGTGTGTCGTGGACGGCGGTGTGGTTCGGACGGTGCAAAAGCCTAGGGCCAAGCCGTTCCCGAGTGCACGGCGGGCTCCCGAAACGGGGAGTGTCGTGGCAAAACACCCGGGAAAGGCCCCGCTTCAGTTGGCGGGTGTGGTGAGGTAGGCGGTCAGCGCGTCGGCGATCCCCTGTGCGGCCAGCTGGCGCCACTGAGGGTCCGTCATCCGCTTGGCATCGCCCGAGTTTCGCATGTTGCCGCACTCGATGAACACCTTCGGCACCTTGGAGAGGTTGAGACCGCCGAGGTCGCTGCGGGTGTCCAGGCCCTGTTCGCCGATGTAGTCGGCGTACGGTTCGCCGGTGGCGGCCTTGAACTGCTCGCGCAGCAGCAGGCCGAGGCGGCGGGACGGGGCGACGATCGCGGCGGTGTCCGCCTTCCCGGCCTTCACCGCGGCGGGCATGATCACGTGGAAGCCGCTGGCCGAGGCCGCCGCCCCGTCCGCGTGCACGGAGACCGCGGCGTCCACCCGGCTCTCGTTCCCGATCCCGGCCCGCTCGTCGATGCAGGGCCCCCACGGGCGGTTGCCGTCCTGGGTGAACACCACCTTGGCGCCGCGCGCCTCGAGCAGGGTCCGGGCCCGGCGGGAGACGTCGAGCGAGTACTCGGCCTCGCTGTAGCTCGCGTTGGTCGCGGTGCCGGTGGTGTCGCACTCCTTGCGGCTGTTGCCGATGTCCACCTGGCGGTTGATCTCGGTGGTGTGCTTGGAGTTGCCGGGGTTGTGCCCGGCGTCCAGCAGCACCGTACGGCCCGTCAGGGAGCCGGCGGCCGGAGCCGACGCCGGGGCGGAGCCCGCAGCCGGGGCCGGGGCGGAGGCGGTCGGGGAGGCGGGGGCGCTCGGCCAGAACGAGGGGATGACCGGGAGCTCGTCGGCCGGGGCGCTGGCCGCGGCGTACGCGGTGTCCCCGGCGGGGGAGGCCGGGCCCGCGCAGGCCGCCGCGCCGAGCGGCAGGACGGCGCAGGCGAGGGCGGACAGCCGGAGCAGGGCGGGGCGGCGCGGGGCGGGGTGCTGAGCGGTGGTGCCGGTCACGGGTGGTTCAGATCCTGTCCCAGGTACGGGGCGTCAGGCCGAAGGTGTTGGCGAGCGTGTTCCACTTCGCCACGAAGTCCTTCTTCGCCTGGGTCGCCTGCGGGTTGAGCTCGTTGGCCCGCTTCAGGTCGGCGCCGCCGGGGGCGCTGCCGTTGCTGCAGCCCTGGGTGCCGACGGTGCGGGCCCAGGCCGCGTACGCGCGGTCGATGTCGCCGGAGGTCTGCCACGCGGTCTTCAGCAGCGCGACCGCCTCGGTGCCGGCGGGCAGGTCGGTGAAGTCCAGCTTGGCGAGGTCGGCCACCAGCTGGTCGCGCTGGCTCGCCCCGGTGTCGAAGACCTCGACCGCGTTGGCGATCTCGGGCTTGCCGGGGCAGCTGTTCACCTTCGCCACCGCGTTGCCGATCGGCGCCTTGGCGCCCTCGCCCCGGGTCAGCAGCTCGTCCAGCGCCTTGGCCTGGGCGGCCGCCTTCGGGCCGTTCTCGGTACCGGCGGACGGCGAGGGCGAGGCGCCCGACGGGGTCGCGGCCGGGGCGCTCGCCGCCGGAGCGGGCTGCGGGGCGGCGCTGCCGCCGGAGGAGGCGGCCGGATTGGGCGCGGCCCGGTCGGCCGGCTCGTTGCTGTTGCGGACGGCCCAGGCCACGCCGACGCCGACCACCACCACCAGCACCACGCCGATCGCGACCAGCAGCGGGGCCCGGCGGCGGGACTCCTGCTGCGGGAGCTCCTCGTACTCGGGGTACGGCTGCTGCGGGGGCTGCTGCCGGTAGACCGGGAACGGCTCCGCCGGGGCGGGCTGCGCGGCAGCGGGGAACGGGCTCGGCTGCTGCTGGCCCTGCTGGCCCTGCTGGGCCTGGTACGGCTGCTGGCCCTGCTGGGCCTGGTACGGCTGCTGGCCCTGGTGCGGCTGGGGCTGCTGCTGGCCCGGGTACGGGCCCTGCTGCGGGCCGGGGAAGCCGGCGGGCGGGGGCGGCGGGTAGCCGTACCCGGAGGAGGGCGCGGGCGGTCCGCCGAACGGCGGTGCGGGCGGGGCGGCGGCGCCTGGCGGCGGCAGGTACGGGCGGGCCCCGAGCGGCGGGCCGTGGTCGCCGACCGCACCGGGCGGCGGCGCCTGGTACTGCTGCGCGGGCGGCGCCTGCGGCGGGGCCAGCGGGAACACCTCGGTCCGCTGCCCGTCGCGGGCCGACTGCGGGAGCGGGGTCCGCGGGGAGGGAGCCAGTGCGGTGGGGGGTTGCTGGGCAGTCGGGGGTTGTTGGGCGGGCGCCGGGCGGACCCAGCCGCCGGCGCCGTTGCGCGCCGTCGGGTCCCACACCGCTGGCGCGGTGTTGTCCTGCTCGGTCATGCCTGGCCTCGCCCCCGCTGTCTGTGGTGCGCCCTGGGTTCGCGTCGTCCGGTCGTCCGGCGACACCGTACCGGCCGTTTCCGGGCGCACCAACGGTGGGCACCCGGTAGGACCGACATGTGGCATGACGTTAGAGCATCGCGGAAGGTGCCCGCAGGACCATGGTGATCTTCGGGTGTCGGCGGGGCCGGCCCGGCGGCCGGTGGCGTCAGCGGCGGCGCAGCACCCGCAGCGAACCGGTGACCGAGAGCTCCTCGAAGCCCTCGGCGAGGGCCCGCAGGTACACCCGGTACGGGGCCTGGCCGCCGTCGGCGGGATCGGGGAAGACGTCGTGGATCACCAGCAGGCCCTGCTCGGCCAGGTGCGGGACCCAGCCCTCGTAGTCACCCGTGGCGTGCTCGTCGGTGTGGCCGCCGTCGATGAAGACCAGCGCGAGCTTCCCGCCCCAGACCGCGGCGACCTGCGGCGAGCGGCCGACCAGGGCGACCACGTGCTCCTCCAGACCGGCCCGGAACAGGGTGCGGCGGAAGGTCGGCAGGGTGTCCATCACCCCGACCTCGGGGTCGACCAGCCCCGGGTCGTGGTACTCCCAGCCGGGCTGCTGCTCCTCCGAGCCGCGGTGGTGGTCCACCGTCAGGGCGACCGTCCCGGCGGCCCGGGCCGCGTCGGCCAGCAGGATCGCCGAGCGCCCGCAGTAGGTGCCGATCTCCAGCAGCGGCAGGCCGGTGGCGGCGGCGGCCGAGGCCGCGGCGGCGTACAGCGCCAGGCCCTCGTCCACCGGCATGAAGCCGGTCGCCGACTCGAAGGCCTCGATCACCCCGGGGGCCGGGCGGGCGTCGGTCATCATGCTGCTCCTGGGTCGCGCGGGCGGGTCGGTTCCTGGACCCTACTGGACGGTAGGAGGGGTTCCGGCCGGGCGGGGAACGGTGTATATCTGGTCAGGTTTCTAGAACCAGTTCTAGAAGACGGTCCGCGGAGCGGCTTTTGTACGCTGCTCCCCACCACTGGCGAAACCCGGGAGCAAGCCACATGCGCGCAGCGATCCTGCACCAGATCGGCCAGGACGAGCTGGAGGTCCGCGACGACGTCGAGGCGGTGGGCTTCGGCCCGGGGAAGGTCCGGGTCCGGCTGCGGGCCACCAGCCTCTGCCACTCCGACCTGTCCGCGATGAGCGGTGTGCTGCCGCAGCCCGCGCCGTTCGTCCCCGGCCACGAGGGTGCCGGCGACGTGGTGGAGGTCGGCGAGGGCGTCACCGGGGTCGCGGTCGGCGACCGGGTGGTGCTCTGCTGGATGCCGCCCTGCGGCGCCTGCCCGCACTGCCGCCGGGGACAGGGCCACCTCTGCGTCACCAGCCTGCGGCGGCTCGGCTCGGCCGGTTTCCGGCAGGGGGACACCGAGGTGTTCGGCTTCTACAGCACCGGCACCTTCGCCGAGGAGGTGGTGGTGGCCGCCGACAGCGTGATCACCGTGCCCGCCGACATGCCGTACGAGCTGGCCGCCCTGATCGGCTGCGGGGTGACCACCGGCCTCGGTGCGGCGGTGAACACCGCCCGGGTGGAGCCCGGCAGTTCGGTCGCCGTGATCGGTGCGGGCGGGGTCGGCATCGCGGCCGTCCAGGGCGCCCGGATCTGCGGCGCGGCCCGGATCACCGTGGTCGACCCGGTCGAGTCCCGCCGGGAGCGCGCACTCGGCTTCGGCGCCACCGACGCCGTCGCGCCCGAGGGCCTGAAGGGCGCGGCGAAGGGCCTGGAGGCGGGTGGCTACGACTACGTCTTCGAGGCCGTCGGCCGCGCGGCCACCGTGCGGGCGGCGTACGACGCGGCCCGGCGCGGCGGCGCGGTGGTGGTGATCGGCGCGGGCGCGCAGGACGACCTGGTGCAGTTCAGCATGGGCGAGCTGTTCTTCAACGAGAAGCGGCTGCTGCCCTCGATGTACGGCGGCGGCGACGTCCGGCGGACGGCCGCCCGGGCGGTCGAGCTCTGGCGGGCCGGGCGGCTGGACCTGGCGGGCATGATCACCCACCGGGTCGGCCTGGCCGAGGTGAACGAGGCGATCGCCCAGATGCGCAGCGGAGAGGCCCTGCGCACGGTCATCACCCTGGGCTGACGCCCGCCCCACTGACGGTCCGCCACCCCTGCCCGTGGGCGGCGGACCGTCAGCCGGTACCGCTCTAGCGGCGGTGGCGGCCGTGCGGGTCCGCGTCGGGGCGGTCGTCGGGGGCGGTGTCGCCCCGGTGCCGGCCGTGCACGGCGCTGTCGGACCGGTCCGTGTCGGAGGCGGGCCCGGTGCCGTCGTGCTGGGTGGTTTCGGTACGGGTCTCGGACATGTCGTTCTTCTCCGTGCGAGGGTGCGGTTCGTCGGTACTTCGGCGGTACAAGGGGTACGGGGGTCACCATATCCACCGAATCGGACAGCTACCCTCCGGCACGATCACGGCCCGGGCACGATTACCGGCTCATCAGGGTGCGGCAGGGCGGAGCCCAGCCAGTGGCCGACCAGCTCGCGGTAGAGCGGCGAGAGCACCTGCAGGTCACCGTGACGGGCGGTCAGCCCCCGGCCCCCCTCCAGCAGCAGCACCCGGTCGGCCCGCAGCGCCGAACCGATCCGGTGCGCGACCACCACCAGGCTGCCGGGACGCTCGGCGAACGCGGCCTCGGCCACCGCCTCGGCCGCGGCGTCCAGATGGCAGGTCGCCTCGTCCAGCACCACCACGGGCGCGGGCGAGAGGTAGGTCCGGACCAGGGCGAGCAGTTGGCGCTCCCCGGCGGAGAGCGCGGCCGGGTCGGGCAGCTCGGCGGCCGGGCCGCCGAGACGCTCCAGCAGTCCACCGGCGCCCAGCAGGGCGGCGGTGTCGGCGAGTTGCCCGTCCGAGGCGTCCGGGCGCAGCCAGCGCAGGTTCTCCCCGACCGTCCCGGCGAACAGGTACGCCTCCTGCGGCAGCAGGGCGACCAGCTCCGCCCGGGCCGGGCCCGGCAGGGTGTGCGGGGCGGTGCCGCCGACCGTCACGGTGCCCTGCTGGGGCGGCAGCAGCCCGGCCAGCAGGGCGGCGAGGGTCGACTTGCCCGCGCCGCTCGGGCCGACCACGGCGAGGTGCTCGCCCGGGGCCAGTACCAGGTCGAGGCCGGTGAGCAGCGGCTCGGCGGCCGCGCCGTGGGTGTGGTGCAGGCCCTGGACGCGCACCTCGGGCTTCGGGGTCGGGGACGTTGCCGCCCGGGCCGCCGGCGCTGCGGCTTCGGGTCCGGGCAGGCCGGCCAGCCGGTCCAGCACCACCGCGAGCTCCAGCAGCCAGCTGCCGACCATGCCCGCCAGGCTGCGGACGGCCGGTTCGAGCTGCTGCACCAGATAGGCGGCGACGCCCAGCAGTTGGCCGGTGGTCAACCGGCCGTGGGCGACCAGCCAGGGGGCGGCCGCGACCACCAGCAGCAGCGGCAGCCTTCCGCCCAGGGCGACCGTCAGGGTGCGCAGCGCGGCCGCCCGGCCGAGCGCGCGCACCGCCGCGGCCTGGTCCAGCACGGCCGCGCCGACCGAGCGCTCCACCCGGGTGCGGGCGCCGGAGGCCGTGATGTCCCGCACCCCGGCGAAGGCCAGCCCGGCCTCGGCCGCGACCCGTTCGTCGGCCAGCACCACCTCGCGCTGACGGTCCACCAGCGGGCCGAGCAGCCGGGCGAACAGCAGGCCGCCGATCAGCAGCGGCGGCAGCACCAGCGGCAGGGTGACCGGGGCCAGCACGGCCAGGCCGATCACCGCCGCCAGTACGGTGATGCCGACGCTGCGCAGGGTACGGAGCAGGGTGGCCGTCAACTGCCGGGCCGACTCGACCTGTTCGGTCAGCCGGGCCACCTCGGCCGGGCCGTCGCCGACCGGCCCGGAGCGGCCGAGCGCGCCGCTCACCACCCGGCGCACCAGCGCGTCCCGCAGCGGCTCCACCACGGCCGCGACATACGGGAACGCGGCCCGGGCCGCGTACGCCCGGACGCCGACGGCGGCGGCGAAGGCGGCCAGCCAGGCGCAGCCGACGGCGGGCCGGCCGGCCAGGAAGCCCCGGTCGGTGGCGGCGGCGATCAGCAGACCAGAGAGCAGCGACGGCAACGCCTCCACCCCGGACCAGATCAGTACCCGGACCAACGCAAGTCTGGTGGTGGCGAGTTGATCCCGCAGCAGGGCATGGGCGGGGGAGCGGGTCACAGGGCGCTCCTCGGCGCGAGGACGGCAGTGGCGGTCAGCAGACCGGAGAGCAACGCAGGTCGGGTGGTGGCGAGTTGACCCCACGACAGAGCATGGGCGAGGGAGCGGGTCACACGGAGCTCCTCGGCGCGGGGACGGCGGCCAGGGCGGCCCGGTAGTCGGGGTCGGCGAGCAGGGTGGTGTGCGGGGCCAGCGCGCGCAGGCGGCCGCCGTCCAGCCAGGCGACCAGGTCGGCCCGGGCGGCGACGCCCGGGCGGTGGGCGATCACCAGTCGGGTCCGGCCGGCCGTGGCGGCGGCCAGGGCCTCGGTCACCTGGTGCTCGGTGGCCAGGTCCAGGCTGGAGGTGGCGTCGTCCAGGATCACCACCCGGGGTCGCTGGGCCAGCAGCCTGGCCAGCCCGAGACGCTGCAACTCGCCGCCGGAAAGCCGGAGTTCGGTGCTCGGGGTGTCGGCCCCCCGGGGGAGCCGGGCCAGGAAGCCGTCGGCCCGGGCGGCCCGGGTCTCGGCCTCGCCCGCTCCCTCCAGCGCCTCGCCCACGGTGGCTCCGACCAGCACCGGGCGCTCGAAGGCGTACCCGACGGCGGACCGCCGCTGATCGGGGGCGAGGTCGGCGAGCGGGACGCCGTCGATCAGCACCAGCCCGGTCGAGGGCGCCCGGAGGCCGCCCGCGACGGCGGCGAGCAGGGACTTGCCGGAGCCGGACCGGCCGACCAGGGCGACCGTCCGGCCGCCGGGGACGGTGAGGTCGAGCGGGCCTAGCAGGCCGTCGACCCCGACCCCGATCAGGGTCAACTCGCCCGGCCCGTCCGGTAGATCGCGGCTGCCCCGGGGCGGCACGGGGAGCGCCAGCAGCTCGCCGACCCGGTCCCGCCCGGCCCGGGCGTGGGCCACCCCGGCCAGCGCCTCGACCTGTTCGAAGAAGCCCAGGCCGAGCGCCGCCCAGCCGGCCGCTGCGGCCAGGTCGCCGGGCCGCAGCGTCCCGTCCGCCAGCTGTCGGCCGGCCGTGGCCAGGACCGCGAGCTCGACCACCGCGACCAGCAGGGTGGCCTGCCAGACCGTCCGGCGCTGGGTGTTCCAGAGCGCGTGCCCCGCCTCGGCGAGCCGGGGCAGTGGGGCCAGCACCCGGGCGGTCTCGGCCTCCCCGGCCCCGGCGGCGTGGATGCTGCGCAGCCCGGCCAGCGCACCGGTCAGCCGGGCCGCCAGCTCGGACTGGACCTCCTGGTACCGGGTGAACGCCTGGGCCGCGTCGCGCAGGAAGAGCCGGATCAGCACCACCCCGGGCAGCACTCCGGCGAAGAAGGCGGCCGCCAGCCAAGGGGACAGCAGGCCGAGGCCGAGCACCGCCCCGAGCGAGGTCAGCAGCGCGGTGGCGGCGGTGATCCGGGACGGCAGCGCACCGCCCGCATCGGCGGCCGAACCGACCAGCCGGGCCGTCAGGTCGCCGGTGGCCGGGCCGTCCGGTACGGGGCCCCGGGCCAGTATTCGGCGGAGCAGGCTCTGCCGCAGCGTCACCGTCGTCCCGGCGGCCACCGCCGGGCCCGCCAGTGTGGCGGCCGCTCCGGCCAGCGCACCGACCAGCAGCACCGCGCCGAGCAGGACGGCGGGCCCGCCGTCGATCGCCCGGCCGACCAGGCCGGGCAGCGCGAGCGTCGCCGCCGCCTCGACCGGCACGGCCACCGAGAGCACGATCACCCAGCCGCGCATGGCGCTGCCACCTCCGGAAGGACAACGGGCCCGGCAGGGGCTGCCGGGCAGGGGATAAGGACTGTGGGCCGGCCACTACGGCGGGGGCCGTGCCCGCTCCCCCCAGGAGGGAGTGGGCACGGCCCCGTACGGCCTGCTGACCTACTAGCTGACGGTGAAGATCAGGCAGGTCAGGATCAGACAGGTGAACTGACAGCCGCCACCGTGCCCGCCCAGCTCGACGGCCTCGGTCTCCGGCAGGTCCTGCAGGGCGGCCAGGTCGGTCTCGAAGTTCTCCATGATGGGTTCCTCCCCTTGGTAGTCCGTCACCCGCACCGTGCGGGTGACGTCGCCCCTGGCCCGGTCGGGCCAGGGAAGTCTGTGCGGACCCGGGTGGGTCAGGTGGGCCGGCCGGTGCGCAGGAAGGCGGCCAGCAGCTCGTGCAGCACGGCCGCGCCCTCCTCGGCGAGCACCTCGTGCCCGGCCCCGGCGGCCTCGACGTAGCGGAAGTCCGACCCCTCGGACCGCCCCAGTCGCAGCAACTCGTGCCGCAGCGAACGGGACTGACTGACCGGCACCACCTCGTCCCGGTCCCCGTGCACGATCAGCAGCGGGGTACCGATCCGGTGCGCGAGCTGGAGCACGTCCCGGGGGCCGCGGTGGTCGTCGATCGGATCGCCGCCGCCCAGCCGGGTGGTGAGCGCCCGGACCGGGGCGGCCGCCTCGGCCAGCAGCCGGGCGCCGGACAGGAACGGTGCCACCACCGCGCAGCGGGCCACCTGCCCCTGCGGCGCGTGGGCCGCGGCCAGCAGGGCCAGGAAGGCGCCGTAGCTGACCCCGAACAGTGCGGGCGGCTCCAGCCCGAGCGCCGCCCGCTGGCCCGCGACGCCCTCGAGCAGGTGCAGCACGTCGGCCAGGTCGGGACCGCCCCAGGCGCTCCGGACCGCCGCCGCGTGCTCCACCCCGTAGCCGGTGGAGCCGCGCTGGTTGGGTGCGACCACGGCCAGCCCCTCGGCCGCCATCCGCTGCAGCGCCGGGTCGAACTCCAGCCGCCAGGCGTCCGCCGGGCCGCCGTGCAGGGCCAGCACCAGGTGCGGGGCGCTCAGCCAGGCGTCGCCGCCGTACACCACGGCCTCGATCGGCCCGGCGGGGCCGGCCAGTTCGAGACTCTGCGCCGGGTGCCAGCGGCCGCCGTCGCCGGGGCCCGTGCTCCCGTCCAGCCGCCAGCCCGCCGCACCGCTCCCCGGACCGGGTGCCCAAGGACCGTGCGCCCAGCCGGTCTGCACCGGACGGTCGCTGCCGAGCGGGGCCAGCTGGAGCGGCAGCGGAACCGCCGCCTGGCCCGGCTGCCCGTGCGCCACCAGCTCGTCCACGTCCATGGTGGCCAGCGCGGCCGGATGGTCGGGGGCCGAGTACGGCATCCGCAGGCCGGCCGCCGACCAGTGCCCGATCGCGCCGAGCCGCCCGGGCGGTACCGGAAGCGGGGTGAGCCGGTTGAGGTCCGGCTGCCAGAGGGTGAGGGCGGAGGAGGCGCCGTGGTCGATCTGGAGCACCACCCGCCGGCCGCCGGGCCCGGAGTGCCGGTCGAGGGCGATCGGCCGCAGGAAGACCCCCGGGACCAGCAGGCAGTCCGGGAAGCGCAGCGGCTCCTGGCCGCCGAGCAGCCCCCAGCCGAGCCGGTCGGTGCCCGGGGCGTCGCTGCGCACCATGGCGAAGCGGGTGTCCGGGTCGTACAGCGCCAGCCGGTCGTTGCTCTGCTCGCCGATCTCCAACAGCGGTGTGACCTGGCCGAGTTCGAGATCCAGTACGACGGTGCGGATCTTGCCCTGGTGGACCCGGTCGAGGGCCAGCAGTCGGCCGGTGTGGTCCAGCCAGACCCCGCCGCCGTGCAGCCCGGGCAACTCGGCGACCTCTATCGGCGCGGTGCCGTCGGCCGGGACCAGCCAGACCGTGGTGACCGGGCGGGTGTCGGTGCCGAGGGCGACCGCGACCGGTGCCCCGGCCGGCCGTTGGCCGCCGGGCAGCGGGAGCAGCCGCAGGCCGGGCCGCCGGAGGGTGGCCAACTCCTGCTCGAAGGTCGGGTGTTCGGCGGTCGGGGCGGAGAGCAGCAGCAGCGTGTGCCGGTCCCCGTCGTGCCGGCAGAGCAGCACCCGGCCGTCCGGCAGGCTGATCAGCTGCGAGTGCAGGTTCTCGGAGCGGTTCCCCGGCAGGGGCAGGGCGGTCGGGACGGCCGGGCCCTCGGCGGGCAGGCGCCAGCTCTCGGCGTACCAGCCGCCGTCCGCCCCGGCGGCCAGGCAGGCCGCGTGCGAGCCGTCCAGGGCGAAGGTGAAGCTCAGACGGCGCAGCGCCTGGGCGGTGGTACGGGTCGCGGTGTTCATCCGGGCTCACCTCCTTCGGTGATCGGTCGTTGACGGTGAATCAGCGGGCCAGCAGGTCAGTGGATCTGCGGGGACCGGGGATCGAGCCAGAGCCGGGGGCCGCCGTACTGGAGCCGGAGCAGGAAGGCCAGCGGCCCCGAGGTGCCGGTGCCGTACGCGGGGGTGGAACCCAGCCCGGTCTCGTCGGGCAGCACCAGCCGCCCGTCCCGCCGCACCGCGCGGGCCGCGATCAGCCCGGCCAACTCCTCGGCCCCGGTGCGGAACCGCTCCTCGCCGGTGGCCCCGGCCAGGTCGAGCAGGTACTCGCCGTTCCCCGCCAGGCCGTGACAGGCACTCACCCCGCTGTGCCAGCGGGCGTCCAGCACCGCCTGTCCGGCGGCCAGCGCCAGCCGGTACGCGGTCTCGTCCCCGGTGGCCCGCCAGTACCGGACCAGGAAGCTGCCCACCCCGGACGACCCGCTGCACCAGTGCGCCAGCCGTACGTGCGGCGGATCGCCCGCGCTCTGCGGCCACCAGGCGGAACCGCCGTCCTGACGGACCGTCGCGGCCAGCGTCCGGACCGCCTCCCCGGCGCCGTCGAGTGCCCGGGCGTCCCCGGCCGCCTCGGCCAGGGCCAGCAGGAAGGCACCCACCCCGGCCACCCCGTGGGCGTACCCGAGGTGACGCGCCCCGGCGAGCGCCGAGTCGAAGCCCTTCGGCACCGGCCAGGTCAGCCCGTACGGCTCCCGCTCGGCGGCGGCCAGCAGACCGGCCGCACAGTCGGAGGCGCGGTCCAGGTGGGCCTGGTCGCCGGTCGAGCGGTGCAGTCGCAGGTGCAGGAAGCCGGCGCCCGCCGCGCCGTGGCAGACATCGGGATTGGGCCAGGCGGTCGGGATCGGGGCGGCCAACGCGACGGCGCGTCGCGCCAGTTCGGCATCGCCGAGGGCCTCGGCCGCGTCGAGCAGGGCCCAGACCACGCCGGACCGACCGAAGTGCAGCCCCGGCAGCACGGTCGGCTCGGCCGCCACCCTGCGCTCGATCCACCGGGCCGCCTGCCCGGCCGACTCGCCCGCCGGCAGCCCGGCGGCGGTGGCCCGGGCCAGGAAGGCCAGCACGCCGGCGGCCCCGTGCTGCACATTGCACGGATCGGTCAACTGCCCGCCGGGCACGGTCGGCCACAGCCGATCCGCCCGCTCCGGCGTCGCGGTCGCCGCCAGGTGGTCCAGGCCGTCGGCGACCAGGGCCGCCGCCGCAACGGGGCGGGCCTTGAACTGCTCTCCGACCCCGGACGTCCTCGCCGCTCCCCGGGCCGCTGGAGACAGCTGGTCCAGCACCTGGCTCAGCGGCCACCTCCGGGCCGGGTCGCTCGTGCGAAGCCCGAGCGCGAGCGGCATCAACTCCCGTGCCGTCCCGCCCTCCTGGGCCGCAGCCGCGAGCCACTGCTCCAACGACCCTTCCCCCGGCGGCAGCAGCGGGTCGTGCCCGGTCGCCAGCAGGAAGAACAGGCCCCCCAACGCGTACAGATCCGCACCGAACCCGGCTTCGCACACCGGAAGTTCCTGCTCGGGCGCGCGGTACCCCGGCGTCCCCGCCGTACCCACCGTCGCCCCGGCCGTCGCCGCCAGCTCCAGGTCGACCAACCGCAGCGACCCGTCCGGCCGCACCATCACGTTCCCCGGCGAGAGGTCCCGCAGCACCAACCCCCGCGCATGGACCTGCTGCACCAGCTCCACCAGCCCGAGCGCGACCCCCCGCGCCGTCTGCCACGGCACGTCCGGGCTCCCGTCCCGTCGCAGCTGCCCGGCCACCCAGCTGCCGAGCGCCACCCCGGGCACCCGCTCCTGGACCAGGTAGACCGCGTCCCCCTGCTCGATCAGGTCGATCACCGCCGGGGCCAGCCCGGCCCCGGCCAGCAGGCCGAGCACCTCGGCCTCGTGCCGCAGCGCCGCCCGCGCGTCCGTGCCGGAGCGGTCCACCTCGATGTGTGCCCTGGCCTGCTTCACCACCACGTCGGTGCCCTCGGTGTCCCGCCCGAGGAAGACCCCGCCCTTGGTGCCGTGCCGGACCGCCGCCGTCAGCGCGTACCTGCCCCCCAGCAGCACGCCCCCCGTGCGCCGTTCGCCGGACGGCGAAGCAGGTGCGGCGGGTGCGGTCGTCGACCCCCTCCCCTCGACGGGGTCGACCAGCCAGGGCGGACATCGGTAGCTCGCGGCCCGGACGTCCTCGGTCCTGGTGCCGTCCGGCGCGTGCAGCATCGAGCGGTACGCCCCGTCGTTGCCCAGCTCGGCCCGGCGGGCGAAGACCCCGTAGCGGTAGTGCACCCGGCTGCCGGGGGCGTACGGCCGATCGGAGAGCACCGACGGGCCGGGGAATTCCGCCGTGGCCCGGTGTAATTCGGCGGCGAGCCGACGGAACTGCTCGTCGTCCGCCGGATAGACGGTGATGAATTTCCCGGCCGAGCCGCGCTCGCTGTTCCGGGAATTCACCTGGTGCAGCTTTTCCGGATCGGCGGCGAACTTGAACACACAGGCGTCCAGGGCCAGTACCCCGGCCACCGCGGCGAGCACCTCGGCCGCCGCCTCGCCCGCCGCACTCACGTGCAGCTTCCACCCCTGCTCGGGGACCACTGACCCGGCCGGCCGGACCGTGCACCAGAGCGCCTCGGTGGTGAACTCCCAGTCACCACCGCCTCCCCGGCGCCCGGTGCCGGCCACGGCCGACCGGACCACCTCCGCCAGCGGGCCGTCGACAGCCGGCCCGCCTGCCACCGACTCCGGCCCCCCGGCCGTGCGCAGCGGTGTGACCGCCCCCATCTGCCCCACACCCCTTCTCTCTCGCGTCATCGGTTTTCACGGAAGTGTCGGAATGCACCCCGGTCGCCCCGCCGGCAATTCGGCGGTGCGCCCTCAAGACCCCCCGGTCGGGGCAACTCCCGTTTGCAACACCGAAGTTACTTTCGGTGGCGGTCCGACTCAACGCGGAACGGGTCACTTCACTCGTAAGGGTGATCTCGAATCGTTTTCGAATGCGTGCGACCGGGGCGATGTGGCCAGGGCCCACCGCTGCCGGGCGCCCCGTCCGCCCGTCGCACACCTCGCGCTGCCCCCGCACGCCGGTTGACGAGCACCGGCGCGGGCCGGCCGCCACCGCCCGGGGCCGGGGGAGCCGCCCGCGCGCGGTAGTCTCGACAGGTGCCGAAACTGTCCGACGTCATCGATGCGCTCGAAGAGCTGTACCCGCCGAGGTGGGCCGAGTCCTGGGATGCCGTGGGGCTGGTCTGCGGTGATCCCGAGGCCGAGGTCGGCCGGGTGCTGTTCGCCGTCGACCCGGTGCAGACCGTGGTGGACGAGGCGGTCGAGTGGGGTGCGGACCTGGTGGTCACACACCACCCCCTCTATCTGCGCGGTGTCACCAGCGTCGCGGCCACCGGCTTCAAGGGCCGGGTGGTGCACGGGCTGATCCGGGCCGGGATCGGGCTGCACGTCGCGCACACCAACGCCGACCACGCCGACCCGGGTGTCTCCGACGCCCTGGCCGAGGCCGTCGGCCTGCGGGTGCTCGGTCCGCTGGTGGCCGATCCGACCGACCCGGCGGGCCGCCGGGGCAGCGGCCGGATCGGCGTGCTCGAACCGCCGCTCACCCTCACCGCCTTCGCCGCGCAGGTCGCGGCCGGGCTGCCCGCCACCGCCACCGGGGTCCGGGTGGCCGGCGACGGCGACCGGGTGATCACCCGGGTCGCGGTCTGCGGCGGCTCGGGGGACGGCTTCCTGGCCGAGGCCAGGGCCGCCGGGGTGGACGCCTACGTCACCGCCGACCTGCGGCACCACCCGGTCTCCGAGGCCACCGAGGCCTCGTCGCTCGCGCTGGTCGACGCCGCCCACTGGGCCACCGAGTGGCCCTGGCTGCGGCTGGCCGAGCGCGGCCTGACCGAGGCGGCGGCCCGGCACGGCTGGCAGCTGGAGACCAAGGTCTCGCACCGGGTCACCGACCCGTGGACCGCGCACGCCCCGATGACTTCCTAGACCTGTGACCGCTTAGACCTGCACTGGCTTCGGACGACCGAAGCCCCCGCCGCCCGACCAGTTGACACCTAAACAGGAGCCCTCGCCTTGATTTCCGCGCCCGCCGACCAGATCCGCCTGCTCGACCTCCAGGCCTTCGACTCCCGGCTCGACCAGCTGGCCCACCGGCGCCGGAGCCTGCCCGAGCACACCGAGATCGACAAGGCCAACGCCGACCACACCGCCCTCAAGGACCTGGTGATCGCCGCCCAGGCCCAGCTCGGCGACACCGAGCGCGAGCTCACCAAGGCCGAGGGCGACGTCGAGCAGGTCCGCGCCCGGACCGCCCGCAACCAGCAGCGGCTGGACTCCGGCGCCGTCGGCTCGCCGCGCGACCTGGAGAACCTCCAGCACGAGAACGACTCGCTGGCGAAGCGTCAGTCCGACCTCGAGGACGTCGTGCTGGAGGTGATGGAGCGGCTGGAGTCCGCGCAGACCCGGGTGGTCGAGCTGACGGCCCGGCTGGACCACTCCACCGTGGTGCTCAAGGAGGCCGAGGAGCGCCGCGACGCCGCCTTCGCCGACATCGACGCCGACGCCGAGAAGGTCAAGCGCGACCGCGAGGCCGTCGCCGTGGTGCTCCCGGCCGACCTGATCAAGCTCTACACCCGGCTGCGCGAGCAGCAGGGCGGCGTCGGTGCGGCGCGGCTGTTCCAGCGCCGCTGCGAGGGCTGCCGGGTCGAGTTCGCCAACGCCGACCTGAACGCGATCAAGGCCGAGCCGAAGGACGCCGTCGTCCGCTGCGACAACTGCGGCCGGATCCTGGTGCGCACCTCCGAGTCGGGCGTCTGATCCGATGGCGGGGCGCAGGTTCATCGTCGAGGCGGACGGCGGTTCCCGGGGCAACCCGGGCCCGGCCGGGTACGGCGCGGTGGTGCGGGACGGCGACACCGGCCTGATCATCGCCGAGGCGGCCGAGTACATCGGGCACGCGACCAACAACGTGGCCGAGTACAAGGGCCTGATCGCCGGTCTGCGGGCGGCGCACGAGCTGGACCCCGAGGCCAGGGTGGACGTCCGGATGGACTCCAAGCTGGTGGTCGAGCAGATGTCCGGGCGATGGAAGATCAAGCACCCCGACATGCGGCCGCTGGCCGCCGAGGCGGCCACCGTGCTGCCGCGCTCCCAGGTGGAGTACAGCTGGATCCCGCGCGAGCGGAACAAGGACGCGGACCGGCTGGCCAACGAGGCGATGGACGCGGGCAAGGCCGGCCGGCAGTGGGAGCCCAGGGCCCGCCCGACGGCGGCCGCCGCCGTGAGCGCCCCCGTGGACGAGCCGCTGCCCGCGCCGGCCGCACCGAAGGCGGGCTGGGCGGGCCCGGCCGACCTCGGTACGCCGACCACCTTCGTGCTGCTGCGGCACGGCGAGACCCCGCTCACGCCGGAGAAGCGTTTCTCCGGGAGCACCGGCAGCGACCCCGCGCTCTCCGAGCGCGGCCTCTGGCAGGCCGCCCGGGCCGCCGAGTCGCTGGCCGCCCGGGGCACGATCCAGGCGATCGTCAGCTCGCCGATGCAGCGCACCCGGCAGACCGCCGGGGCGGTGGCCGACCGGCTGGGCCTGGAGGTCCGGATCGAGGAGGGCCTGCGCGAGCTGGACTTCGGCGACTGGGAGGGGCTCACCTTCGCCGAGGTGCAGGAACGCCACCCCGAGGACCTGGCGGCCTGGCTCGGCTCGGCCAAGGCCAGGCCGACCGGCAGCTCGGAGAGCTTCACCACGCTCACCCACCGCGCCGGGGTGGCCCGGGACAAGATCCTGGCCCGGTACTCCGGCAAGACCGTCCTGGTGGTCTCGCACGTCAGCCCGATCAAGACCCTGGTCCGGCTGGCGCTCGGCGCCCCGCCGGACTCGCTCTACCGGATGGAGCTCTCGGCGGCCTCGTTCTGCGCGGTCCAGTACTACGCGGATGGCAACGCCTCGCTCCGGCTGCTGAACGACACCTCGCACCTGCGCTGAACCCTCCGGGGGCGGCCGTGCCGCCCCCGGAGCGGTTACTCGCCGGTGCTGCCGTCGATCAGCTCGCGGAGCAGATCGGCGTGGCCGTTGTGCCGGGCGTACTCCTCGATCATGTGGGTCAGCACGTAGCGCAGCGAGTACGGCTGCCCGTCGTAGTGCGTCACCCGGTCCAGCGACCCGATCCCGGCCACCACCGTCCTGGCCTGCTCACAGACCTGCTGCCAGACCGCGAACGCCTCGTCGGGGTCGGCCCCGGCCACCTCGAAGTCGGCGTGCGAGCCGTCCGCCGTGCGCCCCCAGTAGCTGCGCACGCCCTGGTCGCCGACCACGTTGAGGAACCAGCTGCGCTCGACCTCGGCCAGGTGCCTGACCAGCCCGAGCAGGGACATCGCCGAGGGCGGGACGGCCCGGGTGCGCAGCTGATCCGCCGTCAGCCCCGCGCACTTCATCGCCAGGGTCCGGCGCTGGTAGTCCAGGAAGCCGGTCAGGGAGGCGCGCTCGTCGGCGACCCGGGACGGTTCGGTCCTGCTCTGATCATCCATCGGATGATCATCCCAGGGCCGCTCCGGCCGAGGTCAGTGAATTTCGGTGACCACCACGTCGAGCTGCCACGCCTTGCGCGCCGACCCCTCGGCGGAGACCTCGACCCGGTAGCCGAGCCCGGTGAGGGCGTCCACCAGCTCGCCCGGCGAGCCCGGCTCGATCCCGGCGTTCAGCAGGTCGCGGACCAGCCGGCCCTTGGTGGCCTTGTTGAAGTGGCTCACCACCGAGCGCTTCAGCTGCCCGTCCACCTCGCGCTCCTGGAGCACCCGGACGGTCGCGGTGCGGGCCGCGGTCTCCCCGGCCGGCTTCCAGGCCGCCGCGTACGCCGCGCTCCGCAGGTCCAGCACCAGCCCCCGGCCCGCCACCTCCGGCAGCACCTCGGCCATCTCGCGCCGCCAGTACGCCCCGAGCGCTCCCAACGGCGGCAGTTTCACGCCCATCGAGCACCGGTACGGCGGAATCCGGTCCCCGATCCGCACCGCCCCCCACAGCCCGGAGAAGACCAGCAGCGAACGCTCGGCCAGCGCGTACGCCGCCTCGTCCAGCTTTGCCAGCCCGAGCGCGTCGAACAGCACCCCGGTGTACACCTCGCCCGCGGGCAGCGCCCCGGCCGTCCGCAGCCCGGCGTTCTTCCCCACCTCGCCGCTCAGGCCCGTACTCAGCCCGAGCACCTCGCGCGCCGTCTCCTGCTCGCCCGCACAGAGCCCGACCAGCGCCTCGAACACCGCCCGCCGCCCGGCCGTCAGCCCCGGCAGCGACAGCTCCTCCAGCACCAGCGGTGCCCCGGCCTCCGCAGCAGCCTTCCCCTCCGACGGCGGCAACAGCACCAGCACGACGACACCCCTTCAACATTCTGTGGCAGTGAACCCTCCCACCTTACGCGGACCGGTGCCCCGGCCGCTGAGCCCCAGGAGCGACCTCCGCGCCGATCGCGGCGACCGCAGCGACCGCGGCGATCAGGCGGGCCGCGCCGCCGCCAGGTCCGACAGGCCGTCAGGTCCCGGGCGCCGTACGCTGCGACCATGCCGCGTCAACAGCTGAGGATCAGGGCCGCCGACACCGCGCGGATCAACCGCGAGCTGGCAGAGCTGCGGGCGGGGCTCGACCTGGACCGCGACTGGCCGGCCGAGGTGCTGGCGGAGGCCGAGCGGGTGGCCGGGGTGCCGAGGCTGCCGGAGTTCGACGCGACCGACCTGGAGCTGTTCACGCTGGACCCGCCCGGGTCGATGGACCTGGACCAGGCGATGGGCCTGAGCCGGCGGGGCAGCGGCTACCGGGTGCACTACGCGATCGCCGACGTGGCCGCCTTCGTCCAGCCCGGCGGCGCGATCGACACCGAGGCGCGGCGCCGGGTGCAGACCCTCTACTTCCCCGACACCCGGATCCCGCTGCACCCGGCCCGGCTCTCCGAGGGCGCGGCCAGCCTGCTGCCCGGCGAGCTCCGGCCCGCCCTGCTCTGGCAGCTCGACCTGGACGCCGACGGCGCGGTGCTGCTGGCCGACGTCCGCCGGGCACTGGTCCGCTCCCGCCGCCGGCTCGACTACGAGGGCGTGCAGGGCGCGATCGACTCCGGCGGCGCGGACGAGCAGCTCCGGCTGCTGGGCGAGATCGGCCGGCTGCGCGAGGCCAGGGAGGCCGACCGGGGCGGGGTCAGCCTGCCTGTCCCCGAGCAGGAGGTGGAGGCGGTCGACGGCGGCTACCGGCTCGGGTACCGGGCCCCCCGCCCGGCCGACGGCTGGAACGCCCAGATCTCGCTGCTCACCGGCATGGCCGCCGCCGACCTGATGCTGGACGCGGGCATCGGCCTGCTGCGCACCCTGCCCGCCGCCCCCGAGTCGGCGTACGCCCGGCTCCGCCGGACGGCGAAGGCGCTGGAGGTGGACTGGCCGGAGGGCACCCCGTACCCCGTGCTGATCCGTTCGCTCGACCCGGCCCGGGCCAACCACGCCGCGTTCCTGAAGGAGTGCACCGGGCTGCTGCGCGGCGCCGGCTACCACGCCTTCGACGCCGCCCAGGGCGTCGCCCCGCCGGCCGACCCGGGGCACGCCGCGCTGGCCGCCCCGTACGCGCACTGCACCGCGCCGCTGCGGCGGCTGGCGGACCGGTACGCGCAGGAGATCTGCGTGGCGGTCGCCGGGGGCACCGACGTGCCGCACTGGGTGAGCGAGCAACTGCTCGCCGTCCCGGCCCTGATGGAGGCCGGCGACCGGCGGGCCCGGGAGGTGGAGCGGGCCTGCATCGACCTGGTCGAGGCCGAGCTGCTGCGCGGCCGGGAGGGCGAGCGCTTCGACGCGGTGGTGATCGACGTCGACGAGCGGCGGCCCGCGACCGGCACCGTCCAGCTCCGCGAACCCGCCGTGGTGGCCAGGTGCGAGGGCGGCGGCGCACTGCCGCTCGGCGAGCGGATCAAGGTGAAGCTCACGCTGGCCGACCCGGCCGCCCGGACCGTCCGCTTCGCGCCCGCCTGATGGGTGCCCGGGGGGAGCTCGATCGCCGGGGGCGGCTGCTGGTGCTCGGCATCTGCTGCCTGAGCCTGTTCATCGTCGGCCTGGACAACACGGTGGTGAACATCGCCCTGCCCGCCATCCAGCGGGAGTTCGACGCACCCGCCTCCGGCCTCCAGTGGATCATCGACGCCTACACCCTGGTGCTCGCCTCGCTGCTGATGCTCTCCGGCTCGGTCGCCGACCGGATCGGGCGGCGCCGGGTGTTCCGGGCCGGGCTGGTGCTGTTCGTGCTCGGCTCGCTGCTGTGCAGCCTGGCCCCCTCGCTGGAGTGGCTGATCGGCTTCCGGGCGCTCCAGGCGGTGGGCGGCTCGATGCTCAATCCGGTGGCGATGTCGATCATCACCAACACCTTCACCGACCCGGCCGAGCGGGCCCGGGCGATCGGGGTCTGGGGTGGCGTGGTCGGCATCAGCATGGCGCTCGGCCCGCTGATCGGCGGCTTCCTGGTGGACACCGCGGGCTGGCCATCGATCTTCCTGATCAACATCCCGATCGGGCTGATCGCCTGCCTGCTGACGTTCCGGTACGTCCCGGAGTCCCGGGCCCCGAAGCCCCGGCGGCTCGACCCGGTCGGGCAGTTGCTGATGGTGCTGCTGCTCGGCGCCGGCACCGCCGTGATCATCGAGGGCCCCGGCCTGGGCTGGACCTCGCCGCTGATCCTCGCCCTGACGGCCACGGCGGGAGCCGCCCTGCCCGCCCTGCTGTGGTGGGAGCGGCGGATCCCCGAACCGCTGATCGACCTGCGGTTCTTCCGCAGCGCCCCGTTCACCGGTGCCACGGTCACGGCGGTCTGCGCGTTCGCCGCGCTCGGCGGCTTCCTCTTCCTCAACACCCTCTACCTGCAGAACGTCCGCGGCTACAGCCCGGTCGAGGCCGGCCTCTGGACCCTCCCGATGGCCGGGCTGACCCTGGTCGCGGCCCCTTTCTCCGGCCGGATCGTCGGGCGGTACGGGCCCAGGTACCCGCTGCTCGGCGCGGGCGCGGCGATGGCCGCCAGCGGGCTGCTGCTCACCCGGCTGGAGGCCGACTCGTCCGCCGCCCTGCTGCTCACCGCGTACGCGCTGTTCGGGCTCGGCTTCGGCCTCGTCAACGCCCCGATCACCAACGCCGCCGTCTCCGGCATGCCGCTCGCCCAGGCCGGGGTGGCCGCAGCCGTCGCCTCGACCAGCCGTCAGATCGGCCAGTCGCTCGGGGTCGCGGTGATCGGCACCGTGGTGGCCGGCGGGGTGACCGCCGCGGTCGGGTTCACCGACGCGAGCCACGCGGGCTGGTGGATCGTCACCGGGCTGGGCCTGACCGTCCTGCTGCTGGGCTGGGCCACCACCACCCCGTGGGCGACCGGCACCGCGGCCCGGGTCGCGGCCGAGCTCTGACCTCTGACGCGGCCGGGCGCGTGCTCAGGCGGGGCCGTCGCGCTCAGGCGGTCGGGGTGAAGCGGACCGGCAGTGCGACCGGGCCCCGGGTGAACACGCCGCGCTCGGGCGGCAGTTCGGCCTGCTCCAGCTCCAGTCCGGGCAGCGCGTCCAGCAGCAGGTTGGTGCCGATCTCCACCTCGGCCCGGGCCAGCAGCGCCCCGACGCAGAAGTGCCGCCCCAGCGCGAAGGAGAGGTGGTCGGCGGCGGCCGAGAAGGCAGTGGTCGCCGAGAGGTCGGTCCGGAACACGTCGAAGGTGTCGGGGTTGGCGAACCGCCGGTCGTCCCGGTTGGCCGAGGCGAGCAGGGCGGTCACCACACTGCCCGCCGGGACCGTCCCGCCGGCGATCTCCACGTCCTCGGTCGGGGTCCGCATGATCATGTGGACCGGCGGGGTGAACCGGAGCGTCTCGGCGAGCGCCTTGGCGATCAGGCTCCGGTCCGCCCGTACGGCGGCGAACTGCTCGGGGCGGGCCAGTAGGTTGCGGAACATGCCGCCGATCGCCTTGTCGGTGGTCTCGCCCCCGGCGGTCAGCAGCAGGCTGCAGAACGCCTTGATCTCCTCGTCGGTCATCCGGGTCCCGTCCACCTCCGCCTCGCAGAGCGTGGACAGCAGGTCGTCACCGGGGTGGGCCCGGCGCTCCTGGATCACCGGGATCAGATAGGCGGCCAGCTCGTCGTGCGCCCGCAGCCCGGCGGCGGCCACCTCCGGGTCCTGGCTCAGATTGCCGGCGAAGGCGACGAAGGTGCTGTACCAGGACTGGAAGCGCGCGTGCTCCCCCGGGTCCAGGCCGAGCATCTCCACGATCACGTTGATCGGGAAGCGGGTGGCGAAGTCGTGCACCAGGTCGACCGAGCCGTCCCGGCGGAACCCGTCGATCAGCTCGCGGGCGTTCCGCTCGATCATCGGCGTGAACGTGTCCCGGAGCGAGTTGCCCCGGAAGGCGGGCACCACCAGCGCACGGTGCACCGCGTGCTCGCGGCCGCTCATCTGCAGGATCGTCCGGCCGTGCACCGGCTCGGCCTGCCAGATGTAGTTGTCACTGCTGAACACCGCTTCCCGGACGGCCCGTTGGACGTCCTGGTGGCGGGAGAGCAGGTAGCTCTCGGTCGCCTCGTGCCACAGCAGCGGGTAGTCGTCGCGCAGGATGCGGTACACGGGGTAGGGGTCCCGCGCGAAGTCGGGGGAGAGGATGTCGGGGGCCGGTCCGGATGACGTCATGGCGCTCCGTCCGTAGCGGTGACGGGCTGGCTCGGGCAGACCTTCCACGCTAGTGACATTCCGCCCGGCGGCCCGGCGCGGGGCGGGGAGCATCGGAGCATCCGGGGAGCGCGTGTCCCGTCCAGCCCCAACCGCCTTTCCCTGCACCTCCGTTGCCCTGCCACCCGCCGTGATCGGGCCGGTGGTGGGCCGGTCTCCGGCATCCGCCCGTCCGAGCCTGTCCGGAACGCCGTCCCCGACCGGCTACGATGACCAGTACGGCGGACGAGCCGGCCGGGCGGTCGCGTCGGGTCCCACTGGGGCCCGCCGAGGAACGTCCGGGCTCCACAGAGCAGGGTGGTGGGTAACGCCCACCCGGGGTGACCCGCGGGACAGTGCCACAGAGAACAGACCGCCCCCGGCTCCGGCCGGAGGTAAGGGTGAAACGGTGGTGTAAGAGACCACCAGCGACCGAGGTGACTCGGCCGGCTTGGTAAACCCCACCTGGAGCAAGGTCAAGATCGGTGCCTTCGGGTGCCGTGCGCGGATGCATGAGGGCTGCTCGCCCGAGTCCGCGGGTAGACCGCACGAGGCTGTCGGCAACGGCAGCCCTAGATGGATGGCCGCCTCCCCGGGCCGCGCAAGCACCCCGGGAGACAGAACCCGGCGTACAGGCCGACTCGTCCGCCGCCCAGCTGAGAAGGGCCCTTGACCTGCGACTATGCAGGCCGGGGGCCCTTTTTTCCTCCCGCTCAACCGTGATGCAGTGCTCACTCTTCGTGCCTACTGGGGCCTTTTCTGAGCGCTGTGCGGCGATGGCGGAGCGCTCCGGGGCCCACGGGAACGGCCGCTCATGCCGGAGGTCCAAGGGGCCAGGGCGGAGTCGCTTGGCCAGGCTCTTGGCCGCTCTGTACGCACTGGGCGCCGGCATCTGGCCATGACCAAGCTGGATTGACCGTGGTCACAGGTCAGACACATCGCGTTCGCCGAAGCCAGAAGGTCCACGGCGTCGGTCAGTGGGTGATCTCCATGGCTAGAAGCTACCGAGAGTCGCCGAAGGCACGGAGATACCTCTAGCCGCCTGACGGTCTGTCAGATACTGATACGCCTGACAGCCCGTACGTACACGCGGAACCATGGGTCGGACCACACTCATGCAAGATCGCGCAAGTGATGTGACGGGAGGGGCCGCCATGCCGCTACGGTTCGTAGGTATCGAGCCGGACACCGGAACAGCGAACAGTCCGACTGTTTGGGTGGACGACAAGAACGGCCGCATCGTGTTGCAGGGGTACACGGCGAGTGCGGAACTCCTTGCCGAAGCCCTGGATGCCGGGCACGGTCCGGGGCATGAGAACTCCGTCCCGGACCACGAGTCCGTAATCTACTTTCCAGCAAGCATGGTGCCGATACTGAGGAAGGCGTGTGATGACGCAGAGCGTTCCGGACTTCATTGACCAGTTGACGTCCGTTCGATCGAGCGCCGTTCATCTGGAGATGCGGGACGCCTACGGTGTCGCGGATGAGGCAGACGACTATGCCAGCTGGTTGGCCGGCGGCGAGCGCGACACTGACCCTGCTTCCCCGTACTGGTCGGCATGGGTTCAGATCATCTCCGAACTGACAGCGCGTGGTGTCCGCGTACGTCGGGCCCGGATCGTGTCTGAGCCTGTGTCCGACTACATCCGGTATGAGCACGCCGGTACGGTCGTCAACCTCGCCGCTGGCGAAGAGGTGCGATGGCTCCCTCGCAAGCAGGCTTCGACCCTGTTCCTCCCTGGCAATGACTTCTGGTTGCTGGACGGCAAGCTTGTGCGCTTCGGACACTTCTCCGGCCATGGTGAGTACTTGGGTGAGACATTCACTGATGAGCCCTCGGTGGCGGCACTGTGTGCTGACGCCTTCGAATCGGTGTGGACCCTCGCTGTCCCGCATGAGAAGTTTCCGGTCTGATACGACACGCCGAACTGCTGGATCATGGCTCTGTCGCCTTCATCAAGCGCACAAGCAGCTCGCGAGGCTGTAGCCACACGCCTGCGAGTACTGCGCCAGGACGCAGGCCTGACGGGCCATGATCTGGCCGTTCGCTGCGATTGGAGCGACTCGAAGTCCAGCCGGATTGAGCATGCAAAGACCGCGCCATCAGACTCTGACATCCGAGACTGGTGCCGCGCCTGCGGTGCGGAGGACGAAGCGGCGGACCTCATCGCCGCGAACCGTGCCGCTGACTCGATGTACGTGCAGTGGAAGAAGATCCACCGCAGCGGCATGCGCCGCGCCCAGGAGGAGTACCTTCCTCTGCTCAAGCGCACCCGCCTGTACCGGGGCTACTGCTCAAACGTCGTCCCCGGCCCCCTTCAGACGCGCGAATACGCGCTCGCACTCATGCACCACATCACCCGGTTCCAGGAGACCCCCGACGATGTTGAAGCCGCAGTGGAAGCCCGGCTGGCTCGCTCTGAGCTGCTCTACGATGGCGAGCATCGGTACGCGTTTCTGGTCGAGGAAACAATCCTCCGGTACCGCCTTGGTGGTCGTGCTGCGATGCGGAGCCAGCTCGAAGCACTGCTCGCCGTGATGAAGCTCCCTCGGGTCAGCCTGGGCGTCATCCCCTTCACAGCCGAGCGTGACATCTGGCCACTCGAAGCCTTCGTGATCTTCGATGACAAGCGGGTCATGACCGAGTCGCTGTCGGCGGCTGTGAACATCACAGCACCCGGCGAAGTAGCTTCGTACGACAAGGCGTTCAGGATGCTCACCCGCATCGCTGTCTACGGAGACCACGCCCGTACGCTGATCAGACTGGCCATAGCTGCACTTGAGTAGTGGCGTGCAAGAACGTGCAAGAACGTGGAACCTGACTGGCTGTAACTCCTAACGTCTGTGCTGTCACCAAACGCCAGCGACGGAGGCACCTCGATGAGCACCGGCACACTCACCCGGCCCATAACGCGTGCGGTTCCGATCGCCTTCCGAGGGCCTGCTCCCGAAGTCGAAGCCGAAGCCAACGCCGTGCTGTGGCGGCCGGTCGTGGGGGACCTGGTCGCGGACATCCGGGGCGACACGCCGCTTCGCGCTCCGCTCCTGGTGGTTGAAGTCGGTCTCTACAGCTGCAGCTTGGAGCTGTGGTCCGGGTCCGAGTGCCGACCGCTCGTGCGGTCGCTCGAAGACATCCAGCCGTACCAGCACAACGACAGGGAGCTGTTCGGCTACCCAACTCAGACCAAGGGAGGTCCCGTTGGGGAGGTACGGCAGTACGGGCACGCTGACGTTGGTTGTCTACCGCTTGCGGCCTGACGGCTCCCGAGTGGAGGTTGTCCGGTCGGAGTCGAGGGGTGAATACCCGACTTCGGCTCTGTGGCCCGCCTGCGAGTGCCCGCAGCACCGCGCTGCGCCTGGGGCCCGGCAGTCAACCGGGTTGCAGGCCGGTTGATGGACAGCTACGCGACCTCGGCCTACGGCGTCGGCGGCTTCTTCAACGGGGTGCGCCACGCTCGAAGACAGGCCTTACGGGTTGGCCCCTGGACCCCGCCGGTTCTTCAGGCGGTGGGGGTAGGTGCTGAGCCCATGTGTGCAAGGGCTGTTCGCCTTCCGGCTTCTGCCCCGTGCTGGGTATCCAGGACGGACAGGGCGTGACTCCAGGTGGACGACAACCCGGTGTCCCCTGGGGAGGCCATGGCTGACCAGATGATGAACGAGTACCGCGAGGGCCAGCTGCGGACCAGGCTTCGCAGCACCAGCCGGGCCGAGACATGGTCCTACACGATCGCGGCGGTCCTGCTGTTCACGGTCCTCGCCTGGCTGCTGACTTCGCGCGGATCGCAGGACGCGCACCTCACAGACCCCTGCTTCGGCCACTGTCACCCATCGACAGCGGTGATCCGATGGACCGGTAAGCGGGTTCGTGTTCCATCCGACAAGGAAGGCACAGACGTGAAGACGATCACCAAGGCCGACAGCTTCATCAGCCCCGAGGACAGGGCGCTGCTGATCGAGGACGTTCGGAAGGGTTGGCCGGACCTCACCGAGGACATGGGCGAGCGCGGCGTGAACCAGATGGTGGCCTTCCTGGTCACCAGCAGCCGCACCACCGAGATCCTCACCCCGTCGCTGCGGATCGATGAGTTCTGGCACAGGTTCATCCTCCGCACGGTTCCCTACGCCGTTTTCTGCGAGAGGCTCGGCAACGGGTTCATCCACCACGTGCCCGAGGAGGCCGGCCGAATGGACCTGGACACCAGCCGGGCCCTGATGGAGTCCACGAAGGCTGCGATCGTGGTGGCCGGGTTCGAGATCGATGCGGAGTTCTGGCCGGGCGAGGGTGCGGCCGACTGCAACCAGTGCCACGCGGGTTGCTCCGACAGCCCCGTGGGCAAGTAGTTCCTCCGGCGGCGGCCCGGCTTTCGCGCCGGGGCGCCGTGCCCTGTCCACAAGAGCGGAAGAACAGTGCAAGAGATCCAAAGTGCGGCCTGGGACTCGTACTCCGCGTCTCAGCCGCAGCGGCGTCTCACGAACGCCAAGGGCGAGACCACGTGGTTCAACTGGACCCAGTACCCGGACCACGGACCCGGAGTTGAGCTGCTGTCGCTCAGCGCGGGTGGCAGCGTGCTGGACCTCGGATGCGGTGCGGGCGGAAACCTCGCCCACTTGGCGTCGATCGGCATGCAGGGAACTGGAGTTGACCTCTCGATTGCCCAGCTCGGCAAGGCGCGTCAGCGCTGGGGCAGTGCCGGCTTCGAGCTGCACCAAGCCGAGGCGCTGGGCTTCTTGGCGCAGTCGACCAGGACCTTCGACGCGGTCTACTCCGTCTTCGGAGCGGCGTATTTCACCGACCCCGACCGGATGCTGCCCGCCGTCCACGCGCGGCTTGCCCAGGGTGGAGTGTTCGCCCTGTCGCAGCGGCCGGCCGTTGAGGGTTGCTACGGCTGCCAGGCGTCGTACATCCCGCGTGGAGACGATGAGGACCCGGCGATCGTGAGGCGGTGGGACTTCTCCTTGGTTACCTGGGAGGCGCTTCTCAAGGAGTACGGGTTCAAGGACGTGACGACCTCCGTCCTGCCGGCCCCGGTCCCAGGCAGGCGCACGATCGGCACGCTTCTGGTGTCCGGGCGCCGGGCCTAGTCCCGCATCAGGCAACGTTCGCCTCGTTCTGATGCACCGTCCGATGTGGGTGTCGGACGGTCAGGGCCTGGTCGAAGGTGCGGCTGAGGCGGTCGTGGGCGGTGCGTTCAGCTCGAGCGACGTCGAGCCGAGTGAGCAGGGGCGGAGTTTGTAAGACCGGACGTCGCTGTGGCACGGAGTGCCATGCCCATCCGCCGGGTGTCGTAGCCAGCTGGGCAAAGGGGGTCGAACGTTGCTGAGCGGCGTGGAAGCTGCCTGCAAGCATAGGCAGGCCGAACGCCGAATCATGCGCCCGGGCCGCGATCGAAGCTTCGCAGGCTGGGGCGCTCCTACCAGTGCCTTCAGTCCGGGGCTCCGCCAGGTGCCCCAGAGCGAAGAGTCGGAGCGCAGTCCACGATCATGGCCACAGCCAAACCTCTGTTCGTGAGCCAACCCTACGTCAATCGCAGTAGTGGCAACTCGCATGAAGTGATGGATTTCTGGCCAGGTGGCGCGTCGTAAGGTGCCGACGGTGTCAGCCTTTGGGGACACAGGGAAGCCCCCCGAGAAGGGGGCATTCCCTGCTCATCGCAACCCTGATCAGGGGTGTGATGGTCAGTCAGCTCGGAAGCCGGCAAGCAGCGAGCTGACCTGGATGTCCGTGGAGGACTTTCCCATGATGGACGAGAGCACGCGTAAGAAGAAGGCAGAACTCGAAGTTGTCACCCGCACGGCGACCCGTCGCCGGAGGCGGTGGCTCCTGAGGCTGGCGACCGTCAGCTTCGTGCGAGGCATGGCGTACACGGCCGGTGGCGTTGCTGCGACGGTGTTGCTGGCTCAGGTGGCGGGTCTGGCCTGACCAGTCGGAGCCCTGCCGAATCGCAGGGCTCCGGCCTCCAGCCGGGGCGCGTCATGCAGCTTGCCCAAAGGTGCGGCCGACGCGGTCGCGGGTGACGTATTCGGCCGGGCGACGTCGAGCCGGGCGTATGAGGGGTGACAGCGTTCGGTGAGGCCTGACGCCGTCAGAAGGCCGCGCTGGACCCAGCTGCGGGTGGTGGCCGGCGCGACTGTGCAGAGCGCGGCGGCTGTCGGGTAAGGGCCGGTCGAGGATGGGCAAGGGCGGCTCCTCTGCGGTGCCGATCGCACCGGAGCGCGACAGGTTCTTCGAACCCTGCCGCGACCACTTCCTCGCCGTCCTTGACGCGTTCGCCCGTACCCGGGCCTCGCTCGACGGGCGGGAGGTGACGTACTGGTGGTCCGGGGACGTCTACTCTTGGGCGCCGGACGAGCCGTACCAGCGGGTGTTCGGGTTCGAGGGGCTGAACGTCGCCCGGTTGGTCGAGGCCTAGCCCGGGTACCGGCTGCTGTCGCGGGAGGCGGCGTTCTATCTGGACCCGCAGAGTCGGGAGATCCTGGAGTCCACGTCTGGAACGACTCGGCGAACCAGCACTTGCGGCCCTTTCCGATCCCCGTGACGGAGCTCGGTGACCAGGTCTGCTTCAGCTTGGAGATCCCGCTCGCTTACCCTTCGCCGCTGCCGACGAGGTACCCGAGCGGACCCGCGCCTACATCGCCGCCCGCCATCCCGAGTACGCCTCCGCCCCGCAGGAGTGGAGCGAGCCGAACGAGACCAGCTGGACGTACTTCCGCTCCCTCCACCCGCCCCGCTGAAGTCCGATCCGACCAGGCCTGGCGGTGCTGACAGCCGGTCAGCTAGGGTCCCCTCCGGCACATTCGGAAGATCATCGGGGGAACACCGTGTCGGAGCAAGCTGCTGCCCGGAAGGGCGGCTCGGTCGCGATCGGCTGGGCGCTGACCATCGGGCTGAACATCGTGGCACCGGTCATCACGTACAACCAACTGGTCGAGCACGGAAGCAGCGAGGTCTCGGCGCTGCTGATCTCCGCGCTGTGGCCGGTGGTCGACACGGCGATCTATCTGGCTTGGCACCGTCGGGTGGACGACTTCGCGATGCTCTCGCTGGTCTTCCTCGGGCTGTCCCTGGTGGTGGCGCTGGTCGGTCCGCAGTCGGCCCAACTGCTGCTGGTGAAGGAGTCGTTGGTCACCGGTCTGTTCGGGGTGGTCTGTCTCGCGACTCTCGCCGCACCGCGTCCGCTGATGTTCTACTTCGGCCGCAAGTTCGGCACCGACGGCACCCCGGAGGGGATCGAGCGCTGGAACGGCCTCTGGGCCCTGCCCGGCTTCCGGGCCGTCCAGCGCAACCTGACCATCGGGTGGGGCGGCACGTACGTCGTCGAGGCGGCCGTCCGGGTCTGGCTGTCGTACGTGCTCAGCACCAGCGCGATGGTGACGCTCAACTCGGTGCTCTCGTACGCGGTGACCGCCGCGCTGATCGTCTGGACGCTGCTCTACGCCAAGCGCGCCCGGGCCCGCGGCCAGGCGGCCGCAGCCGCAGCCGCAGCAACGGCCGCAGCAACGGCCGCTCCGGCGGCAGCACTGTAGCCGCCGCTCCCCACCCCCGACCCCGAGCCGACGGTGCGTCAGGGCGGCTGCCTATGCTGGGGCGGCAGGGCTACGGGGTGGGGACAGCACGGGGGTGGGACGGTGCGGATCGAACGCCACCAGGTCGGCGAGGCTGCGTTGAGCAGTGCGTTGGACAACTTCGCCGAGCGGGTCGGGGGCGAGGTCGATCTGATGCAGAGCGACGAATCCCCTTGCTGGGGTTGGGAGCTGGTGGCGGAGTCGTTCCTGGACTATCTGGGGGCGCGGTCGGTGGCCGATCCGGAGCTGGGCGGCAAGGACGCCCGGCTCGCGTGCGAGTCGGCGGCCGCCGCGGCGCTCGGGTCGCTGGCGTTGCGGGTGGGCCGGGGCGGGCATCCGCAGGTGTTCATCGAGTACACCGGCTCGGGGGTGTCGTACCGGGAGGGCCGGCCGGCTGCGGAGCCCGGTGGGGTGGCGGCGCGGTGCTGGCTGGACACGTTCTTCCTGGCCTTCGTGGCCGGACTCACGGACCGGTACGGCGAGTTGTTCGTCGCGGCGGCGCCCGCGCTGCGGGGGAACGGGAACCGGGCCGAGCTGGCGCTGGTGCACGCGCTGCTGGCGTACGTCTACGGGCACGTGGAGCGGCGGGAGGCGTGGCGGGACGAGCGGCAGGAGGACGGCCGGCTGTCGGCGCAGGACCGGGTCGCGGTGATCGACGGAATCGTCGCGGGGCTGGGGGAGGTGCGGGGCGGGTCGCTGGACACCCTGCGGGCGCTGGCTGCGGGTGACCGGATGGGCTACGAGCGGGCGCTGGCCGTGCAGTTGGCGGCCTACCGGGAGCGGCAGGCAGTGGGTCGGCCCGCGCCGCGCACCCTGTTGCCGTTCGAGGCGATCGCCCTCGCCGGGATGGCCCGGCGGTGGAACGCGTGGCCGGCGGGTGTCGACTCGCCCTACCTGCCCGCCGGGCCGGTGGGCGGCTTCCCGTCGCCGGTGCCCCGGGTGGCGGGGTACGGACGGGCGAAGCGGGCCGACGCGCTGGCGGAGCTGGCGGCCGGGCCCGTCCGGGTCGAACGGACGCCGCACCCGTTCGCGGCGGTGCCGGGCCGTGCGGTGTACGAGCGGCTGGCGGAACGGGAGTTGGCTAAGTTCCGGAACCCGGAGGAGCGGCCGCTGCACGTCGCCCGCAGTCTGACGGAGCTGATGCGCCGCCAGGTGATGGTCTTCCTGGAGCGGTCCGTGAACGACCCGGACGGCCGGGACCCGCGTCAGCGCGAGGCGCTGCGGATCGGGGCCGAGGCCGGCGCGGGGGCGTTCCGGCTGGCGCGCAGCGGTCCCGGTTCGGAGCACGGGATCACCGTGGGCGGCAGCACCCGGGTGCTGCCGGTCTGCCCGGGCGCGTACGGCCCCGGGGCGGGGCACTGGAAGCGGGCGGTGGCGCTGGCGCTGATCGCCGGTGGACGGGAGCAGTTGGCCGACTGCGTGCTGGTCGCCCCGGAGTTCTTCACCGAGGGGTGCTACTTCGGCCCGGTCGACGCGTACGGGGCGGCGCTGCACGACTACCTGCGCGGCGTCGATCCGGTGCCCGCGCTGGAGCAGGCCTTCGCGGTCTGCGCGCAGCAGGGGCGCGGGCTGTACCTGGCGCCGCCGGTCGGCCTGCTGTCGCAGCTGGTGGAGGGCGACCGGGAGGGTTTCGCGCTGGCCCTGGTCGATGCGCTGGAGGAGCACCGCGAGCACTGGACGGTCGGCGACCTGCCCGGCGACCCGGACGCCCTGGTCGACCTGGACATCCTGGCGCTGGCCTGTCACGCCGACCGGATGGGCTGGCCGGTGCCGGTCAGCTCCCCGTACCTGCCGAAGGGCCTGTTCCGGCCGTCGAGTTGACCGAAAGGGCCGAGGACGGGGCCGGGGTCGAGAGGACCGGGGCCGGGCCGGGGAGGCGGGCCGCCAGGAGGGCGGCGGTGCCGGCCAGGGCGGCGAAGGCGAGCAGGGTGGGGCCGGTGGCCAGGCCGAGGGTGGTGAGGGTGGTGGCGAGGGCCACGCCCAGGGTCGGGCCGAGGTTCATCGCGGTCTGCTGGAGGCCGCCCGAGACCCCGGCGGTGTCCAGCGAGGCGCGGTGGACGATGACGGCGGTCGCGGTGACCATCACGGTGCCGAAGCCCGCCCCGAGCAGCAGGAAGCCCGCACTGGTCCCGTACCAGCTGCTGGAGGGCGTCAGCCGGGACAGCAGCAGGATGCCGGCGGTGATCAGCAGCATCCCGGCGACGGCGTTCCGGCGGGCGCCGTGACGGCGCATCAGGACGGCCGAGGCCGGTGCGGCCAGCACCATCAGCAGGGCCAGCGGCAGTGCCCGCAGCCCGCTCCCCAGCGGGTCCAGGCCGAGGACGTCCTGGAGGTAGTAGGTGGCGAGGAAGAGGGCCCCGAACATCGCGGCCGAGGCGCAGACCAGCACGCCGAGCGCCGAGGTGACGGGGGTGGAGCGGAGCACGCTGCCGGGCAGCAGCGGGTTCGGTGTCCGCCGTTCGTGCCGGACGAACAGCAGGGCGGCGGTCAGGCCGAGGGCGGCGGCGGGCCAGTCGAACCGGGGCAGTGCGGTCAGGGTGTGCACCAGGCAGGCCAGGGCCAGGGCCAGCAGACCCGCGCCGGGGAGGTCGAGTCCGACCCTCCGGGTGGGTTCGGGCAGCCTGACGGTCAGGGCGAGCAGGCCGACCGCCAGCGCCGGGACGACGCTGAGGAAGAAGACCGCCCGCCAGCCGAAGTGGGTGGTGAGCGCGCCGCCGACCACCGGCCCGGCGGCGGCCGCCAGGCCGATCGCGCTGGTGCGCAGCGCGATCGGCATGCCGAGCCGGTCGGGCGGGTAGGCGGCCCGCAGCATGCCGAGGGTGGCGGGTTGCAGCAGCGCGCCGAAGACGCCCTGGACCACCCGCAGGCCGATCACCCAGCCGATGCCGGGGGCCAGGCCGATGGCCGCCGAGGCGGCGGCGAAGCCGAGCACGCCGAGGGCGAAGATCCGCCGGTGGCCGTACCGGTCGCCGAGGCGGCCGGCGAAGACCAGCAGCGCGGCCACCGCGATCAGGTAGCCGGTGCTGGTCCACTGGACCTGGGTGAACGAGGCGTCCAGATCGCGCTGCAGGGTGGGCTGGGCGACGGTGAGCACGGTGCCGTCCAGGGCGACCACCACGGCACCGGTGATGCTCCCGGCCAGCGTCAGCCGTTGGCGGCGGCGGGCGCTCACGGTGTCTCCGGGCCGAGGTGGGCGTCCAGGACGGAGCGCAGCAGTGGCTCGAAGTCATCGGTGCCGGTGGCGAGTTGGAGGCTGCCCCAGCGGCGCAGCTGGGCCAGGCCGTGCAGGTTGGCCCAGAGTGCGCCCGCGACCACGGCCGGGTCGGGCCGGAGGTCCGACACCAGCTGCACCAGCAGCCCGAACAGCGGCAGGCTGGTGTCGCGGAGCCCGAGCTCCCCGCTCTCCAAGAGGTCGTGGCGGAACATCAGCTCGTACATCCCGGGGTTCTCCCGGGCGAAGTCGAGGTAGATCCGGGCCAGCTCGGCCAGGTGCGCCCGAGGCGTGGCCCCGGTGGCGGCGGCGGAGCGGGCGGCGAGCCGGCCGAAGCCCTCCCGGGCGATCGCGGAGAGCAGGCTCAGGTGGGTCGGGAAGTACCGGCGCGGGGCGCCGTGCGAGACCCCGGCCCGGCGGGCGATCTCCCGCAGGGACAGCGCCTGCACTCCCTCCTCGGCCGTTAGTTGGACGCCGGCGGCCACCAGTCGGGAGCGCAGGTCGGGATCTTCGGTCGTCATGGAGACACTGTCTACCAGGGATGAGTAGACAGTGTCTACTCGATCCGCTCGAAGGACCGCTCGCGGAGAGTCGGTGTCGGTGGCCCGTGCCCGGAGGGCGGAGTGGTCCGCAGTGGTCTCAACGGGGGATGTCGCAGCAGGTGCGGATCGGCGCGGCGGGAGCGGCGGAAGCGGCCGGGCCGGCGGGTGACGACACACCAATCATGACAGGTCAGAGGGCCTTTTCGTAGGACCAAGGGCACAGCCGAACAACCTTGTCCGGCCTGCCCGGTGACCCGCAGACTCACCGTCATGAATCACCACGGGAACGTCGACCGGGATGCAGTGATCCGCGCGCAGGTGCTGCTCGGATCGGGCATCGGAATCCACCAGGAGATCGCGGCGTACCGAGTGCTGGCGGAGGTCAGTCCGCTGACGTACCTGTCCCGGCTCGCCCGGGCGCTGCTGACGCTGGGTCAGGAGCAGCTCGGGGGGCGGCCGGAGCTCCACCTGGCGGCCGTGCTGGAGGCGGCCGACGCGGCCCGGCGGCTGGCCGAGGCGGAGCCGGGGCGGGACCAGGTGCTCCTCGACGCGCTGGGCGAGCTGCAGCGTCTGCTGGATGCACTGGGCCGGCCGGAGGAGTCGTCGGCGGCAGGGCGGGAGCGGGTGGAGGTCGGCCGCCGGGGCTTCGCGGCGGGGCGGCTGGAGAGTCCGACCGGGGACCCGCGCCCGTTCGGCCGCAGGGGCGGCGGCGGGTACTGACCGCCCGGCGGCGGTCGGGGTGCGGATGTTCGGCCGGGCCGAACAGGATGGAAACTTTCTTTACCTTCCGCCGCCGTTGCCCCGTTGACCTGCACCGAAGGGTGATCGCTTCGGTAAAGAACGGCCGCTGACGTCGCCTCAGGCCGGTGAGGGGCTATTGACGGCCGCATTGGTCCAGTCCAATCTGTGACCTGTCGTGCCCAGGTACGACCCCGAGGGCTCCCCATCCCCCACCGGGCGCCCCGTCACCCCAGGCTGGGCGCTGCACCGCCGGAAACCCCACTCATCCGGAGGAATCTCACCCATGCTCGAACGAGCCATGCCCGCGCGCACCGCTGCGCGCCGGGCCACTTCGCGGCGGAGAGCGGGCGCTCTCGCGCTCGCCGCCGCGCTCTCCACCGGCAGCGTCGCGGTGGTCGCCTCACTGGATTCGGCCTCCGCTGCCACCGTCAACCTGCTCTCCAACGGCGACTTCGAGGCCGGTGCACTGACCGGCTGGAGCTGTGCGGGCGGCAGCGGGTCGGTGATCGGCAACCCCGTGCACGGCGGCTCGTACGCGCTCAGCGCGGCGGCCACCGCCGGTGACACCGCCGAGTGCCGGCAGACCGTCACCGTCCAGCCCAACACCACGTACACGCTGGCGGGTTGGGTGCAGGGCAGCTACGTCTACCTGGGTGCCACCGGCACCGGGGTGAACGCGCAGTCCTGGGCGCCTTCCGCCGCCGGCTGGAGCCAGCTCAGCACCAGCTTCAAGACCGGTGCGGCCACCACCTCGGTGACCGTCTTCACGCACGGCTGGTACGGCCAGGGCACCTACCGGGCCGACGACCTGGTGCTGACCGGTCCGGGCGGCGCCAGCTCGTCGCCGACCTCCACCGTCACGCCGTCCAACAGCCCGAGCGCCAGCGCGAGTTCGAGCCCGTCCAGCAGCCCGAGCAGCAGCCCGTCCACCAGTGCGAGCCCGAGCGGCAGTGCCAGCCCGAGCCCGTCCGGCAGCCCCACCGGCCCGGTCGGGGACGGCAAGGTCAGCACGCCGGCCGGCCTCAAGGTGGAGAAGACCACCCACAACGCGGTGGTGCTGTCCTGGCAGCCGTCCACCGACCAGACCGACAACGTCCCGGCCTACAAGGTGTACCGCCAGGGCCAGTTGGTGGCCACCTCGATGGGCACCAGGGTCACCGTCAGCTCGCTGCTGCCCGGCACCACCGCCAGCTTCAGCGTGCAGGGCTACGACGCGGCGGGCCACGCCTCCGGCCAGTCCGCCCCGGTCACCGTGACCACGGCGGCGGCCCCGGCCACCGCCCCGTACCGCTCGGCCTACTTCGACCAGTGGGGCGTGTACGAGAACACCTACTTCGCGAAGAACGTCGACACCAGCGGCTCGGCCGCCAAGCTGGACGTGATCACCTACGCGTTCGCCAACATCCACCCCACCTCGCACACCTGCTTCGAGGCCGTGAAGGCCTCCGACGCGGCGCACGAGGACAACCCCAACGCCGGTGACGGCGCGGGCGACGCGTACGCCGACTACCAGATGGACTACACCTCGGCGACCAGCGTGGATGGCACCACCGACGTCTACGAGCAGCCCATCAAGGGCAACTTCAACCAGCTCCGCCAGCTCAAGGCCAAGTACCCGAACCTGCGGCTGACCATCTCGATCGGCGGCTGGACCTACTCGAAGTACTTCTCCGACGCGGCCTCCACGGACGCCAAGCGGAAGGCCTTCGTCACCTCCTGCATGAACATGTTCCTCAAGGGCGACCTGCCCAAGAACGTCGCGGGCGACCCGTCCGGCGGCGTCGCGGCGGTGGCCGGCCTGTTCGACGGCATCGACCTGGACTGGGAGTACCCGGCCTCGGCCGGCGGCCACACCGGCAACCACACCTCGCCCGCCGACAAGCAGAACTTCACCCTGCTGCTCAAGGAGTTCCGCGAGCAGCTGGACGCGTACGGCGCCCCGCTGGGCAAGAAGTTCCTGCTCACCGCCGCACTGCCGGCCGGCCAGGACAAGATCCAGTACCTGGAGACCGACAAGATCGGCGCCTACCTGGACTACGCCGACGTGATGACCTACGACATGCACGGCGCCTGGGACGCCAAGGGCCCGACCAACCACCAGGACCCGCTGCACGACAGCCCGGCCGACCCGGCCACGCCGATCACCCCGGGCGCCCGCAAGTACAACGTCGACACCGCGCTCACCGCCTACACCACCGGCCTGCCGGAGTACGGCATCGCGGGCGGCTTCCCGGCCAACAAGCTGGTGCTCGGCATCCCGTTCTACTGGCGCGGCTGGACCGGCGTCCCCGCCGGTGCCAACTACGGCCTGTACCAGACCGCCACCGGCCCGACCCCGGCCAAGCCGCTCAGCCAGGAGGCCGGTCTGGCCGCCTGGCGGGAGCTCACCCCGACCGCCGCGAACACCCACTGGGACCCGGTGACCGAGAGCTCCTGGATCTACGACGGCACCAACTTCTGGACCGGTGACACCCCGCAGGCCGTCCAGGCCCGCGGCGCGTACGCCAAGTCCAAGGGGCTGGCCGGAATGTTCGCCTTCGCACTGGAGAACGACGACAACGCGGGCAGCCTGCTGAACGCCATGTCCAGCAGCCTGAACTGACCCTGAGCTGTGCGGCCCGCATCCCCTCCCGGGGGTGCGGGCCGTCGGTGTCCCTGATCGCATTTCGGCCAGCACCCTCAGCGGGGTAGGGGGTGTCCCCCTCCGCTCGGGGGAGGAGCGGGTCGCTCTCCGGGACGAGAGCGACCGGACCTCGGGTGGACGCGGCGGTCCGGCCCCGGCTGTGAGAGTGGAGCAGTCGGGACGGACGAACGAGGGGAACCGAGAGATGGTCAAGGGACGTGGGCGGACGGGCCTTCGGGCAGCCGCGGTGGCACTGGCGGCGGCGACGGTGGTGGGCGTGGTGGCGCCGGTCGCGCTGGCGGCCGACGCACCCGCCCGGGAGGCGCTGACCGTGACGGCTGCCGTCCCGACCGACCGGGCGGCGCTCGACCGCGCGCTGCGCGACGTGGTCGGGGTCGGCGGCTCCAGCGCCGCGCTGGCCCGGGTGGTGCAGGACGGCCGGACGGTCTGGCAGGGTGCGGCCGGGCAGGCCGACCTGGACACCGGGGCGCCGGCCCGGGCGGACGGCCGGTTCCGGATCGGCAGCACCACCAAGACCTTCGTCGCCACCGTGGTGCTCCAGCTGGTGGCCGAGCGCAAGGTGAGGCTGGACGATCCGATCGAGCGCTACCTGCCGGGCACCGTGCCCAACGGCGCCAACATCACGGTGCGTCAGCTGCTCAACCACACCAGCGGCCTGTACAGCTACACCTCGGCCCCGGAGTTCGGCCTGACCACCCCGGAGGCGATCCGGGAGTGGGCCACCAGTGGGCGCGACCGGACCTACCGGCCGCAGGAGCTGCTGGCGATCGCGTTCCGGCACCAGCCGGACTTCGCCCCCGGCACCGACTGGTCCTACTCCAACACCAACTACGTCGTGGCCGGGCAGCTGATCGAGAAGGTCACCGGCCGGAGCTGGGCCAGGGAGGTGGAGCGGCGGATCATCCAGCCGCTCGGCCTGCACGACACCTCGATGCCGATCACCTCGACCGCGGTGCCGGGGCCGCACGCCAAGGGCTACCTGAAGTTCGACGACACCCGGATCGACGTGACCCGGCTGAACCCGTCGATGGCGGGATCGGCGGGTGCGGGCATCTCCACCACGGCGGACCTGACCAGGTTCAACGCCGCGCTGCTGGGCGGCCGGCTGCTCCGCCCGGCCGAGCTGGCGCAGATGCGCACGCCCGCGCCGCAGGCGCTCAAGTACGGGGTGGGGTACGGCCTGGCGCTGTGGCGGACCGAGCTGCCGTGCGGTGAGTTCTGGGGCCACGACGGCGGCATCCCGGGCTACTCCACCATGCTGATGGGCGATCTGGCGGGCCGTCGGCAGATCAGCTACTCGATCAACCCGCTCACCGTCACGGCGGACAGCGACCGGACGGTCCTGGCGCTGACGGCGGCACTGGCCTGCGGCACCGCCGCTCCGACCCCGCCTGCCCCGGCGGCGGCCGCTCCGACCCCGGCCGCCCCGGCGGCGCAGCCGTTCAAGCTGGGCTGACCCCCGGGGCGGGGGACGGGGACGGGGAGGGCCGGTGCGCCACGGGGGCGTGCACCGTCCCTCCCCGCTCGGGTCAGTAGCTCAGATCAGCAGCTCAGGTTCGAGCCGGCCACCGTGCCGAGGATCCCGACGAAGTTCTGGTACGCGTTGATCCGGCTCTGCACCTGGGCGGGGTTGCCGCCGTTGCACTCCAGCGAGCCGTTGATGCTGCGGATGGTCTCGCCGAAGCCGGCGCCGTTGACCATCGCGTTGTGCGGGGTCATGGTGCCGGGGCCGTTCTGGGTCATCCAGTACCAGATGCCGGTCTTCCAGGCGACGGCCGGGTCGGTCTGCACCAGGTTGGGGTTGTTCAGCAGGTTGATGCCGAGCGCGTCACCGGCCGCCTTGTAGTTGAAGTTCCAGCTCAGCTGGATCGGACCGCGCCCGTAGTACGCGGCCTGACCGGCCGGGCAGCCGTACGACTGCGAAGTGTCGCAGTAGTGCGGGTAGTTGGCGGTGTTCTGCTCGACCACGTAGACCAGGCCGCCGGTCTCGTGGTTGACGTTGGCCAGGAAGGCCGCGGCCTCCTGCTTGCGCACGGTGTCGCTGCCGGTGGCCGCGAACGCCGGGTAGGCGCTCAGGGCGTTGACCAGGCCGGCGTAGGTGTAGAAGGAGTTCCGGCTCGGGAACATCTGGTTGAACTGGGCTTCCGAGACCACGAATCCACCCGGGTTGACGGTCGCGGTGGGCGTCGGCGTGGGGGTGCCGCCGCCGGTGCAGTTGTACGGGTCCCAGTACCAGGTGCTGATCACCGGGTCGTAGCCCGGGTTGTCGTGCTCGGCGATGTAGTACTTGCCGTCGGTGTACTTGACGACGCTGCCGGTGGTGTAGGTCTGGCCGGCCACCCAGTTCGGGTAGTTGCAGGTGCCGGTGGTCGGGGTCGGGGTCGGCGTGGTGCCGCCCCCGCCGCCGCAGACGCCCTGGTCGGCCCAGACGCCGGAGCCGCCGGTGCTCGGGGTCTCACCCTGGGTCCACCACTTGGCGGACCAGTTGTGGCCGTTGTACGAGGCGGTGGTGCCGCCGACGTAGACGGCGGAGGAGCTGTACGCGGTGGCGCAGCTCGCGGCCGAGGCGGCGGCGGGCACCAGGACGGCCAGGCCGACCGCGATGACCATCGCGGAGAGCAGAGCCATGAGTCGTTTTGTCGACACTTCATCACCCCTACGTGCGGTGGGGGCCGCACGATCGACTACAGATACGTCCGGTGGGGGGCCCGCCGGGAAGCGGGGCCGGTACGGGACTGTGTGAGGGGACTCAACCGCAGTGGTCTACACCTGTCAAGTGCATGCGGGAGTTCGGATACGGCCTGATCAGCTGTGCTGACGGACCGTCAGAGTCCGGACGGGTGCAGGACGGCAGGGGATTCGGCGCCGGCCACCAGCAGTGCCGGGGTGCCCGATCCGTCGGCCGCAGTGGACCGGACCTCGGGGTTTCCGCCGCTGTCCCGGACGGTGTAGGCGAGTGTGCGGTCGTCCAGCCAGGCCGCCTGGTCGTCCACGCTGGCGGTCTCGGCGGTGGCGGTCACTTGCAGCGAGGCCAGGTCGAGCACCGAGAGCCGCCAGCCCTTGCCCGGGTCGCCGTCCACCGCCTGCTTGAACGCGAGCCGGGTGCCGTCGGGCGAGAGCGAGGGGCACTCGACGTTCTCCTTGACGGTGCGCACCGTCCGCGCCGCCAGGTCCCCCTCGACCAGGTACCGCTTCCCGCCGGTGGAGAGGGTGGCGTAGAACCGGTTGTCGTCCGCGCCGAAGGTGACGCCCCAGTAGTTCACGTCCGCCGACCGGTAGGCCGCACCGTCCCGGGTGACCGCGAAGTCCTCCAGTGAGGAGGTCAGTTCACCGGTCGCGGTGTCGTAGATCCCGGTCCGGGTGGCGAAGCCGCCGCCGCTGTAGGAGTCGCCGCCGACGAAGGTGGTCCAGGCGACCATCCGGCCGTCGGGCGAGACCCGGGCCCGGCTCGGCAGGCCGGGGATCGGGATGCTCTTCCGCTCCGTCAGGTCCCGGTCCAGTACCAGGATCCGGTACGACCACTGGCTGTCGGGGTGGGCGCAGACCACGGTGCCGCCCGCCGCGTAGGAGCGCACGCACTCCAGCTCGCCCACCTGCCGGGGGCCGTTCGGGTCGGCCAGCGCGGTGCTGCTCAGCCGGCGGTCGCCGACCAGCAGCAGCCGGCTGCCGTCGGCGCCCAGGCTGAGCGGGGCGGCGCCGGCCGGGCGGCCGGTGGCGGCGGTGCGGTCGGCGGCCAGGGTGACGTAGCCGACCGCGACGGCGGCCAGCAGCAGGGCGACGGCTCCGGCGAGCAGGATGCGAGCACGAGTGTTCACCGCAGGTCCTCGGGGGCGGTGCGGACGGTGCGGGTGGCGCCGGGCAGGCGGACCAGCAGGACCGCGGTGGCCACGATCGCCAGCGCGACGCAGCCGGCCGCCAGCCGGATCGCGGTGGCGGGACCGACGAACTGCCAGGCCAGGCCGAAGAGTACGGAGGAGGCCAGGTAGGCGAGCGCCTGACCGGTCTGGATCAGCGCGATGCCGGTGGTGCGCAGCCGCTCCGGCAGCACCGGCCCCGCCAGCGCCATCAGGACCCCGTCGGTGGCGGCGTAGAAGAACCCGTACAGGCCGAGCGAGAGCACCAGCAGCGGCCAGCCGCCGACCGGGCCGAACAGCAGCAGGTAGACGGCGGCCAGCGCCAGATACCCCGTCACCATCACCGGCAGCCGGCCGACCCGGTCGGCCAGGGCGCCGATCGGTGCGGCCAGCAGCAGGTAGCCGAGGTTGGTGCCGACCGCGAGCAGCGGGAACCAGCCGATCGCCAGGTCCTCGCGCCGCTGCAGCAGCAGGTAGACGAACCCGTCGCCGACGGTGGCCAGGCCCAGCAGTACGGCGGCCAGTGCGAGCCGGCGCACCGGTGCCGCCGTGAGCAGACCGCGGACGTCCAACTTCTCCCGGGTGCGCGGCAGTTCGTCCTGGTGGTCGCGGACGAACAGCACCAGCAGGACCACCCCGAGCACGCCGATGCAGCAGCTGCTGACGAAGACCGCGTCGAAGGACTGCCCGGCCGCGGCCAGTACCGCCATCGCCACCAGCGGGCCGAGGAAGGCGCCGAAGCTGTCCATCGCCCGGTGCACACCGAAGGCGCGGCCGAGCGCCTCGGGCGGGGTGGAGAGGGTGATCAGCGCGTCCCGGGGGGCGGTGCGCAGTCCCTTGCCGCAGCGGTCCGCCGCGATCGCCAGGCCGATCCCGGTGGTCGAGCGGCCGGCCAGCAGCAGGCCGAGCTTGGCCACCGCGGAGAGCGCGTACCCCGTGCCGGCCACCGCCTTGCGGGACCGGAACCGGTCGGCCAGGTAGCCGCCGACCAGGCGCAGCACGGCGGTCGCGCCGGTGTTCAGGCCGTCGATCATGCCGTACGCCAGCGGGCTGAGCTGGAGCCCGAGCACCAGGTACATCGGCAGGATCGCGGTCACCATCTCGGCCGAGACGTCGGTGACCAGGCTGACCGCGCCGAGCGCGAACACATTGGCGCCGATCCGGGCTCCGGTGCGCGCTCCGCCGGTGCGGGGCCGCCCGATCGTGGACAGGTACAACGGGGTCTCCTCCCGGCGGCGGCTCAGGGCGCTCCATATCGTCGGGGCCGGACCGGAAGCCGGACAACAGCGTCCGGGGCACCAGTGGGTGTGTGGCGGATGAACAACCGGTGTACGAGTACGACTTGACGTGTACGGTGCCCAATCCTCATCCGGTGCACCTCGGTTGTTCATCTCCGCGTGCCGGGTCGGCTCCGCCGGACCCCTAGGTTTCTCCCCGCCCGCGGCACGGGCCACGGGTACCACCCCCAGAAGGGACCGTCTGATGGGCACGCGTCACACCTGGCGAGCGGCGACGGCGGGAGCCGCCGGCCTGACAGCCTTCGCGCTCGCCGCGACCCTGCTCACCGCGAACGCCCCGAGCGCGGCGGCGGCCACCGCGACCTTCACTCCCGTCGCCGACACCTATGTCCAGGACAGCACGCCGTCCACCAACTACGGCACCTCCACCCAGTTCGTGGTGGACAACTCGCCGGTGCGGCAGTCCTTCCTGAAGTTCACCGTGGCCGGGGTCACCGCGCCGGTCACCGGGGCGAAGCTGCGGATCCGCTCGATCAGCGGGAACAGCGGCGCCAGCAAGGGCGGTGTCTTCAAGGCCGTCTCCAACACCAGCTGGACCGAGACCGGCACCACCTGGAACAACAAGCCCGCGCTCGACGGCGCCACCCTGGCCACCCTCGGCTCGGTCAGCAAGGACACCTGGTACGAGATCGACGTCACCTCCGTGGTGACGGGCAACGGGACCTTCAGCTTCGGTGCCAGCTCCAGCAGTTCGGACGGCGCCTACTACGACACCCGGGAGAGCGGGGCGGACGCGCCGCAGCTGGTGCTCACCACCGGCACCACGCCGTCGCCGTCGCCGTCGCCGTCGGTCTCCCCGTCTCCGTCGGGCTCGGCCTCGCCGTCGCCTTCGCCCAGCCCGTCCACCTCGACCCCGCCCGCCGGTGACCCGGTGCTGGTCGGCGCCGGCGACATCGCGGACTCCGGCTCCGGCGACACCGCGACCGCCAAGCTGCTGGACAACATCCCCGGCACCGTCTTCACGGCCGGCGACAACGTCTACACCAACGGCACCCTGAGCGAGTTCAACAGCTACTACGAGCCGACCTGGGGCCGCTTCAAGTCCCGGACCAGGCCCGTCCCCGGCAACCACGACTACAACACCTCGGGCGCCACCGGCTACTACAGCTACTTCGGCGCCTCGGCGGGCGACCCGGCCAAGGGGTACTACTCCTACAACGTCGGCACCTGGCACATCATCACGCTGAACTCCAACGTCGCCATGTCGGCGGGTTCGGCCCAGGAGCAGTGGCTGCGCGCCGACCTGGCCGCCAACCCGACCTCCTGCACCCTGGCGCTCTGGCACCACCCGCTCTTCACCTCGGGCTCCAACCACGCCCCGACCCCCGGCACCAAGCCGCTCTACCAGGCGCTGTACGACGCCAACGCCGATGTCGTGGTGACCGGCCACAACCACCAGTACGAGCGCTTCGCCCCGCAGAACGCCGCCGGCGGCCTGGACAACGCGCGCGGCATCCGCAGCTTCGTGGCGGGCATGGGCGGTGCGGGCTTCTACGGCTTCGGCACCATCCAGGCCAACAGCGAGGCCCGCAACAGCGACACCCACGGCGTGCTGAAGTTCACCCTGCACGCCAACAGCTACGACTGGGAGTTCGTCCCCGAGGCGGGCAAGACCTACAACGACAAGGGCACCGCGAACTGCCACTGACGCGGTGACAGCTGAGGCGCGGAGGCCCTTCGGCCTCCGCGCCTCAGCGCTGTTCGGCCGCCAACTGCTCCAGCGCGGCGACCGCACGGTCGGCGTCGGCGGCCGCGACGAACAGGTGGTCGTGGTGGAAGCCCGCCACCACGTTGCAGCTGATGCCGTGCTCGGCCAGCCGGGCCGCCACCGCCGCCGTCAGACCGACCGCCTCCAGGGCCGAGTGGATCCGCAGGGTGATCCAGGCCGCCACGTACTCGTAGGGCAGGCCGAGCGCATCCGCCTCCTCCTGCGCCACCACCACGGTCGGCCCCTCGGGCTCCGCCACCGTGACGACCGGCTGCAGGCCGACCGGGACGCGGGTCGACAGGGTGCAGTAGACGTACCGCCCGGGGTTGAGCTCCGGGCGCATCCCGCTCAGCAGTTTCCGCAGATCACTCTCACCGGCCATGGCACCCACGCTAGCCGGACCGGACCCATGGGGCTGGGACGACACGGGCTCAGAGCGTTTCGTGGATGGCCGGTTCGCGGAAGAGCGGCTTGCCCGTGTGCAGTCTGGCCCGGACCCGGCGGCAGCTGGGGCGTTCGAGCTTCGGCGGCCTCCCCTCCCGGGCCCGCCGGGCCCCGCCGTCGTAGACCTGTGGAACGAACAGCCGACGGGCGGACCGGAGTTGGACCTTGGTCGGGCGTTGGGAGTCGATCTCCACGCCCACCTCGCCAGGCCGGTAGGCGGCGGACCGGCCCGCCGGCACCAGGGCGCGGGCGTGCACCAGGCCGCCCACCTCGAGGACGTGCTCACCGCCGTAGCCGTACACCACCCCCTCGGCGTGCAGGTCACCGGTGACGTGCACCGACCCCCGGGACACCAGGTCACGGACGGTCAGATCGCCCAGCACCACCAGCAGGCCGGCGCCCGAGACGTGGTCGTCCAGGAAGCCGTGCACGGTCAGGTCGCCGTCCACCACCAGGGCGATGTCGTGGTCCAGGTCCTCCGGGACGACCAGGTCACCGGCATGCAGGTACCAGTCGGAACCGGACAGCCGGTCGAAGCGCGCCCGCCAGGCGGAGGTGGTCAGCACGGGTGCTCCGTCCCGGCCCGCTCGGCCCGGGCCTTCAGCAGCAGGGCGGCCCGGGCGGCCAGGCCCCGGTCCTCGGTGGCGGCGAACAACTCCAGCAGCGGAGTGGGGAGTCGGCCGTTCTCCAGCAGTGAGTCGACGATCTGGCGGGGGAGTTGACCGGGGTCGGAGCTGCCGGGCTCCGTCCGGCCGGCTAAGCCCCGGCCCGCTAAGCCCCGGCAAGCGGCCTCGGTGAGGGCACCGAGTGCGGGCTCGGGAGTGAACCTGTTCCCTGCCAGGGCGGCGAGCACCAGCAGGTCCGGGTCACCGGCCAGCGTGAGCAACGCCTCGCCGGGCGTGTGCCGATGGGCAGCGGCCGCGGCCCGGACCTCCGGGTCCGGATCGGCGGCGAGCACCCGCAGCTGGGTGGGATCGGCGCCGGGACGGCGGGCCATCGCCAGCCGTACCTCGGCCGCCGGATCGTCCAGCAGGGCGGGTACCACCCGGCGGGGCACCCGCTCCCGGGCCGCCACCGCCCGGCGGACGGTGGCCGCGCTGTCCGCCGCCAGTGCGCGGACGGTCGGCTTGGGAGTGGCCCGGTGCGCCGCGACCGCCCGCCGCACCTGCTCGTCGGGGTGCACCGCGAACAGCGCCAGCCACTCCGGACCGGTGGCCGGCTGGGCCGCCAGCGTCCGCAGCACGCCGATGCCCGCGTGATCCCCGGCCCACCGCACCGCCAACTCCTCCGCCAGCGCCGCCGTCAGCCCGATCCGCCCGGCCACCGCCCGGGCCACCTCCGGCTCACCGGCGCCCAGTTCGCGCAGCCGGGCCACCGTCGTCCCGACCCGTCGGGCCTCCCTGACCAGCGCTGCCGTCCCCATCCGCCACCCCTCCTCGTCACCCCCGTGGGTGACAGCCTGGCATGCCGTACTGACGGTCCGTCAGGCGGGTGGCCGAGGCTCAGGTGCGCTGCGCAGGCCGGTGATCAGCAGACCGGGCCCGGGCCCGACTCCCGCTCGACGTCGAGTCCCGGCCCGCAGGGTCACTCCGGCGGAAGGCCGTTGATGATCCGCAGCGGTCGGCGGGAGTGCCACCTCGCGTCGTCCGGGTGGCCGGGCAGGGGCGTGGTGGCCTGCGCGAACCGGGCGTCCAGGGCGTCGAGGCGGGCCTGCTGCGCAGCCCTTACCCGCTCGGTGAACTCGGGCCACGCCTCGGCGAGCCAGGCCCGGCAGCGAAGCATCTGCGGGTACTCCAGAAGGAGTTCGGCGTCGAGCCCCTCCTCGACCTCCTGCACCGACGCCTCCCACGCCTCCATCATGGCGTTGAGCGTCACCGGCCCGTACCGGGCCGCCAACCGCCGGCCGGCCCGGTGCACCGACTCGTAGTCGTCCGCCCCGAGTGTCTCCGTGTCCACGGAGACAGCCTGCCAGTCCGGCGAAGTCGGGGCCACCGACCGGTTCAGGCCGCGAGGCCGAGGGCGTAGGCGGTGACGGCCGGGGCCAGGTAGACCAGCGGGAACGGGATGTGGCTGTACCAGCGGGCCCTGGCGACGGTGATCACGGCGCCGCCGTAGTAGAGGGCCAGGCCGATGGTGGCGGCGGTGCCGACGACGGGGACGAAGAGCCCGACCAGCAGGCCCAGGGCGCCGGCCGCCTTTGCGGCACCGAGCCAGGGCCACCAGCCGCTCGGGACCTTGTACTCGGCCAGGATCTGCACCACCCACTGCGCCCGGGTCAGCAGGGCGGCGCCCGAGTAGCCCGACATCAGGGCGGCCAGGACGGTGACGACGACGTGGGCGGTGTTCATCAGTGGGCTCCTCAACAGGTGGCGTCCGGAGCGGGGTTGCTCCGATGCCTCTCACTGCAATGACTCGCCGGGGCGCACGAGTGTGACCGGACGGCCGAAAAAACTTTTCGATCACCGTCCCGCGGTCGATGACCCGGGGCTCGCCGCGCGGGGGCGCCTGCCCACTGGTGTGCTGCGAAGGCACTGAAATCCTCCGTCAGTGAGGGGAGTTCGGCCTTCAGAACGTTCAGCCGCCGCGGTCTGGACCGGCGCGGACCGGTCGGGTCACGATGGGCGGCATGACGGGGAACGGATCGACACCACCGCCCGCAGACCCACCGAGCGGCCCGCCGTCGGGTGGTCCGCCGTGGGCTGGTCCGCCGTCGGCTGGTCCCAACTGGGCCGCGATCGGCGCGCTCGCGGGTGCGGCGGCCGCCGTGGTGGCGCTGGTGGCCTACCTCCTGCCGCCCGACCCGCCACCGCAGGCGCACGTGGGCCCGGTGGTCCCTGCGGCCGGCAGCTGGACCCCGCAGCCGCCGACCGCCACCCCGACCACCAGCGGCCCCGGGTCACCCACTCCGACACCCGAGCCGCCCAGCCCGACACCGAGCCCGACTCCCAGCCCGCCGCCGACTCCGACGCCCCCGCCTCATACCGGCACGCCCTCGCCGCACGTACCCACCCCTACGCCGGCCCCGGTGCCCGCACCGCCGTTGCCGACCCTCCGGGCCGCAGGCTGCGACGAGGCGGAGGCGGCCCTGACCAGGTATCAGCACGATGCCGGGACCACCACCTACAGCCGGGCCGACGCAGCCCTCCAGGCACGCCACGACCTGACGGGGGCCTGGTTCAGAGCCAACGGGAACGCCGTCGGCCCGGCACTCCAGCGGCTGTCCGCCGACTTCGGGGAGTACCGATCCCGGTTGATCGGCGAGGTCATGGCCGATCCGAACGAAGTGATCGGCTGGATCAACTCGGACACCCAGGAGCTCAGAGGCCGGTGCGGCTAGGTTCCGTCGGTGACGTTCGCCTGGAACGTCGCTGTGGTGCTCGCCGGGGCACTCGTGCGGCCCTTCGGAATCCGGCGAAAATGCTTGTGCCGGTGGGGTGTTCCGGTGCGAGACTGCCCGCCATGCCCACACCTGAACTCAGCGATCCGGACCACCTGCGGGAGATCGAGCGTCTCGCGTACCTGGTCACGGTCGAGGCATCCAACGAGGACTGGCTCTCGTTCGACCCCGACCCGGAGGACGCGACACCGCTCCGACGCAGCATCAACGCCCTCGCCCGGGCCCTGCGAAGCTACCACTTCGACGGTGACGGCTGCGTGGAGGAGGACCGCCCCCTGGTCAGGCTGGTCGGCGCCACGGTGCTGAAGCCCGGGGTCATGCCGACGGGAGTGGACGACGACTACGAGCAGGCGTGCGCGCGTATCGGTGTCGAAGCCCGGCCGGAGGGATGGGCGCTCTGGAACACCTGGGACGACGACGGCCGTCAGGTGACCATGGTGGTGTCCGCTGTCGAGACCACCGAGGGCCTCTTCGCGAACTGGTCACGCGGGCGCGCCCTGGACCCGGTGACCCCGCTGCCCTCCCAGGTCGCCCAGGTCCGCCGGGGCTGGATCGGCCCGATGACGTTCTCGCCGCGCGGTGTCCGCCGCACCGGCCGCGGCGGGCAGCCGCTGTCCTGACCCGCGCGACAACGTACGGAACTCTGACGGCGTCTCACCGAAGTGCGCCCGGTGCCGATGGTCAGGCCGTCGGTCCGGTGCGGAGCCGCTTCACGTCCCGAACGAGGGCGAACAGGGCACAGAGGAAGATCAAAGCACCGGCCGCGAGCCAGAGGACCGATGCTCCGGACCGGTACTGCTGGACCGCCAGGACGACCAGCACTACGCCGGCGGCCACACCGAAGATCGAGATCAGGGCACTGATGCGGTTCGTCACGACAACATCATCTACGAGCGCCCCCGGCCTCTGACAGTGGCCCCACCAGAAACGGCCCCGCTACTGCGGCGAAGCCGCTGCGCCTAGGTCCGTTGCCCCGGGATATTGGCGGCGAAGTTCGTCGAGTACGCGCTCGTCGACCGCCCTGACGTCCCACAACGAGCTGTCCACTTCGGTCAGAACGACCATGACCTTGTCCGCGGCGAACCCACGTGCCTCAGCGTCGATCAGCTGGAGGAAGGGCGTCGTCAGCGACAGCAGCGTCAAGGTGTCCATGCCGCCGTCGGCAGACTTCCTCTCCATCTCGACGCAACGTGGATCGACGATCTCGTCGAACTCGACGCGCCACCTCAGGCCCAGGCCGAAGCTCCCGAGGCGGACCAGCAGCTCCGCCAGGGTCACGTAGTGCTTGCCGTGCCAGGCAGGAAACGTGATCCCCTTCATCCCCGCCGCTGCTGTTTCAGGTGACAAGCGACCCCCTCGTTCAGCAGCAAACACTAACGGCAACCGCGCCCACACCCTGATCGCCCGGACCCACCGGATTTCGCCCCGCCTGCACCGGCGCCCTCGTCGGAGCCGCAACCGAATCCGTTGACGAGCGATAGGTAGCGATATATCGTCGAAGTATCGAGATAGTACGACTGAGAGAGCGGTGAGTGGGATGCGCAGGTGGGAGTGGCGTGAGGAGCGTGAGGCGTTCGGTGGGTTCGGGCGGCCTCCGGGTGGTCCGTTCGGCGGGCCTCCGTTCGGGCATGGGGGGCGGGGGTTTCCCGGGCACGGGCGGCGTGGGGGGCGGGCGCGGCGGGGCGATGTCCGGGTGTCGTTGCTGGCGCTACTGACGGAGCGGCCGATGCACGGGTACGAGATGATCACCGAGCTGGGCGAGCGGACGGGCGGGGCCTGGCGGCCGAGCCCGGGGTCGGTGTACCCGACCCTGCAGCTGCTGGAGGAGGAAGGCCTGATCAAGGGTCAGGAGGTTTCCGGGAAGCGGCTGTTCGAGCTGACCGAGGCCGGTCGGGCCGAGGCGGCGGGCGGTTCGGCGTCGCCGTGGGAGGAGACGGCCGGGCGCGGGCTCGGCTGGGAGTCCGTCCAGGAGGTCGGCCAGGCCCTCGGGGCGGTCGACCAGGCGATCCGCCAGGTGATGACCACGGGCACGGAGGAGCAGCGGGCCAAGGGCCTGGCGGTGCTCAACGACGCCCGGAAGAAGCTGTACCTGATCCTCGCCGAGAGCGACTGACCCGGCGTCCGGGCCGAAGAGGCGTCAGACGGGCGTCAGGCGGGCGTCAGGCCTCGGGCTCGTATTCGTACCGCCAGCGCCAGCGGCCCTTGGGGTCGTACTCCTTGGCCCGGTGGTAGACCAGGGTGGCGGCGGGGGTGTCGCCGTGGGCGGGGACCGGGACCCGGTAGGTCTTGGGGATGTTGCTGAACGGGGTCAGGGCGATGGGGAGCACCCGCCCGTCCAGGGGGCCGCCGTGGAATTCCGTGTCCGCGCTTCTCACGGCTCCACCCTACGGGGGAGCCGGGCTGGTCCGGGTACGTGCGGGTGGCCGGGGTGCGCGCGGTGGGGCGGGGATGTGAAGGGTGTCGGGAGGGCGTCGGGAGCCGGTGTGACCAGCGCAGCACTCCCCCCGGTCGGATCGGCCCCCCCGACACCCTTATCCTGCTCTGTACGCCCCCGGGGATTCCCGGGTCGGCGGGCCCTCGTACGGGCCGGGTGAGGTGCGCGCGACGCGCCCGCCCACCGAGTTTTCCGACTCATGTGACCCGTACCGTGCCCCCGGGCGTTCGGCCGTCCGGCAACCCCGGCTCCGGCCTTCGGCGAAGCTGCCGGACCAACCGCGTCCTCGGGGAAGCAACGGGGCGGGCTCCGGTGTTGCGTCGGATGTTGCGTCGGTCGCTGTGTCACACCAGGCACGGCAGCTACAGCAGGTGCGGAAGGGGCCCGATGGAAACCAGCAGCAGCAGGTGGACCACATGGTGGCAGCGGCGGGAGCGCGAGCGTGTCACGGCCGCGAACGGGGTGGACGCGGCGGGTCGACTGGATCTGCTGCTCGGCGCGGTGCGTGCGGGTTTCCCGCTGGCACCGGCCGCGCACCCGGCGGGGCACCGATGTTCGTGTGACCGGGTCGGCTGTCCGGCGCCGGCCCAGCACCCCGTCTCGTTCGCCTGGCAGTCCCAGGCCACGGTCGATCCGGAGCAGTTGGCCCGCTGGCTGTCCCGCGATCCGCAGGCCAACTTCATCACCGCCACCGGCCGCGCCCACGACGTGCTGGACGTCCCGGCCGAGGCCGGCGTGCTGGCACTGGAGCGGCTCGACGCGCTCGGCGTGCACGGCCCGGTGGCCGCCGTCGGCGAGGACCGCTACCTCTTCTTCACCGCGACCCGGGGCACCCCCGTGGACGAGGACGAGTGGTGGCCGAGCGTGCTGGACAGCACGCCCGACACCATGTCGGAGCACCCCGGCCTGCGCTGGCACTGCCGCGGCTCCTACACCCTGCTCCCCCCGGCCGCGCTGCCGGACGGGACCGAGGTGCGCTGGCTGCGCGGCCCGGAGTACGCCCTCCCGGACGCGCTCCGGGTGCTCGACGTGCTGACCGACGCCTGCACCGAGGTGGGCGCGGTCGCCGAGGAGCAGTGGCTGATCGGCTGAGCCGGACCACGCGAGCGGGCCCCGGGCGGAGATCCGCCCGGGGCCCGCTCACGTTCAGGGACCGAGCAGGGACTAGGGCAGCGTCAGGATCTCGGCGCCGTCGGCGGTGACCACCAGGGTGTGCTCGAACTGGGCGGTCCGCTTGCGGTCCTTGGTGACGACCGTCCAGCCGTCGGCCCAGATGTCGTAGTCGTACGTGCCCAGGGTGAGCATCGGCTCGATGGTGAAGGTCATCCCGGTCTTGATCACCTCGGTGGCCCGCTCGCTGTCGTAGTGCGGGACGATCAGGCCGGAGTGGAACGAGGTGTTGATCCCGTGGCCGGTGAAGTCGCGCACCACGCCGTAGTCGAAGCGCTTGGCGTAGGACTCGATCACCCGGCCGATCACGTTGATCTGACGGCCCGGCTTGACGGCCTTGATCGCCCGGTCGAGTGACTCCCGGGTGCGCTCGACCAGCAGCCGGGACTCCTCGTCCACGTCGCCGCAGAAGTAGGTGGCGTTCAGGTCGCCGTGCACCCCGTGGATGAAGGCGGTGGCGTCGATGTTGACGATGTCGCCGTCCTGGAGCACGGTCGAGTCCGGGATGCCGTGGCAGATCACCTCGTTGATCGAGGTGCAGACCGACTTGGGGAAGCCCCGGTAGCCGAGGTCGGACGGGTAGGCGTCGTGGTCGCACATGTACTCGTGGGCCACCGCGTCGAGTTCGTCCGTGGTCACGCCCGGCGCGATCAGCTTGGCGGCCTCGGCCATCGCCTGGGCGGCGATCCGGCCGGCGATCCGCATCTTCTCGATGGTCTCCGCGGTCTGCACCTCGGGCCCGGTGTACGGGGTCGGCTTGGGCTTGCCGACGTACTCCGGGCGCGGGATGTGCGCGGGGACCTTGCGGATGGGGGACTGGATGCCGGGAACGAGAGCCATGGCCGCGAGTCTATCGGCCGGGCCCCCGAGGACCCGGCTGTGCGTGCGAACGCCGGGACGGGGCATGATCGTCCCAGGGCGCCGGCAACGGCGCCGGCGACGGAGGGAGCAGACGGTGTTCGGACGCGGCAAGCCGACCGGCAAGCCCGGCGAGTGGTTCTACTGCATCAAGCACGCCAAGGTCGAGGAGGGCCCGGAGTGCCCCGCCAAGGACCGGCTCGGCCCGTACGCCAGCCGCGAGGAGGCCGGGCAGGCGCTGGAGACCGCCGCCGAGCGCAACCGCGAGTGGCAGCAGGACCCGCGCTGGAACAACGGCGACGGCAGCGCCGGGGAGCCCGGGCAGAAGGACTCCTGACCGGCCGTCAGGCGGCCGCGGCCGCCTGACGCGCGGCCGCCGCGGCCTCGTGCTGCGCCCGGACCAGGGCGACGTTCTCGTCCGTCCGGTCGTCGTAGCGCAGCAGCCGGGGCACGGCGGCGGTCAGCCCGATCACGCCCGCCACGCAGGCGAGCCCGCCCATCCAGACCGAGCCCCGGACGCCGACCAGGCCGGCCATGCCGCCCGCCCTGACCTGGCCGAGCTGGGGGCCGACCGAGTAGCTGAGCAGCTCGACCCCGGCCAGCCGGCCGCGCAGCTCGTCCGGGATGGACTGGTTCCAGATGGTCGAGCGGGCGATGCCGCTGATCTGGTCGGCGCCGCCGGCGGCGGCCAGGCAGAGCAGCACCAGCCAGATGTTGCCGACGAACCCGGCCAGCGCGATCGCGACGCCCCAGCCCAGTGCGGACAGCACCAGCATCCGGCCGTGCCGGTGGACGGCGGAGGTCCACCCGCTGGTGGCCGAGACCACCAGCGCACCGGCGGCGGTCGCGCCGTACATCAGGCCGAGCGCCCAGTCGGCGCGCAGGTCCGAGGCCCAGAAGGCGTAGATCGCCACCGGGAAGGCGAACAGCATCGCGCAGGTGTCGATGGCGTACGTGCTCAGCAGGTCGCGGCGGCCCCAGGCGTACTTGATGCCGGTGACGATCGTGCCCAGCGAGGGCTTCTCCGCGCCGGTCGACGGCGGGACAGCCCGGATCCGGGCGAGCAGCAGCAGCGAGACGCCGAAGGTGAGCACGTCCAGCGCGTACGCGGTCTGCACGCCCGCCACCGCGACGATCACGCCGGCCAGGGCCGGGCCCGCGACCGAGGCGGCGTTGCGGTACAGCGAGTTGAGCGCGAAGGCGGCGGTCAGCTGGTCGTGCGCGACGATCCTCGGGGTGAGCGAGTCCAGGGCCGGGCGCTGGAGCCCGTCCACGGCGGCGACCAGGCCGGCCACCAGGTAGATCGGCCAGAGCACCGGGCTGGGCAGCAGCGCGTTGAGCAGCAGCAGGCCGGAGAGCAGCAGCAGCCCGGCCTCGGAGAAGAGCACCAGCTTGCGCCGGTCCAGTGCGTCGGCGAGGGCGCCGCCCCAGAGGCCGAAGACGATCAGCGGGACGAGTTCGACCGCGCCGATGAGGCCGACCGCGAACGAGGAGTTGGTCAACTCCTTGATCTGCAGCGGCACCGCGACGTAGGTGAGGAAGCTGCCGAAGGCGGAGATGCACCCCGAGCTCCAGAGCAGGCGGAAGTCCTTGGAGGACCGCCACGGCGTCAGGTCGGGGCGTATCCGCTGCCAGCGGGAGGGGTGCGAAGTCACGAGGAGCCATCCTGCGGCGGCGCGCCGGAGCAGGGCAAACGAATTACCAGTGCGCGACCGGGGGGCCGGCCAGCCGCTCGGCCAGCCGGGCCAGCCGGGAGCCGGGCGATCCCGTGGCGGAGCTGACGAGGTGTTGGACCAGCTCGAACGGCTCCGCCGCGAGCAGGGCCGCGGCCGGGTCCGCGACCGGGACGGTCAGCCGCTCGTGGGCCAGGCCGGTCAGTTCCGAGTCACCGGAGTCCAGCGCGAGCACGGTGGCCCCGCTGCGCCGGGCGTCCTGCACCCGCTCCAGCAGCGGCGCCTCCGCCGCGGCGGGCGCCACCAGCAGCACGGTCGCGCCCCGCCGAGCCTCCGTCAGGCCCCGCAGGCCGTACGAGAGATGGGCGGGCGCGCCGGGCTCGACCCGGTGCCGCAGCAGGGTCGGGGCCAACCGGGCGACCCCCGAGCGGGTGGCCTCCTCGTCCAGGTGGGCGGCCAGGTGCCAGGGTTCGTAGGCCTCGGTGCCGACCAGCAGCAGGCCCCGGGCGGTACGGCGGCCGACCGATCGGCGCAGCGCTCCGGCGAAGACCAGGGCGGACTCGGGCCAGCCGGTGCCGGCCAGTTGCTCGCGTAGTGCTGAAACTCTCACCGCGTCCATGGGGCTAGAGGATGGAGCAGGCCGGGGCCCTTTGGCAGGATCTTCGGCATGACTACCCACGAATCAGTGACCAAGCCCGCCCTCCCCGACGTCTCCGGTCTGGTGGTCGGCGTCCTGGGCGGCACCGGGGACCAGGGGCGTGGGCTGGCCTTCCGGCTGGCCAAGGCCGGCCAGCAGGTCGTGATCGGTTCCCGGACGGCCGAGCGCGCGGAGGCGGCGGCCGCCGAACTCGGCCTCGGTGTCCGGGGCACGGACAACGCGGGCTGCGCCCGGGACAGCGACATCGTGATCGTCGCGGTGCCGTGGGACGGCCACGCGGACACCCTCTCCGCCCTGCGGGAGGAGCTGGCGGGCAAGATCGTGGTCGACTGCGTCAACCCGCTCGGCTTCGACAAGCAGGGTGCGTACGCCCTCAAGCCGGAGGAGGGCAGCGCCGCCCAGCAGGCCGCCGCCCTGCTGCCGGACTCCCGGGTGACCGCCGCCTTCCACCACCTCTCGGCGGTGCTGCTGCAGGACGAGTCGATCGAGCGGATCGACACCGACGTGCTGGTGCTCGGCGAGGACCGGGAGGCGACCGACCTGGTGCAGGCGCTGGCCGACCGGATCCCCGGCATGCGCGGCATCTTCGCGGGCCGGCTGCGCAACGCCCACCAGGTGGAGTCGCTGGTGGCCAACCTGATCTCGGTCAACCGTCGCTACAAGGCCCACGCGGGCATCCGCATCACCGACGTCTGAGCACGGACGTCTGAGCGCAGACGTCCGAGTACCGGCCGACGGGACCCCGTCGGGGACGCCCGGGGCGGTCGGCGAGAATGGGTCGACCGTTCCCGGCCCTAGGAGTCCCGCGCCATGCCCCGCAACGCCCTGTTCGCCTCGATCGTCTGTCTGCTCGCGGTGGTCGCCGCCGTGGTCTCGCTCGTCCAGGGCCGCTGGCTGGGGCTGATCTGGGTGCTGATGGCCGGCGTCTTCAGCAACATCGCCTGGTACCACCTGCGCCGCGCCCGCCAGGCCAAGGCCGCCGCACTGGCCCGGGAATCCGCCCAGGAGGCCTAGGGCCTCTCTTTCGGATCACGTCGGGCGGGCGTCGCCGGGGCACGCGCCCTCCTTGCCCAACGACGCCCGCTGATCCGACGTGACCCGAAAGAGCGGCCCTAGTTCTCCCAGAACCGGAACAGGTAGCCGCCGAGCTGGCTGAGCGCCGGATTGACGCCGAACAGCTCGACCACCGAGTACACCAGGTCGAAGAACCAGCGGTTCACCTCGGACTGCCAGAGCAGGATGAACACCGCCAGCAGGCCGTACGGGGCGAACGGCTGCACCGCGAGCCGGGTCTTCGGCGAGAGCCAGGGCTCGACGATGCCGTAGCCGTCCAGGCCGGGCACCGGCAGCAGGTTGAGCAGGGCGGCGCTGATCTGGAGCATGCCGAGGAAGCCGAGCGCGGCGGCCAGCGGCGAGACCGAGAGCTCCCGGCCGCCCAGCTCGGCGTGGACCGAGGGGTTGTCGAGCCAGCCCGCGCCGACCGGGATCAGCAGCACCGCCGCGCAGAGCACGTTCACCAGCGGCCCGGCCGCCGAGATCAGGCTGTGCTTGAGCCGGCCCTGGATCCGGTGCCGCTCGATGTAGACCGCGCCGCCGGGCAGGCCGATGCCGCCGAGGATCACGAAGACCACCGGGAGGACGAAGCTCAGCAGGGCGTGGGTGTACTTCAGCGGATTGAGCGTCAGGTAGCCCTTGGCGCCGACCGAGATGTCGCCGCTGTGCAGCGCGGTGCGGGCGTGCGCGTACTCGTGCAGGCAGAGCGAGACCATCCAGCCCGCCACCACGAACAGGAAGATGCCGAACCGGGCGCTGCCGTACCCGGTGGCCACCGCCCAGCCGGCCGTGCCGAGGGTCGCGAGGAGTACCCAGAACACCGGACTGATCCGGCGGTCCTCGCGACGCGAGCGCTGGGTTTCGGCGAAGGTCATGACGGGGTGGCTCCGATGCGTGGGGACGGTCCGACGGTCGATCATGCCGGGTCCGGCCGGGGCCGGACAAGGCGTGCTGGGTGAACGGACCGCCCGGGACAGCAGTTCCGGGCGTACCCGGGGCCCGGCGTCACCCAGAATGGGCGGGTGCACTACGGCATCCTCGGAACCACCACCGCCCACCTCGACGACTGCACCCCCGTACCGCTGGGCGGTGCGCGGCTGCGCGCGCTGCTCGCGGCGCTGGTGCTGCGCCAGGGCCGCCCCGTCCCGGCCGACCTGCTGGTGGACGAGGTCTGGGGCGCCGACCCGCCGCAGGACTCGGCCGCCGCGCTGCAGACCCTGGTCGGCCGGCTGCGCCGCACGATCGGCCGGGAGCAGGTCGGCTCCGGGCCCGCCGGGTACTGGCTGACCACGCCGGACAGCGACCTGACCGAGTTCCAGCGGCTGGCCGCCGAGGGTCGCCGGGCGGCCGGGGCGGACGACCACGGGCCGGCCGCCGAACGGCTGACCGCCGCCCTCGCCCTCTGGCGCGGCCCGGCGCTGGCCGACCTGCCGGACCGGGGCGGCTCCGCCGTCCGGCTGGAGGCCCAGCGGGACGAGACCCGGCGCGACCGGATCGCCGCCGAGCTGGCCCTCGGCCGGGCCGCCGGGGTGACCGCCGAACTCGCCGAGCTGTGCGAGAACCGGCCGCTGGACGAGCCGCTCGCCGCGCTGCTGATCCGCGCGCTGCGCGACGGCGGCCGCACCGCCGAGGCGCTCCAGCAGTACGAGCGGATCAGGCGCGCGCTGGCCGACCAGCTCGGCACCGACCCCGGCGAAGCGCTGCGCACCCTGCACCGGGAGCTGCTGGACGGTGGGGAGCCCGCCCCGCAGACCGTCCGGGAGCAGCGCCGCAGCACCGGCAACCTGCGCCCGCGGCGGACCAGCTTCGTCGGCCGGAGCGAGGACCTGACGGGGGTCAAGGCCGCGCTGGCGGCGGGCCGGCTGACCACCCTGACCGGCCCCGGCGGCTCCGGCAAGACCCGGCTCTCGGTCGAGGCCGCGCTCACCGAACAGGCCGACGGCAGGTGGCCGGACGGGGTCTGGCTGGTCGAGCTGGCCCCGCTGGAGGACCCGGCCGCCACCCCCGGCGCGGTGCTCTCCGCGCTCGGGCTGCGCGAGACCGTGCTGCACACCGGTGGCACGGTCGCCGAGGTGGCCCGGGTGCACGACCCGGTCCGCCGGATAGTCGAGCACTGCGCGCAGCGCCGGATGCTGCTGGTGCTGGACAACTGCGAGCACCTGATCCAGGCCGCCGCCGACCTGACCGACCAACTGCTCGCCGAGTGCCCCGGCCTGACCGTGCTGGCCACCAGCCGGGAGCCGCTCGGTGTGCCCGGCGAGGTGATGATCCCGGTTGAGCCGCTGCCCGGCCAGGTCGCGCTGCGGCTGCTGGCCGAGCGCGGCGCCGCCGCCCGCCCGGGCTTCGACCCGGCCGAGGATCCGGACGCCTGCGCCGAGATCTGCCGCCGTCTGGACGGCCTCCCGCTGGCCATCGAGCTGGCCGCGGCCCGGCTGCGCGGCCTGACCCCGCGTCAGCTGGCGGACCGGCTGGACGGCCGGTTCGCCCTGCTCACGGCCGGTTCGCGGACCCTGCTGCCGCGGCAGCAGACCCTGCGCGCGGTGGTGGACTGGAGCTGGGACCTGCTGGGCAAGCGGGAGCGCGCCGTGCTGCGCCGGCTCGCGGTCTTCGCGGGCGGCTGCACCCTGGAGGACGCCGAGCAGGTCTGTGCCGACGAGGTGGAGGTGCCCCGGGAGGAGGTCGCCGACCTGCTGCTCTCGCTGGTGGACAAGTCGCTGCTGGTGGCCGGGCTGGGCGAGCACCCGCGCTACCGGATGCTGGAGACCATCCTGGAGTACGCGGGGGAGCGGCTGGCCGAGGCGGACGAGCCGGAGGTGGCGCTGCGTCACATCCGGCACTACCGCGAGCTGGTGCGCAACGCCGACCTGCGGGTGCACGGCCCCGAGCAGCTGGCCGTGCTGGACCTGCTGGAGCGGGAGCAGGACAACATCCGGGCCGCGATCCGCCGGGCGATCGACCGGGGCGAGGAGCAGGAGGCGCTGGTCCTGGCGCTCGGGATGGGCTGGTTCTGGCAGCTGCGGGACTACCGGACCGAGGCCGAGGGCTGGTACGTGGAGATCGGCGCGCTCGGCCCCGACGCCTTCGCCGAGGGCGCCCCCGCGCCCGTCCCGCTCACCGAGGGCCCGCTGGACCGGCCGCTGCCGATGTCCGAGGACATGGTGGCCGAGGCCCGGCGGCAGGTCCAGCTGTTCAAGCTGGTCACCATCTTCGCCGGGAACATGGAGCAGCTCGGCGAGACCGACGCGATCCGGCTGGCCCGGCGGGTGCTGGAGGTCTACACCCCGGACCTGCCGCAGGCGTTCCGCTTCCCGGTGCTGCTGCGGGTGTTCGCCGCCTTCCTGGCCGGCCAGATGGACAGCCTGAAGGGCCTGCTGGACGGTGCGGTGGCGGGTGCCAGGGTGCACGGCCGGGAGAGCGACCTGGCGTTCGTGCTGCAGGTCCGGGCCCGGATGATGAACGACTGGGTCGGCGGTCTGCCGCAGGCCACCCTGGACAGCGCGGAGGCGTTGGAGATCTTCACCCGGCTCGGCGACAAGTGGGGCCGGTCCGAGGCGCTGGCCGCGCAGGCGGAGGCGATGAGCAACCTGGGGGACGCTGAGGGGGCGGTGCGGACGTACCGTCAGTCGATCGAGCTGGCCGAGCAGTTGGGCGCGCACCACGAGGTGCCGATGCTGAAGGTCCGGCTGGGGGAGTCGATCCTGCAGACCGACCCGGAGCGCGGCGAGGCGGTGGTGCGGGCCGCGCTGGCCGAGGTGGTGCCGGGCAACCAGTCGGCGGACGGGGCCCAGCTGTTCGGCAATCTGGTGCTCTGCTCGGTGCACGCCCGCCGGGGCGAGTACCCCGAGGCGCTGGCCAGGCTGGACCACCTGATGGAGCACCGGCAGATGCTCGGCCCGCTGGTGCCCGAGGTCTTCGTCGGCCTGCTGGTCTGCATCCGCAGCTGGGTGGTGGCCCGGTCGGGCGATCCGGACGGTGCGCTGGCGCTGCTCCGGCAGGGCCGGCGGCAGATGCGGCGGGTCGACGGTGCGGCCGGGGTGTTCGCCGAGCACATGACGGTGCTGCTGCTGCCCGCGTTCACCGGCACCCTGCTGATCGTGGCCGGGATGCGGGACGACCTGCGGATCGCCCGGCTCGGCGCGGTGCTGCTCGGCGCCCACGACAACCTGCACGGCCCGCGCGGCACCTTCATCGAACGGCAGGAGCGGGAGGAGTCCGAGGCGACCGCCCGGGCGATGCTGGGCGAGGCCGAGTACCTGGCCGCGCACGCCGAGGGCGGCGCTCTCGGGCTGACCGAGACCGCCGCCCTGCTGGACCGGGCCGGAGAGCTGGGATGAGGCTCAGGTCCGCTTGCGGAAGCGGGCCACCGCCAGCGGCGCGGTGATGGCGGTGATGCCCACCGACCAGACCAGCACGATCGTGACCGAGTGGGTGAGCGCCCCGCCGTTGATCAGGCTGCGGCAGGCGTCGGCCAGCGCGGAGAGCGGGTTGTACTCGGTGAAGGTCTGCAGCCAGCCCGGCATGGTGCCGGTCGGGGCGAAGATCGAGCTGCCGAACTGGAGCGGCATGATGACCAGCATCGAGACGCCCTGGACGGCCTGCGCGCTGCGCAGCGCCATGCCCAGCAGCATCGAGATCCAGACGATCGACATGCCGAACAGCAGGGACAGGCCGACGGCGCCGAGCAGTTGCAGCACACCGGTCTTGATCTCCAGGCCGAGGATCATCGAGAAGCTGATCAGGATGGTGAAGGACACCAGCCCGCGCAGCAGCTCGGCGGCCATCTTGGAGACCAGTACCGCGGACCGGCCGATCGGCAGGGTGCGGAAGCGGTCCATCACGCCGGTCTGGAAGTCGCTGTTCAGCCCGGTGCCGACGGCCATCGCCAGGTTCAGCCCGGTGGTGCCGAGCAGACCGGGGATCATGTACTGGATGTACTCCTGCCGGGTGGGGAACATCGCCCCGCCGAACACGTAGACGAACAGCACGGTGAAGATGATCGGCACCAGCAGGGCGTCGAGCATCGACTCCGGGTCGGCCTTGATCCGCATCAGGTTGCGGCGGGTCAGCGCGCCGATGTGCCGCAGCGCGGCCCGGGGGCCGATCCGGACGTCGTCGGTGGTCAGGGGCACGGTCGCGGGGCTGAGGGTGGCGGCGCTCATGCCACGGCCTCCTTCTCCAGGGTCGGGACGGTGGGGGCGGCGCCGGGCTTGCCGGTGATGGTCAGGAAGACCTCGTCCAGGCTGGGCAGCTTGGTGTCGATACCGGCGATGCCGAAGCCGCGCGAGCCGAGCACGCCGACCACGGTGGTGAGCTGCTCGTCGTCGGTGAGCTGGACCGAGAGCAGACCGGTGTCGGCCGAGAAGGTGACGCCGGTCAGGCCGGTCTCGTGCAGGCAGCGGGCCATCTCGGGCAGCTCGGCCGGGTGCACCGGGCGGACCTGGAGGGTCCGGCCGCCGACCTGGGCCTTGAGGTCGGCCACCCGGCCGTTGGCGATCACCCGGCCCCGGTCGATCACGGTCAGCTCGTTCGCGAGCTGCTCCGCCTCCTCCATGTACTGGGTGGTGAGCAGCACGGTGGCCCCCTCGGACACCATCCGCTGCACCTCGTCCCAGACCTCGTTGCGGGTGCGCGGGTCCAGGCCGGTGGTCGGCTCGTCCAGGTAGAGCACCTTGGGGCTGCCGATCATCGAGGCGGCCAGGTCGAGCCGGCGGCGCATGCCGCCGGAGTAGGTCTTGGCCGGGCGCTTGGCGGCCTCGGTGAGCGAGAAGCGCTCCAGCAGCTCGGTGGCCCTGGCCTTGGCCTGCTTGGCGGGCAGGTCGAGCAGGCGGCCGATCAGGTAGAGGTTCTCGTACCCGGAGAGCAGTTCGTCGACCGAGGCGTACTGGCCGGTGAGGCCGATGGTGCGGCGCAGCTGCTTCGGCTGCCGCAGCACGTCGTAGCCGCCGACGAAGGCGGTGCCGGCGTCCGGCTTGATCAGGGTGGAGAGGACCCGGACCAGGGTGGTCTTGCCCGCGCCGTTCGGGCCGAGCACGCCGAGCACGGTGCCCTGGCGGACGGTCAGGTCGACGCCGTCCAGCGCCTTGGTCTCCCCGTAGTGCTTGACGATGCCTCGTACCTCGACGGCGTTCGTGCCGCTGAGCCCCCGGTCGTTCGGGACGGTGTCGTTTCGGTTCATGGCATCAGCGTGGCGGGGCCCGCTGTCACGCCGCTGTCAGCCCGCTGTCGGCACCGACAGGTCGCTGACAGGTGATCCGCTGTTCAACCTGACGGCCACTCAGATTCACGGGTATAGTGAAATATCACATTGCAGTAGCGCTCGGCGTGGGGCCTTGCGCGCTGTTCCAGAGGGAGGGACTTCCATGTTCCGCAAGCTTCTCGTCGCCGCCGGCGTGGCCGGCCTGGCGCTCGCCGCCACCCCGGCTTCGGCCACCACCACTGCGACCACCGTCACCTGTGGTCCCTCGGCCCTGCAGTCGGGCCTCTCCACCAAGGTCTGCGCCGAGGTCACCGGCGACCAGGTCCAGCTGTACGGCCAGGTCAGCCTGCCGGGCCCGGGCCCGCAGTCCAAGGAGCTGATCGTCAACCTGTCCGGCGGGATCGTCGGCGGCGCCTCGCTCGGCAGCGTCCAGGGCTACCGCAACTTCAACTCGGCCACCATCCAGGTGCGCGGCGTCGGCGGCACCGTGCCGTGCGGCTCGACCGTGCACGCCTCGTTCTCGGTCGCGTCCTACCCGTGGGCCAACACCCCGGTGACGCTGGACCTGCCGATCGCCTGCTGACGACGCGTCGGTGACGTGACATGAGGAAGGGCGGTGGGGGGGGCCCCGCACCGCCCCGCCCAAGTAGGTCGGTATATCACACGGCTCTAAACCAGAGACTAAAA